>JBMOLB010000007.1:0-1123 GCA_049323035.1 Patescibacteria group bacterium | reverse complement strand
ATACCAAGTTCGCTTTCTAGTGCAACAAATAGGAGCACTGACAGAGCTCCCTATAACGGGTGGTAGTCAGGTTTGTCAAAGTTTCTGAGAGGGTATCCATCAGGTCATCCATATATGCAAAAAGGCGGTTCCGACAAACGTGTTTCTTTAACCACTGCCAAAGCTTTTCAACCGGGTTAAGCTCGGGAGAATAAGGGGGCAGCGATTTAAGCATAATATTTTCAGGCACTTTTAAAGACTTCGATTTATGCCAACCGGCTTGATCCCAGATCAACATGATTTCCTTATCTGGAAAAGCAGCAGCCATCTCTGCCAGGTAGAGGTTCATCATTTGCGTATTGACCCAGGGCAAGAAAAGAGAAAAGGCGTCCCCGGTTAATGGAGAAACCCCGGAATAAACATAGAAGTTTTGATAGCTCGGGTTTACAGGAGCAGAAACCCGAACCCCTTTCCGCGCCCAACAGCGTCCTACGCAGGGGTGCAATCCAAAACGACTTTCGTCAAAAAAGAAGACCATACTATTGGGGGAATCGAGAAAGTCCCTTACTTCCTCATAAGTTTTTTTTAAAAGATTCCTGGGCTTGCTTGTCTGCTTTGGCATGCCGCGGCCGTGGCACCTTCTGTTTAAAGCCCAGTTGGTGTACCAAGTCCCAAGTGGCGGTCTTCCCCAAGGAGATGCCAAACTCCGTCTCTATGGCCTGCATCAGCTTCGGCAAGGTCCAAAAAATGGCTTCTCCTTGTCTATTGCGGCCTTCTTCTAACCAGCAAGCCACCTCTTGCCGCTGTTCGGGACCTAACTTGGGAGGTTTATGCCCTTTTGCTTCATCAGTCAGGCCAGATACTCCGTTGGCGGCAAACTTCTTGATCCATCTCCATAAGGTGGTTCGGTTAGTACCAAAAACTGCACTGACCAAACTGATAGGATAGCGAGCGCTGCTGATAATGGCCTTCAGTCGAATGCAAACCTTGGAATCCGGGAGAGCCTTTAAAGCAGCTTCGGCATTTTCGGCCAATGTTGCATCAATCACCGCTTTCGGTCGAGCCATGGCAATCCTCCCTAAACTGGTTTGATTTGGGAGGATTATGAATGATTATTTGTTGCATGTCAATACGAACTTGGTAT
>JBMOLB010000006.1:0-1269 GCA_049323035.1 Patescibacteria group bacterium | reverse complement strand
TATAATGCCCCCCGCGGTCAAGACATTTTTTTGAAAAATTTAAGGTGGGTCCTTTCATAAATTATGCGGCGGCTTTAATGCCGGAATTCAAATAAATGTTTGCCGGGGTTTGGTTGTTTATTGCCTGATTAGGTCTTTGAAAATTATATACCTCCATATAGCTGTTAATTGCCGCTCTGAGATCTCTTGGCGTATCAAATTCGTTTATATAGACGCAATCGTATTTAAGGGTTCTGAAAAATCTCTCGGTTCTTGCATTGTCTGTAGCCCGGCCTTTGCCGTCCATTGAAATTTTGACTCCATGGCTTTTCAACAACTGAATGTAATCTGCGTTGGTAAAATGACTGCCCTGGTCGCTGTTGATAATTTCTGGTGTTCTTCTGCTTAAAGCTCTTTTCAGGCAATTCATCACAAAGGTCTTTTCAAGGGAAAGTGAGAGCTCAAAATCGACCACGCTGCGGGAATACCAGTCGATGATCACGAACAAATACATAAACCCCTTTTCCATTGGCAAATAGGTTATGTCGATGCCCCAGACCTGGTCAGGCCGATCAATTTTAAGATTCCTCAAAAGATACGGCATCCGGTATTTTGCATGCAAAAGCTTGCTGAGATTTGGACCCGGGTAAATAGCATAGACAGTCATTTTTCGCATCAGGCGGCGAATTCTTTTCCGATTCGCCTGAAAACCTAGATTCCTTATAAAAGCAGCAATTTTGCGGTAACCCCAAGTAGGAAAATCTGTATGAATTTTATCAATGAGGGCCATAAGCTTGAGATTCTCTTCTGATTCTTCCGCAGTGGATTCTTTGCGGTAAAAACTGGTTCGATTGACATCCAAAAGCTCGGCCTGACGGCTTATACTTAGCTTGGAATCTGTAGAATCGAACATCTTATGCCTTTCTGATTTTAATGCCGAATTGTTCAGATTTTTTTTTCAACCAGTCAACTTCATAAGTCAACTGGCCAACGAGCTTTTCAAGCTTTTCGCTACGCTCTTTTTCAAGCTTTAGCTCTTTTTCCGCCTCACTTTTTCCACGCTTAAAGATGCTGGTGATCTGATCTTCATACTCTTTTTTCCACTTGGAAATCATATTCGCATGAATGCCATACTTCTGGGCAATCTGGCTTATGGTTTCAGCCTCTTTAAGGACTTCCATGATAATTTTGGCTTTAAATTCTGGTGTGTAATGATTTCGCTTATTCATAATGGTTAAATTCTAACCTATTTTTCTCAAATTTTCTGTCTCATCTTCGGGGAGCATTATA
>JBMOLB010000005.1:0-971456 GCA_049323035.1 Patescibacteria group bacterium | reverse complement strand
GAGGAAATGGCGGCGGCGGATCCGGAAACTACGGTGGAGGCGGTGGAGGCGGAGCCGGCGGAACCATCAAGCTCGTCGGTTCGACCTTGAACCTCGGGAACGGATCTTTCACGGCCGTCAACGCCAATGGAAATTCGGGAGGCTCCTCCACATATTCCGGAGGTGGCGGAGGCTCGGGAAGAATCGGTTTTTATAGCACTGACGCATCCGTTGCCACCGGTTCAACATCGCCGGGAGCCACCTATGACAGCTCCATGGGATCCAACACCTACAGCATGTTTATATCTGATGAGATCCATACGCCGGATGCGGTTTCGTACGGGAAGATGAAATGGCTGGCCGACTTAAATTCCTATGGAAACATCGAGATCCAAACAAGATCGGGCGCCACCTCAAATTCGACCGATGGAAGTTGGGAACCCTGGACTCCGGCGACCACAAGCGCCAGCCTGACAAGGATTGATGATGTGAATGACCATACAAAATGGACAGCCACCAACGGGACGGTAAATGAAGGCAGCACTGCCCTATCGATTCCATCCGGTGTGTGGTCGAAAGTAAACAATGCTATCCCATCAAACAGCAACACCACTGGAACCGAAGGAAGGATTCCTTTGGGATCATCGGGTGGAGATGTCACCCACGTTATTGCAGGTGCGGTTCTAAAAGACGGATCGACGTATAAGATGTGGTATCCAGGAAACAATGGTAACTGGAGAGGTTATTATGCGTATTCCGCCGACGGCTTGACCTGGACAAAAAATAATAACACCGCCGAAGCCAATAGCGACACAACAGGTACACAAGGAAGAATTCCTCTTGGAGCAACTGCCGGACGAGGGGATACGAACGGCGCTTTCCCAAGCAGCGTCATAAAGGATGGTTCAACCTATAGGATGTGGTACTCTGGTTACGACGCAAGCAATGTATGGAGAATTTTTTCGGCGACGTCCTCCGATGGATTGACCTGGACAAAGACCACAAATGTGATTGAGGCGGCATCAAACACAACCGGAACAAGCGGTCGAATACCTCTTGGTACAAGTGGCACAGGGGACGATGGAGGAACGTTAAACCCGACTGTCATTAAAGACGGTTCGACATATAAGATGTGGTATTCCGGCTATGACGGATCTACTTGGAGAACCTATTACGCAACATCATCCGATGCCTCAACTTGGACAAAAGTCAGCAATACAACCGCGACTGACTGTAATTCAGTTTGTGAAGGAAGCGGTAAAATGGGACTTGGAACAAGCGGATATGGTGATAGCAGTCAAATATTGTTGGGCAGTGTAATCCTTGATGGATCAACCTACAAAATGTGGTACAGCGCATCAAATGGCAATTATCGAGGTTATTATGCGACTTCCCCCGATGGATTGACCTGGACAAAATTTGACAATACCGCACCATTGTCAACGTCGGATACAACCTCAACCAACGGCAAGATTTTTCTGGGTTCATCGGGCAAGGGTGATCAAAATCAAGTTATTTGTCCAAGAGTCATTAACGATGACGGCACGTACAAGGCCTGGTATCGAGGTGATGACAATGGTAATACGGAGCGTATCTACATGGTCACCATGCCCAATATCACAACACCATCAGACCCCAGCCGCGACGCCAATTTCTTCGAGGATGAAGACGAGTCAACCACGACCAATTTTGCCGTCCTCTCCTCGACCATATCGGGCGGCTACGCCGAACTGGCGACCGCTTCGGCAGATCTCTCGGCAAAAGATTACCTGTCCTTGTGGGTAATGGCCGGTGAATCCGGAAATACCGTCAAGGTCGGTTTCGGAGAATCAAGTTCCGATGAACATGAAATGCAAGTGAGCATTACATCGGTTGGCGCCTGGCAGAAAGTGTATTGGGATATCTCAAAAATACCCGAGGTCGAACGCGACGGAGTGAGATACATCAGGATCACGAACACCGGTTCAGCCACCAATTATGTGTATTTCGACAACATCGTCGGAAACCGTTTCATGACCAATCCCGACGGAACAACCATCAATTCGACTCCAAATGAATATTTCCAGTACCGGGCGATAATCTCAACGGCAAAGCCCGGATACTTCGCCACCCTAAGCAACGTCCAGTTCGAATGGAACAACGGCTACAAGATCGAGCAGGTCGATGCGAATCACGTACGTCTGTACAACTATACCGGTGAAAACCAGGAATTAAGACTTGATGCGGTCGTATTTGGAGCGGACTTGGCAGAATGGTACACGGTCGACAGCCAGTCGGTTGAGGCGGGAGATGTCGTTTCGATTACCGGGGAACTTGACGCCTACGGCGTACCCATCCTGACCAAAAGCAAAGCTGAAAACGAAGCGCACCTGGCCGGGATTATCTCGACTAAAGCCGGACAGACATTGGGCATCGAAGCCGAAGACAGGAGGCTTCTTGCTCTTGCCGGTCGTGTGCCGGTAAAGATCGCAACCGATTCCGCCGACATAAAATTCGGAGATCTCCTGACTTCATCAACAACCCCCGGCGCGGCCAAAAAGGCCGGGTTCGGCCAGAGAACCATCGGCAAAGCCTTGGAAAGTTGGACGCCACAGAGCAACAAAAAAACAATTCTTGTTTTGGTCGGAAATTCCGTCGCCATCGCCGATGTTGGAGCGGTCACTGACATCGCCTCAACCCAGATCAGCAAGGTCACAACAACCGTCGGCAAGACCACTTATGAGTTGGTCAACGACGCCGGAGAGAAGATCGCGACGGCCGCCGCCTATTCCAAGGCGGTCATTGCCGAACTCAGGACCGGCATCATCCAGTCGACGGAAATATTCAGCGAAACCATTACCGCAACCGGCAAAATCGTCTCCCCGATTGCCGATATTGGACAACTTAACGTCAGTGAAAAAATCAGGTCGCCGATTGTCGAAACCACTGATTTGGAGGCGTCAGGGACAGCTAAACTCAACGAAATAAAGCCCGTCGACCGGGACCTCGTGATCAATCTTGGCCAGGAGCAAGAGGTCTCGACCGATTCGGGAGAGTTTGCGCTGGATACTCCTCAAAACATCGAAAAAGGTAATCTGTCAAAGATCATCATTAAGGGCCTGGAGGGCAAGACCGTGACGACGATTGATGCCCAGGGCAATGCCTCGTTCTCCGGCCAAATCGTTGCCCAATCATTGACGATCGACACCGATGCGACCGTTTCCGGCAACCTGTATGCCGGACAATTGCAAACAAGCGAAGCCTCGGTTTCCGGCCGGTTGACTGCCCGAGAGATTGAGGCCGACAACATCACCGAATTGGCCAACCGGGTTGCCGCAACCGCCAGCGATTCATCGACATTGGCCAGCAACATAAACCAGATCCAGTCGCTTTTGGCCGACATCCAAAACAACCCGGTCCCCGATCCGAGTACTTACCAGAACCTCGATTCGACCCAGTTCACCCTCGTCGACAACAAACTGACGGCCAACCTGCCTTTGTCCCTGACCGACCTTTCAGTCAGCGGTTCCTCAAACTTTTACAACGTGACGGTATCGGGATCGATGCTGACCGGCAACACAATCTTTGAACAGAATTCGATCACCTCTCTTGCGTCAGAGCTTAAATTGTCGGCTCTTGCAAGAATCAGCTTCTTCGACGGGGCGGTTGCCATTGCCCGCGACGGGACCATCACCACCAAGGGAGAGCTCATTGCCCTCAAGGGAATAAAGACCGATACAATAAGCCCGTTGACCGAAGACGGACAGGTAACCATAAATAACCTGGCCGTCAACAACTTGGCGATAACCGACAAATACATGGAGGCAACCGATTCCTCCTCAATTATCGCCGCCGCCGACAACTTTGAACAAAACGGCGTCTTTGCCCCGGCGATCGAAACCGCCACATCCAGTGCCGGAATCGCCATATTGCCCGAAAATTCCAACGAGGTCGTCATTTACAACAACAATGTTAAAAAGGATTCGCTGATTTATTTGACGCCGACCTCCTCAACCGTCTCGGTTTCCCAGCTTGTTGTCGGCCAGAAACAGGACTGCGTTGCGGTTTACGGACAGTGCAAGAAATACTTCAAGGTCGTAACCAGCACAACATCGACTTTGCCTGTTAAATTCAACTGGTTATTAGTAAACTGATGATATACATATGAAAAAGGGGTTTACCATTCTTGAAATCGTCATCATCCTGGCCATACTGGTCATTCTTGCGACAATTGGCATCGCCCTGATGAATCCCGTAGTCCAAATCAACAAAGCCAACGACGGACGGAGGAAGAGCGAACTGGCGACGATGGGCAGGATTTTGGAGGATTTCCTCAATGATAAAGGACGTTATCCACGTCCGAGCGAAATATGTTACGACGCCGGCAATTATATTCCCGAGTCCGGGACGACCACTTGTCATATGTGCGGTTCAAATGCCGCCTCCCCCAATCTCGCGCCTTACCTCGGAACATTGCCCTGCGACCCACAGACGCCCAAAAGCAACTACATTTACGAAGTCAATGATGAGGATGAACCGACCCTTTACAGGATATACTCACGATTGGCGATAACAAGCGACCCTCTTATTTCCCAACTCGGATGCCAAAACGGCTGCGGCCCCTATGGAATTTGCCAATACAATTACGGCGTTTCTAGCAGCAACACCGGAATCCAGACCTGCACCGCCTTGGCCCCAACCGCCAGTCCGACACCGACGCCAATTACCGTCGGGCCATGTTCCAACTATAATCCGCTTTACATCAACGTATTCCAGGAAGGCCAGTGGAAATGCAATATCTGCGGCACGTACGCCGAGTGCAAGGCCACCTATCCGGCATTAAATTATTACATCGACCAGAGTGGTGGAATTAACCCTGACTGCACCCAAATGTGTTTTAAAGATTAGCCAAAATTATTATAAATTTTGTTATAAAATGAATTAATATATGGAAAAAATCATTTCAAACGTAAAAAACATCTTTCTCAACGGGTTTATAATTCTCTTTCCTTTTTTCTTTCTTCCGTTCACCCAGGACTACTTCACATTCAATAAGTTTTATCTTCTGGCCGCCGTTGCCGTCATGCTTCTGGCCGCCGCCGGCATCCAGCTTTTGACATCCAAGAAAATTTCCCTGGAAACCAAGCCTCTTGACCTTCCGATAGTCCTCTTTCTCATTTTCTTTTCGTTGTCCTTCTTCCTGCAAACGCCCAATAAAGTACAGGAGCTTATTGCTCCCAATTTCGGACTCGTTCTATTTTTGGCGTTGACGGTCGTGTATTTCTTTGCGTCGCGGTCTTCGGAATATTGGCCAAAAATCTACCCCCTGGTATCGTCGGTTTTTTCCCTGACGTCAATAATCCTGTTTTTTGCCCTGCCTCTTTTCACGCCGATGGGCAATTTTTTGGAATTGATTTTCGTGCTGGGATTGTTTTTGGTGATCAACTTGACTGACGTTATCACCAAAAAATCCAAAAACTTGCTGTCGTTGTTGCCCTTGGCGCTTAATGTCGTTGCCATGGGTTTGGCTATTTATGCCGTCGTAAGTAAAAATCTGGTAATTCTGCCGCCTTTATCGACTTCTTGGTATGCCGCCCTGGAAACCCTTAAAAGCGTCCGAACGGCCCTGATTGGCGTCGGACTCGATAATTTCCCGGCCGTATTCAATAAAGTCAAGGATTTTTCATATAACCAGACCGAATTTTGGCAGGTGCCGGGATTTTCGTTTTCCCGAATGACACCCCTCCACATCATGACCGAAACCGGGCTCCTGGGCTTGGTTTCGTTTTTCCTGATGCTTTTTGCCGGCATGAGACTGGCATTGAACCAAAAAAACATCGTTGCCACAGTCGTTTACGCGTATGTGGCGATATTCCTGGTTTTGTTCCCGCCTTCCCTTTCGATTTTCGTGGCCTTGTTTTTGCTCTTGGGCTACCTTTCATGTAGGGAGCCGGCAAAAAATTCCCATAGTGTTTTGCATCTCGGCGAAAACCCGATATTTTTGGGATTGGGTATTTTTGCCGTCCTGGCGATTCTTGTCGGATCGGTTTACTTCCTCGAAAGGGCATACGCCGCTGAGGTTTACTTCAAGTTGGCCGTCAATGGGTTAGTCAAAAAAGACGCCAAGCAGGTTTACGACAATATGAGAACGGCACGGATATTGAATCCATACAGCGAGAGGTTCATCCTTAACTTTTCCCAGACCAATATCCTGATCGCCAACAACATCGCCCAAAAAGGCAGCAATATCACCGAAGCCGAGCGACAAACGATTGCACAGGCAATCCAGGCCTCGATTTCGGAAGCCAAGGAACTTATTAGGCTGAACCCGAACAAGGCCCAGTATTTTGAAAACCTGGCCAATATTTACAAAAACATTATCCCGATTGCCGCCGGGAGCGACGTATGGTCTATATCCTCGTACCAGAGGGCAGTCCTTTTGGATCCGTCAAACCCGACGTTGAGACTGAACTTGGGGGGCGTATATTACCTTTTGGGCAAGTACAACGATGCCTCTCGCTTTTTCGAACAGGCAGCCGAACTAAAACCCGACTGGCAAAATGCCTACTATAATCTGGCCTGGTCATATTACCAAAACAAGGAATATAACAAGGCCGCCCTGGCGATGCAGAACGTTCTTAACCTGGTCGACAAAAATAAGTCCCCCGAAGATTACAAAAAGGCTACGGAAACACTGAATAATTTCAAAAATCAGCTGGCCGAGGCCGAAAAACTGGCAACCGGTGAAGGAGATCTGACATTGCCCGAACAGAGTAAGGGTATTGATCCCAAGATAAAACTTCCGGATGAGGCTTCTCCCGAAGCCAGGTAAGCTGTTTACTTGAGGAAGTTCAATGGGTTAAGAAGGGTTCCGCCCGACCTGATTTCGAAGTGCAGGTGCGTCCCGGTCGACCTACCCGTTGATCCCATCACTCCAATCTGCTGTCCTTGATTGACTACTGCCCCGGCATCTGGAATATACGACGACAAATGGGCGTAAAGGGTCTGATAACCATTCGCGTGGTCGATTATGACATGGCATCCGTAACCCGAGGAGATGCATCCGGCATAGATGACGGTCCCCGTGTCGGCGGCCAAAACCGGAGGTGATGCCGGACTGGCGATATCGAGAGCCATGTGGTACCAAACCGGATAGGTGGTAATGATTCCTGACGATGGCCAAATGAAATTTGACGATCCCTTGACTCCGGCCTGGATCTGGGCAATGAAATATCCGCCAGCTGGAGCTGGAGCCGGTTTGATCGCTCCCCCTGGGACGTAAAGCGTTTGCCCTGTGCTCAAGGCAAATGTATCAAGATCGGCAAAGTCGTTGAACGGAAAGTTCACGATCGCCTGGGCATCCGTTCCGTATTTCTTGGCAACGCTGTAAACCGTATCCCCGGCGGCCACCTTATGGACGACGCCTGTCACCGGCGGGATCTTCAGTTCCTGCCCTGGCTTTATGACGTCCCCATCCATGTTGTTGGCCCATTTTATCGTGTCCACCGAAATATCGAATTTCTTGGAGATCGACTCGAGGGTATCGCCACCGCGAACCGAATAATTTTCCATGCTACTCCTCGGCTTGGTGGAAATGACTGTTTCCAGGGCGCTTTCGTATGGGTTATAGGAAACAACCGCCGCCGAATAGGTTTTTTCGTCGACGTTCTTGGCAAAGGGGGAATTGTCGATAATGATCGGACCGGCAATAAAAGTAGCTGCCACGATAAGCAAAAATGAGGTATTCAAAAATGAGGAGGAATATCTGCCTCTTTTGACGATCAAAAAGGCAACGATCACGTCCTTGACCTGCTCGAAGGCATGGCCGGCCGATAAAATCCTTGAGGTAACGTATCCCCACAGGAATAACCAATACTGAGGCAAATCTTGCATAAAAGATAACCTATATTATAACCGAAAGTAGTGAGGTTAAAAGACCAATATTATTCCTTTAATATTTGGGTGAAACATAACTTGCCCAAATGTCTTATAACAAAGCAATTGAAAATCTCATTGGTATATGTTACTATAGGATACATGAACCCAACAAGAGAAGCCGGTCGTGGACTTAAAGAAGCCTGGATTGCTGCCAAAAACAGCTTTAAACCTGTGCCAGGTGAAATAAAAAAAGTCTTTACTCCCATCGCTCATGAAATGTTGGCAACGGGTAAAGACATAGTGGCCGGAATGTCGGCCATCGCGCATATTTTGAAAAACGAACGACCAGAAATATTGAGGGCGGCAGTCAGATGGGGCATGATTACGGCGCTGGCTTTTGGAATCAAAGAAGTGCCCAACGTCGTTACGGGTGATTTTGCATATCCAGCCCAAGCCGCCTTGGCTTTAGCCAACGGCGCCCTTGCCGTAAGGACGATACAGATATCGCCATTTTCGACCGAAAGGGTCGAGGCAGTGAAGAAAAAGATCGCGAAAAAATCCGTCAGGAAATCGCGCTAACTATTCTTTCTATTGCTACCTCGAAAGCCGATTGCTTAAGAGGAATCTTTTTCGCCTTTGACTTGTTCCAGATCGCTTCAAATGCCCTATCCATCATAACCTTTAACTTATCGTTGACTTCCTTCTCGCTCCAGTAATAGCCAGCCTTCCCCTGGACCCATTCGAGGTACGAAACCGTCACCCCTCCAGAGTTCGCCAAAACGTCGGGGACTATGGTAACACCTTTTTTGGAAAGATATTCGTAAGCTTCCTCGGTGATCGGGCCGTTGGCCATCTCGACGATTATTTTTGCCTTGATTTTGGCCATATTTTGCCCGTTGATGACGTTTTCCAATGCGGCGGGCACCAGGATGTCGACCGGCAATTCCAGAAGCTCTTCGTTCGTGATCGGCCTCCCGTATTTCACGTCGCAAACCGAGCCCTTGCAGTAGCATCCGGCCACTTGCCCCTTTTCCTTCTTGCATTCCAGGGTTTTCTCGACAGATAAACCTTCCTTGACATAAACCCCTCCCTTGGAATCGGATACGGCAACGATTTTAAATCCGGTTTCAGCCGACAACTTGGCGAAATAATAGCCGACGTTTCCGAATCCCTGGACGGCTACAGTCAAACCCTTTGATTTTTTGCCCATTTTGGATAAAAGCGCCTGCAGAACAAACAACCCTCCCCGTCCGGTGGCTTCGGTCCGTCCCAAGCTTCCGCCCATCGAAACCGGTTTTCCGGTAAAGGTGGCCGGGCTTTTGCGGCCGATGATTTTTTGGTATTCGTCAATCATCCAGCTCATAATCTGGGGAGTGGTATTGACGTCTGGGGCCGGGACATCAACGTCTTCACCGATGAAGTGGGCAATCCTGGACGCAAACGCGCGGGAAAGCCTTTCCAGTTCAGATTTAGAAAGTTTTTTCGGGTCAACGGCGACTCCTCCCTTTCCCCCTCCATATGGGAGCCCGGCAACGGCGCACTTTATGGACATCAATGTGGCCAAGGCCTGGACTTCCTCTCGGACGGTATCGGGATGGAACCTTATTCCACCTTTATAAGGACCGAGGGCGCTGTTGTGCTGAATTCTCCAACCCCTGAATACTTTTTTTTCTCCATTATCCATCGGAACCACGAGTGAAAATTCATGGGCGATTTCCGGATCGACGACGCGACTGGTCAAACCGGAATCCAACCCCATGTTTCGGGCGGTTTTTCTAATGAGAGACTGGGCACTTTCAAGCATCTTCTGTCCTTGATTAGACATAATCTACTTTGTCATGCCGAATTTATTTCGGCAGCTTAATTAATAATAGATCCTGAAACAGGTTCAGGATGACGATTTCTGTTCTTCAAGCCATCGTTCGCAATCCAGCGCGGCCGCAACCCCAAGCCCAACGGCGGTTGCCGCCTGCTTGTAGCGGTGGTCGACGCAGTCACCCCCGGCAAAAACACCCGGGACCGACGTCATCGAATGCTTGGTTACGATATAACCTTTTTCGTCAAGTTCGATCTTACCTTTGAAAACGTCGGTATCGGGCTTGTGGCCGATGGCGACAAAAACCCCGTCCAGCTTCAATTCCGAGGTTTTTCCTTTATTATCTTTCAATTTGACTCCCTCGACTTTCATCTGTCCCAAGACCTCCGTTACTTGGGTATTCCAGATAACCTCTATTTTTGGATTGTTGAGAACGCGCTCCTGCATGATCTTCGATGCCCTGAACTCGCCCCTTCTGTGGATCACATAAACCTTGGTGGCGAATTTAGTCATGGTCATGGCGTCTTCCATGGCGGTATCTCCCCCGCCGATGACGGCGACGGTTTTATTGCGGAAGAAAAACCCGTCGCAGGTGGCACACGCCGAAACTCCCTTGCCCCGCAGGCGGGTTTCCGATTCCAATCCCAGCCAGAGCGCCTTGGCACCTGTAGCAATAATGATCGCGTTGGCTTCATAAGTCTCATCAACGGTTGTTACCCTGAAGGGTTTTTTTGAAAAATCGACGCTCAAAACGTTTTTGTCTACAAATCGAGTGCCGAATTTCAAGGCGTGATCCCTCATCTTCTGGACCAATTCCGGACCCAAAATGGCCTCAAATCCCGGGTAATTTTCCACATCCGAGGTAAGCGTCAACTGCCCCCCCGGCGGTGAACCGGCCAAAACGAAAGGTTTGAGTTCGGCACGGGCATTATAGATGGCAGCGGCCAGTCCGGCCGGCCCTCCTCCTATGATGATTACTTTTTCTGTCATAGATTTATGGCTCTCTCCACCATTTCCGACACTTTTTTCGTGTCTTCCTGGGGAATAAGCCTGCAAATATCAGATATTACTACTTCCTTGGACAGGCCGTCAATCGCTTTTTTTACGGCGGAGATTTGCTGAAGGACTTCGGAGCAGTCCCTTTTGCCTTCAATCATCTTCTCGATCCCCCGCAGTTGCCCGATCATTCTATTAATTCTTTTTGAGACATCGTTCATACTGGATACCAGTATAGAGTATACGCCACGAAAATGTCAATAAGTATTTTAAAAATGTGGATAAGGTGTGGATTCGAGGCTAAAAAAATTCATTTGTTGCTGGCTCCGTCACTAATGAGCCTCGTTCGGCTTCGAGCCTCTGCTCGTTCCCTCGCAATCCGGTTCTCGCCGGACAATCCCTCGTTCGCGACACCAGCAAAGAGACAAATTATTTCTTTGAAGCGTTTTACCTGAAAATGAAGACTGAAATAATCCTGTAGTTTTTGAAATAACTATATCAAACCACCTATTATATGTATCATCTAGCTTCGATTATTTTAGAGGGGTATTTAGAAGGTCCGTAAATTTTTTTATCTGGTCGACAGGAAATGTTTTTACCAAATTATTGAGCTCTTTTTTATCCTTTTTGAGGTCATAGATCTCCAAGCCGTCTTTACCTGATATAATCTTGTATCCTCCGTAAACCGCTCCCCTTCGTTTTTCAACGGTTTCAAGGTAAAGAACCCTGTTCTTGTGGCGCTTCAACTGATTAAGGCTAATTCCGTCCAATCCGTTAATATCCCCCTTGAGATTAAAATAGTCGGCCAATGTCGGGAGAATGTCCAGCAAACTGACGTTGTTTTCCCCGACATCATTTATGATCGGACTTTTTATGATGAGGGGAACCCTGACTTCCGACTGGTAAAGCTGAAAGCCGTGAAATAGCGCCTGATGGTCAAAGCTTTCCCCGTGGTCGCCGAAGATGATGATGGTGGCGTCGTCATAGATTCCCAGATTTTTCAGTTTTGAGAAAAGATTGTCTACCTCCTTGTCCAGGCAATATATTTCTTCGTCGTATTTAGCACTGAGATAGCGATAGTCCTGTTGGGTTACTGACTGCCATTTTGAGCGATCGGCGATGGCTATTCCGCCGTCTTCGTATTCCTTATGGCTTGGTGCAAGATCCTGGCTGTATATGCCCGGCGCACAATAAGCCGTATATGGATTATGGGCTTCATAATAGTGCACCCAGAGGAAAAAATCCTTGCCGTAGTTATCGTCGAGCCACTTGAAAACCTTTTCGTTGGTCTCGATGGCGCTTATTTCCGCCCGATCCTGCCAGGCATAATCCAATGGCGGATCTACATAGTCAAATCCAAGGTCGAGGTTGATGTCCTGGGAAAAAACCGTTGAACTGTAAACGCCGGCCGTGGCATAACCGTTTTCCCTGAAAATTCTCGATATGGTTTTAAACTGACGAATGTTATCCGGCCTGACGTTGCTGTTGTATCCGGTTTTTTCCGGGTATAGCCCGGTAAACACGGATATATGGGCCGGCAGGGTTTCCGGAATCGGCGTGTAGGCATCTTTGAATACCAGGGCGTCTTTGGAAAAGTCCCTGATTTTTTCGCTGGTATTTCTGTTGTATCCGTAAACCGACAAACTGCTGGCTTTGACCGTATCCAACGATATTAAAATGATTTTTTTGTTATTATTTTTGACTTCCGGTTTGGACGGCAATTCCAGGTTATTTGTTATTTTCCCCAATTTCGTAAGATCGATCCTGTAATCATATTTTTTGGCCGTTCCGGAATACAAATACCATATTGAAGAAGCCGCCAGCAAGATAAAAACGATTGCGAAGAGCCTCCGAGTCATATTAATACCCGAGATTCCTTAATCTATCCAGGACATTGATTTCTTCACCCGGTTTCGGGATCGGGACCCTTGTTTCCTTTGATAGGGAGTCGCGCATTTGTTGAATTTTCACTTGTTTATCCGGATCGTCCATAAGATTATCCCTTCCCTCCCCGCCAGGATTGGCTATCAGGTCGTAAAATTCGGACGCATCCTTTTCCGGCAAGCAACTGTCGGTGACAAGGTTATAGATGAACTTGGATTTGCCGTCGGAAACGCCTACCTTAAGGTTTTTGCCGTAGCTGATGCGGAAATACGTCATTCCCGATTCTTTGAGAGCGGAAATTTTTTCGTTAAAATCGTTTTTGATTACCTTTCCCAAGATCATATCTGCGACCTTGGAGTTGTCAACGGTTGAATCTATTTTTTGGGTCTTTTTGGACGGATCGTAGATCATGAATACGGTTTTCACGTCCGATTCGTAAAGCGTCTTCCCCAACCCGAAATATTTGGGATCAAAATTCTCCCCCCGCCCTCCCAATACGACAACGACGGTGTTTTTCCCCGATTTGGTTTCCGACAGGGCTGATATGACTCTGCCGATTTCCGAATCTATTTTGGAAACATTTTTTGAATATGCCTGCATGAATTGATCGTCTGTTTGCTTATTCATGTCCTCGGAGCAAGAGTATAGCCTGTTGGTGTAATCCAAACCCTCAACATTCGGAATTTTATAATGAGCCCAGATGAAAAACTTTCCCGCCCCGATATTTTTTATTTTATCGACAACCTCGTTTGAAACGGCTGAATTATCCGGCTGGCTTTGAAACTCCCCAAAACCGTATTTGAATATCTTCCTGTTTAGGACCTGGTCGGCTACATAGGCGAAGGTATCATAACCGGCCGTTTTCATTTTTGAAGCCAAGTTGGCATAGTCCTTATTCTTTGCCTGGTCAAAACTTTCAATAAACTTCAGGGTGGCCAATTCATCTTTGACTATATAGTCATTGCCCGTCATCAGGGTGTAATGAGAACCCACCGTTTCGGGATAGATCGTATACGCATTGTCAAAAACGGTTGAAGCGCCGGCCATTTCGGAAAGATTTGGGGCGGAGGTCTTGACGACTTCGGGACGAAGCGAGTCGACCGTGACAAGGAGCAGATTATACTTTCTGTCGCCTAAACCAAGTGCAACGGATCCAATGAGTAATAGTGCGGCTATAGCAAGATAAAACCTTTTCATTTCATTACCGCGTGAGATGCAATTTATTAACAATATCCAGTATATCAGTTATTTTTGGTTTGTACAATTTTACTTTTTTGTTGATTAAAATAACGCCTGGAACTTCGGACGAATCAAATAAATGGTCCCCCCGCCACTTGCTGCGCCTCCTTATAAAGAGATTCTTGCCTACGCCACCAACCGCGCTATTCCACGACGTCCTGACGCCCTTGAAATATCCCAAAAATAGGTCTGGGGCTTTATGGTTTGATGTCTTAATACCCAAATCTTCCTTGAGATAAACATGTTTCATTATTCTCCTGCCCGTATAAGGGTTGACTATCCCGAGCATCTTCTTGGCGACCAGTCGCTTGATTTCCGTTGATTCCTTTTTTTTGACGGTTCCATTTTTCTCCCGTCCGGCCAGGTTGATATAAATCCCGTTGTATCCTATTCCATAAGCCTTGGTTTTCCCCCAGTCGACGTCGCGCAAAAGTTCCCGGCCGATGCTTTTCCCCTCAACAAGGGACAATAAGTCCTCATCCCTTAACCAGCTATTGACATTGAATTCGTAGTCAAAAGGGCCAAAGCCATGGTCCGAAACGATGATAATCGCGTCGTCCTCACCCATTAATTTTTCCGTTTCCCCGATCAAGGAATCCACCTTTTGGTAATAATCCATAATCGTGTTCCTGTACGGGTTTTTTGGGTTGCCCATGAATCTCCAATACATATGCTGGATTGTGTCGGTGGCGCCGACGTAATTGAAAAAAACGCCTTCTTTGAATCTTCCAAGCTCCCCAAGGAATATCTTCTTCCTTTCATCAAAAATTGATTGGCTGTTTTCCAGAAACGCTTCTTCCGTAAAAACATCATCCTCGAGGGCAAAGGTATTGTGAGGCATCCCCAAAGTTGAGAATAACCCGTACCGCCTGGCTAAGTCGCGGCTATATGTTTTTGGATAGCTGACCATGACCTTCGGATTTTCAGGATTATGATTGATTGGACTCATATATAAACTTAATGGCTTGAGTGAGCGAAGGTAAAACCTGATTATGCCTGAAGTCGAGGAAAATATTGTCTCCCTGAAATTAATCCTGAGCCAATCCGAGAATTCCCCAACCCTTAGAGTTACTTTTTCCTTCTGGAATCCTATGGTTATCTGCCGGCGTCCCGATTTTTTTATCACGACCGGCACCGAAGCCTTTTTCGGCCCGGGTATATCGGCATGCATGATGTCGCCTTCCATGACGCGAACCACTCTTCCATGGCCGTTCCTGATCTCTCTGCCTGATGTGAAATGGGTATAAATTCCGTTGGTACCGAAGATATCCGGAGTTCCCATGCCGGCCATCATCCGGCCGTTTATGGGCGAAGCGGGAAAGGTGTTAGGAAGAAAAAGGATCTTCAATGGAATTTTCATGCGGCCGAATTTCTCCCAAAAGGGCCTGGCTTTATATGCGCCTCTCGGATCCACGGACCAAACTAGGTCAAGGGAATAATCCTTTTCATTGCGGATTATGAAATCAAATACTCCGTGGCCCGCCGGGGAAACGCCCGTACTAAAACTTGCCCAGGCAACGGGAGACTGCGGCGGTTCGGTTGTCGTCAATTCTGAATAGTATCCACTATCTTTCAGTTTCTTGAAATTAGGGAGCAGTTTCAGCTTTAATCCCTCGGATAAAATGCCGGGATCGAGGCCGTCTATTCCCAAAATGACAATTCTGTTTCCGGACTTTTTCATATATTGCATTATAGCCTTCATGGCTAAAAGACACAAATAATTTGCCAAATGTATTTGTGCCGTTAAATGTCTTATAATCAAGACTTATGAGTACTCCCGGACTTGAAAAAAAGATAACAGAGGCGAAAACCATCATAAAAAAAGCGTATGGCCTTTATGAACCAAGAGAGATTACCCTAACGTTCACGGGCGGGAAAGATTCAACCGTACTCTTACACCTGATAAGAAATGTTTTTGACGGAAAAATCCCGTCGCCGGTTATGTTCAATGACTCGACAATGGAGTTTGAAGAAATATATCGGTTTATAAATAGGATTAAAAAACGATGGAAGTTGACTTTAAGGACTGTAAAACACAGTCGGGAAAGCTTGAAAAAATTCAGTACTCTGAAAAACGATTCCGACAAGAAAAAACTTTCCTGGCTTATGAAGATAGAGGCAATGAATAATTATATCAGTAAATACCATCCTAAGGCTTTTATCGCGGGAATCCGCCTTGACGAACACGAGGCCAGGGCCAATGAAAAGTTTTTTTCCAAAAGAAAAAACCACACGAGAGTCCATCCTTTGTTGAATTTTACCGAAAAAGATATTTGGGCATATATACGCAAATACAAAGTCCCTTATGTGAGTTTGTATGACAAGGGGTACCGGTCGCTTGGTGAAAAAAATTTCACCAAAAAATCAGTTCCCGGCAAAGGCGAACGATCGGGACGCGAAAACAGCAAGGAACAAACGATGGAAAAACTCAGGAATATGGGCTACTGGTAATACCCTTAAGCTCCTTTTGACAATGATTCGAGGAATTCTGCGTTGTTTTTGGTCTTCGACAGTTTCTCGATCATGGCCGTGATTCTTTCCTCGCCGTTCAAAAGCCCGAGCATCCGGCGTAAAGTCGCAACGCGGGGAAGATCTTCTTTTCTGTAAAGAAGCTCCTCGTGGCGGGTGCCAGATTTTTCGATGTCGATGGCCGGATAGATTCTCTTGTCGGCCAAATTCCGGTCAAGATGGATTTCCATGTTGCCGGTACCCTTGAGTTCCTCGTAAATGAGGTCGTCCATTCTCGATTCCGTTCCAACGAGGGCCGTACCGATGATGGTAAGGCTTCCGCCTTCCTCGCAGTTGCGGGCGGCTCCCAGGAACTTTTTGGCCGGGTACAAAGCCGACGGGTCAAATCCGCCCGAGAGCGATCGCCCGGTATTGGTAACCGACAGGTTCAAGGCGCGGGCCAACCTGGTTACAGAATCGAGAAGAATAATGACATGGCGGCCCATCTCAACCAAGCGTTTGGCACGATCAAGGGCCAAATTAGCCACCTTTATCTGCTGGCGCGGCGACTCGTCAAAATTCGAGGCAGCCACCTCTCCTTTTATAAATCTCTTGATTTCAGTGACTTCCTCCGGTCGTTCGCCGATGAGGATCGCCATCAGGTAGGCGTCGGGATGATTGATCGAAATAGCCTCGGCGATTTCCTTCAAAAAGGTGGTTTTACCTGCCTTCGGCTGGGAAACAATCAATGCCCTCTGTCCGAAGCCTATGGGCGACGCCAAGTCCATGATCCTGGTCGACAGGATGTCCTTGTCGGTTTCCAGTTTGATCTGCTTGTTCGGATGGAGCGAGGTCAACTGATCGAAGTTTTTTCGCTTTGAGGATTGTTCCTCGGTCATTTCAACGCCATTGATCTTTTTGATCAACAGGAGCGAATGGAACCTCTCGCCTTCCTTGGGCGGTCGAGCCAATCCCTCAACTTCGTCTCCGCGCCTCAACCAGAATCTTCTTATCTGCGAAGTCGAGACGTAAATGTCGCGGTCGGGAGAAAGGACGTAGTCCTGTCTCAGGAAGCCGTAACCTCCGAATGTGATATCCAGGACTCCCTTGGCCTGGTAGCTGATTTTCAAATCCTCCTTCAATCTCTCTTCCAATGGAGCCTCAGAAGAAGCTGTTTGGGGGACGATCGGAGATTCAGCGCTCGGAACGATTGGTTTCTCGTCAATCTTTTCGATTAGTGATGAGACGTCCAGTTCCCTGTCGTTTTTCTCGTCCGCAGTTTTTTTTGCTTGTACCATAATATTAAAAACTTATTAATAAAGAAACATCAATGATTGCCTGGGTAGCTAAATTCATGTGAAGTCCATCGAAATGATCCTCCTTATCTGGGGTTTTTAGAACTTTTTCCCATGAATAGGTAGGGGTGGATACTCTCGGTAACCCACGGGTTGCCAAGAAGTTATCTTATATCCAAGCTTGAGCCTGGATTACCCACTAGTTCGATCTTGTTAAGAAAAAGTTTCAATCGACTTAAACCCCATTCGGAGGATCTAAGGATAGTATAAAGGGCTAAAACCGATTTGTCAAGAAACAAACTTGTTTTGCCTTTTTATGTAGATGGCTATTCCCACCGCTCCGATGACCAATACTGCCAGGATGAAGACGATGATCAGCAATTCCATTTTTATGGGATTGGTCGCGTTGCGGATTTGTCCGTTTTGATTGGTCTCAGAAGAACCTAGGCTTGAAACTCGGCCAGATTTGTCCGTTTGCTGGTTGATGACAGATTGCTTTCCCTTTTCGGCCGACATCAAGTTGACTTTGCTGGAGTTCAAATAGTCCTTGTTCGACGATACAAATTCTGAAGTGGTCTGGGTCACCCTGTTTCCCGACGACGGATCTATAAACTCCAGGTAATACTCGAAATATGGCAGGTTTTTTGCGTAAATCGTAAAAAAACCGCTGTCATCGGCTTTAGTTTCATAAAAAAGGCTTTTGTTTACTTTCAATCTGACCTGTATCTTTGCGTTAGGGATGATCTTTCCTCCCGGGTCGCGGGCATAACCTTCAATCAAACTCAATATCGGTTCGTAATAATAGTTTTTCTTAATTTTTGTGAAGGGCGAGGAGTAAATATTCAAAGTTTCCAAAGGCCGCTCCTTTTTATACAACTCGGGATTAGTAAGGTCAACCTTTTCTGTTGCGATATAGATTCTACTGGACGGCAACGAGGATTTTGCCATGCCGATTACAAATCGGCCAACGTTATTGGCATTGACGCAACTCCCTACCTGATTATTGGTTGCCTCGTCAACCAGGCACACTTTGGCCATCGGGAAAGTCACCCTTCCAGTAAAAACGACCTTGTCGTTCATCTGCTCGCTTTTGAGGGTTCCCGGCACAACCACCGATATCGCTCCCCTATAAGGTTTTCCGGCAGACTGCAGGGGTATGTCATGGTGCGTGGCTACCCCTAATGTTTCGGTAAAGACTTCGTTTGGCAGATAAAGGTCTGAATAGATTTTGTTCCAGAGTGGATTCAGTTTTGGCGTCGAGACGAATTGATGTTGCGTCAGGGGATCGACCGTCAGGGAGTACTTCCCTTCTTTTTCAACCTGAATGTTATAAAGCCCGTCATTACCCGTGAAGTCATAAGGCAAGTTAAAAGACATCTCTATTGGATCTTTGGATACTCCGTCGAGCAATTCGACTTCGACTTCGGCTATTGGCTCAAGCGATTCCGCATCGAAAATCCTTCCGTATGGATCCCAGCTTATTGCCGTGCAGTTTGTGGCAATGTCTTCAACGTTTACATTTAGGGCCTCGGCCATAAATTCAAAGGTCCCAAGTTTTTGGGTGGAATTGTTCCCGTCGGCAATCTCGCCGCCGGCGCCAAGATCGCTCACCGTGACATCGGGGGCGATTTCACCTACCGCCGAAAATTCAAGCGGGGAATGCTTGTAGGTTTCTTCCTCAACGATGATATCGACCGGGCCGTATGGTATCAGTCCTGCCGTGTCTCCGACACCCAAAACTTGATTTCCAAAATCCGGTACCGTATTGTTTTGCAGATTATTTTTGATAATCCGACAAGTGCTCGGCCCGACCGGAACGGCTCCGAGGACCGGGTCGTTCGCTTCACGAACCGCTTTGCGGCACCTGTTGCCAAGATCTATCGCCCGCTTTTCCGCATCGGTTTTAGCCATGCTTTTTCTTGAGACTTTTTCCTCCGGATCAGTTTTTTTAGCCAACAGGTCTGAAGCACCAAGAACGTCATCGAAATTCGATCCGGCATATGCCGTTTCTTCACAGAAAGCGGAATCAAGGTTGCCATCTTGATCGGCTGCGACTGCTCCATTTGGGTGCTGGTATTTGATACACGTGCATCCTGAACGGGACATACATTGACCTTGAAGATGGATCGTTTGCGTTCTTTTAGAGCCTTTCTCCTCGGAAAAACTGTTCCAACTCGCTTTAAGGCATGTCTTGACGTTTCCTGCCTGCCTAAGTTCGTCATTGTTGGCCGGGTCGGTGGCGCTTGTTTCCTGGGCGAACGATATAACGCTCCACCCCCTAATGGTGAGCGCGGCCGCTAAAACAATAGCCAAAAACAGCATCGCTCTTTTTAAAGTCATACTTAATTTATAGTTGTTTGCATCAAAATATTCAAGCTCATATTCGACCTAAATATCATATAATTTACATATGAAAAGGTATCCGTATCTTTTAGTGTTTGTTCTCCTTATTGTCCTGTCCTTCATCTTGGGTTTCCGGTCCGGACAAAATGTCGAACAAAAAAACAAGGTTGTCGATTATCTGTTAAGCATTACTCCAACACCAAGGCCGCCAACGCCGTCACCGGTTAAATACTCGGAATACAAAAGCAAGAGGTGGAACCTCAAACTCACCTATCCGTCAGGGCTTGACATAACGGAAAGCGCCACCGCCCCGGCGATCATCCTCAAATCAAAGTGATGCTATAATTAATCATGCTCAAATTCGCATATTTCGGATCTCCGGATTTTGCCGCCGACTTTTTGGAGAAGATCATTGAAGATGACGAGCTAAAGAAACACCTTGACTTGAAATTTGTCGTAACCCAGAAGGACAAGCCCTCAGGACGGAAACGGATCATGACGCCGACCCCCGTAAAATTTATTGCTCAAAAATATTCCGTCACGGTTTTTGACTACGAACTCGAGCCGAGGATCTCCAAAACAGGAGTCAACTATGGAATATTGGGCCCTGAAAAAATCGACAAAAAAATGTTTGAGGGTCTGGATTTGGTACTGGTATATGCTTACGGGGCGATCATTTCCAAAAAAATTATGACTCTCCCCCGCCTGGGTTTCTGGAACATTCATCCTTCTATTTTGCCAAGATATCGGGGAACCGCGCCGATGGCCACTCCTCTTATTAACGGCGATAAAAATACCGGAGTAACCATTATTAAAATGGATAACATGATGGACCATGGACCAATAATCGCTCAAAGTATTTATACAATAGAAAAATCAGATAAAAGGTCTGATTTGGAAACAAAATTGACAAATATGGGATTTGAATTACTCAAGAAAACCCTAATAAGGTTCAACCTTTCCAAGGTTGAACCTTTTAAAGATCAAGACCATTCTAAAGCTACTTACACCGAAAAACTCAAAAAGGAAGATGGCTTTGTAGATTTTGAGGATTTGAAAAAACGGCTTACCGGTTCACCGGAAAAACTCCACAACCTTTATCGCGGACTTTATCCCTGGCCGGGGATCTGGACGATATTGCCGAACGGCAAAAGACTTAAAATTGTCGAGTTGGAGTATGAACGCGGACTGTTGCAAGTCAAAAAGGTCCAGTTGGAGGGTAAAAAAGAAACAAGCTTCAAGGTCTTCAACGACTTCTACAAGATGTTTTAAAGCTTGGCGGTATGGTCAAGTACCTCCAATATCTTACCGGTGTTTTGGTCAACCAAAACCGGGACGACGATCAGGTCCCCCTGTTTGATTCTCTGTTTAAGTTCGGCAGCATTAACGGCGGTTCGGTAAAGACTGGCGTTCAAAGCCATATTCCTTCTTATCGACTCGCTGCCCGATTGCTCGAATTTATCGAAATCGGCTTTCTTGACGGGGTTGGAGACAAACAGTACATAAGGCTTTACCGCATCGTGCTTGTCCATCAGGGAAAGCTTGAGGCTTATGTCGGCAATTGCAGTCGGCGTATCTGAGGGAGTGCTGGCAAATACCTGTTCGGAAGTATCAAAACGCCCGACGGTTTTTCCGGAAAGGGAAACGGCCAGGTAATCTTCATTGTGATGGGTAAATTCATGCTTCTGTCCGGGTTCCGCCAGACCGGTTACATATTGGAGAGCCATTGTCCTGAAAATCATGAACCTTAAAGCCTGGTGCTGACTGTCGGTCATGTCCGCGTAATTATTGGATAGGTAGCCGTCGATATGTTCCGCAAAATTCTTGCGCGACATCAAAAACTTGGTCAATTCAAGAACCCTTTGCGATAGTGTGGTAAAGTTTTCCGGATGGGAAAACGTTTCGCGCATGCTCCCGAATGACCCCAGGTGTTCGCCTACTATGGACTCCAGACCTGTTCTTATGGAATTGACCATGTCGGTGGTCGAGAATTGCTTGTCACCTTGGCCGTAATTGAGGACGACTCCCATCGTATCGGTCTCATAAACCGCGCTTATTCCAACCCGCGCCAACGGCTCCTGGCCGCGTTGCATCCTGACGCGGTTGTAGTACTCGGTAACCGCCGGAATCTGGTCTTGTTCGAACTGCCTGATATTTTCGGCGGTTAGGTCGGTAGCTCCGGCGGGAAGTTTGCCGCCACTGGAAAGGGCGTTCATGTAACCGCAGGTATTTGGACCGTTTATTGCGCTCGTGTGGGCAAAAAATACCTCAAGGACATCCCTGTTCTCGGCGGCCGCCTCATCGAGAGCCTCCTCAAGAATCGTTGATCTTGGAGTTTTCGCTCCGTTATCGCTGTCGGTTAGCCCGATCAGTCCTGCCGGTTCCTCCCAGGCATTGGCAAATCTTCCGGCCAAAAATATTGTCGGTATCCTTCCGTCAATGCAGTAAACAAACCCAAGTTTTGCCTCGCCCCTTAAGGCGATTTCCTCCTTGACGATATTCTTGTATCCGTCGGGTCCTTCGGATTCTATCAGATCGGCGATCTGGTTATTGCGGTCGATGATGCGGACAATCTTTTGTTGGTGTTCTGCCAATATGTCCTTCATTCCCAGGGCCCGGGCAAAATTTTTCAGGTAGGCGTTGACCTTTTCCTTGAACGGAGATGGCTGGTTGTTTTCGGGTTGTTTTGTTTCGGTCATTCAAATCTTACTTAGACTAAAAATGTATATTATACAGTATAATCCTATAGTTATGTAAGACTTTGGAGGATTCGGACGCGGTTACGCGTGATTTCTTCCCTAATCTTGGAAAAGAGCCTATATTTTAGCATATTTACGCCTTACTGGCAAGATCCGCATTGGGAGGGTTTTAAATTTTGAGGATCGTCCCGACGGCATAACCAACGGCGGCCGAGGCCATGCCGATGACCATCAATTCGACGGCCTGCTTCAGAAGTTGGCGGCCGAGTGTCTGTTTGGCTTTGTAGTAACCAACCGCAAAAAGGGTGACGGCCGATACCGAAAGCGAAACATAAATGGCGGTTTTGACCGGCAGGAAAAAAAACGGCAATAATGGTATAAACGAACCGACAAAGGCCGATATGCCGACGGTGAAGGCATCCGGCAAGGCCTGATTCCTGTCGACTTTTTCCAGTTTCAATTCCTGTTCCATCATTACCTTGAGCCAGATTTTTTTGTCGGAGGTGATTTTGGCAACAATCTCCTCCAGCACCTTGTCTTTGAATCCGTAATTCTCGTATAAGGCTTTTATCTCTTCACGCTCGCCCTCGGGGACGTTCTCGATTTCCCATCTTTCCCGTTCGAGCTCCGACTGGTAATAGTCGGCTTCGGTGATTTTCGAGGTGTAGGCGACGGCCGCCATCGATATCGATTCGGCAAACGTCGCCGCCAAACCGGCAACAACGATTATTTTCGACGAGACCGTTGCCGCCGCTACTCCTAAAATTACCCCCAGAACATTGACAAGGCCGTCCTGGCCGCCCAGTATGATTTCCGGCAAATTGAATGATGCGAGGTGGTCTTCTCCATGGTGGATGGATTGGTGGATCGCTTGCGTTTCATGAGCCCCCTCCACCTCTTTCTTATTTTTCTCCAAATATCCCTTTCGGGCTTTTTCGACTCTTTTCACGGTTATATTTGATCGCGTTCGATCATCTCCCTAATTTTACCGAAAAAATTTTCCATGACCGCCAAGTTGTGGATGGTGGCCAAAGTGTACCCAAGTATTTCCCGCATCTTAAAAAGGTGATGCAGATATGACTTGGTAAAATTCCGGCACGAATAGCAATCGCATTTTGCATCCAATTTTTCCAGGTTGTTTCTATAAATCGTTTTAGTTATGTCTATTTCCAACGCGTCCATTTGATATATCGTCCCCATCCTAGCCAATCGCGTCGGCTCGACACAGTCAAAGGTGTCTATTCCGTACCTTACCAGGTCAATAATATCGTCAAGTTGTCCGACGCCGAGCAAATGGACCGGCCTGTCCTTGGGAAGAAAATCGGAAACCCATCTGACCTGGTCGCGCATCTCATTCTTGGTTTCCCCGACTGAAACGCCGCCAATGGCCACCCCCGGCGTCCCTTTTGAAACCACGTACTCCGCTGATTTTTTCCTTAGATCCTCATGGGTAGCCCCCTGGATGACGCCGTAGAGGAATTGGTTTTTGGAAGGATTCCTTTTCCTGTAGTCGATGCACCTGTCAAGCCATTGATGGGTTCTTTCCATGGCTTTGCCGGAGTATTCGTAAGTCGCCGGATAGTAGGTGCACTCGTCAAACGCCATGTTGATGTCGGCGCCGATCTCGGCCTGATATTCCATGGATTTCTCCGGGGTAAACTCAATCAGCTGTCCGTCAAATGTCGACCGGAATTTGACTCCGTCAGAATTGATTTTGACGACAAGCGGGTCCTCGTCCCCGCGCACTTTGGCTTTCCTCGAGTTTTGCGCCAGGGAGAACACCTGGAAACCGCCCGAGTCGGACATCAACGGGATGTTCAATCCTGAATAATCATGAATGCCACCGGATTTTTTGATGATCCCGGATCCGGGGTGGGTAACCAGATGATAGGTATTTACAAAAGCGACCTGGGTGCCGATTTCCTTGAGGATTTGCGGCGTGATCGTCTTGACCGTTCCTTTGGTGCCGACGGCGACAAAAGACGGGGTTTTTATAATCCCGTGGACGGTTTTTATCTCCCCTAACCTCGCCTTTGATTTTTTGGAATAATGGGAAGCCTGAAAAAAGTTATTCATTTGGATCATCTCGACAACCACCATTTAACCTGACAGGTTGAACGGGTTATTTTATTAACATTGCGTCTCCAAAAGAGTAAAACCGGTATCGGTTGTCAATGGCAATATTATACAAGTCCACCAGCCGCTTTTTTGCCTTTTTGTGTTGCAAAAACGCTTCGACAAGCATCATGAGGGAAGATTTTGGCAGATGGAAATTGGTAATCAGATGGTCAACCATTTTGAACTCAAAGGGAGGAAAAATGAACAGGTCGGTTTTTCCCGCATTTTTTGCGGACTTTGCGTAAGATTCGAGCGTCCTCGTCACCGTTGTCCCGACCGAAACCAGTTTTCTCTTTTCCGACTTGAGTTTGTTTATCGCTTCCATTGTGTTTTTTGGAATAAAGTAATATTCCTCATGAAGTGTTTTGCTTTTTAGGTTCTCATCGGTCAAAGGCGCAAACGTCCCCAATCCGACATGGAGCGTTACAAAAGACCTTCTAATCCCCTTTTGATCAAGCTTTTCGAAAACCTTCTTGGTGAAGTGTAGGCTGGCGGTTGGAGCGGCGGCCGATCCCTCTTCTTCGGCAAAAATCGTTTGGTATTTCTCAAGAAGTTCGCTCCTCCCAAGTCTGGTTTTTTTAAGGTACGGCGGAATCGGCATTGTTCCGTATCTTTGCAAAAGCGCAAAAAGGGATTCCTTTGAACAGAAATATTTCAAGCTAAAGACATTCCCCCTCTGTCCAACCACATCCAACGCCTCCATATTTTCGAAGTATATTTTTTCACCAACGTTAATTTTTCTATCTACAATTACCGGAACCGTATCAAAACCTATTTCGTTGACTAGAAAGAGGGTGACAACTTTTCCACCGGTTTGTTTTTTCATGACGACTCTGGCCGGCAATACCTTCGTGTCGTTCAAGACCAAGAAAGAGTTTTTTGGCAAGTATTTATCTAAATTTGAAAAAGTGTCTAAAGTTATCCTGTCTTGCCGGGTGTCGTAGATTAATAGCCTGGAACTGTCACGGGGAATAGCCGGCTCCAAGGCCAAATTTTCGTTCGGTAGCGTATAGTTATAGTCTTCCTGATCCATCCATATATATTACCAAACAAAAAAGGAAGCGCCTGAAAATCGCTTCCTTTTTTAATTTTGAAAGTCTTACTTGTAGTAGCTCTTTATTTGGAAAAGGATATACAAAGACAGTCCCGTTCCGATCACCAAACCTCCGAGATTGAAACTAACCAAGGCCTGAACTCCGCCGAGCAAGGTTGAATAATACATCAACCTCCAGGCCGAGAGTTTTCTTTTGAAAAGCCCCGGGATCGCAATCGCTTCGATAATGAGCATCGCCAACGAGAATATCATTCCCAATCCAAATCCGGCAGCCGCCTGGACGCCTCCCAAAACGGCAAACGGGGCAACCAGCGCCCCCAATCCAACCGCCAACAGGATCATCGGAAGCGACAAGACTAACATTACCAGGGCGATCCAAGGTCCGAATTTGACGATAAATTCCTTAGCGCCATCCGGTAGCTGGAAAGGAGCCTTATCGACTAAATATGTCTCCAAGGTATCCTCGAGTTTGCCCAAGGATGACTTGAAGTCAGCGTTCTGTGACTTAGCCATAAATATTTAAAAAATTTATAAGACATTTGAGCGAGTTATGTTTCGCTCAAATATTTCAAGGTAAAATTTTGGTCTCTTAACCTCACTTGGTGAGGTTATAATAATAACCCCAAAATTATTATACCTATTGGTATCGCAAATATTATCGGTGATGCTTGGCCGGAGGATGGAAGGCTTGCCACTTTTGTTGGCGTTGGCGTATCGGTCGGACCCGGCGTCCCGGTCGGAGTGGGTGTTGCCGTTGGTCCAGGAGTCCCGGTCGGAGTGAGCGTTGGCGTCTCCGTTGGCGTGCTGGTTGGTATTTCCGTCGGCGTTAATGCCTCCGTTGGTGTCGGTTGTTCCGTGGGGGTTACCTCAGACGTCGGAGTAGGAATGATTGTTACCGGAATATTTACTTGGGTAATTAATTGCTCCTCTTCTTTGTTACAGCCACAGGTGCTTTGGTATGTTGCATTAATACCATCACAATGGTCGATTTGAATGATACCACAAAAACATTTTGGGACAGTACAACCCTTAAGGACTTCTGCGTAATTACGGGAGTCGCAAGAACCACTTGTGTAATTATTTACACCCGGAACACATCTCCAAGCTCCCGTTCCTTCACCCCCGCCACCAATTTGCACATCAATACCTCTGCTTACCGCACCGCTATTACATCCTCCTTCGCTTCCGTCGTTTGAAATGCAAAATTTGTGTCTGCTCCCGTGCGCGTCGTTAAGGTCGCATGAAACATATCCTCCCGGACACCCGCCGGAGGGAACATACTCCTCCTCTTTCATTCTTTTTGCCTCCCTTTCGGCTTTTTTCTTGGCTTCCTTGTCGGCATCTGCCTGGCCGCTTTCCTCATATTCCTTCCTTTCGGCCTGGCATTTTTTCTTGTCACTCCAATCAGAGCAGTCAAACCCCGCTTTTTCCTGGGTTGTGATAAGTCTGCCGCTAAGGTAAAACCCGGTTATTCCGACAACCAGGATCATCAACAGGATATTGGCGGCAAGAAAAAATTTACCTTTCTTCTTTGAACCGATATTTAACGGAGTGTAGTTTTGCATGTTCAATTAATGATAACATAGCTCATTTGACAAGTTCAATGAATTTATACTGAATGTCGCCTGATATCCCCGTTTCTTCATGAAGCGTCTTTTTGAACGCGGAAAAATCCGGAAAAAAGGCATCGGCCTCGGACACTTCCTTGTCGACCAATGTCAGGTATAGCTTGTCAGCAAATTTAATGCCCTGGCCGTACATGCTCGCCCCGCCTATTATGAATACCTCGCCCTTATCCATATTTAAGGCTTTGGAAAGGGCTTCTTCAATCGAGGCGGCAACCAGGAATCGGCTTTTTTCAGGCTCCACTACGGTAGACGTGTCTGGATGATATCCTGTGTCGCGGGTAACGATAATATAATTCCTTTTGGGAAACGGTCGCTGGCTTTTCTGGTAATAGCCCAGAAGTGACTCAAAGGTTTTCCTTCCGACAATGACGGTTTTTTCAAGTGTCAGATGTTTAAAATGCAAAAGGTCTTCTTTTATATGCCACGGAATTCTGTCCTTGACACCGAGTTCCCGATTTTTTCCGATCGCCGCAATAATGCTAATCATTTAGTGAAGGTCTCACCTTTAAAGGTGAGACCTTATTATTTAATTTTAAATATATTTTTATTTTTTCCGAAATAGCCGCCGGTGACGGAAAGCGGCGCTTTTATAGGCGGATGAGGTTGATAGTTTTCCAAAAGCGCATATTCCGGCCTGAAACCCTCGATGGTTTTGAACTTATGGGTGAATTTGACCGACGGCAACGGGTTCGGCTTCCTTTTCAATTGTTCCTTGACCTGGTCCAAATGGGTTTCGTAGATATGGACGTCTCCAAAGGTATGGACGAATTCCCCAGGCTTGTATCCGGTAGCCTGGGCGATTATCAATGTCAATAAAGCGTAGGAGGCGATATTGAAAGGGACTCCCAAAAATATGTCGGCCGACCGTTGGTAGAGTTGCAGCGAAACCCTGCCGTCGTTGACATTTAATTGATACATATTGTGGCAGATCGGGAAATGGGAGGTCTCCTGATATTTGGCCATCGTATAAAGATATTCGGGATTCCACGAGGTGACAATGGCATTGTGCGCCGATGGATCATCGGTAATCTCCTTGATCGCCCAACTTAATTGATCGATCGTTCGTTTGGTCTTGGTCGGCCACCGACGCCACAATTCCCCATAAATCCGCGGCAGGTTCCCCCACTTTTCCGCAAATTTCCTGTCGGCGTGGATCTTTTCGACAAATTCTTCCTTCTCTATTTTTGACTTGGGATTTTTTATCTTGTATTTGCGGTAGGGATAGTCGTCCCAGATGTGGACGTTGTTGTCGACCAGGTATTTGATGTTGCTTTGTCCCGACAAAAACCAGTAAAGCTCATGGAGAACTCCCTTCCAGTAAACTTTCTTGGTCGTCAAAAGTGGAAAGCCTTGGGATAAATCGAATCTTATCTGGCGTCCGAAAACCGAATATGAGGCGTCACCGGTCCCCCGGTCTATTTTGCGGACTCCGTTTTTGAGGATGTCCCTCATTAAATTCAAGTAACCCCGTTCTCCTTCTGTTTCCATTTTTATTAAGGTCTGTCCTTTTAAATTTTATGTCTTTTTCAGATAAGGACAGGCCTTATTTAAATCTGTTTTTCCCTTTCTTTTGTCGTAACCCTTCCCCCCTGCCACTGCCCTTTGTACTGGGTTCCCCCGCCGTCCACCCACATAAACTGGGCATGGGCGAACCGGCACCCCAACTCCATCGTGACCGGAATCGTACCTTCATTTTTGGCGGCGAAGGTGACCTTGCCGCTGTAGCCGGGTGCCACATTCCCGGTTCTTATGGTAAGACCGGACCTGAAGGTGGTCGTTCTCGGCTTAAAGTTTACGGTAATGTCCAACGGGATATTGAAGGTTTCGATCGAACTCATAAGGACAAATTCGCCGGGTTTGATTGTATAGGAAGTAATTTTTTTTGGATCGTATTGGGCGACGGTTTTTATCTTGGGGGTTTCGCGGTGGGTGACGCCCAAAAAGGCCTTGCCGCCGTCCAACTTATGTATTTCACCGAGCCTTATGTCAAACCCCGCTCCCTCGGGAGTAGTCAGTTCACGATTGTCCAGATTTTCAACCAGCTTTATCTTTTTGACGAGAGCTAAAAGCTTTCTTGGTCCAAGTATCATAGATTATTGTTAACAATATATAAAAATTGATTAAAATCGTCAACGACAAAGTCGACGCATTCCATGACGGGTTTTCTCTTTATGTTTTCCGTAAACGCAACAAAGACGCAACGGATCCCGGATTTTTTTATTTCGTAATCTGTATACCCGTCGCCGACGACATATGTTTTGCCCTTCAGGTTCATTTTTTTGGCAGTTAGGGCTTTACCGCCTGCTTTTGATAGGGGATTGGAGTGATCGAATCCCTTGACCTCTCCCCCATCGCCAAAAATAAAGTTGTTGGCCAGGATATGGGATCTTTTAAAACCATAGTCCCGGGCAACCGGCCATATAAAATCTACAAATCCGCCCGACACGATGTATGCGCGGTTTTTTTGATTCCTGAAAAAACCGGCGTTTTCCATGATTGAACAGGTTACGTTCTTTTTTAACATATCAATCAATTCAAGGATGTGACTCTTCCTGATTCTTATGAGTTTCAACCGCTCCTCAAGCGATTCGTCAAAGGCGATTCTCCCGTCCATCCCCAAGCGGGTAATGTTTGCTATTTTATCCAAGACGGCCTGCTTGTCTGCCCTGTCGTTCAAGGCGATCCCGGCAAGCTTTTCCAAGGCTTCAACTTTCACGAACGTGCTGTCAAAATCAATAATTAGATTGAAATCTTTCATAAAAAAAGATATTTATAACGAACCTAAAGAAGGTTAATTATGGGGGGAATAGTTGTTTAAGGGGTTTGTCCTTGGGTTCATGTCGCGGATATTTCAAAACTTCCGTCCTCCTCGAAATTGATGTTATAAACGGGCAGGTCCGGAGCCAGCCTTTTGGCTGTCTCCATCAAATGATTTTCCGCAACTTCGGACATTATCTGGTAAAGGTATTCTTTGTCTTCCCCAAGCTTGAATTTTACCGCCTCGTTCTCGAGCAGTTTTTTGGCAAGTTCCCGGTGCTTTTCATCGGTCAGCGATTGATGGTAAACAAAGACTTCGACCAGTCTTTTGCCCAGGTCCGTTCCCAATTCAAATCGCGGATAAACCGCCCAATTTCCCTTAACAAGGAGAATGGCGCCTTCCATATGGTCGCCCTGCAAGATAACTTCCTCTGAGCCGGCCTTTTTAGCTACGGAAATCTTTTCGGCAATAAATTCGACATCCTCGTTATCTAATTTATATGCCGCGGGATCAAGGTTGATTTGTTTGAAGTGTCCGCAACCCGAGGCTATTTTGGCACGATCACCATGGGAATCGGTATGGATAGCGAATTTGTCTTTCCCCCCAACGACCTCAATCATGGTTTCAAAAACCTTTTCCCTATCGATGTCAAACCCATAGGATCTGGCTGTCGCCAATACCATCGCCAATTCACCCAGGTCGGCACCCGGAAATGCCTGGGGGGCCAAGCCCGTTTCGTTTTCATATCTTCCGTCGATGCAGCGGCTAAAGAACCTCATTGATTTGTCGACTTTGTACTTGTTGGCTGTGATCAGTTTTCTGGCTTCGTCAATTGAAAGAGTGTATTTTGTCATAGATAGAAATTATACAAAATTATATAATTAATCAATGCCAAAAAAAGTCTACGTTTACGACCCTACCGTTTCCGACACCTTAAGCCGCGTACGCGGAATTGGCCGTTATCTGCAGCTTTTGCGCGAAAACTTTGCCGCCGAGTTTGAGTTTATCGATTTCAAGAAAACCTACGATTTCAATGATTCCGTTTTGATAAATCCCTTTTTGAATTTCTTGACTCCCCCGCTTTTGATGCGCAGATATGCCAAAAAACAAATTGCGGTAATTCACGACCTTATTCCTCTGAAATACGGTACTTATTTCCCCGTCGGCGTCAGGGGCAATATGAATATTTTTTTCAACCGGGTGACTCTCAACAATTACGACATCTTCGTCACCGACTCCGAGGCATCAAAAAAGGACATTGTCGGGATGTTGAAGATCAATGAGGAAAAAGTAAAGGTGATTTATCCGTGCCTGCCAAGAACATTCATGGAACCGGCCACGGACAACGACGGTGACTTGAGTCTACCCGACAAATACTGTGTTTACGTCGGGGATGCCACTTGGAACAAAAACCTTGTGAACCTGGCGAAAGCGATCAAAATGATAAATGCGACTTGCGTCTTTGTCGGTAAGGTCTTCGGCGAAAAAAGTGCCAAGCACCCATGGCAAAGAGAACTCGGAGGCTTTCTTGAGGAATCCAGAGACGACAAGAGGTTTGTCTTCCCCGGATTTGTAAGCGACCGCCAGCTGTTAAAAATCTATCAACGATCTTCACTCAATATACTGGTGTCAAGGGATGAGGGGTTCGGGTTTTCCTATCTTGAGGCGGCTATGAATTCCTGCCCGACGCTCCTTTCCAATATCCCGGTGCTCAAGGAGATTTCTGATGGCGCGGCCGCCTTCGCCGACCCGGAAAACGTTTCGGACATCGCCGACAAGATCGGAGAGATTTATTTTAACCGAGATATGAGGAACCGGTTGGGAAGGCAGGCTTTTAAACGGAGTCAGTTCTTTAATCATGAAGGATTTAAAGACAGTTTCATGAAGCTTTTATAGATGGGGTTATTTGTCCGAATCGAGTTTTTTTACCCTTCTGACATACTTCTCGTCCATCTTGGGTTGAGCCGCAAAAAAGGCATCGACAATTTTCAGGGCTTCTTCCAAGGGCGTATAATCGGCAGCCAATGAAAGGATATTGGCGTGGTCGTTTTCACGCAAATGAGCGGCCTGGTGAGGATTCATCGCCACCCCGCTCCTTATCCCCTTCATTCTGTTGGCGGCCATCGATACCGCACACCCCGAACCGCAGATCGTAATTCCAAGATTGTTGTCGGGATTCTGCAAAACGGCGATTGCTACTTTTTGCGAGTAATCGATCGCATCGTCGAAGGGATCAAGCTCATATGGCCCCAAATCCTCGATGCGGATATTTTTCTCGTGAAGATATTCGATTATGGCGTTTTTCAGCTCGAGACCCCGGTGGTCGGCACCGATAAAGATGGTCATGATTAAAATATACCAACATAAAACCCCCTGGTCAACAAGTTGCCCGTGGTATCATTAAGCGTGCTAATAGATACCCATTGCCACCTGAATTTCAAGGCTTTTGACGGGCAGGTAGACCAAATCGTAAAACGCGCCGCAGGTGCCGGAATTGAACGGATTGTGGTTCCGGGCACCGACTACGAGACTTCAAAAAAAGCCCTGGATATAGCTTGCGAATTCAAAAACGTTTATGCCGCCGTTGGTGTTCATCCCCACCATATATATTCGTATTTGACCAAATCTAATGACTCCTCGCCCGAGGAAGATTTTGCAAAAGTGGTCGGATTGATTGACGACCCCAAGGTGGTGGCAATAGGCGAAGTCGGCATAGATTACCACATGTATTCGAATACCAAATACAAAAACTACGAAATAGAAAAGGATTTCGTTTCGCTTCAAAAAGCGTACCTTAAAAAACAGATTGAACTGGCAATCAAATGCGAAAAATCATTAATCCTTCATAACCGCGAAGCCAAAAGCGATTTCCTGGCAATTCTCGATGAATCATGGGATGAATATCTCAGGGGCAGGACTGTTTTTCATTGCTGCGAACCGGATGCGGAACTTTTGGAGTACGCCCGGGAACGCGGGTTTTACATTGGGGTTGACGGGGACGTTTTCTACTCCAGGGAAAAACAAGAATTCGTGAAAAAAATCCCCATTGATATGCTGGTTTTGGAAACCGATTCCCCCTACCTCTCGCCTTTCAGGAAATTCCCGAATGAGCCGAAAAATATTGCCGATATCGTCGAATTCATCGCTAAATTATTGAACGTTCCTATCGAAGACCTGTCGAAGGCAACGAGTAAAAACTCAATGAAACTGTTTGGCATGTTGTAGAATGATCAATATGATCCTGAAAATTTTTACCGATGGCGGCTCCAAAGGCAATCCCGGCCCGTCCTCCATCGGGATGGTATTTTACATTGACAGTAAAAAGGTGTTCCATCATCACGACAATATCGGTATCGCAACCAACAACGACGCCGAATACGCTGCCTTGATTACGGCTCTTGGATTTGCCAAGGAAAAATACCGAAGTGGGGTCGAAAAAATCGAGTTTTATTCCGATTCGTCCCTCATGGTCAATCAGGTCAACGGCCTCTTTAAGGTCAAAAATGGAAAAATCAAGGAATACGTCATGAAAGTGAGGATCCTCGAACAGGAGATCGGTTTGCCGATAACCTATTCCTACATACCACGCGAAAATAATAAGGAAGCCGACCTTTTAGTCAATACGGTTTAACCTGGTATTTGTTTTCTTTATTCTTTTCGACCAGGCCCTTAAACTCCAGAAAGGTCATCGCGTTTAGGACATTGTCGGCCGGTTGGTTCAAAAGGATTACCAAATCCTGGATTGAAACGGGTTCACGCCGTATGAAGTCAATTATCAGCTTTTCGCTTTCGGAGAGCTCCATGTCATTACCCGTGCGTTTGGCAGGCTTCAACTTGTATTGGGACAGGATATCTTCGACGTTTGTGACAACCTGCGCTCCCTGCTTTATCAGAAGATTAGGTGCCGACGCCGATTCCACGTCAATCATCCCCGGGACGGCAAACATGTCTTTCCCCTGTTCGGCGGCGTACCGAGCCGTTACCAATGTCCCTGACCGCCTTCCCCCCTCGATTACCAAAACTCCCCGGGACATGCCGGAAATGATCCGGTTCCGGGAAATGAACATGCCCTTTAGCGTCGCCGAACCGGGCGGAAACTCGCTGACGATTGCTCCCCCCGTTGCAATTATCTTTCTGTATAGCCAGAGATGCATTGCGGGATAGACGACATCAACACCGCACCCAAGGACGGCCACCGTATACGCTTCGGCATCGATAGCGGCCTGGTGGGCGATGGCATCAATGCCAAGCGCCATTCCGGAAACGATTGCCAATCCCGCTCTTGCCAGGTCATATGAAATCTTCCGGGTGATCTTGTCGCCGTATCGGGAGGGAGTTCTTGTTCCGACAATGGAAAAAAAATTGGCTTGTTTTAATTCCCCTTTTACATACAGACAGATTGGCGGATCGGGAATATTTTTAAGACTTGCGGGGTAATCCCGGCTCTTGCAAGAAACTACAACTATACCTCGTTTACGATATGAGTCGATTGTCTTCACCGGGTCAAAAACGTCTCTGAATGCCGCGAATTCGTCCGAAAGCCTTTTGCCGATGATTTCGGACAATTCATTTATGTTGGACCAGTATGATTTTTTTGCCGACCCGAATCTTTCCATGATTTTTGCCATTTTCATGGGCCCGATTCCAAGAAAGTGAGAGAATCCCAGATAATACAAGATGTCCTTGTCCACAAGTAATCAATTTAACTCCTGTTGGACCGTTCTGTCCATGGATCAGGGTGATACAGAGAAGATTTTTTGGAGCGCCACAATGCCTTTTTCAAACATATCAGCGTCAACATTCTCATCGGGGGCATGGATGTTCTCATCCGGCAGGGTAAATCCGGTTATAATTATCGGTTTCCCAAAAAGTCTTTGGAGTACCTCAGCCGCCGGGATCGAACCCCCGGACCGGTTGAAATAACACTCGTGACCAAAGACCTCTTCCAATATCTTGGCCGTTTTCATGGCATAGGGATTGTTGAAGTCGGTGTAGAACGGACCGGCTCCGCCGTGGGATTTCAGCGTATATGATACCGAGTCGGGAAGATTGTCCTTAATGAACTTTTCCACCATGCGGTTCACATTGTCATGGTCTTGGTTTTCGACCAGCCTAAACGAGAATTTTACCTTGGCCGAAGACGGGATTATCGTTTTGAATCCCGTACCGGTAAAGCCCGAGGAGATCCCGTTGATATCCATCGAAGGTTTTATTTTGCTTTGCAAAAAATCGCCGACAAGCGATATGACCTTCGCGTTTTTTTTCTCTTGATCGGGGGAAGTTTTGTACCTTGATAAAAGTTCTATCTCCGAGTCCGGGATATCCCTTACACTGTCATAAAATCCCGGTATCTGCACCTTTCCTTTTTCGTCCTTTATCTTCGCGAATAGTTGCGATGCTATCTGCGCCGGATTGGCAACTCGATTGCCATAAACGCCCGAATGGAGGTCGGTCTCCCCTATCTTTATTTCAAGTTCGTAAGTCAGGATTCCCCTCAAGCCGTAAAATATTTGAGGGACATTTTTGGCTTTCATCCCCGCATCCAGGACATAAAAAGCATCCGTATTTATTTCGTCTCCGGCCGACCGGATGATCTGTTCAAAATGGTCGCTTTCGCATTCCTCTTCCCCTTCGAAAATAAAGATCAGGTTATTTTTTAATGATTGGCTTTTCATCAATCCGCGGGCGGCGGTTATCGATTGAACGACGTGCATCTTGTCATCGGCAACCCCCCGTCCGTAAAGTTTGTCACCCCTCTTTGTGACGGAAAAGGGCGGACTCGACCATTTGTCAATCGGGTCCTCCGGTTGGACGTCGTAGTGGGCATATATTCCAAGGGTTGGCGCCGAACTGGATACGATTTTTTTGGCAACGATCAGGGGATGGCTGTCTGGAACTGAATGGAGCTCAACTTCAAAACCAATCGAAACCAGTTCCTTTTTGATAAGATCAGCCGCCTCAAGGATGTGTTTTTTTCTTTCCGGATCGGTTGAGACGGATTGGATTGCCACCAGCCGGGCAAGCATTTCATAGGCATATTTGTTTTCCATAACCCTATTATACTTTCTACTCTTTGATAAAATGTATTCATGCAGATTTGCCCTTCCATGCCTTTTCCGGATGCTTCGGATTATGTATTCCAACTCAGGCGACTTTCGCCATACTTCAGGTATTTCCAACTCGACTTTGCCGACGGAGCGCTCGTTGAAGAAAAAACGGCTCCGGTTGAAGCAGTCGTTGACGCAATCTTAAAATCAGGTGAGGCTTCGATAACTGGACTGACCCTTGATTTCCATTTGATGGTCAAGGACTTTAAAACGGAAATTGAGAAACTAAAAAAATTCCAAGGTCGTTTGCGAATACAAAACGTCTTTGTCCATTTCTCGGCGATTGAGGATTTCGAAAGCGGTTTTCCAAAATCAGAAAAATTTGACATCGGGTTGGTTTTAAATCCCGAAGACGAGGTTGGTAAGGTCAATAAGAGTATTCCCATCGAAAATATGCCGATTATTCAAATAATGTCAGTTATTCCTGGAGCCCAGGGCAGACCGTTTATCCCTAATGTGTTAAATAAAATTGATCAATTGAGGCAATATAACTATAGGAATAAAATCTACCTCGATGGCGCCGTGAATAACGCAACCTTGCCGGAAATATATAACCGGACGAATCGCCCGGACGTTGTCTGCCCAGGAAGTTTTTTGACGAAATGCCGAGACACGGAATTAAAAAAGCGGTCTGATTATCTAAAGAGATTTTCATCCTGAATTTATTTCAGGATCAGATTATAATTTATAAATGTAAGATTCCGAAACAAGTTCGGAATGACAAAAATATATTATGAAAGTCAAGGATATAAAGGCGATTGAGATTTTGGATTCGCGCGGAAATCCAACGGTTCGCACCTATTTGACACTTGACGATGGGACGATCGCTTCTGCTTCGGTTCCGTCGGGCGCTTCAACCGGCGTTCATGAAGCCATGGAACTCAGGGATAAGGACCCTAAAAGATATGACGGCCAGGGAGTTCTCAACGCCGTCAACAACGTTAACGGCGAAATCAAAAAGGCGATTCGTGGGACGGAGGCCGATGTCAAATCTGTCGATGAGGCGATGATATCAATGGACGCCACCCCCAATAAATCCAAGCTCGGCGCCAATGCCATCCTATCGGTTTCAATGGCCTTGGCAAGAGCCATATCCTTATCGAGTAAAGTGCCGTTATGGAAATTCCTGAGTGATTACTACTTTGACGGCAAATCAGGCGTTCCGAAGATAATGTTCAACGTCGTCAACGGCGGCAAGCACGCCGGATGGAACTTTGACATCCAGGAATTCATCATTATTCCCCAGAAACAACTTGCCTCAGAAGCCGTAAAAATGGGCGTCGAGATCTATCACGCCATACAGAAAAACTTGAAAGACAAGGGTTTGTCCCGGCTCGTAGGAGACGAGGGCGGATTCTCTCCCCAACTCAATAGCAACGAAGAAGTCTTCCAACTGATCGTCGAATCAGCCTCCAGAATAGGCTACAGGAACGGCCAGGATTTCTGGCTTGGGATTGACGCCGCCGCATCCGAATTCTACAGCCAGGGGAAATATATATTGAAAAAGGACAACCGGGAAGTTACCGGTCAAGAATTGGTTGATTACTACCTGAAGCTTGAAGAAAAATATCTGGTCCATACATTTGAGGACGTATTTGACCAAGACGATTGGGAAAATTGGAGCCTGTTCATGTCCAAAGTCAATCCCCACAATATCGTCATCGGCGACGACCTCTATTGCACCGACACGAAAAGAATGAAGACCGGTCACGAGAAGAATTCCTCAAACGCGGTGCTTATAAAACTGAACCAGATCGGAACGGTCACGGAAACCGCCGCCGCTATAAAACTGGCGCAGGAATATGGCTGGGCGGTCGCCGTCTCTCATAGGTCCGGTGAAACCGAGGATCCGTTTATCGCCGATTTGGCTTATTCGTCGGGCGCCGACTTCCTCAAAACGGGGGCCCCGACAAGATCGGACCGCGTTTCAAAACACAACCGGCTTATTGAAATTGAAAACAAGCTTTAAAATAACAAGGTCTCACCTTAAAGGTGAGACCTTAATAGAATATGAATAGACTTGTAATTGTTCGCCACGGGCTGACCGAATGGACAACCCGGTTCACCGGGTGGACCGATATCGACCTGGCCCCCGAAGGGGTGGAACTTACCGAAAAATATGCGCAAAAACTCAAGGAAAACGGATTTTCCTTTGACGTCGGATTCACTTCGAGGCTGAAACGGGGTATCCGGACATTGGAGTTGTTTCTTCGGGCATTGGGGCAGGAAAACATTCCAATCATAAAGGACTGGCACCTGAACGAACGACATTATGGCGCCTTGCAAGGCTTGAATAAAGCCGAAACTGCCGAACAGTACGGAGAAAACCAGGTAAAAGTATGGCGAAGAAGTTTTTCCGTTCCGCCGCCAAAAGTCGGAAAAAACGACCCTCGCCATCCGGCAAACGATCTGACTTACAAAGACGTCGACCCGAACCTTTTGCCGGGCGGCGAATCGCTGAAGGAAACCTACGAAAGAGTCGTTCCCTATTTCAAGGAAAAAGTCGAGACTGACCTTAAGGCCGGAAAGAAAGTGATTTTGAGCGGACACAGCAATTCCATAAGGGCAATCGTCAAGTATCTCGAAAATTTGTCGGATGAGGAGATTACCGAAATCAATATCCCCTACTGCATTCCGCTGATATACGAATTCAACGACGGCTTCAAGTTGGAAAAAAAGTACTTCCTGGCAAGCGACCAAGAAGTGGCCGATGCCATAAGTGCGATCAAAAACCAGGCAAAAAAAACACCGACATCCAATACTTGACTTACCTTTCGTATTCAGATATGATTTCTCCATGGAGGCTATCAGGGCAATCTATAACCCGTCCCTAAAGTTTCTTTACGATCGAGCAAAAAACAATAAGGAGGCCATTCCTGCCAAATCGGGGACCCTGGTCGTTTATACGGGCCGTTATACCGGACGGAGCCCAAAGGACAAGTTCATCGTCGACACTCCCCTAGTCCATAAAAAGATCAACTGGGGAAACGTCCACCTGCCCATAAAACCGGCTTCTTTCGATTCTCTAAAAACCAAGCTCGAGGCTTTTTTTGCCGGACAACCGGAATATTATGTGGTCGATTCATACGTTGGCGCCCAAAAAAGCCACCGCATTAGGGTTCGGCTTTATTGTGAATTTGCTTATCAGGCGATTTTTGCCAATCATCTATTTAGGCGTCCCGACAAGGCGGAGTTAAGGAATTTCAAACCCGAACTGACGATTTACTGTGCCCCTTCGGTGACGGCCGACCCGGCCGTAGACCGCACCAATTCCGAAGCGTTCATTATCCTCAACATAGACAAAAAAACCATACTCATCGGCGGCACCAAATACGCGGGCGAAATAAAGAAGTCGGTATTCTCCTACATGAACTACCTTCTTCCCCAAAAACAGGTTTTTCCAATGCACTGCAGCGCCAACATAGATCGGGCGGGCAAGACATCTGCTTTGTTTTTCGGACTGTCCGGAACAGGTAAGACGACCCTGTCGGCCGATCCCTCAAGACGACTTATAGGCGACGACGAACACGGTTGGAGCCCGCAGGGAATCTTTAATTTTGAAGGCGGATGCTACGCCAAATGCATTTCTATCAGAAAGGATTCAGAGCCTCAAATCTGGTCGGCCATCCATCGCAAAGAGGCGCTCGCCGAAAACGTCGCTCTGACGGCGGACCGGGACTTTGATTTCGATTCGAAAAAATTCACCGAGAACACCCGGGCAGTTTATCCGCTTTCCTTTATTTCCAATTACGTACCCGAGGGAAAAGCCAAGCACCCCAAATATGCAATCTTCCTTACGGCCGATGCCTCAGGAACTCTCCCCCCGGTCGCCCATTTGACATTAAACCAGGCCGCCTACCACTTTTTGTCCGGTTACACGTCCAAACTCGCCGGGACCGAACGGGGCGTCACCGAACCGGTTCCAACATTTTCGGCCTATTTCGGCGGGCCATTCATGCCCTTGCGCCCGATGGTTTACCTGAAGCTTCTAAAGAAATACCTGAAAAAAAACGAGACCAGGGTTTTTCTGGTCAATACCGGTTGGGTAGGCGGGCCGTACGGCACCGGTCACCGGATATCAATCAGGGACACAAGGTCGATCATTTCAGCCATCCTCAAGGGCGAACTTGACGAAGCCGAATGCCGCCACGACAGGATATTCAACCTTTACGTGCCAAAACATATCGCCCTGGTGGACGACACTATCCTCGATCCGTCTTTTTCCTGGACCAATAAAAACTGGTACTTTGAATCGGCAAAAAAATTAGCTAAACTTTTTATGGAAAACATAAAAAAATATCCAGACGTTCAAGAATCAATTAAAAATTCTGGACCGGCAGCATAAACCAATATGAAGTTATCAAAACGGGCTTCGTCAATTAATCCCTCACTCACCCTTTCGATTACCGCCAAGGCCAAGGAGATGAAAAAACAGGGCCTGGATGTGGTATCTTTCGGGGCGGGGGAACCGGATTTTGATACCATGATCCATATCAAGGATGCCGCCAAACAGGCAATCGACGAAGGGTTTACCAAATACACGGCAACCGCCGGCATAACTGAACTCAGAGAAGCGATCGCCGGAAAACTACGACGCGATAATTGGCTTGACTATAAAACCAACCAAATATTGGTATCGACCGGGGCAAAGCAGGCGTTGTACGAAATCATAATGACGGTCGTCGATTCCGGTGACGAAGTTATTGTCCCGGTTCCGTATTGGGTGTCCTACGAGGAGATGGTCAAGATGGCGGGAGGCGTTTCGGTTTTCATCAGAACGCGCGGTTTTAAACTTGATCCGGAAGATCTTGAAAGGGCCGTCACCCCAAAAACCAAAATGCTCATCCTCAATTCCCCGGTAAATCCGACCGGCGCCGTATATGACGAAAAAGATCTCAAAAAAATTGCCGCCATTTGCGTCAAGCACAACATTTTCATACTGTCAGATGAAATCTACGAGAAGCTTGTCTACGACAAGAAGCACGTTTCGATCGCCAGCATAAACGACAAGGTTAAGGGTATAACCGCCGTCGTAAACGGCATTTCCAAAAGCTATTCGATGACCGGATGGCGGTTGGGTTACGTTGCCGGCCCTGAAGAAGTCATCAAGGTCGCAACCAGACTTCAGGATCACATTACTTCGAATGCTTCATCGATTTCGCAAAAGGCGGCCCTTGCCGCCATCTATGGACCTCAGGACCATATTCCGAAGATGATCTGGGAATACAAGAAAAGGCGCGACCTGATGGTTGAGAAGCTCAACTCCATCGAAGGCGTTATTGCCCCGCTCCCAGACGGGGCATTTTACGTTTTTGCCGATGTTTCGGCATACTACAAGGGCAACATCAAAGGTTCTATTGACTTCTGCACCCGGCTGCTCGACGAGGCATACGTGGCCGTGATCCCGGGCGTTGCCTTTGGGGATGACCGGTATGTTCGCTTGAGTTATGCAACCGGCACAGAACACATAAAGCGGGGCCTGGAAAGGATGCATAAATTCTGCGGGGATATAGAGTGATCAGTTAGAGGCAGATAAGCCTGCTATTTTATCCCAATAATCGTCGCTGTCAAACCATGGGACTGCCTGAAGGATTGATCTTTCCCAATTGACTCCCTGATTGCCGTTATTCACCCAAAAATTCACTCCCTGGATACAGGCCATGATGGTTTTTTTGACTTTCTCTTTTATCGGAATTACTTTAATTATTTTGCTGTAATCTCTCAAAGCCAATTTTAAATTACCAAGCGGTCTTCTTGAATCTGAAAAATATATATTTATGGGAATATTTTTCTTTTTTGCGTTTCTTATGATCTCGTCCAGATTTTTGCGCCACTTCTTCTGCAATCTCGCATGCGCCAAAAATATATTGATGCTACTAACGCCTGCAGGAATAAATTTTGATAAAACAATGTCACGTATGGTACCAAGGGTTCCCCCTTCATCGTCGTAAAGAATGGTATTTTTGCCTTTCAAAGCCATAGCTTCAGCTTCAGATAGTGAAGTTGTTTCTGATTGCCTGGTTGCAGAATTGCGCAATTTTTCCAAATGTACACCAGGCAAGTTAAACAATCTTTCTATTCTTGTGGCAACTAAGTTCCGCCCAGCGTCTGGTCTTACAACTACCCAATTGTTGGGGTCGACCCTTATCTTGTCTTTTATCTCACCGATGAGTTCTTCCTCCAGAGAAATCGGCGCCAACGCCATTCCGTTGATAATTGCGAATGACTGGGTTGCGGAGGAATGGGGCTCAAAAGTTACAATTCTATCTATTCCGGCACTCGAAAACGCCTCCATAACGTTTTTTATTTTTATTATCCTTCCGTTATAGGTTCCCTCTTTATCGTCTCTACTCTTGCCAATGTTCTTGTCTTCCCTTTCGTCTTTTATGAAAGGGGCGATCAAGTTTACTTCAATTGCTCCGGCGTCTTTATATTCCTTGGCGACCGCCCTAATATCGCTTAAGTCTTCCTCGGTGACGCCTGACGCAACGATATATACAGATTTTACGGCTTTCTGCTGTCCCACATCCATACCAATATTTTTTCCGTACTCATGCTCTTCGTACCTTGTTCTATTAAAAAGTATTACCGGATGTCTGCTGCCGAGATTATCTTCCTGTAATTCTCTATGGAGAGATATTGAGAAGTCTCCATTGCCGTTTTTTGTATGTCTTGGCGGGATTATGACAATTTGGCAATCCCTTCGCTCCTCCTTAGTCAAGGCGTTCGTCTTTTCAACCCAGGTCTTTTCTCCCCATTCCCTAGTGAAGGAAAGAGCCCTCGGATATACCACTCTTGTTTCACCATTTCCGAGCGATAATTGATAAGGAAGCGTCTCTATATCAAAAGCTTTTGCAGGAAATCCCCTGGGCCTTAAAAATGGTCTTTCTTTGTCCTGCAGTCTTTGGACAATATACTGATATTCGGCCTTACCGAGCATAGTTGTATGATTATATGTTAGTCGTCACATAAAATCAACGTCCGAACAGTTTAAGAATGTCGTTCCAGTCGAATCTACCGTCGTGGTTGAAATCAATTGGCAGCATTTTTTCGAACCTGATCATATTGTCGCTTTTTTTGAATACGTAGAAGCTTTGTCTCGGCAAATAACCCGGCTTGAGAATTACGATCCGGTAAAGTTCGTCTATGGCCACGTTCTGGATCGTTTTGACCGTCCCTAATCCGTTCTTCACTTCTATGCCTTTATTCTTATATACCAGCCTCTCCTCCGAGTCGAATATCTGGATTTCAAAGTCTTGTCCCTTTCCCTTGAAAAACGGAAAAAAATTTACCTCAAACTCGAGGCTCGGCAAAGGTAGGATATTGAAGTCCCATGTACGGGAGCCGAAAATCAATTTGCCGCCCTTAACCAAACTGAACTTAATCTTCTGGTTGCCTTCCAATAATCCCGTTTTCAGGCTGAAGTCAACGGATCTTTCCTGGAAAGGTTTGACATCCTTGATGTCGCCGACCAACGTTTCGGTGCTTTTTACCCCGTCGTTGGTGATTTGGAGTTCATACCCCTCCTCCTTGTCCCAAATCGCCTGACCGGTGTTTTTCAGGTTGACGCGGAAGTCATATTTTGATTGGGCAACCAGCTCATGAGGCAATCGGTAAGTAAGGGTGCCTTTTTCCAGCCTTTCCGGGTCGCCGGCCGTTTTGGTAAAAGCCTGGATGGAATAGTACTGTTGCCAAAATCCGTCATCCCCCGGCCTTTTCCAGGAAAATTCCAGGAAGGGGGGCGATTGGTAATTCAAGATGAATGGAGTAACGGCGATAATCCTCAGGTCTTGGCTCCAAATCCCGTACGCAGTCAGGAAATTTTGGGCAATCGCGCCATCGTTCCCCAGTTTCCAGCCGGTTTCGGTGATGAAAACCGGCAAGTCCTTTGATACGCCAAGACTCCGCAGCAATGAAAGTTCCCAATCATAGGTCTTAATGGTTCCCCGGCCGGTCGAATATGGCGAACCGGAAAATCCGGGGTTAGGATACGAGTGCGATGCCCAGCCGTCCACGTAATCGAACAGTTCTTTTCTTTGTTCGATCACCCGTTTCAAAAACACCTCCTCATCCTCCATCCCGGGCGGCCAGGAAGGTGCCGAGGCATCAAACCCTGCAAGCATGACGAAAAAATCGCTGTTTTTCTCCTTGAGTGTTTTTGCAAATTCAAAAGACACGTTTGTAAAGCTTTTTTCATCGACTTCCCCTCCCCACTCCGAGTTGTGGTTTGGCTCGTTGAACAGAATAACATATCTTCTCTTGACCACCCAATTCAGGGAGTTCAAAAAATCCGCCCAATCTTTGGCATCTCTGGCTTCAGGGCGGCGCCAATTCTCCCCTTCAGCCTGAGTGGCCAAACGGACGATCGGTATCAAGTGAAGCTCCCTCAGCTGGTCAAAAACGCCCTGCCACTTATCGCGACTCCGGTCGTTCTCCTGGATAACCAGGGTGATATAACCCCATTTTCCGCCTCCGGAATTGACAAGGTCGGCCGCCGATCTTATGTCCTCGGCAGCCGGTTGGGCCAGATGGATTCCGAAAATGTTGTTGGGGTTTTCTGCCAATACGGCTGCCCTCATTACAAAGAATAAGACCAGTAAAAAAATGAAGGCTGATATTTTTTTCATTGTTTATTTCACGTCTACCTGGACGCCGGCCTTTTTCAGAAGCTCTATTCCCTCACCGTCGTGGTGTTCCATGCGGCAAACCACCCGGACAATCCCGGCATTAATGAGCATTTTGGCGCAACTCGAACACGGATTGGTCGTTGAAAACAGGGTGGCTCCCTTCGTTGACAATCCAAGATATGCGGCCTGGATTATGACGTTCTGTTCGGCATGAATGCAGACGCAACTTTCCTCTTTTTCCCCGCTTTCAAGTTCGCCGCTGTTGCGGCGTTGGCACCTAAGGCATCCGCCTTGGGAACAGTCGGCGATATTATGGGGGGTTCCGTTGTAGCCGGTCGCCATAATCCTCAAGTCCTTGACGATAATTGCCCCGACACGGCGCCTCAAGCAGTCGGCCCGGTCCTTGACGACCTCCGCCAGCCTCATAAAATATTCATCCCAGGTGGGTTTTTTGACCATATATACAGTGAATTATACGACAATCAGAAGTTTGTGGCGAAGAATTCGGCCGGGATTTGGGGATAGGATTGAAAAAGGGTGACTTTTTTTGATACCCCCGAGGTTGTCGATGTCACCTGGGAGGAAACGGTCGTCCCTTGGACCGGCAGATTGCTTATGGTTCTTGAAAAAGTCAGCGCCGTGTTGGTGAAAAATACCCTCACAACCAGGAATTGGCTGTCGGTGCCAATGTCCGCGGCCGGCACGGTTATCGATGTGCCGCAACTGACCGCCGATCCGACGGAAGCGTTTGGAATCCTGCCGCTAGTGCCGGTATTGGGGTCGAGAACGTATTTCTTGACGCCGCTTGTCTTGACCAGGGTGATCTCGAGGGCGGGATTGGTGGCGCCGGTCTTCATGCAGACGTCAAGATTCTCGGCAACCGATGCCCCAATCGTCTGCGTGGCCGTATCGTAGTTTCCAAGATAAAAAGTGTAGGCGGTGTCTTTTGCGATCGTCGGGGAAGTGAATGTTTTCGAAGTAACCGATGTCAAGGCGGCGCTTCCTGAGAAATCGGATATGTCTGCCAGTTCCGGGCTTCCTTCGGGACCGAGGATCGCCGTTTGTTTGTTTTTCAATGCTACGCTTATGGCCGATTCCGCAACCGACAAGGCTTTTTGCGACTCCTGTTCCAGCTTTGTCGACTGGGTATCTACTATCGAATTGAAGGAGACGGCCAGCACGACCGTCATGACGGTGGCCACAAGCATAACGATGATCAATGATACTTGGCTTTTGTTTACCTTATGCTTCCTGTGGACTTTCATATCTAAGAGTCGTCTCTCCCTCTTGATTTAATAGTAGAACATCGAAATATCGTTGTCAATCTGTTAAAGATGCCGGATATTGTTATTATTATGGCATGCAGGTTTTTTTTGTCATTCTCGTCGGATTGGTCTTTTTTTTAGAGGGGATTGGGCTTCAATACGGCCGCGAAGCCGCATTCTCCCTGATATTAATCATTCCCTTATCCCTGTTTCTCCTTGACGTTATCAGGGGTAAAAAGATTTTCATGCCGGGGAAAATGACCACCCTATTCGGGCTTTTTGTATTTTTTTCCGCAATCTCCGTGGTTTTTTCCGTAAATGTCCAAAGGTCTTTTGAGTACCTCCTTTACTGTATCTCAACGTTTCTGATTTTCCTGTACGCGTATAACCATAAAGACCTTATCAAGATCGTACCCGTGTTCGTTTTTGCCGCCTCGGCTGTGTTTGCCCTTTACTCGGCCTTCATAAACCATTTTTTGCCGGCTGGTTGGGAATTCCTAATCCCGGATCGCGGCTTTCAATACGTTTTTGCCTACTTCAAAACCCATAATCCTCTGGGGGCCTTGTTGCTGATCCCGGTGATTATGAGTTTTTCCTATTTCGTTATCGGCAAAAAAACCGGACACCTTCTGCTATTTTTGATAATGCTCCCCTTTTTCCTATTAACCTATTCGAGGTCCGCCTATCTGGCGTTTATTGAAGCCGGATTGATACTGATGGCATACCAGGTTATGCAAAAAAAGGTGTCGCTGTTTTCGGCCAAGACCCTGATTGCGGCCTTGACTATCGGTTTATGCCTTTCATTTTTCTTTTTGACGGTCAGTTATAAATCCGCGCCCGCATTCATAAAGACTGCCAACGGAATTCTACAGAAGCGTATGGGGCTAAATAACAAAACATTCCTGAGTAATCGGAATTTATATTTCAGGAGCGCGCTAATATCCATTCGCGAAAGGCCGTTTTTCGGCGTCGGGCCTAATAACTTTGTTTACGCGTCCGCTCTCCATGCGACCAATACCGGCGCCATCTCCTGGACGGCCGACAACATATTTTTGGAGGTTTTTTCCGAAAACGGGCTTTTGGCCGGGATTATCTTCGTATTGGTTATCGCCATGATATTTGTTAAAGCTGACAAAAAACACTTGAGCCTGTTTATAACCCTTGTCTCCATGTTTCTCCTTTTCCAGACCGACTCGTCCCAAAGAAACTACTCGTATTTACTGTTGTTTTTTATCTTGGCCGGACTTCTGTACAAAGAGGGGCCGGTGGCCGGCGGCGGGCGCCTTGTCTTTCCTTTGGCTATTTTCCTTTTCACAGTCGCCATGAGCATGTTTATGAGCGTCTTGTTTTATGACGGCAGGAATTACAAAATCGCCTTTTACCTATATCCGTTTAGCCAACAAGCGCTCGAAAGCCATCTCACGGCCATGCCTCCCGGAAAGAACGGTCAATTTTTGCGGCTCTATGCAAGATTGTATTCAGGCGATCCCAGAGCCTTATCCATCATTGCAAATAATTATTTGAAGACCGGCGACAGGGAAACGGCGCACGTCTACCTAAAAAGATTCAGCCGATATTATCCCTATAGCGCCAGCAACCTTGATGTTTTTTATCAGGCGTACCATCTGGAAAGGGATTTGAGCGGCAAGGAAAAAGCCGATGCATTGGCCAACGCCTATTTTAAAAGAATTGAAGACGCCAACAGAGAGGCTGGTCTTGAGCCGGATTATCGCAAACGCGCAAAGTACTTGTGCGCGATCATCTACAACGTCTGCCCGTTCGGATTGTGAGGGAGGCGGTTTACTGCTGTTGTGTCCACTCGTACCTGGCAACGCCAAGGTGCGGCAGGAGATCGATGTAGAGGGTTTGGTCGAACTTGATGAAAACTGACGGCTTATCCGTGGTTGACCATTGCCTGTTATTGGCAATGGCAGTCTGGCTGACCAGGTTGCCGACGATCTTCAGCCCCTGATTGGCGGTCGTCCCCGTGTCCAAACTTCCGGCGACGAAAATGCCGGTGGCCTGGGTGACGGCGGGATTAAAGTTTATGGTCGTGGCAATAATGGCGACGGAGCCTGTTGGCGCAAAGGTATTACCAGCTGACGGGTCGACCGTAACGGTCCCCGTCACAACCAAAACAATATTATTTGGTAAATCAAACGGTGCCGAGTCGGAATTGACGGTAACGTCGCCGTTTATGACATATGTGCCCGACGAGGTGATTGCGTCAATGCTTCCGACCGTCTGCACCTGTTTCCTTGCCCTTATGTACTCGAGGTAGGCCGTCGGCGTCATGGAATAGGTGCTTGGGGTGTATATAAGTTTGTATTCCGGGTCGCTGGTTTTTGCGGTTGGATTGGTGTTTGAGATGTCGATGTCTATGCTGGGTGCGGCAACCACTCCCCCCGCGCCGACGATAAAGTAGTTCTGCGTCGTGTCATCGGCGTCATAGGCCGTCGGGCTCAAGGCAATCATGCTCGTCAAGGAGTTTCTTGAGATGTAGGAACTGTTCTTCATCTTGGTCCAAGGTCCGCAGGCCTGGGTATTGCAGCTTTGGGTATTCTCCTGAAGATTGCCGCATCCGGTATCAAAACAGTATTGTATTTGGGTGCCTCCTCCGCATTTGAGTGAGCATGTTGACCAGGTGGTACACGATCCATAAACTCCGGTGCAAGCGCCTGTTCCCGGATCCTCCGGGCCTCCGCCACCTCCTCCGTTATTGCCTGTGACGGCGTTGCCTACTCCGATTGGATAATAATTTCCATTTGGAGCCTGATAAAAACCCGCATAAGTACCTTCTCCCTGCCAGTTGCCGCCGGTTTCCCACCCTTCAGTACATATTCCATCAGGACAATATGTTTCACGCATTACCTCCGGACTGTATCCACCCGAAGTATAGGTAGGCGGCACGGTGCCACCCGGGGGAGGGGGAACATTGTAGGCAAGACTTATATTTGCCGCAACCGAAAACATCATCGCCAGAAACAAAAGAAGAAAGAATATGTTCTTAATCCACCTCATATCTACGAGTATGGACTATATTTCTGTAAAAATCAAGGGTTCGTTATTCGTGATAATTATTCAAGACGATTGAACCCCATATTTCGAGCCCGGCGACCGGTGAGACTTTGGATCCAACGATGGTTTCTTCCCTTCTTTGGGCCGCGACAGGTTCCTTTGTGATCGCAACATCGCTCTCGCCCATCGAATTTGTCATCGTCGCATCGGGTAGATTATTTATGACAAGCCCGAATACCCAACTTTCGGTATCAGAGGATCTTTTAGTTTCGTGTCCGCTGGCCAAAGCAGCTCGCTCAAAACCATTACTATCGCTGAAATTTGTCCATAAAACGCTATCCAATACCGTTGGCACTGAAGTCTTGCTTTTATCACCGTTTTGTACATCAAATGAAACGATAACACAGTCAGAGTCGGCAAGAAAACTGAAGCTCAACCCCCCCCTCCATGGAAACTGATCTTTCTTAATTATCTCCTTTTGGCTAACTGGAAGACTCGAATTGTATTCCCCGCTTGTCCAAACAAGCTTTCTGAGATGTAGAACGTCTTTTGTTCCATCGTTATTCAAGTCTCTGTCATCGATCAATGTTTCCTGCGCATACCAATTATCAGGCACCATGGCGTTTTTGAATAGTTCTTTCAAGTACTCCTCCGCATTCTTGAATCCGTTTTGTTTTGCCAGATCTTCAAGCACCCTCTGGTGCCACCTCAGCCAGTTGCCGTTAGCAATGTCATTTTGGTTAAACCAACCCAACGAGTCTTTCGGGGCGGTGTCCATCGGGAAACCGGGGTTGTAGATCTCCCATTTACCGGCTTCCGGATTCCACGCATATCCGGCCATCAAAAGGGTTGGCTCCATAGGCTGGCCATTGATATCCTTGGTCACGACATGGATGTCGGAGGTGCTGAAGGTCTCCTCCCCCTTGCCGTCGAAATTGAAAGTTGCCGTGCCATTTTTTCGGTCGATCGTCAATCCGTCGACGCCCGTAATTCCGGTTCCGTCGGCGGTCAGGGCAAAATCCGTGCCCAATCTTGTCGCCAAGCCGGTGTCAACCGGCACGTCTACCTCGGGCGGAGCCTTAATCCATTTTCCATTCGTGTCCTTAATGTATTGGAGCACCCCGGAGTTGTCCCTGGCCTCGTATCCCGTGACTGTGTACGATTTGCCCTCGATGGTTTCCGTTTTTACGGACGGGGTTGCGGGAATCGTTGCGGTTGCCTCAACGGTTGGTTCGGCAGGTGCGGCATGAACCGGGCTGGCATAAAGCGGGTTAAGACCGCTTATGAACTGTTTGATCTTGCCCCAGTTGGGAGAGGTATTTTTCCAAGTAACCGATTGTTTTGTTTGAGGATTGATGTAGTCTATGTAAATCAGCTGGTCTGGTTCGAAATTGCCGAGCAACTGCTTGTTGATGGCTTCGTCCCCCTCCTGAAGTTTCCTGATAACGTCGGGACCTAACTGGTCCAGGGTTGTCTGGGATGTGAAAGTCAGGAATTGTTTTGCGGTTGTTTTTCCGTCGCCATTATCGATATCGGCTTTGAAATTCAGTACCAGGTTATCGGATGTGTCATATCCGTAATTGATCTTTATTTCGGACATGTCCGAGACCGCTTTGCCGTCCTTGTCATAGAAAACCACGTAAGACCCGTTTTCAAAATTAAATATTTCGGACATCACCGGTTGGTTGTTGGCGTCGATGCCGACAATCACCTGGGAAAAGTCCAATTTGCCATGCTGCGCCTCCTGTTCCTTGATGAAGGCGTCATCGCGTCTTGAGGCGGTTGAACTGTAACCCGCCAATGGATCGCCTGCCTTGATTTGCTCGGCGACCAGTTGGCTCAACGGTTTGGGTGTTTCGATTACGGTTGGTCCCGGGGTGGATTCGGCTCCTCCAGGCGGCATGCAGGACGTGGTCAGTAAAGTCAAGGGAATAACTGTTGCGTAAAACTCCGGCCTTGTAAGAAGAGGCCTATGGACCCCGCTCGGGGCCCTGAAGTGGCCGTGCCCATGGCTAATGGTTCTGGCTGCCCTGGTGATAAAGTTTTCGTTAGGCATTTTACGGAAATAGTATACACCCTAAAAGTCAATTTGTCAAAAAACTATATCCGGATCTGTACAAGTTGTACGTTTTTTCCGAAAATATCTTTTGAAAAGCATTTCTTAACTCATCCAGGCTTGGATAGGATAATGCGTCGCCATCCTCGGATTGCAAGAAGAAAGTATCGTTTTCCTTCTTATAGGCTACAAATCTCTGGAATTTCTTTCCTTCCCAGACGGTCAATATACCCCAGGATATCCCCTTGACTTCGGGATCATCCTTGACTTCGGCAAATTCCTGCCGCATGGTAGGATCCAATTTCGCATGCAAATACAGCGTTCCATTTTCCTTGACCGTATCCCTGAATCCTTTGAGGATTTGGGACCGGTATTCGTACCATGAGTTTGCATACGAATCGATCTGACCGTGGTCCAAAAGATAGCGGTTAAGGCTTAGGACTTGGAATCTCGGATCTTTTGATTGGACCTCGGGAGGAACCAAAGCCCTGAAACTCGAAACAAACTCCTTCATTCCTCCCGGAACGCCCATCAATGCCGACAGGAAGACCGCATCTTGCTCGGAGACACCATCCCACCCGTGTTCGAGAATTATGCTTCGTAGTTTCGTCAAGCGTTCCTTTACCCGTTCCGCGTTATTCGAGGTGCTTATGCCAACCAACAGGTCTTGAAGGCTTCCGGTCAAATCATCAAGGCCGGGTAATAGTTTATTCAATATGGCCGTCGCCTGCTTGGCATTCTTTCCCAAATTTTCATGCAAAGCTTCAATATCTTTGTCTGACAGTGCTTGCCTGTAAGCCTCAAATTCCTCGTCGGTCATCGACAAAACCGAAAAAATTCCATTTTTCTTTTTCACCTGCTCCAATTCGTGCTTTTTGAAACCGGCTCCGTCCCGATTTCCTTCCTGTGCCTCGTTTATGATCCCGGGTAACCCGATGAGTTTGTCCCTGACGCTTCTTTTAATGGCCGTGCCTAACTTATCGGTATACTGATCCATCAGGATCGTCATCTCGTCGTCCTGGGACTCGGCAGCCTCGGAATTCCTTAATATTTTGAGCATGAGCGTGCGGCTGTTTTTTGGATCCTTGATGGCATCCTTGATCTGGCGCCTTACCTCATCCCTGTCCCAATTCCCCAAGGCGTTTTGTATCATTCCGCTTCTTTCTTCAAACAGCATTATATACGGCTCAAGGAATTCTTCGGATACGTGCCAGGAAAAATCGTCGCCCGGAGCGCCCCTTCGTCCGAATATCTGCATCAATTGGGCCCGGTTGGTCGGCAAGTCATGAAGCGCCACATGGAGGTCGGGAAAGCTTCCGTCGTTCTTTATGATGTCTACCCCGAAACCGGCGGCTCCTGATGAAACCACTACCCGCAATTTGCCCTCGGCCAGATCGGAATATGTTTTTTCGCTTTCCCTTTCGTACGCCTCAAGCTCCCTGGGGTCGGAAGGCTTGCTTCTCACATAAGCGACTTTCGCCTGCCCAAGCTTATCTATCAATGCATCTATTCCCCTCTGATCTTTTGGTCTTTTGTTCTCGGCTATTTTATTGAATTCCTCAACGCCTATTTTTTTTACCAGTTGCCTGTAAATCTTCGAACTGTTATCCAGGTGGTAGCTGACAACGAGGGTCGGTTTATCGGGAATCGAGTTTATGAGCCCGTCAATCGATTCGTTCTCGGTTGCCGAAACCCTGGCGTCAGGCACCGATTTTATGGCAGGAGGACTGATGACTTCTATATCGTTTCCGGTTGACGCCTTAAGAAATGACGCAAATGCCGAACTTGATATCTTATGAGTTTCCGGATCCGGAAACATCAGGGTTCCCGAGGCACAGTGGAGTTTGCCTCCCATCGCTTTCGCAAAACTCTGGAATGTGGTGGTTTTGAATGCAACCGGATTTAAAGGCACGAAATCAAATTCGCCTTCCATCGCCAAAATATTCAACTGCTCGTTTGAGGAGAATTTATGGTCATGGAGCATCTGATCAATATACGAATCTCGGACCTTGGGCTCGCCACCTTCCATGGTATACAAAAGGCCTTTCTTCTTGTGAAGCCTTGCCAGATCGGTTCCGATTTTTTCGTAATCCAAGTCAGGATGCTCCGACTCATACTCAATCATTTTGCCTTGCAGGTTGCGGGCAAGCTGCTTTTCTTCGGACTGACCAAAACCCATTTTCTTTGCGATTATTCCTACGCCTTCCATAAAGGCGTCACGCACTCTGCTCCCGCGAGACCCACTGATATCGGACACTTCCCTTGATATCCTCAATCTCCTTAATCTTGCGCTATCCTTGCCGGGGAGATCATATCCGCTGTCACCGACGACAAATTTATCCGGATTGATCTGCCTGAAGACGATAAAACGCCTCATCCATTCGACGACGGAATCCTCCATTTCGGACGGGGCGTAATATTGGTTTTCGTCTATTGTTGAATATGGCGATCTTCGCCCATAGGGAACATCTGCTTCGTCAAAATAAATGTTCCCCGTTTCCTTCATGAATTTTTCCGAGTCTTCGGCGTGTTCGAAAACGGCATCCCGGTCTGTCCCGAGATAGATAGTATTGGGTTTAGGTTTGGGGTCCTCATGACGATCTGATTCGACCGATTCCTTCCAGTACGTATCCCTGATATCCACCCTTGTTTTCTCCGAGAATCCTTCTCCCAATATGGTTTCCCTGACCATTCTGTCTTTCGAATCTTTGCCCAATCCCCTATCTCCTCTTTCGCTTTTTTTGTTCTCGAATCCCAATTGGAGTTCCGGGGATATTTCGGATAAGGCGCTGGTGAAGAATTGGGCGTGTTTTTTGAGTTTTCCCAAAAGCACTTCGTCGCTGCCGACAAGCAGCGAGGATCCGATTTCGGAAGTCAGGGCGTCGACAATGCTTGTTATCGGAAAAACCGTCGAAGTTTTACCCTCTCTTGTTCCCATGTGAATGTGTTTCCCTTCAAGAAATGCGGTGACGGCTTTAATTTGTCTTTTTTCTTTTTCCAGATCATATGTTGCTGGGTTATATCTTTCCCTGTTTTTAAAAAAAAGAAAGGCTGTCAGATCATTTCCAAATTGTTCCCTGAAGTCCGTTTTTTTCGGGTTTTCCCGGAAACGTCTGAGGCTTTTGGTTACTATCTCGCCCCAATTGGTGTTGGGGTTGGCATGGTCAACCATATAACGTATTTTTTCGTGCCTGGGCATCATCGGTAAAATCCTATACTCCAACTGCCGCATCACTGCCGATATTTCGGGATTCGTAGACATTAAGTTAATGATATCAAAACCCGATCGCTATAGGATTGAGAAGCTGGATATCGCCAGATCGGATGAAGGGGCAATGGCATAACCGACATAAAATTTTTTGTCCGGGAAGAGGCCGTCGGGAAACCGGTTTTTCGCCACCTTATTGAGGTCCAGGAAAACGATTTTATTGTAGTTCAAGTCCGTCACAAGCAGTGATGATCCTTTTTCGTTGAAGAGTACGTAAATGCCGTCAACTTTCTTGTCAAAGGTTTTGTCATACAGGATAAAGGGTGCCGGCCAGTTGTTCTTGGCGTCGATGTACAGGCGCTTGCCCCCATCGCCCACCCCAAAAAAAATATTACTGATGCCTTTCCACCACATGTTACTGTCTTCCGGAAGCCTTCCGTTTATCGATACGCCTGACGGTTTTTTGCTACCGGAAAATTCCAACCTGATAACGAATGGTCCCGTAACATTGAAATAGGATTCGTATTCCGAATCGTTTTTCCACCGGTTCTCCCCGTTTTTCATAAAAAAACAGCCTTTCGGTTCCGGACAGTTTTCCGCCCCTGGCATTATTGATTTAATCAGGTTTGCGTAATCAACAATCAGGCGCCTCCTGTTTTTCGCTTCATCCAAAAATTTCCTTATTTGGTTTCCGTCTGATGACGAATCCATTTCAAGGTTAATATTTCTCGCCCCGGCATCGTATCTAACCTTGCTCGGGGGGTACTTTTCGGGAAGATCGCGGTGATTGCCCATGTTAGTGTATGGACGATAAAATACCGTATAAGCAAGATTCAGGATGCCAAAAAGAGCAATGAAAATGAGGGTGGCCGTTCCGACGTATTTTGATATATGTATTATTTTAATGACAGGATTGAAAGATCATAAATAACCAGATTGGATTTTGGCGCTATGCCGTAGCCGATATAGAGCTTTCTGTCCGGAAAAAGCCCTTCCGGGAACTTGTTGTTTGTGATCTTATTAATGTCTAAGTCCGCAATTACATTGTATTCAGGGTCGGCTATCACGATGCGCTTGCCCCCTTGGTCAAACAACAAGTAAATATCCTGAACGGGCTTGTCAAAGTCGTGGTCGTAAAATGAGTATGGCGACGACCCTTTGTTTCTTGCTCCTATATACATTTGCTTCCCCTTGTTTCCGAACCCAATTGAGACAAAGATTATGTTTGGATTTCTCCACCATTCTTCGTACTGATTGATATTTGCCACCCTTCCGCTTAGGCTTATTTCCGCGGGATTTTCACCATCCACCGACAGGTGCAGCCTTACAACGAACGGGTCTGATACCAAAACGGCATTTTCCCGATCGACTTCGGAGATCCAGTCGGTCTCCGATGGATTGGCCAATTCAAAACATGTTCCGAGGGCGCATTTGTCCGTTGACCCGGCCATCAGTTTCCTCAGTGCCCCGTAATAGGAAACAAAAACCTGGTTCTCGGCCTTCGCTCTGGCAATGAAGTCCCTGACCTGGTTTACATTATTCGGGGCTTCGGGAGGCTTGGTCGGAAGGACAACCTGGGTAGGCGCATTGCTTGTATTGGCCGGTCTGTAAACAAAAAAATAAAAGACCTCGGCAAGAAGGATCAAAAACAGGACGACAAAAACTATTCGCAAAATCTTCTGGGAGTTGAACATAACTATGATTTATGTTTATCAAAAAAACGTTTTTAAGTCAATGCTTATAGTCACAAAAATTGCCTATAAACGTCTTTTCACGTATTCCGATTTCAATTCGGGATCCAAAAGAATCAATAATGACTGCTTCAGCCTGATCGCAAGGACGATTGCAAGAATCGCCGCTTTCAAGAAATAGTAGGCATATATTTCCCATGCTTTCAAATTTTCTCCTGTGTTTGAATCAATTTTTTCCTTAAGTTTTATGCGTAGCGGGATCTTTAAAACAAAAATCCTGAAGTACCAATCAGAAACGCTCCGTTCAATATAGTCTTTGATACCGGAGTGAAAATGTTCGACTCGGCACCGGCTGTCGAACACCTTTTTAAACCCCTTCTCAATAATATACTTCCCCATCAATACGTCCTCTCCGTAATAAATTGTCTCGAAGGGGTGTTTTTTGAGAAAACCGCTTTTGTAGCAGGAAAAAACGTTTGAAAGCGAGTACCAAAAAAATGTCTCTCTGGGATTGGGAGATCTTTTTTTTATTTCCCGGCTGAACCACACCCGGCCTTTTTCGTCATAATAAGGCTCGTACTGCCTGAACCACATCGAATGCTCGTACTGCCTGAAATTCTTCTGGGTATCCATGGGCGCCGTTTCCTTGCCGAAAACGGCCACTGTTTTGCTGCCTTTAAGATCTTCAATGAAATGATCAATGAAATTTTTGTCTGTCGGATAGGCATCCTGCGACAAAAATATCAGATATTTTCCCTTCGCTTTGCGAACGCCGAAATTGCGGGTAGCCCCATGGTTGAATTGGCCTTTTTGGATGTTGGTTATTTTCAGGTCGAGGGAACGCCTGTGGTTTTCGATCAGATTCTCGATCCTTGTCGGGGAAACCGTGTTGATGATAAGCACCTCGATCGAATATCGCCCCCCGGTTGAGATATCCGAGATCAAATCCAGCGTCCGTAGAAGAATTGAATTTGGCCTGTAAGTTGGTATGATAATTGTGACTGTGGTTCTCATTTAGTTCACTTTTGTATCAACATTATAGTCTAATGCTCAATCGCATACGGGAAGAATACGTAAGAAATGCCTCTTTAATATTTTTGATCTCTCTTTGGTTCATAAATCCAAGCAACAAATTCATCGTCTTGTTCTTCATTCTTTTTCTTGGACTAATGATTTGGATTATCAGGAAGCCCGATATTAGCCTTGTGATTGTTCATTTCGTCTCGAGTTTTTTTTTGGTAGGCAAGGTCTATTACCTGAAATTGATGGATCTCGGTAACTTTCCCGAGATTATGCCCTACTACCCCCTTGGGCTAACGACAAGGGTGCAGATATCCCTAAGCGACGTGATATTCTCCCTTTTGGTCGTATACGCCATTATTGCGTTTCGCAGAACGAGGGTTGATTGGCGGAAACTCGAAGTCATTGATTACGTCCTGATCGCTTTCGTTTCTTACGGGGTTTTATCCGACATACTTGTTTCGAGCAACTTGCTTTTGTCACTGCTTTTGAAAAAGGGGCTTTTTGAATACCTCTTCATATATTTTTTCGTCAAGTTCATGATTAAAGATCAATCGCTTCTTTACAAGTTGTTCATGTCGCTCCTGATATCGCTGTCGCTGTTTGAAGGCTTTGTGATAATCCAACAATTCATTTACTCCTCGCCCATTGGCAATAATCTTGAGGCAACCTTCAGCATTGAAAGCTTCGGCCCCGGCGCAGACGAACTATATTTCTTCTTCAGGCCCATAGGCACTTTCATACATGCAAATCTGCTTGGTATGTTCTTGGCTACCGTCATGCCTCTTCTTATGTACCTGGTGACAAAATCAAAGAAATATTTCCTTAAAGTGACTTTGTTTCTTGTAGCCGTTTCCCTTGTCCTCACCTTAAGCCGTTCGGGCTGGATAGCCGCGGTATTAAGCTTTTTGCTCATTCTGTTTTATCTTGAATACAGCAAAAAAAGGGAGTTTAAGATATCGATTTCCGCGAAGAAGCTGGTTTTATACGGGATGCTTATTGTCCCGTTGGCTCTTTATTCCTTCCCCAGGGTCGTCAAGATATCCAACATATTCCAACCCGGAAGCGGATTGGATGTTCGCATCAGACAGGCAGACGAGGTATTAGGCTTGATCTCCCAGTCGCCGATATTTGGCACGGGGGCCGGCATGTCGGTAGTCAAGGCTCTCGAGGTGTATCCAAAAGGGGTTTTTTCGGGTTTTCCGAGCGAAATTCATAATTTTTTCATGCTCCAGGCGGTTGAGAACGGCATTCCCTATTCGATACTGTTTTTTACATTCCTGTTTCTGTCGTTCAAAAAGCTATTTGGTTATAAAAAGGATCTAACGGTTTATAGCGCCGTCAGTATTTTTGCTTTAACCGTAGTTGCCTTGTTCCAACCGTTTTTTTTCAGCCAGTTCCTGTTATTAATAACCGCTTTTAACTATGATAAAATTAGCGAGGACTTCTATGAAGATAAAAGGTAAAAAAATCAAACTGAAAGCCTTTGATTTTGTTCTGGTATTTATTTTCGTCTTCCTCGCCGTGTCAACCTTTATAGTATTATTCAGAAAACAATCCAACGTAAATGTTGTTATAAAGGTCAATGAGGAAAATCTCTTTTATCAGATCGGGGGCGCACCCATCTGGTTCGCGCAGCACTTGCGTCCCGGGATGACGGAAAAGGATTCTTTCGGCAGGGTGACGGCTGAAATCAAAGATATAAACACCTATTATACCGCTGACCAAAAAAGCGTCGTCCACCTCAATGTGACGATAAAGGCGGTATATTCCCCCTCGTCGCGTCATTACGCCTACAAAGGAAGGGACCTTTTGGTTGGCTCGTCAATCGAAATCCCGCTCGACAACGTCTTGGTCAAAGGCATAATCATAGGAGTCGGAGGATCCCGGACGCAAAATTTGAAAAAGATGTCCGTCCAGGCCCGGATCCTCGACTACCCGACTTTCGGTTCATTTTTCTCGCAGACAGAAGGCGTCCCAATATATATCGCCGATGCCGTGAACGAGGGGGACGTCATGAAGGATTCATTTGGAAATACCGTCATTAAGGTTGTGAGGAAGACGTCGGACGATGCCAAAATGGTTGTCGTGATGACTAACGGCGATGTGATACTGCAAAAAAATCCATTGAGAAAAGACGTTTTTTTGGATTTGGAGGTATGGGCGGAAAAAATTGGAGACCGCTACTATCTTTTTGGCGACACGTCATTCCCCGTTATGATAAACAATAGCTCCACCAATAGTTCTATCGCCAAGGCCGTTGAAGGATTGCCCTTCGTCAACAAAAACGGTTTTATTTGGTTGACCGTTACAAAAATAAATGACATTCGATGACCGCTCGCTTAAAAACTCGACTATCGTAATCCCCCTCCATCTTCCTTTGGAGTATCCTTGCGATTACATCGATCAAACGGCCAGGATTTTATCCAAAAACAACTCCGTGATTCTTTTTGATTATTTTCATCCCTATTCATGGAAACAGGTTCTAAGTATCGCCAACCTGCGCAATCTGCTTGATTCCCTCTTAGCCATGCGCCGGTCAAAAAAGACAGTTTATTTTCGCGCCCCTTCGGTACTGCCGTTCGCCAGATTTAAAAAAATCAACGCTTTAAACGCAAGGTTCGGGTACTTCATTTTGTCGCTCGTTCTCTCGATATGGAACAAAAAGGTGATCGTATGGCAGTTTGCCCCGTTGATAAAATCAAAATTTTTCAAAAAACAGTTTTTTGTATACGATTGCGTTGATTATGTAAACTCCGAAGACAATCGTAAAGGTTATCTTATCGAGGAGGAAAAGCTTCTCAGGACAAGCGACCTTATTGCTTTCAATTCGGCAAGGCTATTCGACAACAAAAAACGCGCGAATCCAATTACGGAGGGAAAATCGGTTGTGACCGTCTGCGGATGCGATTATCGGTTGTTTTCGCCAAGAAAAGCCAAAATTGCTCCTGAACTTGCCGACATCAACCAGAGAATGGTCGCTTTTATGGGTGTTTTCGATCATCGGCTTGACGCGGAATTATTGGCGCATGCCGTCAAAAACAACAAAAACAAAAAATTCATATTGATAGGCCCCATCAGGAAAAGCGCTCCAAAATCATTAAATAAAATAATCACGGCGGAAAACGTTCTGTATTTGGGTGAAAAAAGAAAAAAGGAACTGCCATCATATTTAAAAAAATGCCATCTGGGAATTATCCCGTATGACACGAAAAACAGGAACGTCAAATACGCCAACCCCATGAAGGCTTATGAATACCTGGCTTGCGGACTTCCAGTCGTCTCAACCGGCATTTTGGCCCTGAAAGACATGCCTAAAGACATTGTCTACACGACCGACGACCGTGCCGAATTCAGCCGGGCAATAGAAAAAATTGCGGCGGACTGGCATAGAGGGAAAACCGCACTCGCCAAAAAGATTGCCAAAAAAAACAGTTGGGAAAATAAGATCCTGTTGATAGAAAAGGCGATAAGCAAATATGGGAAAACAAATTAGAATAGGCATAATCACGTCAAAGGGCGGACATCTTTTTCAATTGGTCCAATTGAAAAGGTGGTTCCAAAAATATCCCAGGTTCTGGGTTGCCGATCAGGGCCTGGACACGAACCATTTTCTTAAAAAGGAAAAGGTGTACACGGGTTTCTTCCCTGTTTCGAGAAATCTCACGAACTTTATAAGGAATTTTTTCCTGGCCATAAAAATTTTCCAGATTGAAAGACCGGATGTCCTGATAAGTGCCGGAGCGGGAATCGCCGTACCGTTCTTTATCGTCGGAAAACTGTTCTTCAAAACAAAATTAATTTTTGTCGAGCCTTACGACTTTGTCCGGTACCCGAGCCTTACTGGTAAAATAATATATGGCCATGTTGATCTATTTTTAGTTCAACATGGTATTCAAAAAAAATGGTATCCAAAAGCAAAAAATTGGGGAAGTCTCCTTTGATATTGGTTTCGGTCGGTTCGACATCATTTCCGTTTGCGAGGCTTTCCAATTATTTTATTGATAAAAAAACGGGTGAATTCAGAGTATCCGACGGGTTCGGATCACCCAACCGACTGATCGAATCGATAAGGTCGGCTGACAAAATCATAATCCATGGAGGTCCGGCAACGCTCTTTCTTGTCGTTAAATACTCCAAACACATGCCTTTGGTAATACCCCGTCAAAAAAAATACAAGGAACACGTGGACGATCACCAGCTTTTTTTTGTTGAATACTTGAAAGAAAGGCTCCCCGCAAACCTAAAAAGATATTTCGTTACCGAAGAAAAAATCGATAAGATTATCGATGACTATTTAAGCGAAAAAAATAAAGCGAACAATCTAAGAAGGTTTCTGTTTTTGCACAAAAAAAATTTTTTGGGTGACAAACTGTCGGAATATCTATCTTTTTCTTTTCCATAATGAATATATTAATCCTTTCTGATACAACCGCTGGAGGCGAATGGATCGCCACGCAAACCCTGATAAAAAAATTAAAGAAAACGGACAAATCATTGAGATTTTTTTTGATTTCCGCGGCAAAAGATATCGATCTCCTGGATGAATCCCTTTTTGAGGAAATAATTTGCCTTTCGGCCAAACCGGGCCGGAGACCCTTCAAGAGATACCGTGGATTTTTTAATTTGGTAAAATCCGGAGCGGATTCCATAAACCGGGTTTATGAACGATATGGAATTGATCAAGTCGTTGCCACAAATTATATTCTCGCCTGTTCACTTTTGGCCACCTTCAGGAAAAATGATTTCATATACTATTTCCATGGAATCAGGAATAACTACAAGATTTTTTCAGAGACATTCGACCACTATTTGATCTTCCAAAAACTCCTCGAAATATTTGCCTGGAAGGTCGCCAAAAAACTGGTTATTCCTTCGCCTTATGCAAAAGATGTCCTGATCGGCCATTCCCTCTCCTTCTTAAAAAACAAAGGGGTGATCATTCTCCCCAACCTGGTCAGGGATGAATTCAAAAACGCATATAGGGACACCGAGGGCAAAAAGATTATTCTATATTCCGGGAGGCTGGCAAAGGACAAGGGAGTAGAAAATTTATTCGACGCCTATGTTAGGGCATCGATGAAAAAACCGGGCTTGTCTTTAACGGTCGCCTATCCCGGAAAACCCGAAGGAAAATTCGAAAAAACGATCAGGAAAATTGCCAAGAAATCCCGAAACATCAGCCTGGTCAATAACCCGACGGACAAGGAGTTGTCAAACCTGTACGGTAAAGCTTGTCTCGCAGTGTTGCCTTCGCCTTTCGAAATCTCATCGCTTTTCGTCCGGGAGGCGCTTATGGCTGATTTGCCGATCATAAGCACAAAAACCGGGGATGCGGAACAAATATTGACCGGTTCTTTCCTCATCAAGGATAATGGCGTTAACACGATTGCAAATAAAATAAATGGTTTTTTCGATGATCAAGTAAAATATCAAAAAAACTTTCTAAAACTATCAAACCTATTCAAGGCTCGATATAAGGAAGGGGAAGTGATTGGAAATTGGTTGAGCCTTTTAAAGCGGATATGAACATTTGCGTTATCATACCAAGTTATAATTTAGTCGATAAACTGACCAATTGCCTGGACTCGCTTTCGATGACTAATTCCCAGGGAATAAGTGTTATTATTTTCGACAACGGTTCGAATCCCCCGCTCAAGAAAGTCCTTGGGGAATACAAGAACAGATTCAGGAAAATTGTCTTTTTGAGGTCAGAAAAAAACCTCGGATTCGCAAAAGCCAATAATAGAAGTCTTGAGTTCGGATTAAAAAAATTCAGGGAGTCCGACTATTTTTTATTGCTCAACAACGACGCCTATGTTGCCAAGGATTTATTTACAAGATCACAAAAATATCTTGGAAAAAAACACGATCTCCTCTCACCGCATATTCTTTTGACAAAAAACCGCGGTGCCGACAGCCGCGGTATCAGTTATTACAGGGACGGAATGGGAGTCAACAGGACCAGGATAGAAAAAAATGCTTATTTGTTGCCGGCGGCTTGTTTGTTTATTTCAAAAAGGTACGTACGTGAATGTTTTAAAAAATACGGATGGGTGTTCAACCCTCATTTCGGTTCATACGCCGAAGATATTGAACTTTCATTGAGGACAGAGCTTTCCAACAAAAAATCGTCTTTGATCCCTTACGAGCTTGTTTACCACGACCGGTCATCCACCATAAACAAAAAGAGTGTCGATTTCTTGAGTGCAAGGAACCAATTATGGATCATTATTACGACTTGGACTGGCGATATGATAAAAAATAATCTTTTTGAAGTAATTAACGGCCAGATTAATAACATTTTTGTTTCGGTTTTGAAATTTAGGATAATCTACATACTTCGAATATACCTTGAGACTGTTTTCGCCTTGCCTAAATTGCTGGCAATCAGAAAGGTCGTCCAAAGTAATGTTGTTCCGGGAGACTATGATTACATATTTTCGGAAAAGCCGCGGATGACATTTCTCATGATAATAAGGCAAAGCAGGACGTATAAAAAACTATTCAGGAAAAATATATGAAAAAAATCCTATTTATAACAAGCAATTGGCTAACCGACTACGGAGGCAGAAGGATAACGACGACCAAAATCATAAATAGTCTGCCATCAAGAAATACCGACGTAACCGTTGCCGATTTCGAAGTTACACATAAAGTTTCCAATAGACCATATTCAAAAAAAGATTTTGGCTTTTCAACAAGAGTAAATTTTCAACAGTATTTTTTAAAATCAAACGGCGGGACTTATCGGTATCTGGCAACCATATCGGATAAACGGAAGTACGATGCGGTTGTCATTGTTGGATCAACATACTTCAATTTGACGGCGATTCTGGCAGTCATTGCCCGGCGCCTTTTTAGAGGATCAGAAAAGATTTTGTTTTGCCATACCCACCCGCTCAAATCGATCCAGTTTATCTCCATGCCCCCTAAGAATTTTATATATCACCTTGGATATTATCTTCTTTCATATTTCTCCTATCGGTTTTTTGACAGGATAGTTACCCCCAGTTATGGATTGAGGCAATTTTTCGTCAACCGCCTTGGAACAAAAAAAGAGAGAGTATTTGTCATAAACAATCCGGTATTTAATGGCCGCGATCGTAATCCAGCCATTCGCAGAAATTACGATACATCCACAGAAAAGGTCATCGTTACCGCTGCCCGGCTGGATTTATTCCAAAAGGATTTCAAAACCTTGTTTAAAGCCCTCAAAGAAGTAAATGAAAAAATGAACTGCCGTCTTGTGATATTGGGGAAAGGATCCGACGGGGAAAAGATCGTTGCCCTTGCCAGAAAATCCGGAATTGCTGACAAGGTCAGCTTCCCGGGCTTCGTGAAAAATCCCATGGTGTTTATGAGAAAAGCCGATATTTTTGTCCTTTCTAGTTTTTTTGAAGGTTCGCCTACGGTTTTGGTCGAGGCAATGATGGCCGGGATACCGGTCGTTTCCTCAAACTGCGATTTCGGGCCGCGGGAGATACTCGATAACGGCAAAAACGGCCTGTTGGTGCCAGTTGGCGATTATAAGGCGATGGCATCGGCGGTCTTGAGGCTGCTGCAGGACAAAAAGCTAAAGGAAAAGCTTATTATTAACGGCCTGAAACGCGCCGAATTTTATAGCGAAGACAAATCTTATTCCCTGTGGGGCAGATTATTGAAGTAATACTTCTCCTTTTTGACTGCAATCACATTGTCCGGAAAAAGAACCGGTATTTGGGACGAGTAGAACCTGATAAGACCATCCTTCACGTGAAGATCCTTATCGAATTCAAAACAAGACAGGCTGTTTTTTTTGACCAGTTCTTCCTGATGGCTTGATTTCAAGCTGTAGGGAAAATCTTCCCAGTATATCAAGTTCGTGAAATTGTCCCGACAGATCTTATTAACTATCCTGTGGTCGATGTGGTTGCCTATCGATAGCGGGGCAAATATGACGGCATCGTTCTCTTTTCCGATGGCTTTTATCAATTTCTTGGCAATCGATTTCTCGAGATTATGCTCTTTTATGGAACTGCCCATCTTGTCTGCAAACACCTTTTTCATGGACCGGTAGTCATCCCTCCACAGGGCATCCGTAAAACCCAAATGAATATATTTAATCTTGAGGTATCGACATAATTTTGCATCTTCCGCTCGTCGGTCGTTAAATAATCTCCCGCTTTCTTTATGATGGCACGCTTTGACGAATTCCCCTGTTGCCGCCGTGCTCTTTTTTGAAGCCTCTGTGAAGATTGTGATGATTTCTACTTTTTTACTCTTGCTGAGATTATGGATTAGTGCCCCGGCTGACAGGATGGCATCATCCAAATGGGGAGAAACGAAAATAAACCTCTTCCTCCCCGGCAGCCTTGAAATGTTCATAGAAGATATATTATCATTTCCCAGTATGAAGCTGTATTGCCAGTTACTGGAGGTTTTTACCGTCAGGGAAATAAAATCCAGCTATAAGGCCTCATTTCTAGGGGTATTATGGATCATCCTGTATCCCCTGATGACAACTTTCTTCTTGAGTTTTTTGTTCGGACAGGTAATAAAAATAGCGGACGACGGCGTCCCGTATTTTATTTTCCTTTTGTCCGGCCTCATTTTTTGGAACTTATTCCAGCAGGCGGTTACCTTGGCCAAGGACTCCCTGATATGGAATAGGGAAATCGTGACAAAGACCGCATTCCCGAAAGAGGTGCTTCCTTTGTCCCTCATTTTTTCCAAGATCCCGGATTTTTTGGTTAATCTGGCAATGCTGTTTGTTTTTTTGATGGCGTTCGGCATCAAGATAAAACTTGCTTTCGCCCTTGTTGTTCTCGCCATCATTCCGGTCATTTTGCTTGCCGGTGGAATCGGATTCATATTTTCGATAACCAACGGGGTTTTCAGGGATTTTGGCAAGATGATTGAATTCCTATTGATGATGCTTTTTTATGCGACGCCAATCCTGTATTCGGAAGGGTACATCCCGAAAAAGTATTTTTGGTTCGTGACGATTAACCCTTTGGCCCTAATAATCTCATTCGTCCGCAATCTATTTTTCAAAGATACTCTCAGGGCGGACCTTTTTATGACATCCCTGATCATCAGTCTTGTCATTTTTTTGGCTGGAATTATTTTTTTCAGAAGGTTTGAAAAGAAAATAGTCGATCTCATATGAACAAACCGGCAGTCGTCGTTGACGACATCACCAAACAGTATTATCTCGAAAGGCCGCAAACCATTAAAAAGTGGTTTAGGCATATGTTTTCGCCTTTCAAAAGGTTTACGGTCATAAAAAATTTTTCATTGAAAATCAATAAGGGAGAATTTGTCTTACTGGTAGGCGAAAACGGCGCCGGCAAGACGACATTGCTCAAGCTGATTGCAGGAATCACAGTCCCCGACCAGGGCAAGATAGTCGTTCACGGCAAGGTCGCTCCCCTTATCGAGCTCAGCGCCGGCTTCAATAATGAACTGACAGGCCGGGAAAACATCGTGACCTATGCCACGATTCTGGGAATTGACACAAAGACAATAGCTGAAATCATGCCGAAGATTATCAGATTCTCGGGGCTTCACCACTTTATAGATGTCCCGCTCAAGCGCTATTCCTCCGGGATGATCTCCCGCTTGGCTTTCTCGATCGCGATATATTCCAAGCCCGACATTCTGTTGCTTGACGAAATATTTGCGGCTGGCGACAGGAGATTCAGGGAAAAGTCCATCAAAAAATTATTTGAGTTCAAAAAAAAGGGGGTAACCATAATATTGTCCACCCATTATGAAAAAAGCATCCCGTTTGCCGACAGAAATATCCATTTGAAACCCTTATGAAAATATCCAGGCTCATGTCGATGATATTCAGTCCCGGGAAAAAGGGCAAGGTTATCGTCATAACCGGATGTCCCGGCATAGGCAAGAGCACCATTTCGCAATCATTGTGCAAAAAACTGAAAAAGAGCCTGTACGTCTCCGTTGATGATTTGAGGGAAAACGTCATTTCGGGATATGAATTTCCCGCAAAGAAGGACTGGAACGAAGAAACCTTCCTGCAAAGCCGCTTGGCCAGAAAATCCGCCCTTTATATCGCAAAACTATACGTAGATCATGGATTTGACGTCGTTGTCGATGATACGGTTTACGGAGAAAATATCGATAAATGGCTTCGTTCGTTTGCAAAAGGCCAGTTGTTTGTATTCCATCTCCATTCTGACCTCGAAACGGTATTGAAACGGAACAGGATGCGCAAATTCGGCAAGCTTTCGGATCACATCATAAGGTTGTTGCACAAGGAGTTTGAGGTCTTCAATAAAAGATACCGCTTGGAAAGAAGAATTGCGTTGATAGACAATCGGGCGGGCAAGGCAATCGCAATCAACAGGATAGTCGACGCGCTAACGTAAAAACCCATAAAGCTGTTTGATGTCGGCAAAAAGCAGGTCTCCGTCAAAAATACTGTAGTTGGAGTTCATGAGGCAGGTTTTCATGCCGATTTTTCTGGCGGGGATTATGTCGGCAACCATATCATCGCCCACCATCAGGTGGGTTTCTGCAGGGGTCCGCGTGATGTTGAGGACCATCTCAAAGCATGATGGGTGGGGTTTTACGTATTTGAAATCCTCAACGCATATTATCCTTTCGAATCTGACGATATTTTCCGTAAGCCCGAGCGCATTGAGCGTTTGGATGGCGTTCCTTTTTGTCGAATTGGTCAATATGAAATGGGCGTAATGTTGGATTTTTTTGCTTGAAAACATTGAAATTAGACTCTCATCTGTTTTGAGAAACTTTGACCTGTCTATATTTCTACCAACTCTCTTCAGGATATCAATTTCCCGAATGCCCGTTAATTGTGCTGCTGCCTGGCTCCAGGTCATACCTCTGGCCGTATGTTGCTCAAGCATCATCCCTGCCGTTTTTAGATTTTTTATCTTTTTCTTGCCGGCGATGAATAAAATATATTCCGAATATATCTTTTTTCCCAAATCCAGGTTGTTGTACATTGTCCCATCGATATCCCATACGATTGATTTGATCTTATGAAGATGAAGGCTCTTGAATAGAAGGTTTTTTATCTTTGTCTTTTGATGCTCAAATGCGCGGATTATTTTCATTTATCGTATTTTGGGAAGTTATTACAACGCGGGCCTTATTTCTTAATTCGGTAATGTTTTTTGCCCCCAAGTACCACATCGATCTTCTTGTGCCGTTGACCAATTCTTCCATGACGCCGATCACGCTCCCTTTATACGGAACCAGCCCCTCCACGCCTTCCTCAAAAAAGTTTTTTGTGTTTATGAGTTCTGATGTTGTTGGCAATCCGAATATTTTCTTAATGAGGTTTTTCGTCTTTAAAAGAAGCTTTTGTTTCCGGGAAAGCTTATGGAAACGGCTTTGATTCAAGGCGGTATTTGTGCACATGCCCCACGAGTATTTATACTTTAGGCCTTTTTGGCATACGATTTCGCCCGGAGTTTCGTCGGTGCCGGCAAAAAGGCCGCCTATCATAACTGCGGAGGCTCCAAAAACCAGCGCTTTGGGAATATCCCCGGCGTATTTTATGCCGCCCTCCGCAATCAGCGGGACTTTATGTTTTTTCGCTATTTTATAACTCTCGAGGATCGCGGAAAGTTGCGGTCTTCCGACTCCGGTTACCATCCTTGTTGTGCAGTGAGACCCGGGTCCGACGCCTATCCGGATGCTGTCGACTCCAACGTCGCATAAAGCCGCGACTCCTTCCTTGGTCACGACAACCGCGGCGTTCAGGTCAATATCCGGAAATCTTTTCCTGGTGCGTTTTATGAAGTTCAATGTTTGGACGTTGAATGCGTGTTCCGTATCGATCGATATCATGTCGACTCCCGTTTTTATCAAATTTCCGATGTGGGCAAGTCCGTCTTCTGAAAAATCGTTTACGGTTGCGGCCACCTTCAGTTTTTCCTTTTTTACTTTGTGGACCTCGTCAAGTTGGCGGTTGGGGCTCTGGAAATGATGAATAAAACCCATGCCTCCACGCTTGGCAACGGCGATGGCCATTTCCGATTCGGTCACGCCGGGCATCGAAGAGGAAACGATGGGCATATCCAATACTACGTTCCTGGAAATTCTTGTCTTAAGACTGATGTTCTCGGTTTCTTGGTCGATAGTGAAGTCTGAGGCGCCGGGAAGCAGGAGCACATCGTCGAAGGTTATTTCCGGAATATGGGAAAGTATTTTCATCTGGTCAATACGCTAATTATAATCTATTTGTCGAATGCATTTCTCAGGTTAACTTGGATACAATATACACAATGAAACTCATGAAGCCGTTTGTCAGTACCTGGTTCGGGCTATCAATTTTCGCCTTTCGGGATTTGAAAACAAGATACGCGGGGTCCTACCTGGGGGCAACCTGGATACTGGTCTATCCGTTGTCCATGGCTCTCGTGTCGTCCGTGGTATTTGCCCTGGTTTTCAAAAAAACCGTAAATAATGTCCCGTATTTCATATATACGCTGTCCGGCTTTGCCGCCTGGGTGTTTTTCGTGCAAACCATTTCTTCCTCGGCCAGGTCTTTGATACAGAATCGGGATATTATCGTCAATAACAAAGTCAACACGGAAATCATTGTCGGCGGAGTTATTGCCTCCCGCCTCGTTGACCTGATAATAACAACAACGTTTTTGACGTTCGTATCCCTGGTGTTTGGAGTGCTTTCATTCAATCCATTGGTATTTGCAAAAAGCATGACGGCGCTTTTGCTTGTGACGGTCGCCGTATCGTTGGTGGTTGCAGCCGGGAATGTTTATTTCCGCGACGTTCAAACCTTGGTGGATATATTCTTGAATATCCTTTTTTACGCCACGCCGATAATATATCCTATTGGCGTCGTCCCGGAACGGTATCTTTGGGTATTCAGGTTAAATCCTCTCATCCCGATTTTTTCCGGGTTCCGGGGCGCGATAATACCGATCCCCTACGATCTGCAGGCATTAGATTACGCTTTGATCACGCTGTCTGTTTTGATATTTGTTGCAATTAAAATATACAAGCGCTTGGAAAGGAATTTCGCCCAATTTTTATGATAAAAACGCCATTGATAGAGTTCGTAAACGTCTCAAAAACATTTTTGATCCATCCCGACAACCAATTGAAGAACCTTGTTTTGAATAAAAAGCCCGTCGATATAAGGATTGGCGCCGCTAAACAATTGAATTTTAAGATAAACCGGGGGGAAATCATTGGCTTATACGGACCAAACGGAAGCGGCAAAAGCACCATATTGAGATTGGCGGCCGGCATACTGCAGCCCGATTCCGGGAAAATTAATGTGCAAGGCAGTATCGCTTCGGTCATAGAACTTGGGGCGGGCTTGCATTATGATCTTACCGGGCGGGAAAATATTGGTTTATATGCAACCATTCTTGGGGTTGCCAAGGAAAAACTGGATGTCCTTAAAAAAAAGGCGATAGAGTTTGCCGATATCGGAAATTTCCTGGACACACCATTGAAATTTTATTCAACGGGCATGCGGGCAAGACTGGCAACGTCCATTGCATTATTTGCCGACGCCGACATTTTACTTCTTGACGAGGCGATTTCCGTGGGTGATGCCGACTTTAGGGAAAAATTCATAAGGACCATTAAAAAAATCAAAAAAAATAAAGCCATATTATTCGTTACCCACGATGTCGGGCTGCTGCAACATTTAAGCGACAGGGTGCTTCTAATAAATCATGGGGGCATTGACAACGCTGAAAATGAGATAGCGATCTGGAAAATACAGAACATGCCGGTCGGGGGGAAATTCAAGGGCAAGGTGCAATCGAACAGTATGTATCCCGCCTTGAAACGGGGTGACGTTCTGACGATACACAGGACCAATTTCTCGGACGTCAATACTGGTGATATCATCGCTTTTACGTTGTCAAATATCCCCCAGGTGATTGTCCATAGGGTGGCCTACGTCAATAGACGGCGGGGTGATTCGTATTGCCTGACGCGCGGAGATGCTTCAATCGGCCTGGATGTCTGGAAGGTTTCAAAAAAGGACTATCTCGGAAAAATCATCCCGAACGGCTAGAAGACAGGAAGCCATGCTTTATTCCCTGCTTCAAAAAATCCTCCACGTCCTTTTCGGCCACAGGCTCCTCGACGTTGTAGTTCTTGAAGATGAGTTTTGCCAGGTCTTTGGAACCTTTGGGTCTATCAAGCCGCTCCCACAGAAAACCTGCCGTTTCGTTTAGCTTATAACAATAGGGGGAATTACGTTTCAACAAAACCCACTCCGAACCGATCAGTTTTGAAAAAAAATGCGGATCTCTTTGGTATCTCAATATTTGGAGACGGCAGCACCCAAGGGAATAACGACCCTAACGCGCGCCTGCCGAGTTTCGGGTTTGATATAAGCTCTCCTCTTGGATTTTTTTAGGTTTGTCATAGACTCATGTTAAACAAAAGCAACCATCTTGTCAAGTAAGGAATGAAGAATATTTTTTGTTTTTCTGATTGCCAATTGCCAACGGTCGTCAGCTTCATAATGGGTCATGTCCCTAACCTTTGCCTTATTAAAGGCGATCCGGCGATACTGGCAGGTCAGACACTGGTCCCCGCACTGATATTTTCTTGCGCTGTAACAACTCCAGGTATATTCCAGCGGCAGTTTCATTTTTGCGCCTAGGCGGATCAGGTCCTGTTTCTCAAGCCAGTGCCCGAGCTCTTTCTCAAACGCCAACGAAGCCATCTGCCAAGTGTAATCGTCTGTTGCCGCACATACCGCAAATAAGGTTGCCCTTAGGGCGGTAAATGTTTGGCTGGAGACATAATCCCCGTCTCCGGGAGCCACGCCGTTGAAAACGGTATTCACTTTGAGGTTTTCGTGATCCCATAAATAATTCGCATAAGTTACGCCATAAAATGAGAATGTAAAGGGTAAAATCCCCCGCGTGTGCATCATTTTGCTTACGCTTGTGTTTGGATCATATTGCTCTAAAAGCCTTAATGGATGAAAAAAATCATACTGATTGGCATAGGCCCTTTCAATTTCCGGAGGAGGCAAATGGGTTGAATATTCTTGCGGATAATGAAACTGATTCTGATATTTTCTTCTGAAGTATTCGGAAAAAAATTTGACTGCCCGCTGTTCTTTCTTTTTTCTGCGCATCCCTCTGTGCAAGAAGAGGGGGTAAACGTTTAGTTTGTATTTTTCCAAAAGTAGACCCCATGTTATGGTCGACTCTATTCCTCCCGACACCAATAAGACTACCGGACTGCCGGGAGGGGGCATTTTGAAAACGTAGTTCCTTTTTTTGAGAAAAAAATCTTCAATTGCCTTCACCGTTCCTAGATTCTCCAGGTCTTTTTTTTTAATCCTTTCTATGAATTCTTTTCCCGATATTTTCGGTATTTTGATGTTGTTCATATTTTCTTTTGAACAAATCCGAGGCCGGAATATTTGTTTGAAACCTCGATCTTAAACCGCTTTGAAAGGCTCAATTCCTCCCAAACTTTCCAATATCCAAAAACTATTCCCTTGAGGATTCTTTTGAAATGGATGTCGTGGTAACACAGGAAGCCGTCCTTTTTCAAACGTGGCCAAAACAACTTCAGGTCGAGTTTGCCGCCCTCATACGTATGGTCTCCATCCAGGTAGACGTAATCGTACTCAAATTTGTATTTGTCGTGAAACTCCTTGGTTGTCATGATGTAAGTATCGATAAATTTTTTGTCGAGAAGATAAGAAAAATGCCGGTCAAGGTCGGTATTTTTCCAGAAACCCTGTCCAAATGAATGTTTTGTTCTGTCGTTTTTCTTGTTGATGTCAAATCCTGCATCGACAAAGTCGACATGGCCGTATCCGTTCTCCTGACAAGCCCTCGCCATCATGTAGGGAATAAACCCGTACATCGATCCGACACACAAGATCCGCTTGGGGCGGAAATTCCTGATGAACGCATAATGGACCAGGCCGTAACCGAGGTTGCTGGTATTTTTTTTGATATTCTGGGATTTTTCATCTCCCCAGCGGTAATCAGCCCCGTAATGGCGGATGATATTTCTTGTTATATAGCCTTCAGTCACTCTGTTTAATTTCAATATAATTTCCGTGTCGATATACGACTTGACATCTATATAGGCATTTTTTAGAAACCTTTTTATACCAAGATGCAGCCTTACGGAATCATACATCCAATGCAAGAATCTTTTCATATGTTTGGAATAAAATTGATTTTATAAATATAGAGCTCCTCCGTCTTCCGGTCAAACTTGTATGCGTATTTTTTCGCAAATATTCCGAGTTCGTTTACCATTTTATCAGATAACGGCTTTTTGCATATCAAGGCCAAGGACAGGCCATCTTTATCGTTAAATATCTCCAGATCCGGATCAAGTTTTTTTATTATTTTTATGTAACCATTCTTTTTTTCCAACGATGCGTTTATGTATTTTTTGAATCCGATCCGTCCCAGATGTTTCACAATGGCAAGGGCCGCGGTGGGCGCAATCCCCGACCTTGAACCCGATATGGTGTCGTCCTCGTGGTCAAGATAGGCCACTTTTCGGCTTACGTATTTCCGGAAATTCTTTTCATACAAAACAATGCCTGACGGGATCGGGCACATGCCCGTTTTGTGGAAATCCAGGGTGATCAGGCTTATCCCACCGGTCCTTAAAGGCCGGAAATCCGCGCGCGTAAACGGCAGAACCAGGCCGTTTATGGCTGCATCGATCCAAACGAAGCATTTGATCTTTAATTGTTTTTCAAGGCTGGATAACGTTTTGGATATTGCCCTGAAATCATCGTTTGCCCCGGTCTGGGTATAACCCAGCGTCAATGGGATGATAAATGCCTTGTAGCCCATGCCTGATAGGCTTCTTATCTTGTTTTCAAGGCTGACTGGGTTTATTGACAATCTGTTTCTGTCTACTCCCATTTCGATATATTTGATTCCAGTGATGTCGGCGGCTTTCCTGACCGAATAATGGGTGAATGAATTGGCTAATAGACAGGCTTTCCCTCCGGGAGAATTACTATTTAGATAATTCCTGGCCATCCAAACGGCAAAAAGATTTCCTTCGGTTGCCCCGGTGGTCATATAACCGGTCCATTTCCCAACAATGCCGCCATAGAGATCGACCAGCATGGAAATAAGGCTCTGTTCCGATCTTTCGGTGTCACCTAAATATTTTTTATGCCTTTTTGACATGCTCCCCATGTTGTTTGGATTAAAAGGCAGCAACCTTCTCCAGACTTTTACGGCAACGGGGTGCGGCTTGCTGTGCAAAAAACCGAGCTTGTCATTGAGTTTCGTTTCCTTTATTTCGTTTATGAGCGACCATAACCAAAGATCGATCCTGAAACGGTTTTCGCCAAATGCCGGGAATTTAACACCGTTTACTGCGTTTTCCTTATACGGGTGCTTGATGAAGTAAATAATTTTCCTGAAAAATATTTTGATCCCCGTCCTTCTTTTGTTCATGTTTTTTCGATTATCCCCAATCCGGAATTTTTGGGAAAATGAAAAACGATATTATGCTTGTCTTTTAATTCTTTCCAGAACTTCCAAACTCCAAAAGGAGGCAAACCCTCATCCCTCTTTACGACGACATCATGGAAGGACATAAAGCCCCCTTTATCCAGGCGTTTCCAGAACAGGTTGAAATCGGTTTTGACCCCCTTGTAGGAATGGTCGCCGTCTACATATATGTATTGGTAGCGGTACTTGTGTCTTTTGGCGAACTCATCGGTTTTCATCACATATGTTGTCAGCCACTTATTGACATCAAGGAAGGAAAAATGTTTGTCCGGGACAATCTTTTTCCACCAGCCGATTCCGGTCCAGTGGTTGGGATTATCCTGGTCGTATCCGGCGTCGACAAAGTCTACGTGGCCAAATCCGTTTTCCTGGCAAGCCATAGCGCATATGGCCGGAATGAAGCCTTTCCTCGATCCGATACAGAGAACTCGCCTCGGCTTGGCGTTGACAATAAAGCCGTAATGAATGAAGCCGTATCCCAAACTCCCGGTACGGGCGTCTACGTTTTGCCCGTCGTCGGCACCGAATCTTTCTATCAGTTTTCTCGTGATTGTCCTGTTGTAAAATATTGATCTATTTTGGCCAAAAAGCTTGCGGCTCAGCCAATTTGTCAAAAGGAAATAACTGACGCGGTCCCTCAAATGCCACCTGATTTCCCGCCCTAGAATTTTCATAGTCAATCGAATAGGCTGACCCAAATTCTAATCGCCTCTTTTAATTTTGAAAAATACTTCTCCTTCGGGAAAGCGGCTCTTCTCACCATTTTAAGATATGTTTTTTTGATATCCCGGCCGGTCAATTTTATATCCTTGACGGATTTATACAGATTCTCGTTGGTCATGATGCCCTTCGCCTCTTTTTTCAGGTTTTCCATAACGTTTGAGGCTTTTTTATGTCTTACGTACGGCGAGCCGTTGACAACCGCAAACCCCATATGATCGATGATTTTTTTTGAAAGGATTCCGGCCCAGATATCATCAAAGCGGTCATACCCCCAGCGTTTTCCTTCCGCGTCCTGACCCATCGGCGGGAAGTACATAATCGGCGTCATCTTGGTTTTGAAGGCCAGGTTCATCGAGCAAAGCGGGAAAAAATAATCCTTTGGGATAAATTCCAAAAGATCCTGATTGAAAACCGGCGATTTCAAGCCCGGATATTTCAAATGAGTTTTAGCGTCAAAATCCAGAATATCGGACCATAGGCCGTGGCTTATGACCACCTCCTTATTATTCCTAACGGAATACGGGAAACCCCGAGTCGGATAATGGTGTCTGTGGGGGTAAGTGGGAAACCAGTCTTTAGGAGCTGAACTTGAGAGGTTTTTGAGGTGGGTTTCCAAAAACTTTTGTCCCTTGACTGGATAGCAGTCGTCGTCAAGTGTTACGGTGATGTCGGCCCCCAATTGGTAGGCTTTAAGAAAGCCGAAATTCCTTATCCCGGCGTTCTTTCTTGAGATTATCCATGATCTATTTCCAAGTTCCCGGTCTATATCCTCCCAACTGTAATGAAATACTTTATCGAAGTGCTTTTTTGGGGCAGAAATTTCTTTTTTAGGCCGGTCTTCGATAATAATTCCAATGCAATCCTTAAATTCATTCCCCCATGCTTTCAAAAAACCCATATCCCTGACTGTGGGGATAACAACCGCAACTTCAAGAGTTTTCATCGTTAAGTATTATTTTGTAGATATAGTTTAAGATCAAAAAAAAGGTCTTGGTTAATTGTATAGAATCATACCATAATGACTTGTTTTTAATGTATTCCAGGTCTAGCTCCATCCATTTCTCGAAACTCAGTTTATGGGCGCCCCTGAGTATCCACGGCGAAGTGATCCCGGGAAGGACAGAGGATCTTTTCTGGTATTTTTTGGGGATCAATCTGGCCTCTTCTATTGGCAGCGGCCTCGGTCCGACAAAATCCATTTCGCCCTTCATGATATTAATAAGTTGAGGTAATTCATCCAAACCTGTATGCGACAAAAATTTTCCTACCTTGGTATATCGGGGGTCATTTTGAATTTTGAAAACCGGGCCATCTACCTCGTTTAATGCCCTTATTTCCTTCTTCATATTCTCGGCATTATCGACCATTGTCCTGATTTTATAGATCCAGAACGGCTTATTGTCCTTCCCTGTTCTTTTTTGCCTGAATATGTATCCTCCCCTCGAAGTCGATCTGACAAGCAGGTAAACAATCGCTTGAAACGGCAGGGAAAGAACAAGCAGTGTTAAAGCCAATATTCTGGATAGGTATTGATCCATATTCTCAAAGCATCGAAGAAATCAGGGATTGCAATCTTCCGAACTCAATTTTCTTTTTTGCTTCCCTCATCACCTGGCCGACCAGGAAATTCATGGCTGATGTTTTGCCATTTTTATAGTCGGAAACTGCCGACGGATTGGCATCAAGGATCTTTTTTATTAATACCCTTAGATCCTCGTCGCTTAAATCCGAAACGGCCGTTTCGCTTCTGTAGGCATTTATGACGGCTTCCAACTCTCCCTTGAAGAGTTCGACTTTGAGCTTCTTGTGTATGATCAGATTGACCAGCTTGTCGACCGGCAGCTTATCTTTGGCTGTTTTGGAAAACAGCTTATCCAACCAGGCCGCCTGATCGGCGGTTTCAAAAATCAATTCCGACAACTCCGGCCTGATCCTGTATTCGGATTGCCATTTTTCAATCAATTGTCCCATATCCACCGGTTGGGACGATTTAATTTCCGAAAGCCAGTTGGAATCGATGTTTATGGGCGGCAAGTCCGGATCGGGGAAGTACCTGTAATCGGCCGCTTCTTCTTTTGTCCTTTGGGAAAAAGTCACTTCCTTTTCGGCATTGTATCCGCGGGTTTCCTGTACGGGAGTCTCCCCGCGGTCCATTATCTCAGCCTGTCTCACCTCTTCATACATTATGCCTTTTTCCAAATACCTGAACGAATTTATGTTTTTAAGTTCTACCTTGTAACCAGGCAGGTTCTTCTCGCCTGGCTTTTGGAGCGAGATGTTGGCTTCTAACCTCATTCCGCCCTTTTCCATATCGCAGTCCGATATGTCCAAATATCGCACAACCTGGCGTAATTTTTTGGCGTATTCCTTGGCCTGGGCGGCGGACTTGATGTCCGGTTCCGTAACAATCTCAACCAACGGAACGCTTGACCTGTTGAAGTCGATCAGGCTGACTTTTTCGCCTCTGACGGTGTCGTGGATTAACTTTCCGGTGTCTTCCTCAAGATGAATCCTGGTTATTCTGACCGGGCCATATGAAGTCTCGATCTTCCCCCCGTAACAGAAAGGCAGGTCGTACTGGCTAATCTGATAGCCTTTCGGTAAGTCCGGATAAAAATAATGTTTCCTGTCAAATTTTGAAAGCTTGTTTATCTTGCACCCCAAAGCCAAACCCAATTTTATTGTCCATTCTATGGCTTTTTTATTGGCTACGGGAAGAGCCCCGGGGAGCCCCAAACAAACGGGGCAGGTGTGGATATTAGGATGTGCCGCGTGGAACGGGTCGTTTTTGCACCCGCAAAACATTTTGGAGGCGGTCTTAAGTTCCACATGGACTTCCATTCCGATTATTGGCGTATATTTGTTATTCATGGTTTAATTTCGGCTTGATTTTGTAATATTGCGTCTCCTGTTCGAAGGCATAGGCAACCTTATACAAAAGTTCTTCGCTAAACTGGCGGCCGACTATCTGCATTCCAACGGGCAGTCCGTCAACAAACTTGCTCGGGATGTTTAGGCCTGGGACTCCCGCCAGATTTACCGGACACAAAAATATGTCCGACAGGTACATTTGGAGAGGATCGTCGGCTTTTTCGCCTATTTTGAAAGGCAGGGTCGGGGAAGTCGGCGCGACCAAAATATCAACCTCCTTCAAGGCGTTTTCAAAATCCTGCTTGATCAAAGTCCGGACTTTCGCGGCTTTCAGATAATAAGCGTCATAATAACCCGATGACAATGTATAGCTTCCAAGCATGATCCTTCTTTTGGCTTCGGCGCCAAAGATCTCCCGCCTTAACCCGTACCTGACTCCGTCGAAGCGCGAGAGATTGGAACTCACTTCCGATGGCACCAGGATATAATAAGCGGCCATGGCATAATCGGTATGGGGCAGGGAAACTTCTTTTATGGTCGCACCTAATTTTTTGAATATTTCGAGCGAATGGTTTATCGACCCTGCTATCTTGTTATCCAAACCTTTAACGAAGTATTCCTTGGGTAGTCCTATCTTCAAGCCTTTTATATCCTTTCCCAATGATTTCGTATATGAACCAACCTCAACCGGAACGGTAGTTGAGTCATATTCATCCAAACCGGCAGTCACCTCCAAAACACGGGCATTGTCGTAAACCGATCTGGTCATGTGTCCAATAGTGTCGAAAGAAGATGCCATGGCGATAATGCCATATCGGGATACCCGGCCGTAGGTTGGTTTTAATCCAACCAGATTGCAAAACCCCGCCGGCAACCGGACAGAACTGCCGGTGTCTGTTCCCGTGGCAACGAGCGAAGCTCCATAAGCAACCGCCGCCCCTGATCCGCTTGACGACCCTCCGGGAACCCGGGTAAAGTCATAAGGATTGCGGGTAGGCTCATAATCTGTGTTTTCGCCGGATGACCCGTGTCCCCAAGCATCCTGGTTGGTCTTGCCGATTATAATTGCCCCTGCGTCCTTGTATTTTTTGATTACCGTTGCGTCGAACGGCGGGTTGTAATCTTCGATTATTTTGCTTCCAGCGGTTGTCACCAAGCCTTTGGTTGTATAAAGATCCTTGACGGCGACCGTTACCCCTAAAAGCGGTTTCTTTTCAAAAGCGTCCGGATTTTCCTTTATAAACCGGTCGCCTTCCTCAGCTTGCCGCATGGCCTCTTCTTCGTTAAGCGACAAGAATGCATTAATCTCGGAATCGTATTTTTTTATACGACCGAACGTCTCCTTGGCAATTTCTTTACACGAGAAGTCGCCCTTCTTGAGTTTTTCCTGGGCTTCTTTTATTGTTAATTCTGATACATCCATAGTTTTAATCTGTCAATACTGCTTTTACTTTAAAATAACCTTTTTCCTTTGATTTTGTATTTTTCAGGGCGTTCTCCTGGCTGATGGTCCGTCTGCCGTCGGCCACATCTTCTCTAAGTACGTCTGTCAGGCCGGTTATCTGGCTTGAAGGTTCGACCCCATCGGTGTTGACTTCCTGGAGTTTGTTGATGTAGCCGATGACCGAAGACAGCTGGTTCTTAAATTTTTCAACCTCTTCATCGGTCAATTCAATATTGGCCAGTTTGGCTATGTGAAGAATATCTTCTCTAGTCAGATCTTTTTTTGCCATATGTTATTTTATAAAAAAACTCGCCCGGAGGCGAGTGCTAATACCAAAACACAAGCCTCCCGTTAGAGGAGATCTTGCTGTTGATTGGTAGCCGATGTTTTCATGATCCATCAATTTTAGTATTACTTTTTTGCCTTGTCAATCGGTCTTCCGAGATTGCGGTTTCAAACAATTCCCCCAATCCGTATTTACTTACCAAGGCCATGAATAGTTTATTTTTGCGGTAATCATCGATCGTAAAGGGAGGATAGAGACTCTTTGCGGAAATCCGTTCTTTAAATGCCTTTACAAGTCCCGAGGAGAAAACTCCCTGTTGCCCCTTCACATCAATTACCCAGGCAATATGACTCTCGTCTACCGCCGGATGGTACGGTCTGCGGGGATCCATCAACCCCCCTACAAGATCGGCCAGACTGACGATTTCAGTCAGTTCATGCCTTGAATCCAAATCGACAATCCCCCGCCAGCTCTTTTCTGTACCACTTGCCAAATCATGTTCGTAGCTTATGTAGGTCCGGCTTTTCAAACCCACTAAATTAAGGATTGCCCCGCCATACGCCCCGTGCATTCTTATTATTTTTCTGTCGTCTTCTTTCAGGGAAGACCTGTCTTCGACGTTGAGGAGTTCCTGGGGAACTCCTAGTTTTCCGATATCGTGAAGAAGTCCGTCCTCGAATAATTCCACGTAACCCGCCAGATTGGCAGTATTTGGTTCCCCGAAAATTCCGTGGGCCAAACTAACGGCCAAAAATGCATCCTCGAAAGAGTGGATAAAGGTATTGCGGTGATGTCGAGACAAAAGTTCCATTAATCCGGCCACCTTGGCTATTCTGGATTTTTTCGCCAGAGCGAACAATTGTTCTTTATGAGGATTGCTCCTTTTGTTGCTGATTGTTCTTCTTGCTTCGTTTATCAAGAGGTTGTCCGGATGGTAATATCTCCTCCTATATTCAGACATAGATGAAGATTATACCGTCTTGTAGCCGATCTTACGCAGGAAGTCGATTCTTTCTTTTTTTTCTTCATCCGTTTCAAACCCTTTGGGCGGCAGGCCGTCAACCACGCCCAGTATCCCCCTGCCTTGGTCTGTTTCACCCAAAATTACCTCTACGGGGTTGGCGGTGGCGCAGTATATCCTTGTCACCTCTGACAGGTTTTTTATCCGGTTCAGGATGTTTACAGGAAAGGCATTTTCAAGAAAAATCAAAAGCGAGTGGCCGGCGCCGATTTTAAGGGCGTTCTTCTTGGCCAACTCCGTCATTTCCCGGTCGGTGCCTGAAAACCGTATTTTTCTAGGTCCCGAGGCTTCACAAAAAGCCAAACCAAATTTTATGCCGGGCACGGCTTCGACCAGGGTTTCATAACAGTCCTCCACCGTTTTTATAAAATGCGATTGCGCGAGAATGAAATTCACTTCGCTTGGTTTTTCCACGGGAACCACAACTGTTTTCATTAGACTAATTATAGTATGAACCAGGGAAAGTTTGCCTGGATATCAGCGCGAAGCAAAAATAATTAAGGCCCTGACTCGATAAGATACCATCTCATTTATTGTCATCATAAAAGAACTCGTAATAACTTAGTATGCAGACATTAAAAAGAATCAGGTAAAAAAACACCTCTTCGAATGGAATCGCCAGGCCAAGAATCTTAATCCAACCGATGAAATTATTTCCGGTAAAAGTCCACTGGTTTAAATACAACCCCGTGAATTCGTAAAGGACCGAGACAACAAAAAAATACGTGCCTGCCTTTATAAACTTTGAGATCAATCTTGGAAAAAACGATAAGTAGGAAACCACAGGTAACAACATGACCGCTATTCCTGCATAAAAATAGAAGTATTTGACGTAGGCGACTGCTGGATTGAACCAATAGACCAACAAAAACACGATCAATAAAAATATCGTCAAAATAACCAGGTATTTTACCTTGGTGTCCTTTAAATTATGCCTGCCTTTGTCCAACAGGTGTTCATAGAACATGACCGTATCATATACGACGAGGAATCCCCAGATTATGTCCTCTATGGGAACGATATTTAAAACGCGTAAATGAAAAACCGTACTTAATATCAGCCAAGAGTTGCTGAAGGTTGCGACATAATCAATCAAAAAAGCGGCGACAACTCCTATTATCAAGGAAAACACCGTTGATTTTATGATTGCGTGCTTGTTCCTGACCGACAGATATAATGCGGGTAAGCCGAAATACAAAAATATATTGGTTATGTAATTTACCCTGAAATACAGGGAGATGAAGGTTGCGATTAACGGAGAAACGACTAGGAAAAATATGTCGATTTTTTTGGATAATATGGAGTGTGTTTTGACTGACATTCTATTATTTTACAGTTTCCAAATGTCGGGGCGGCGGGACTTGAACCCACGGTCTTCAGACCCCCAGCCTGACGCTTTAGCCATCTAAGCTACGCCCCGTATTTCTGCTCTATTCTATCAAATATTGATTATAATAATAAGACAATATATATGCATTGGATTACCGCAAGTTCGCTGATGTTCGCTTCATCCGTTGTATTCTATTCCCTGGCAAGAAAGGCTTCATTAATAAAGCTTCCAACTGAATTTATCAACTTTTCCTCTTCCTCCGTCGCCATAGTCCTGTATTTCCTCATTGCTCACGCACAAAAAGATTCATTGGCCATAAGTTGGCAGGGTTTACTGATAATATTTTTGCTTTCAATTTTTGGAAGCTACCTGCCAAATGTGGCCTCATTCGAAAGTATAAAATACGCACCCAATCCCGGATACAGTCTGATGATTTCAAAAAGTTATGTTGTTTTTACAACCCTTGTGGCTGTGCTATTCTTCTCCTCCCCATTAACCCTCAAGTCGGCTTTCGCCATTATATTGATTGTCGGCTTTTCGGTTCTGATCATGGTAGGCAAAAGTAAACCACATAAATTGTATGATCCAAAGTGGCTTCCACTGGCTTTTGTTGCATTTTTTGGTTGGGGGATACTGTCTATTGGGTCCAAATACGTCTTCACAATCGGTGTGACCGTTCCGCAGAGACTTCTATATCTTTCTGTTTTCATAACCGCCTATGCTCTTGGAGAAATAATTGTCAAAAAAAAGAAAATAAATAACTTTAGTCCGAGAGTTTTGGCTTTGATGGTGGCCATAGGAGTGTTTTTTTCTTCTTTCAACTACTTCATGTTTGTCGCGATAGATAAGTCACCCAACATTGGATACGTAAATGCCATAAATGCAAGTTCCATATCGGCGGTTACAATCGCTGCGTCTGTTCTATTCAAAGACGAATTTTCCGTTAAGAAATTTATCGGAATAGTTGGTGTTATTTTAGGGCTCATTATCTTAATAATTTAAAATTATTGATACCCTCTTCACGTGTGTTATCTCTCAAAAGCGAGAATGGTGATAAAATTTACTTAGGAATGATGTATGGATAAAAACATATTGAAGACGGCCTACATTTTCATATTTTTCAAGGCGATGGGCATGATCGTCATCTCCGGGGCGCTTCTTACGGTGCCATACCTGGGTTTTTTTCCGTATAGAGACCAACTGGCGAGTTTTCACATGCCGCGGTTCATAAGCGCCATGGCTAATTTTGACGGCATCCATTACCTCCTCATCGCCAGGAACGGCTACTCGCAGTTCGAACAGGCGTTCTTCCCGCTTTTCCCTCTTCTGATCAAATACCTGACGCCGGTTTTTTTCAATAACGGCCTGATCGCGGGACTGTTTTTGTCGAATTTTTCGTTTCTTTTGGGCCTGTTTATTATATATAAAGCAACCGGGGTCAAATATAATTTATGGCTTCTTTTGCTTATATTCTCGTATCCCATGTCATTTTTTTTCGGCGCCGTTTACAATGAAGGGCTGTTCTTCCTGCTTTTTCTTGGCTGCCTGTATTTCTTGAGAAACAAAAACTATCCCCTGTCGGCGGCGTCCGCTTTTTTGGCAGCGCTCACCAGGCTGGTGGGTGTCTTCCTGATAATTCCGATCGGAATCCATTGGATTTTCAGCCGCGCAAAAAAATCCCTTTACGTTATTTTTGCGCCTCTTCTCGGCTTGGCAACATATTGCCTTTATCTTTGGCAAACAACCGGAGACCCGTTGTACTTCCTTTCATCACAACCTGCATTTGGCGCCAATAGGTCCACTCATTTGATTCTTTTGCCGCAAGTGTACTGGCGTTATCTAAAAATATTCGTAACCGCCAACCACGATTTCCGCTATTTCATATCGGTATTTGAATTCGTTTTGTTCAACTTCGTCTTTATGATCCTCGTTATGGATTTTTTTAAGCAGGTAAAATTGGTCAAAAAACTAGGAGTCAAGGTTGTGAACTACGAACGACTGGGGCTGAATCTCTTTTCATTGGCCAATATAATCTTGCCAACCTTGACTGGGACTCTTTCGTCGGTCCCCCGATACGCACTTCTTTCCGTATCATTTTTTCTTTATCTTGCCGAAATAAAAAGCAAATGGGCTAAAATATTCCTTGCCCTTGTCCTTTTGCTATTTCATGTTTTCATGGTTGCCTATTTTGTCCAAGGGTATTTCGTTTCATGAATAAAATCCCAATCTTTGAAAAGGCGCGTATAAGCAATATGCGCTTCGGCTACGACGACGGCCGTCCGTCCGAAGCGATTTTTTTTGTCTTTTTCTTTTTGATTGCCGTATTTTTCATAGTTTTGGGCCTAAGACTCTTTCAGTTGACGGTTGTAAAGGGTGAATATTACAGAAATTTATCAGACGAAAATCGGATAAGGGAAGTAACCATCGAAGCGCCGCGAGGCCAAATCACCGACCGGAAAGGATTTGTCATTGCCAGGAATCGTGAACCAAGCGTCGAAGAAAATTCCGCAAGAATCGCGTCGCAAAGGATGTATTTCGAACCAACCGCCGTTGCCCACCTAATAGGATACAGGCAGGTCGCCGACCCGCAGGATATCAAACAGGATAACTGCGTATACAAGATAAAACCTGGGGACAAAGTAGGGAAAAAGGGTGCCGAAAAAATATTTGACTGCGATCTCAGGGGTATGGCCGGCAAAAAACTTATCGAGGTCGACGCTATGGGAAAATTTTTGAGGACTTTAAACGTCATTCCGCCGACGCCCGGCAAAAACATCACTTTGGCCGTTGACCTGGAACTCCAGAAAAAGGCCCTCGAGCTTTTGAAGGACAAAAAAGGCGCTATCGTCGCCAACATCCCCTCAACCGGCGAAATACTGGCGATGGTTTCTTCCCCAAGCTACAACGTCCAGGACTTTGAAGACCAAAACTCGTTGAATATCGAAAGATATCTTACCGACCCTGAACAACCGCTTTTTGACCGGGCCCTGGAAGGCGTCTATGCCCCAGGCTCTATTTTTAAACTGGCGATCGCCACGGCCGCGCTTGAAGAAAAGGCGGTGACCGAAAAAACTGAATTTAACGATACCGGTGTCGTGACTGCGGGATCATTGAAGTTCGGCAATTGGTATTTCCTGCAGTATGGAAAAACCGAAGGGATGGTCAACATCGTTAAGGCAATACAGAGATCCAACGACATCTATTTTTATTTGGCCGGAGAAAAAACCGGAGAAGACAAGATAAAAAAATGGGCGGAAATTTTAGGTTACGGAAAACAGACAGGAATCGGGATGAACGAAGAGGTAGGACTAATTCCAAACCCTTTCTGGAAGCAGGTGGAAATGAATGATCGCTGGTATACCGGCGATACATATAATCTGTCGATCGGTCAAGGATACGTGACTGCAACACCCATGCAGACGCTCGTCGTAACGGACGCATTTGCCAACGGCGGACATCTGTGTAAACCGCGCCTTCTTAAGGATTCTACGCCCGACTGCAGGAAGCTGCCCATCTCTCCTGAAACGATGTCGCTTATCAGGGAAGGGATGAAGCGGGCTTGTTCAACCGGCGGAACTGGCTGGCCCCTGTTTGACTTCAAGGCCAACGGAAAATCTATCCAGACCGGCTGTAAAACAGGGACTGCCGAATCGCATGGGGCATCAGGCAATCCTCACGCCTGGATAACGGTATTTGCCCCATACGATAACCCCAAAATCGCGTTGACGGTATTGGTTGAGGAAGGCGGACAGGGATCGGATATTGCCGGACCGGTTGCCAAGGAGCTTCTCAAAACATTTTTTGAAAGATCCCAATAGGTTAGAATTTCTCGAAATGGATATTTTCCCGCGGAACCCCTTTATCCAACAGCTTCAATCGTAAGGACTCGACTACCTGTCTTCCTCCGCATAAGTAAAATTCAAGGCCATTTAGTGCCTCGGCGGATAAATTGCCGTGCGATTTTTCAAAGCAGGCGTCGACGTGGCCAAGGTCAAAATATTGGCGGTCCTCCGCCGGGATGGAATCAAGGTTTGGTTCCCTGGAAAAACATATTTTGGGATTATATTTTTTCAACTCGCCAAAAAGATAAATGTCCTCGTAATTCCTTAGGCCCCAAAAAAGTTCGTAGTTTTGCATGCCTTGAAAAAGCATTGACCTGACGGGAGCAATCCCGGTACCGGTAACCAAAAATATTTTTCTCTTGCCGGGATCCTTGACCAGGAATATACCTCCCGGACCCATAAAATCAATCTCTCCTCCAATTTGGACATTGTCTATATAGGTTGACCCCAAGCCATTGGGAACAATTTCTATGATCAGGTCAAAAGAACTTTTCATGTTGGGAGGCGAGGCAATCGAATACAACCTGGAAACGTAACCCGTCCCCTTCGGGACCTTGAGCATCATGTATTGCCCGGGCAAAAAATCCAAGCGGTCGGGCTCTATCAGGGTGAAGGAAAAAAAATATACGTTATTGACCAAGCGGGTTTTATCGGTGAGTTTTGCCTTGAAGTTTGTTAGCATTTGGAATTATAGTCTGGCGCGCTGCGATACTTCAGCCTCTACTAATTCACGGGGTTTGCCAAATTTTAATCTTGAAAGCTGGATAATGGCCTGGGCTACCGTTTCGTTGGCCCCGGCTTTGTATTTTTTGAGATCCTTGGTCATGTCGACCGAGAATGGGGGCACCGGTTCGTTGTCGACGATGGTTTTCATATAGGCGTGGAATCTTTCGATGTTTATGAGATCGGATTCGCCGAATATCGGCTGATACTCGCGCTGGAGATACGAGGCATCGGTGACGCCGACCCGGAAGGAAATGAGCGAACCGACGTTTCCGAAAACGGCATTTTTCACTTCCTCGTCCATCTGGCCGATGAACTGGTTTGCCACCGTCAAATTCAGATGATATTTACGTGCCTCAGACAGGATGGTGGCAAAATCAGGCGTGGCGAAGTTCTGGAACTCGTCAACGTACAAAAAGAAATCGCGGCGCTTTTCTTCGGGAATTTCCTGGCGGCTCATGGCGGCGACAAGGATTTTCGGTATCAGGACCAGTCCCAGAAAAGACGAATTTTCCTCGCCGAGTTTTCCCTTTGAAAGATTGATCAAAAGTATTTTTCCCTCGTCCATAACACGCCTGAAATCAAAGGCCGATTGCGACTGGCCGATGATGTTTCTCATGGTCTTATTGGTGACGAAGCGGCCGAATTTTGAAACGATATAATCCAAGACCTCCGATTTGTGAAAGTCTGATGTCTGGGCTATCTGGTCGGTCCAGTAACGGCGGACGATGGGGTCCTGGACCTTGGGCAAAAGTTCCTGGACGTACTTGGGGTCGGTCAAAACCCTGACGATTTCGACGAAAGTGGTTCCCGGATCGCTCATGACGGTAAGCATGGCGTTTCTTACGGCGTGCTCAAAACGGGGTCCTATGATGCCGGTTCGCTGGGGATCATAAAGCTTGTACATCAAATTGATGATTGATGTCGATATGAAGTGTTTCTGGTCTTCGTTTTTGGCCTCCAGCAGATTAAGGCCCATCGGTCGCTCGGTATCAGACGGGTCAAAATATATCACATCCTCGGCGCGGGATGCTGGAACGTATTTGATGATGTTGTCGATCAAGTCCCCGTGGGGGTCGATGACACAAACGCCATATCCGGCCTTAATATCTTGAATTGCCATATCTTGGAGGAGAACCGATTTACCGACGCCGGTTTTACCGATAATGTAAACGTGGCGGCGGCGGTCCTCGAACCCGATCGAGACCGGCCTTTTGACTCCCCGGTAGTAACCCGACCCGATAAACGTTCCCTTATCCGAGGCCACCTCAGATGAAACTGGCGCGGTTTTTGCTTTGAGCCACTGGATGTGGGGGGTCTCGACGGTCTTGTTGGGAAAGTGGAAAATTGTCGCCAACTCATCTGATGAAAGGATCGAAATCGTTTTGCCGAACGGCCAGAATGCCAACTCTATCACCGGAAAGAATTTGTAGATGAAGTTGATCATAAAGCTCGCCTTGACAAATTGTTTCGCGCCCGTGAAGCTGTTGAGATCTGAGTTAAATTGCGAGAATGCCGTCTTGATGTTTCTCAGGTGGGCATTGGCCATATCCGAATTGGTTGAGGAAACGACAAAGCGGATGGCGGTCTCAAATCCCGGCCTGGAGCATTTGTCGTCAATCCTTTCCAGCACCTTGGGATCGGTTTTGAAGGTGGCCTTCTCCGGATTGGCTTCGTTTTTTTTGGTTGATGACACATAGGACTTCCCTGCCGACTTCCATTTTCCCTCGGCCGGCCTTATGAGAATCTGGATGATAGCCCCCTCGCCCTCGGACATTTTAGAAAGGGACGAGGTCAGGGAAGATAAGGTGTCAGTGGCAATGTCGCGGTAGATCTTGATCGGCATATATGAGGTGTCTTTTGTATGGACGGCGCTATATGCCACCTTACCGTTCTCGGTAAAGATATTGGGTTCGTCGACGCGCCTTATGTCGCAAGAGGGATAGTACCCATAAATTGTCTTTTCAACCAGATCGATTATCCGGGCTGGCGCCGACACATAAAACCGTATGTCGGACGGACGGCCGACTATCTCAAAACTGATGACGTCGTCGACTTCCAGAAACGAGAACATGCCGGATTTTTTGAGGGATGAAAACGAGGCGAACATCTGTTCGGCGGCGTCTATCTTGATTTCATTATCCTTGGGCATCCGCACTTCAAGGGTCAGCATCTCAAGGGAGATTTCCTCCCTTTTTTTCAGCCTGAAATATATGACAACCAGATATATGAGGACGAAGGTCAGTCCGGCAGCCAAGATAGCCGCAACGGCCGCAAGGGATATGGTTATCAGGCGGTCCAGGAATATTTGGTAGTCAATTGTCTCCATAATATACTATATAAAAGAGTATATAATAAAACCACGCGCATTTGAGCCTTAATTCCCATGAAAAAAATAAAATTTTTCTTTAAGAAACACAAAATTAATTCTTATCAGATATCCGCTTTTGGAATATTTTTCCTCGCAATTTACCTGACTCTCAATATTGTTTCATCACAAGTCATCTCTCCCCTGTATCCCGGAATTGCCGAGGGCAACAAAAACGACGCGGTCGCCTATTTAAAAAAAATTAGGAACACAGAAAACTTCGACAAGGAACTGAGGCGGCAGGAATTGATCCATGGGGCTTCGATAAACGACTTGGTTTTTGAGGATGAGCTTGCCGTCGGCGCCCAGATAAAAAAATTTGAGCAATTATTGGAAAAGAACAAATATTCAAGAGATGTTTTATATGGTCTTTATTTGCTATACAAGGAAAAGGGAGACGACAGCACGGCAAACAAGTATCTCGATCTAGTTAAGGATATCGATCCGAATTTCCAGTAGAATTGATTTATGCTAAAACAGGCTCATTTGTACATCAAGGGTGATGTTATCGGGGTCGGGTTTAGGGCGTGGACAAAAATACAGGCGAAAATTCAGGGCGTTACCGGTTGGGTGAGGAACAATTTCGAAAGGCCCGAATTGTTCGGAAAGACCGGGGGCGTCGAAGCCCAGATTCAGGGCCCTGAAGAAAAGGTTGACGTCATGATCGAGGTCTTGAAAAAGGGATCGCCAGTATCCCGGGTAACCGATGTTGAGATTGTTTGGGTAGAACCCAGGGAAATCCTGGAAGGGTTCATCATTAAAAAGTGATGTTGCTTATAAAAATATATTTGTTATAATGTTAACTTATTGATATGAAGAATTTATCTTTTTCAATCCTTTTTGTCCTTATTACGCCCAACAGGCGGAAGGCTTAATTGATTAAAAAAGATTAAGACCCCGCCGCAAGGCGGGTTTTTCAGTTTTAGACCAAAAAAATGAAAACCGGATCAAAATCGCTTTTTATTATTGTCCTTTTTACCCTTAATTGGGCGGGGCAATGATATAAATTAAAATTTATCATGGACCCGCCGCAAGGCGGGTTTTTCGGTTTTAAGGAGAGATATATATGAGCGTAGAGGAGATAACACCAAAAAAAGTGGAGGCGGTAACCACCAGAAAGCTCGAGATGAGGCGCCTGGCAAGCGAAGCAACCCGGAGCAGCAATTTTTATAAACCCACCCTGGTGCACCCGGAATTTTTATTGGGGGTCGTTGCCGACACCGGATCGTTTCCGGACTATCTGTTGGGGGGCGACCGATTGCTCCAGGAACAGCTGATATCTGAAAACATCGAGACTGTCGTCGGCATGCTCCCGGATATCGTCGCATCCAACCACCGGTTGCGGTCGATGGGCTATATGCATACCGAAAATCCGTCAGACATAAAGAGGAGCGATGAGGGGCTGGCTGCGGCTGCAAGGCAGTACGCCAACGTCATCCAACATACTTATCCCGACGGAAACGGAGGGACAAGGTACCCGTTAAAACAAAAAAATCCCGGAGCGATTGTTGATGATGTCAAAAAAGGGAATTTGGATATATACACCGTAAACGATGCCGACGGCGAAACCGTAGCCGTCTTTGGAACCGTAAGGAGAGTTGATATTTTGGGGAAAAAAGGTTACGCCATCGAATTGGGTAGAACCGGAACAAGAGCAGATGAAGCCGAAAAGATGAACGGCGCGCCCCTAAGAGGCGTCTCAAAATTGAGGTTATACCACCTTTTGACGGATCCCCGGCAAATTGCCGATCCGGAAACAGGACAACCGGCCACTTTCATTTACAGCGATATTCGTCTGGCACAAAAATGGAACGACGACTTCCCGGGCGGTGCCGGAGTTCAAAGCGTCTTTTTCGGCGGAAGAAGCCGGGGCGAAAATCTTGGCTTTGGAATCGCCACCGTCGGATGGCGGTATAACCTGGAAAGGACGGAACCATTTGCGTTCATTTTTCGACCAACCTTTCCGGAAACCTACCGGAAAGAATTAGAGCAAAAAACGCTTTATATACCGGATGAAGGCGATGCGAGGAGAATCCAAACCTTGATGAAAAATACTTTTGGGACAACTCCGAAAATCACCCACAACGGATCGATGGACCATGTCCAGCCCGTCAATCCCGATCAAATTGAGGTGGTTCTGGGTTATGACGCTAAAGGCGCCGGCGCTTCGGACATTTTTGCCAAAGTTGACATCGTCGACACTGACAGCGAGATGCACAGAAAACTGGCCGGCATGGTAAAAACCGTAAGCCTGTCTGAAGCCTTGGGTCAAGTTAGGGAGGGCCGGGCGCCTTTTGTCGAGGTGTACGTCGATGCGACCTTGGGGGATGGCGTCAATGCTGAAAGGATAACGGGGATTGTCAAAACACTAAAAGAACTGGGATTTGTCTGTAACGGTTGGGTGCCGTCAAGCAGGGACGGCGGCAATTCAATACTGATTTCCTTCGCCAAGCTGGGGGCCGGGTCAAACGATCCCGTTCCTCCGGATTTACCGGAAAAATATTATTCAAACGGACTGGAAGACATGAGAAACGAAGCATTACAAATTTTCCAAGATCTGGCTGACGCCGGACCACTGGATTAAATATATTCGAGAATATGAGTGAAAATCTAAGACAGAAGGCCCAAGAAATGGCTAGGTTAGGAGTTTTAACGGACGAACTATTAAAAGTCAGGGATAGATTGAAGCCAATCGAGCACCAGCCTTTAAGCATTATGGAGGCAAAGGTAACTCCCATGCCTTTGAAGTTGACAAAGCCTTTCGAGGCGTCTTTTGGACGTTTTGAAGAAATGACAAAGGTTTTTGTCAGTCTGACTATGGCGGATCCGGATGGCAAAACCGTTAAAGGTGTGGGTGAAGGCAGTCCTCTTCCCTTCCCTTGGTATGATGGGGAATCCCATGACACGGTGATGACCGTGCTTGACAAATACATCCTTCCACAACTGCAAAGGGTTGCTCCTGACGGCCAATCTGTGGTGAGGCCGATAACCAGCGTTGACGGACTAAGGCAGCTTTATGGAGATATTGTCGGCCATAATATGGCCAAGGCCGCGATTGAAGGCGCATACTGGGACGCTGTTGGAAAAATGCTTGGGGTCCCGGTTTCCCAACTTTGGGGGGCTGAGAGATCGGTTGTCGATGTCGGAACAAGCGTTGGTCTGGAAAAAACACCGCAGGAAATGCTCAAAAAAATCGATACCGCGGTTGAACAGGGAGTCAAAAGGGTCAAGATAAAAATAAAGCCTGGCAAGGATGTCGAGTACGTAAAAGCCATACGGCAAAAATATCCCGACCTCATGCTCCAAGTTGACGGAAATGCCGCCTATGATCTTTCTAATCCCGAGCACATCAATGCATTGGCGGCGCTTGACGAGTTCGGTTTGACGATGATCGAACAGCCGGGCCCTAATGACGACCGTTACTATCACGTCCAAGCGTCGAAAAAAATAAAAACGCCGATTTGCCTTGATGAAAGCATTTTGAACAGCCGCCATGCCATCGAGGCAATCGAAATGTGGGCAAAGGAAGGAATTCTGGACCGTTTGATAATCAACATAAAACCTCCCCGGGTCGGGGGTTTTTGGGAAGGCGTAAAAATAGCGAGAATTTGTGAAGCCGCCGGAGTCCCTGTTTGGTGCGGAGGAATGCTTGAATCGGCCTTGGGGAAAACCGCCAACGTCCATTTTAGCGCCCTGTCGGCGGTAAATATGCCGGGCGATCACGTGAGCCAAGGAGCTTATTATCAAAATGATGTTGCCGAACCATTGGACGTCGTGGACGGGTTGATAGCCGTTCCCACCGAGCCGGGTTGGGGTGTTAAAAATTTACAAACGGATATTTATTAATATGCCGACAGAAGCCGCAAAAGCAAAAACCAAAGAACTAAATGACAGGTTAAATATAAAATTCGAGAGGCCGGGGGCGGGTTTTCTGCCTTCGGTTCAAATGATGGTCGACCGGATGGCGGCCGTAATCGGCGTGCCGGCTCCGCAATTGAGACTGCCCGCCGACGGATTCCTGAAAGAACCATTATCCGTCGAGCAGAAAAATGGCGTCAACGGCGAACTTGGGCCGATATACGCAAGGGAGAGCGTTGACTTTCAGGCAAAACTAATGGATGTGCCTATTGCCGAATCGCGTGAAAAAATGGTTTCTTTAAAAGACCGGCTCGCACGAGCCGATGTCATTGTTTCATATAGCGACAAACCGTTTCACCCTGCCTCGGAAAACGGCTGGGCGGGAAAACCCCGGGAGTTCTGGGTCCGGGAGGGAGTTGCCGGAAGGCTTGAATTGGCCGCCAGAGCTCTGAACGAGATCGGCTTGATGCTCCACTTCGAAGACGCCTTCAGGCCGGTTGGCGTCCAGGAGGGGTTGTTGAAAAGGAGAATCGCCGAATTTGTCCTTAAGGAACATCCTGATTGGGATCCGGACAGGGATTTCGATAAGATCATGACCGAAGCGCAAAGTAAAACCGCCATCATGCCCAGAATTGCCGGACACAAGGGGGGTGCGGCCGTCGATGTGACTTTAAAACAGATCGACGGGAGCCCTTTGCCCCTGGGAAACGAATATCCCCAAGGTGATGCCTTGGTCAACATGGACTGCCCTTATGTAACATCCGCCGAATGGCAAACACGCCAACTGTTCAAGACGGTCATGGAAATGGTTGGTATGACGGTCTATCCCGGCGAAGATTGGCACGCTTCGTTGGGAGATAATCTGGCCGGCGCCAATCCCGATGGGTCTGCAAAAAATAATTATGTTGCCAAATATGGTCCCATAAAGGAATTCGACCGGGAAACGGGCGATGTGATTCCCTACCCGGGGTCAGAATACAACGAGCCTTTTTTTACCCGTGAACAGTTAAAACAAATGGCGTTACAGGCCAGGGAAAATACCCTATGAAAAACAAACAGGAACTAAAGCTTTTGGAGGAAGTTGGCAGTTGGGCGGTCACCAAGACCTTGGAGGATTTAAAAAAATACTCCAAGGGGGAGCTTGCCTTGTCGGATGAATCAACAAGACTCATCAACAACGAATTCAGACTGTTAAGAAAGAATTTCGTGAAAAGCCTCCTGAAGTCCGAAAAAATTGCCGAAAAAGCCCTTAATGAAAAAAACCATGACGAAAGGCGGGTCGCCCACTTTAATGAGGTGATGAACAAGTATAAAAATGCCGTACTTGATTATTATCCGCCTGCAGCCAACGCCTGGGTTTTGGACGGTCTGGTTTTCAGCAATCAATTGGCTGGACTCAAAAAACTCGCAGGCTTTGCAAATGGCGACGGGCATGTAATAGACGTGTTAAATTCCGCATCTTCGGTGGCGCTGGGGGCTGAAAATCCATGGCTCGTCAAAATTGACCGGGCCGAAAACCATATGGGTATAAAGGACAACATGTGTACCGCGTATCATCCTGGATTGAGGCACGGATTTGCCTTAACCGAACTGGCGAAACTTCACCCCAATAAAAAATTGTCGGGTCTTACCGTTCATTCGGAATCGTCGGGTACCGTTGTCGACTCCATCGCCATCGAATCGGTGGTCTCGTATTCGGAAAAAAACTTGAACCACAGTCGGATGAGGCGGGTTATGGCGGTCGACGGCACCTGGGCCGGTGGCTATGGGTCAGCCCGGGAGGGCACCGGCTTCGGAATAGATGGACAGCAAAGAAAAAAGTCGGGGAAGAACCTTTGGGTCGACAGGTGTCTGCCGCCTCCCGTCAAGGAATATTCCGGCGAGTTTATGAAGATTCTTGAAAACAAGGTCAAGAATAATGAGGCGGCCGGTCTTTACCTGGAACCGGATATTGTCGGGGACCTCGGCATCGTTGACGTTGACGACGGTCTTCTGAAAAAGGCGGCCGGGTTGCTCAAAAAAAACGGCCTTCCGATTATTGCCGATTGCGTCCAGCAGCTTGGGCGAACCGGTGGATATTGGGGAGAAAACGTCGAATCAATTCTTAAGGATTACCCCCTACTGGTTTTGACAACGGCCAAAAGCTCGAGCAATGGACAACCGTTCGGATTTACGGTAATGCCGAGACAAATTGCCCATAGCGCCCATGCTCTGAGCCAAATCACAACAAACCAGATGAACGGACCGCTTCTTCGTGCTTTGGCGGTTTCCAAGATGCTGACCAATAAAAAATTCCAGGCATGGCTGAAAAAAAAGGCCGAGACAATCGAAAAGGTGGCTTCCCGGTATGGGTTTAAGCCCGGATACAAGGGGTTGAGGGGAAAGCATCTCAACCGGGGTATTTACATGGGGGACAACAACCTGGTCAAGCTCGCGCAGATTGCCTTGCTGATCGAGGACGGCATACTTATTGGAGCGGTTCCTGAAGCCTTAAGGTATCAACCAATGCTTTTGGAATTGTCGTCAACCAATGAGAAGGTTGCCAACGCCATATTCAGAAGGGTCAAAAAAGTCATGAATGGGGAGGTGTCCCCTGCCGTAAAAAAAACCTATGAAAAAATGGAGCGGGTGGCCACGGGTTTGGCGAGAAAAAATACTTGACCGGGTTATCAAATAATGTGTTTAGATTGTAAAAACAATACAAACTTAATATAATACGGTCATGGGCGTCGAACAAAAACTGTCATCTCTACAAAGAGCCTTTCCGTTCGCTGAGGTGGCCAGACGGGGAGAACGGGTTCTTGTTAAACACAAACCCAATTCTGCTGGTGTAAAAACCGAAAGGCCGGTTTTGTCATTAGCCAGGCAGGTCTATGAAGCCGGCGGGGGGTTCGATTTTGTATTTTTTACAAATCGGCCAAGCGCACGAAGAATAACCGACCCTTCCGATCAGCTCGAAACAAACTACTTCACAAGCATCATTACGAATGACGGCAACGTCCATCAAGTCGGGACAGCCGACCCGGGTTTTCAGAGGGAATTGATGATGGTTGCTGGCGAGGCCACCACCAACGGTGATATTGCGTTTATTGATGGATTTATAGATTTTGATGAAAATAACAGGGTTAATTACTTCATTACACCTCCCAACGAGGAGGAAGAAAAATCAACCGCCCAAGCGCATTGGAAGGGGTTGTTTGACAGGATATTTTGGAACTGGCCAGGCGGAATACAAGAGGATATCGACGTCATTCTGTCCTTAGCCGATCCTACCGACGCCGAAAATCATGATAATATTGTTACCGCCTCCTACCGGGATCAAAGCCTGTCTATTGTCTTAGACCCACAGACAGCTAAGAAACTCATCGATGATATGAAACATCCTTATCGCGGGGCTGTAAGTTACTACGATATAAGAAGCACGCAGGGGCTGTCGCCGATGCTTAAGACTCCGTTATCAAAATTCTAGGTTGTGGACCCGACCGGATTTGAACCGGTGATCTCCTGACTGCCAGCCAGGCATTCTAGCCGCTGAACTACGGGCCCTAAACTCGCACAAACAATTATAGTTTCTCGTGCTCCTTATCTCAACCTCAAATGAGTATTCGCAACCTGCAATGGAGTGGCATCCTTAGGTGCCGGCTTCCTTCCAATGGTGTTCATTTCGTGCAAAAAACTGCGGACCATTGTGCTCAATAATAAAGACAGTTGTCCCTTTATCTTTCTAAAAACTTCTATGCCGGTTGGTTTCTTGCCATTTTCCATGGTCTAATTATATCAATTTATGTTGTCATATCAATCCACAAAAACAACAATCGATAGGGACAAACGGGCCTGTAAAAATTCGCTATACTAAATTTATGGAGCAGCATCCCATTCCAAGACAAATCACCACTTTTGAATTCAAACTCGTCGGATTTTTGACGATCAAGCAATTCATATACCTGATTACTTTTATCGGCATAGGTTTTGTTGTTTATCTGCTTTTTCCCATTCCAATCCTTAACGTTTTTTTTGGCCTGATAACGGCCGGCGTCGGCGCCGCCTTGGCCTTCCTGCCTATTAACGACCGACCTCTTGATGTTTGGATAAAAAACTTATTTAAGCGGTTAATGTCACCAACCCAATACCATTTTAAAAAAAACAATCCTCCGCCAAGTTTCTTAATGAACTTGCCGTCAATGTCGGCCAATCAGATCACCACCCACATCGAATCGCAAAAAAAACTCAATAATTACCTGGGGGCCAAGGGTGCCTCTTCCGTAAACCAGCAAAAACAGTCCATAAACGACCTCATGTCGAATTCGCTGGCGGCGCTCACGGGCAAAAAACCGCCTCCGAAACAGGCATCCTCCCAGCAACCGGCCAAGCCCGGAGATGCCCCCACCCCAAGGCCAGCAGCCCCTAAAAAACCGTTTTTTACGGGAATAATAAAGAACCACAAGGAGGCGCCGCTTTACGGCATGCTTATTTACGTAAAGAGCCAGGAAAACTCGACGCCTTTAAGAATACTCAAGACCAACGTCAATGGCGTGTTTGCCACATTCAATCCTTTACCCAAGGCGGAATATTTTCTGGAAATCAAAGACCCGAACGGCACTTACTTTTTTGATACAATGAAAATTAAGATAGAGGACGCCAATCCCCATCCATTTTTGATTGTTTCCAAGGAATTAATATGACAACACAAAAACCGACTTCCCCCGTAAAAGCCTCAACACAATCGTTTATAGAGATTGAGGAGATCAAAGACGACGTTGTATTGATGAAGGATTTTTCGGCAAGTTGTGTTATCGAGGTATCGGCAGTTAATTTCTGGCTCCTTTCCGCCGAAGAACAGACGTCGATGATTTATGCCTATGCCGGACTTCTTAATTCCCTATCCTTTCCCGTCCAGATCCTGATCGTTTCGAAAAGGATGGACATATCGGCATACCTTGATTACCTCGAAGACAAGGTAAACAAATCCCAAACCGATCTTCTTAAGGCAAGGCTGGGATCTTACCGGGAGTTCATTAAAAATATCGTCAAGAAAAACAGCGTGTTGGAAAAAAGATTTTTCTTCGTCGTCCCCTTCTCGCCCCTGGAATTAGGTGTTTCCGGTGCCTCCCCGGGGTCGCTGAATAAGGAGTATGTCATAAGCCGGGCTAAAACGTCGCTTTATCCGAAACGGGACAATCTGATGAGGCTTTTGAGCAAAATCGGCCTCAAGGGGACGGCTCTGTATTCCCAGGAACTGTCGGAGTTGTTTTATAACCTTTATAATCCATCGGCAACCGGCCGTCGAATGGCGCCGGTTGAAAGTTATACCGATGTCATTATGACCCAACAGGGATAGAAAGAAAACATGAACATATTTGATTTACTAATGCCTCCGGGTTCGGCAAAACCGGCCGCCAACAACAATAAAATGGCCGAAACGATTGCCAAGGGGACTGTTTCTGTGAAGGATCTCGTCGCCCCCTCATATATCGAAGTCGATTTCAACCATTTGAAAATTGACGACCGTTATTACCGGTCTTTTTATGTTGTCGGCTATCCCCGATATGTTGCGGCAAACTGGCTTTATTCCCTGATCACCTTCGATCATCCGCTCTATATTTCGATGTATGTCTATCCGACCGAATCCAAAAATGTCCTCGAGGACTTGAAAAGGAAAATTGCCGAAATGGAGGCAACCATCGAGGGCGACATCAAGGCCGGCCGGGTCGTCGATCCGACAGTCCAGGTAGCCCTTGACGACGCCCTGGCTCTTCAGGCCGAGTTGGCCAAGGGGGCCGAAAGATTTTTCCAGTTCGGGCTTTATATAACCATTCCAGCAGACAGCCTGGAAGAACTTAACCGCATTACCAAGGAGGTTGATTCCGTCCTTGCCTCCCTTCTCATCGTTGGAAGGCAGGCAACCCTGGAAATGGAAGAAGGATTCAAGTCAACCCTTCCCCTTTTTTACGACAGGCTGGCCGTTTGGCGAAACATGGATACGACGTCTTTGGCGACCACTTTTCCTTTTGCAACCGCATCCTTGACACGGAATGAGGGGATACTGTATGGGATAAACGAGCACGACGGGTCGCTTATCATCTTTGACCGCTTTACCCTGGAAAACGCCAACGCCGTTATCCTGGGTAAGTCGGGAGGAGGAAAATCATTTTACGTCAAACTGGAAACCCTCAGGCTCTTGACGATGGGCACCGACGTTATCATTATCGACCCGGAAAACGAATACCAGAAACTTACCCAGTCGATGGGCGGCGAATTTGTGGTTTTTTCGACAACCTCTCAATACAAAATAAATCCGTTTGATTTGGTGGTTGAAGGGGCAACGCCCGACGAATTATCAAATAAGATTCTTGACCTCCATTCGTTGATGCGGGTGATCATGGGAGACCTTACGCCCTCCCAAGACGCATTGCTGGATCGTGCCTTGGTTCTGACATACAAGGAAAAGGGTATAACCCAAGATCCGGAAACATTCAAGCTTGAACCTCCATTGCTTGAAGATTTATATAAGGTATTCATGGGGATGGAAACGCCTGAGTCAAAAGAGCTGGCCGACCGGTTGGAAAAGTTTGTTCAGGGATCGGCGGCGGGAATATTCAATCAGAAGTCAAATTTCGACATCAAGAATCCGTTTACGGTTTTCGGCATCCGGGACCTCGAGGAAAACCTCAGGCCGGTTGCCATGTATATTGTTCTGGATTATATTTGGAACCGTGTCAGGCGCGATCCCAAAAGAAGAGTCCTTATCGTTGATGAGGCCTGGTATCTAATTAAACAGAAGGATTCCGGAGCGTACCTTCATTCTTTCGCCAAACGGGCGCGCAAGTATAAACTCGGCCTGACGACGATCACCCAGGACGTCGAGGATTTTTTGTCGACCGAAGAAGGGAAAGCAATAATAACAAACTCTTCCCTCCAAATCATTCTGAAGCAATCAACGGCAGCGGTCGAAGTGATTGCTAAAACGTTTTTCCTGACCGGTGGCGAAAAACACTTCTTGCTGTCGGCCGGGGTTGGAGAGGGTCTGTTCTTTGCGGGACACTCACATGTTGGATTCAAGGTTGTCGCTTCAGATGAAGAAAAAACTTTAATCGAATAAAGGGGATTATCTATACATGACGGGTTTTTCTTTTTGAGGAAGAACCAAGCTCATTCGCCTTTCCTTTTCATTTACCCGTTCAATAAAGGCTTTGATTTTTTGCCCGGTCTTAAAGTCTTCAGTTCCTGTAAGTTTGGAGACGTGGATAAGGCCTTCTATTCCCGGCTCAAGCCTCACAAAGTAGCCATATTTTTCGCGCCTGACAATCTCTCCGTCAACCTCTTTATCCTTGGGATACTTGGTCTCGATGTCTTTCCATGGGTCGGGAGTCAGCCTCTTCAGGGATAGGTTGAGTTTAAGGTCGACTGGGTTCTTCTCGACAACATAGACGTTGATTGTTTCGCCAACGGTAACATATGAGGCAGCCGAAGAAATCTTTTCCCATGAGATCTCCGATATGTGGATCAGGCCCTCAACCCCTTCAACCTCGCAGAAAACGCCGAATTCCGAAGCTCCAAGTACCTTGGCCTTGTAGGTTTCGCCCTCTTTGATGGCATCAAACTTCTTTTTGAGGTCCTTTTGCGAGATCTTTAATACTGAAGCCTTATGGGACACGACTAAACGATTTTTCTCCTTGTCAACCTCGAGAATCTTGACCTTTATTTTTTGCCCGGTAAGCTTTTCCGGCGAATTAATGAACGGTTCCGTCAGTTGTATTTTGGGAATGACTCCGCGGATGCCCATGAAGTCGATAAAAACTCCGCCTTTGCCGTAGTCCCCGCAGAAGACCTCAATCTCCTCTTCTTTTTCCTTCTTTTCGGCCAATATCTCCCACTTGCCTTTTTCAAAGAATTTTCGAAGCGATACGACCGGAAAGCCGTTTTTGGATTCCTCAGAAATTACGCGGGCCTGGATCTTGTCGCCGACTTTAAGGTACGGCAAATAGGTTCCAACCTCCTTGATTTCAAGCTCTCCCAAGATCGCATGGGCCTTGCCTCCGACATCAAAGACGATGCCTTTTTTGGAAAGCGATACTATCTTAGCCTCAACTTCGCGTCCTTTTTTCAATAGGCTTGGCTTTTGTTTTTTGAGAAGCGCGGCCATCGGATTCGTTGAAGTTTTGGTCGTAGTGGTTTTTTCTTTTGTTTTAGCCATCTATAAGTTATCTCCTTTTCCCCGCCTTGTTCGCGGGCTAGACTTAATAATATATCAAATGGGCCCTTATTTAGCAAGGGAATAATTGCGGAGTATGTGGCTTTCTTACGCAACGCCTTGAAAATAATAACTTAATATGATATATTATAGGGCATTATGGATAACGTATTGCTTCCGTCTCTGGTCGAGAGATTTATAAAATATCTAACATCGCAGGGTAAATCCACTTTTACCATCGTGGCCTATAAAAAAGATTTGGAACAGTTTTCAGGCTATTTAACCTCTATTGATATCCAGGACATACGCGAGGTCAAGAAGGAAAACATTGATGGTTTTATCAATAAATTGATCGCCGATTCCTACACAAAAAAATCGGCATCCCGAAAGCTAAACTCCATTAGGACGTTCTTCCGCTACTTGAAAAATGAGGGGGTTATTGAACAAAACCCCTCTCTTGACGTTTCGCACCCAAAATACGTTCAGTCACCCCCGCGCATTTTTACAAAGCTTGAATACCGCGCCTTAAGGGATTTTGCCAAGGAAGATCCGAGGACATACGCTTTGGTTGAGATACTGCTCCAGACCGGGATTAAGATCGGAGAATTGGCCAATTTGAGAGTCGGCGATATAAAGGAGGATAAACTATATATAAGACCTTATGGAAAGACGCCGGGGCGTGATATTCCTTTAAACAAAGCCGTCAAGAAGGCGATTGATGATTATGCCAATACGCGTTCCCAATCAAAGGACGACCATCTGTTTGTCACTCGAACCGGAAACTCGCTTCTGATCCGCAACATCAGGCAGATCATTTCCCGCTGCTTCAGGGAAATAGGTATAGAAAACGCCACCGTCAACGACCTTAGAAACACCTTTATAGCCCACCAACTCAAGAATGGCACGTCTGTCGAATACATCGCCCGCTTAGTTGGCCACAGAAGGCTCTCTTCAACTGAGCGCTTCCTAAACATCGTCAAGGAAGTCTCCGAAAGAAAAGAAGGGTTGGGCGAACTCTAACCGCAAGCTGCCCCGCCAACCAAACACCCCCAAATTGAGGCAAAAAACTCTTGTTGACAATGCGTGTGGAATTGTTTATTATTTGTGGACAAGTTATCCACAAATATAAAACATGTCGGTATTATCCTCTTTCTGGAACGATTTTTTGACAAAGCTCGACAATGAGCAGAGCCGCATCCCGGTTTTATATTCGATTTTGAAACACGCCAAGCCTCTCGAATTAACCGATGAAAAAATCGTCCTGAGTTGTGAAAACCAGGGGGCAAAAATATTCCTGGAACAGAGAAAGGCCGAGGTCGAGCGGGAGGTTTATGCGTGCGTACAAAAGAACCTTGCCGTTGAGTTCGTGTTAACCCCCCCAAAAAAGAAGAGGGTCGACTCACCACTCCTCTCTTTCGAACCCTCGCCGGAAGACTTGTATACCAAGTCCGGACTAAACCATAAATACAGCTTTGACAACTTCGCCGTATCGGGAACCAACCAGGTGGCTTATGCCGCCGCCCAGGCGGTTGTAAATAATCCGGGATCCGCCTATAATCCCCTGTTTCTCTATGGCGGGGTTGGCGTTGGAAAGACGCACCTTGCCCAGGCGGTCGCCAAAAAAATCCTTGAGAACGACAAAAATAAAAAGGTTTACTTTTGCCCGGGTGAAAACTTCACCAATGAGATGATCGAATCAATCCAACAAAGGACAACTCCAAAATTCAGGAGAAAATATCGTTTTCTCAGCCTCCTGATAATCGACGACATCCAGTTTATCGCCGGAAAGGTGGCCGTCCAGGAGGAGTTTTTCCATACGTTTAACTCCATTGTCTCGTCCGGGGGACAGGTTATCCTGACCTCGGACCGCCCTCCTGCCGCAATCAAAAACCTGGAGGATAGGCTGAGATCGCGCTTTTCCGGTGGCCTGACCGTTGACGTCCAGGAGCCGGATTTTGAATTGAGGACGGCTATTTTACTGATAAAGGCCAAGGAAAAAAACATCGCCCTGGATATCGAGGCGGCAAAAATAATTGCCGAAAGGGTTCTCGATTCTCGGGCGCTTGAGGGGGTCCTGCTCTCCATTTATGCCAAAATCCTCGGGGTAAAGGACAAAATCGACCTCGACGCCGTTGAGGGCTTTTTTGTCCAAAAACAAGAAAACAAGGCAAAAAGAATCGTGCCCGGAGACATTATTCGCGCCGTCTGTACCTACTACAACGTCAAACAGTCCCACCTTCGGGGAGACACCAGAATCGAATCGATCGCCCTACCGCGTCAGGTGGCCATGTACCTCATCCGCCGGGAGCTCAAAATGAAGCTCGTTGAGACCGCCAATCAGTTAAGGAGAAAGGACCACACGACGGTTCTCCACGCCGAACAAAAAATCTCCCAAATGATCATGAGAGACCAAAACTTCAAAAAAGAGATCGATTCAATAATCCAAACCCTGGAGTCGTCTACATAGTGTCCACACGGTTTCCACGTTGGTTTTTTTAGGTTTATTTTGTCTTGAAAATCCAAACCCGTTCTTATACACTTATACACAGTTACTATTACTACTTTATTTATTTAATTAAAAATGAAATTATCCCTTTTAAAAGAAAACTTTTTGGAGAGGTTGACACTTGCGTCAAAGTTTACTTCATCCAGACTTGTTTCTTCGAGCGTTTTGCAGGGGGTTTGTTTGGTTGGTGAAAACGGAAGGATAGACCTCTATTCCACTAATCTTAATTATTATTACCACACCGTAATAAAGAACGAAGGGGCGCATAAATTCAAAATTGTCCTGGAGCCAAAAAAAATAATTGAGTTTTTGAGTTTGATATCTGAGTCCAAAATAGACATGAGCATCGAAGAAAAGAGAATTATTATGGAATCCGGCAAGGTTCGGGGAGAATTCCCCCTTTTTGAATCCGGGGAGTTTCCTTTCCCTCCAACCGTCACTTCAGAAAAACGAACGATTAAGGCGTCTTTGATAAAGAAAAACCTCCCGACAATTGTTTTTTCCGCATCGACAGACGAAACCAGACCGGTTTTAACCGGAATCGACATTGTTTCGACCGGGGACGACCTTAAAATGGTTTCAACCGACGGGTTCAGATTATCGCTTCTGACGCTTAAAAAGGAAGACGCCTTGCCGTCGATGATCGTTCCGGCACCGTTCCTATTAGAGGTTTCCAGGCTAATTGACGAAGACGAGGTGTCTTTTAGCTATTCCCCGGAAGAAAAAATACTGGCTTTTCACATAGGTCAACACGATCTATATACCCGCCTCATTGACGGGGAGTTCCCACCCTTCGAGAAAGTTATTCCGGCCGATAAAAAGACCGCGATTTCCGTGGACCGGGAGGATTTATTGAGAAACGTAAAACTAGTCTCCATTTTCGCCAGAGAGTTTTCAAGCGTCGTAGTCCTTAAGGTTGAAAAAGACGGAATTGTCCTCATGCCAAAAACCGGAGACGGAAACGCCAACGTGGTCAGACAGGACGCGGAGGTTGACGGAGACGAACAAAAGATCGCCTTTAACTACAAGTTCCTTTTGGACTTCTTGAGCAACAGTCCGTCAAAAAAAATAGTTGTGGAACTTTTAAGGGGAGATGCGCCGGCCGTTTTTAAGTCGGAGGGTCAGGATAATTTCATTCACATAATCATGCCTGTTAGAATACAGGACTAAAACAATTACCATGGAAAAATTTATTCTGGACACAAACATATTTTTTAATATGGAGGCCGGTTTGGGTCTCGGTGATAAAACTGAGGGGGTTGTCGTCGGCCTGACAAAAAAAATTTCAGAACTCAAGAAAAACAAAAAAGCGGAGTTTTTTATGCCGCCCAGGGCGGTTGATGAGTTTTTGAGCTTTTTTGAAGACAAAAATCAACCATTCATCAAGGACTTCCTATCCCAAATAACAGTCAAGTCGCCGGACGCATCAAGATCAAATTTTTCAGCGGCGGTTTTTTACAAACTGGTCGACGACATAAGGCTCAGAAGCTACCGCGGGCTGACCGTTGGTGAGGAGGAGATCGGCAACGCTGCGCGGTTGATGATGGGCGCGGATGGGCTTTCCAAAAAAGATTTTGAAATAAAAGTGGGATCCGTCGTGAAAAAGTTCCGAGAAAGATACAGGAACGCAACTAGGACGGGCTTTCTGGATAGTACGACCGACCTTGACCTGATCGTGCTGGCAATGGAACAAGACGCCTATATTGTTACTACGGATGAGGGTGTCTTGGGTTGGGGTCGGACGTTTGGAGTTAAAGAGATGCCCTCCGGAGTCTTTCGGAAACGGCTCGAAGATCTTCTTGTTTGACCGCCTCTTCTTCGTCGGGAATCAAAAGTGATAAAAAATCCAACATCTTATCGGTGAGGGTTTTTTCAGGCTTGGACTGGTACATTAAATGAAGGGACAGGATGGCTTTAAGCTTTTCCTTGGACTCGTTATTGGGGACGACCATATATGCGTGGTAATAATACGGAGCCCTGGAAACAACGGTCAGCGTATTAAAGCCAAAGCGCTTTCCAAAATAAAAATGGGACAACGCCTCCCATCTCATGGTTACCCCGGCCGCCTCAAGTCCAAAAGTGGTAATTTTATTCTCGACCTCAGGCGGTGGAGTGATTGTTAAGACATAAAAAAGGAAAACCAGCGCCCAAACAGGGATCAGAAGAATCTTGTCGCCAAAAAAGAAAAAAATAGCCGAGAGTAGAAGGGCCACCGCAAGATAAAATCTCAAAATGATACCCGACTGCTTTTTGTATGGCCTTAGGGGCGCCTTCCAATCATAAACAACCTGAGGATTTTCTTCCATATTCTTATTGTCGTTTCTTTTCCGATAAAAATCAAGCCCAGCTTGAATCTGGGCACTTTTATGATATAATAAATACTATATGGATAGTTTTAATAAGATTATCTCATTCGTTTTGGGCCTCGTTGTGGTCATAGTCTTCTTTGCTGTGGTTACAGGACGCATCAATTTTAAGGGTGGACTGCCAAGGTTGACAAAAACATCTCCCACCCCAACAATCGCCCCCACCACAACCCCATCTGAAGGGTCAGGAACAAAAGTCGTTGTCAATCCAACAGGAACACTCGGAAGATATCAACAGCAATCTAAATCCGCCACCCAAATCCCGGCAACAGGTCTGCCGACCTTGTTTATCCCGTCGCTTTTGGCATCAGCTGCCGGAGGCGTATTCTTAAGGAAAGCCGGGAAAAAGTGAGCTATGGGGCAGGCACACCGCCGTTTCCGAAGCCTGGAATCTTCAATACCTGCCCAGCAATCAAATTCACGAGAAGGACTGAGGTTAAGGAAAAAACCAATCCCATAATGGCTCCGTAAATTACCCGCCTTCCATAATTGAGTTTTTCAGGGTCGTTTTGCGATGAGGCAATTACAAATGCCCCATATATCAAATAAAGGAAAGCCACCCCGCCGACGATCGAAAAAACCGTTTTTAGAAGCGATTGGACAACGCTGCCCGCTCCCCCCTCCTGGAAGCTGCCCTCGCCGGTTGTTAAACATCCCAAAAAGGTGTACTGGCGCCCCGCAGTCGGTTTAATCGGCAGGTTTGTTGCCGCATCGACTTTTAAAGTGTCAAAGGATGCGGGGTCGGGATTTGCGTTTGGGTATAAGCACTGCTGACAGGCCGACCAATTTCCGGGTGGGTTGTTTGGAGGACAATATCCGCAAAGGTCGCAGGCGGCAAATCGCGGTCCGGTTGTGGGTGTCGGGCTAATGGCCGCAACCTTTGAAACCACAAAGGCCGAGAATAAGAAAATAAAAAGAATTGTCAGGGCTTTCTTCATAAAAAAAGTATATCACAGCTTCAAGGGGTATAATAAAAATATGAGGAAAGTTTTGTCTGTGATTTTTATAGCGGTTTTTATTTCTTTATTGTTTTTTCCGTTGTTTGCTTTAGCCAAGGAAATAAGTCAAATGTCGGAGGAAGAGGTTAAAAAAGATCTTGAGGAAACAAAAAAACTCCTTGAAGGACAGACATATAATGAACAAGAAATTACAAAAAGACTCAATGGTATAAGCGAGAGAATATCCTCCTTAGGACAAGAGATTTCTAAAAAAGAAGTTGAAGTTAAGAAAGGAGAAGAGGCCTTAAGCTATCAAGAGGAACTTTTAAAATCGAGAGTTTATTCATACTACAAAAACTCCAACAAACAAGCCCTCGATTTGGTCACAGTGCTTCTTTCTGGAAATCTTTCAGGTTCATTGAGGGATTTCTTTTACCAAAAATCCATTGTGGATCGGGATCGCGACACAATCACAAAGGTGGTTTTATACATAAAAAACCTAGAAGAGATAAAAGCCCAACTAACCCAAGAAAAAAACAATCTGGCAAGCCTAAAAACTGAGGTTGATAGGCAGTTGAGGATTCTTCAAGGTGAGATATCAAAAAGCAGACAAAGAATTGCCCAATTGTCAGCAAGACAGAAGGACCTAATTGACGCGAAACAACGCGCTCTAAACATCCCTCGTTCAGCTGGAACCTCTGCCCGCGGGTGTACCGATGATAGAAACATTGATCCGGGATTTAGTCCAAGAATAGCCTTTTTTACTTTTGGCGCTCCTCATAGAAACGGCCTAAATCAATATGGGGCTTTTGGGCGGGCAAAAGCAGGTCAAAACGAAGAACAGATTTTGCAGGAATACTATCCAAACATGAGTCTTAAAAAAGATTATGACCAAGGCGCCCAAGTAAATGTAGACGGCCATGGAACTTTTTCAATTGAGGACTATGTTAAGAGAGTTTGGGAGGTTCCAAATTCTTGGGGAGATGAGGGGGGCATGGCCGCCCTTAAAGCACAAGCCGTTGCGGCAAGGACATATGCCTTAAATTCCATGCAAAGAAACGGCCATATCTGTACCACTGAATCCTGTCAAGTTTTTAGACCGGAAGAAAAGGGTGGAAAATGGGGAGAGGCAGTTGAGGCAACGAAGGGTTGGGTTATGATGGATGGAGGAAGCCCAGGATTTACTCAGTATGCATCAACCCACGGAGGATTCATTCTTAATTTGGGAAAATTCGACGGAAGCGGGGGCCATGGAAGTTTTGGAGAAATTCAGGCAAACGCATACGATAGGGAATCACCGTGGTTCTATTGCGATTGGGGCGCAAGAAGCCAATATTCAAACACGGCCTGGCTAAGACCATCTGAGGTTGCCGATATTGTAAATGTTATTTTATTGGCGAGAAAAAATTCCTCAACAGGAGAGCATTTATATCAAACCGACAAACCACACCCGGACGGAGGGGAGGTTTGGGATCAGGATCGCGTCAAAAGAGAACTTGGTTCGGAATCTTTCAACAATGTCACAGACGTATCGATTAATGCAGATTTCAATTCTGGAAAAACTACATCAGTGAACATTTCCGGAGACGGAAAATCAACGTCGATTGGAGCTGATGAGTTTAAAAACTGGTTTAATCTTAGAGCCCCCTCCAACATCCAGATAGTCGGCCCTCTTTATAATGTCGAAAGAAGATGATTATTTTTTTGCCTTCGGGGACATTTCGAGTTTCTGGAACCAGCCGCGCCTGTAGAGCATGGCAATGACGGCATAAACGGCGATGTCGTACCAACTATCCTCGATCGCCTCATTGGCCGGGTTTTTTCCTTGGGCAAGCAGGTTTTTGAGTCGGCTGACCTTTTCGTTAATCCTGAAGGCAATCCCCAACTCCCCAATATCAAGAATATTTTCCTTGCCGTAGTCCTTGTGTTTTTTGACGAATAGCTTAAGAAGCTCCTCCGTTATTTTTTGAAACGATTCATCCAAAAATCTTGGCATCGCCATGAGAGTATATTGTATATTGTCAACAATCCTTTTATCAAGTATTATTATTTTATATATAAGACATTTGGGCGAGTTATGTTTCGCCCAAATATTAAAGGAATTATTTGAGTCTTGAAATCTTAACAATTATGAAGAAATTCATTGTTTTTTTGGCCGCTTTCTTTTCGTTTATGATTTTTGGTGCCGCGCCGGCCCGCGCCCTTACTTTTGACCTTATCGCACCTACCGGAGAATTGACCCAGGGACAAGATGTCCAGTTTACTGTAAACATAGATACCGAAGGGTCTTCCCTTGCCTCAACCCAGATAGGGATGACATATGAAACCACCGACCTAGAATATGTATCGGTTGCCCCGGGAACCTCCTTTACCACCGTGACCGCCGATGTCCAAGGCGATGGAAAAATAATCTTCACAGGCACAAAAACCGGAGGATTCACGGGTTCGGGTTCATTTGCCATTGTAACTTTTAAGATAATTGCCACCGAACCGGGGTCAACCCAGCTATGTGCGCTTTTTAATCCCGGAAACACCCCGACACCCGCGCCCACATCGGCTCCGGTACCAACCGCCCTTCCGACAACCGGATTTTTTGATAAAACCGCAAGAGGCGCTTTATTAGGTGTGGTTTTCTTTGCCCTCTCTGCGGTCGGCTTTTTCGTTTTCAAAAAGATTTAAAGCAACATGTTTAAGAAGGCTTTTCTATCAATCCTTTTTGTCTTATCCCTATTTTATTTTATAGGCCGCGATTATCGTGTTGAGGCTCAGGTGAGCACAAATCCGACAACCAACCCTTATGCCGTTACCCCGCCATTGTGCGGCTGTCCGCCCGACCTCAACAAAATCTATACCGATAAGGGCGGAGGTGAAAGATGTGTCACTGACATCGCCGCCTTTCAGGCAAACCCGACAAACACCCATTTGTGGGTTGAGGATTCCGAAGTAACCGCCCAAGGAAAGGCCAATGACCGGGCGAGGCAATTCATTTATTGGGTAATGACCCACAGTGCCATAGACAATCACCCGGTGCTTTTCAGGATTTGGGGGACGACAAGGAACATCGCCTACTTCTTTACCATTCTGTCGGCGGCCCTTTTCGGATTGGCAATTATCATTGGCCAAAGAACCAACTTCGCAACCGGCGTAAAAATCTGGCCCTCGATAACGAAAGTTCTTTTAGGGCTTCTTTACATATCTTTTTCGGCTACGGTCGTGGTCACCGTGGTTCAGCTGTCGGGAATTCTGATGAAGTTTTTCGTCGAGAATCTCGGAGGAGCGGACCTTTTCAATATTTATTTTTCCGGAGTAAGTCAAGAGGCCAACTACTTAAATTTCGTCGGCTGCCGCGATTTGAATATCCGGGTGCAGGAAGCCGTCAAAACGGAGATGTGGATACTGAAAGCGACCAACTTCAGCTATTACCTGATGGGGGGCGCCCTGCTTTTGAGGACAATTGTGCTATGGTTTTTGCTTTTTGTGGCGCCATTCCTGGCAATCCTGCTTTATTTCGGGGTTGCCAAGAACACCGGCATGGTTTGGATCGGCGTATTCTTTCAATGGGTTTTCTACGGGCCGCTTTTGGCATTGTTTTTGGGCTCGATGGCGACCATTTGGAAAAACGGCATCCCCTTCCTTTTCGATTTTTCCCGGGTGGATACCGCGGCCGGATACATTTACCCGACGGCCATCAATATTTTATATGGAGGGCCCGCGCAAAAACTTTCGGCGTCCAATAACGGAAACTACGTGGACACTTTTGTCGAATACATCATTACCCTGATCATGCTCTGGGCGGTGACTATATTCCCGTGGTTCTTGTTGAGGACGTTCAGGGATTACTGCTGTGACGGCATAAACGCCATCAAAAACATGATGTTGTCAAGCCTCAACAACTTTAAGCCCGGTCCAACGCCTCCGACCCAACCGGTCGCCCCGGCCCAGTCGCAGACCTTTGGAACGGCCATGGACATGAAGGCAACAAGGGAGGCAACGACCGAAATCCACAGGAAGATTGAAACCGTCGAGGAGATTAAAAAGGCCAGGACCGAGGAAATCGTCCAGGCACTTGACCTTAAAGCCTCAAACATTACCCAGATCGCCAACTTCGAGACCAATAAGACGGTCAATCAGAACGTCACCAAAAACATAAACTACCTGAAAAATCCGACCCAGGCGATGTCCGCCAACGATAGATTAAGGTATATGAACATTAGATCGGAAATCTCGACGCGCGCCTCGCACGCCGATCCGGTCGCCCGTTCGGTCATGAACAGTTTCCTATTCTCCAGGCCGCAACAGGTTGAGCAAAGGAAAACAATAATAAATACGCTTCCGAAGGCGGTTTCGATGACAAATGTCATATCGGTCAAGGTGCAGTTGCCGCAAGCCAAGGTTGAGAGCGTATCCAATTCTGTCTTTGATTACGGAGCCACCAACAAGGACCTGGCCGCCGCCATCGCCGCCAAAACCCAAGTTGCCCCGGAAAAAGTCCAGGAAGTCCTGACGCTTCTTAAAAATTCAAAGGAACCACCGACCAAGGTGGCCACCAAGATAACGGAACAGGCAAAGATGGAACAGGCAAAAGTAAAAGAAGTCATCAAGGAATTTTCCAACACGGTTGCGACAGATACCAAGGTTGCCGAAGAGATCGCCAAGAAGCAGAACCTGGATGCCGCCGAGGTCAAGAAAGTGGTTGCCGCCCAGATGCCGATCATCGCCGAGCCGGAAAAACACATCGAGGCCGTCACTCCGGTGTCGCCCCTGGTTTCGATCGAGGAATACGAACAAGTTAAAAAAATGTGGGTCGACCATTACGAAAAAGGGGAAATCCCGGTCGCCGAAAACATCAGGTCCCGTTCGGCTTGGGTTGAACAAGACATTGTCCTCATCACCAACACCCTTAACAAGCTGCTCTCCGAGGACCAGCTCCTCAAGGAGCAGGCCCTGGACGAGGTTGGTTTCATTATGCCGATATTCATGGTCAACTCCCTCTCAGGTGAGCAATTGGTGACTTATCTTAAGGCTAAGGTTGAGGCTGCCAAGCAGGTCCAGGAACTGCAGCAGAAGGAAAAAGAAATTACCGAACGCCTGAAGGCCGAGGGAGACAAAGTTGAAGTATCACTTCCGAAGAAAAAGGAGGCCGCCAAAACCATGACCATGTCCGAAGAGCTCAAAGAGGTCAAATAACCAACATCTTCTTGTCAAATAACGTGAGTGGCTTGGCGCCGTCCGTACCTATAACGACAGTATCCTCTATCCTCATCCCCCACCTGCCGCTTATGTATACGCCGGGCTCGACAGTTATGATTTGGTTTATTATGGCCTTATCATCGCTTGAGAAGGAGATTTTCGGAAGCTCGTGTATCTCCAATCCAACCCCATGTCCTGTTGAGTGGGAGTAATTGGGCAATCCGAGCGAGTCCATCTCTGCCCGGCAAAATGAGTCAACATCCTTTAAAGACACCCCGATTTTTAATTTCTCGACGGTCCTTTTTTGCGCCGATAAAAGATTGTTGTATGCGTTGACCATTTCACCCCCCGGCCTTCCGGCAAAAACCATCCTCGTCATGTCGGACAAATAGCTTTCATGTTTTGCTCCGAAATCAATAAGGACAATCGAACCCTCGTTGATTTTTTTGTCGTCACCCGTTTTGGTATCGTAATGCGGGATGGCCGAGTTTGCATCGACGGCAACAATCGGATCGAAAGCCAATCCGTAAGCCTTCTTTTTTAGCCAGAACTCGATCCTGAAGGCGATTTCCTTTTCAGATTGGCCGATGGAAATGGTTTTGACTATTTCGCTTAAACACTGGTCGGCAATTTGGCAGGCGCTTCTGACTTTTTCGATTTCCCGGTCATCCTTAATCTCCCGTTGCTTGATAATCAGGTTTTGCAAAGGAACCAACTCAGCGTTTTTGATGGCTTTATTGAAAGCGGAGTACTCGCTGAATTTCAAGTCTTCCGACTCGAACCCGATGGTTTTTATTTGTTCTTCGTCGACAACCTCCTGGAGGTGTCTGACTAGTCTTTTTTCCGGTTTTATGTATCTGATGTTGTGCGATTGGCTGGAATAGCGCTCGTCGGTAAAAAGATATTCGTTTTTCTGGGTGACCAAAAGCCACGCTTCCCTCTCGTTGTCAACTAAAGTCTGGAATCCGGAGAGGTAGAGGATGTTGTAGAAATTGGAAACAAGGAGAGCGTCAACATCATTCTCTTTCAATTTTTTTTTCAAAAACCCGACTCTTTGTTGTAGCATACCAGGTAATTATATATAATCTGATCTTAATGGATAAAAGCAAGGGATTTATTTCACTTATTGCCGTGTCAATAATACTGGCCAACCTCAACTTCAAGAAAAAATGAAACCCACAGACAAGCAAAAAGGCATTACAGCCCTTATACTTTTGGCTTTTGTATATGCATCAATGGGATTGTTTGTCCGCTATCTGACAGTCTTTAGCATTTTCCAGCAGTTATACCTTAGGTTATTGGCAGCTGTTGTTTTGGGATTTATTGTTTTTGGCAAAACATTAGACTATTCAAAACTTAAAAAAATCCCGGCAAAAGAATGGGGACTTCTGATATTAAGAGCAATCTGTTACTACCTGATAGGCGTTGCTCTTTTTACAAAAGCGGTTCTTTTGACCAAAATAAGTACGGTATCTTTTATTGGATCACTTCCGACGACTGCAGTTCTAGGCTTTCTGATACTTAAAGAAAAAGTTACCTTCAAAAAAGCACTTTATATATCGTTGGCTTTTCTGGGTGTTCTGATAATCTCGATAAAGGATTTTTCCTCAATATTCTCCTGGGGCTTGGGTGAGATTATTGCCTTTATATCAGTCATGGTTGCCTCATATGCGATCGTCATTAGAAAGTATCATTCAAAGTTTTTGACCAACAATGAAATTACCCAAACAATGTTAATCCTGGGCTTTATTTTTGTTCTCATCACGTCCTTGATTGTGGGCGAAGGTATACCCTTGGCTGGTTGGTCTGGGAGCACGCTTATAATTCTCGGACTGGCTGGGTTTGTTAATGTCGCCTTGATGTTTTTGACCAATTACGGATTTGACAAAATAAAAACCTCGATCGCCTCAAACATACTGACCTTGGAGATGTTTTTTGCCGTCCTGCTAGGTTTTCTTTTTTTCAGGGAAATACCAACGATCAAGGAAATAGTTGGGGCTTTTTTTATTTTAATAAGTGTCATTAAAATGAATCAGCTACAATAAAGGCATAGGGCCTATGAAATTGTCTACAAAAATACTTCTATCGATTTTCGGTATTTTACTGTCTTTCCCTTTTTTGTTTTTTTCCTTCCAATACTTTTCCCGCGCCGCATATGTAAAGGCGAATATTGTCGTTGATGTTTCCAAAACCTCGGGGCCTTTCCCTGATCGCTGGAAGGCTCTTGCCCAAGGCGGCGAGGAAGCCGGCGTCAGGATGATCGAGCCGGTCGTTCCCCAGGTAGCCGAGCTTTATCCAAGGTTTATCCGGATCGATCACATTTACGATTTCAACGACGTCGTGTCGCGCGACTCGTCAGGACGCCTCTCTTTTGATTTTTCCCGCCTTGACCAGACGGTTTGCGACATCTATCATACGGGCGCCAAGCCGTTTTTTTCCCTGGGATACATGCCCCCGACCATGGCCGACGACGGATCCCTGATTGGCAAGCCAAAGGATTGGAACGAATGGAGCCTTCTGGTCAGAAAAACCGTCGAACGATATAGCGGCAGGGAGACGGTCTTGCCTTGCGGAGCCTTGCAGGACTTTTGGAAAACAGACCTTTACTACGAGGTATGGAATGAGCCGGACCTTGAGACCTTTGGAAAATGGCGCTACCAGTCGGGCGGCAAGAGTTACAGTGACCTGTATTTCTATTCGGTCAAAGGTGCCGATGCGGCAACCAACGTCCTGCCATTTAAAATGGGCGGACCGGTGACGACCGCACTTTACAAAAACTGGATCCAAAAGTTTTTGGATTACGTGACTTTCAACAACTTGAGACTTGATTTCATCAGCTGGCACCATTATTCGAAGCGAGCCGACGATTACACCCGCGACGTCATAAATCTAAATAAATGGCTTGGTGAGTCACCCAAGTATGATAAATACGAGAATCTGCCCAAAATTATTTCCGAATGGGGATACGATTCCGAAAAAAATCCGATCGCCGATACGGAGGTCGGCGCCGCTCACACCCTGGCCTCGATCAGGAATTTCGTCAACGCCAATCTTGAGGCGGCTTTCCTCTTCGAGATCAAGGACGGCCCGGCGCCGTCGTGGGGGATATTGGCTCACGATGGGACAAAAAAACCCAGGTGGTTTGCGCTCCAGATGGTTAATGCCCTTGAGGGGGCGCAGGTGTTTGTAGAGGGCGAAGGGACTTATGTTTCAGCGTTGGCCGCGACATCGGACACGAAAACTAGTCTTATTTTAACTAATTATGACCAGCGGGGAACAAATACCGAAGCTGTCCCAGTCACCTTTGTTGGGCTTCCCCAGGGAAACTATAACATCGTCAAGAAGCACCTTGACGGCAGAACGGAAAACATATTAAACCTGCAGCCTATCAATGGAGAAATAAGGCTTGATAGGGAAAAATCCATCATCATGACCCCAAATTCGATCGTCAGCCTTATTCTTACCGCTTCTCAAAATACAAAGTAACGACAGAAGTGATGGTCTGGGTTCCCGATTCAACCGTCGGCCCTCCGCCTCCACCACCCAATCCCTTGGCGGCGTATTCGTACATCGGGACGACACCCGACTGTGTCGGGTTAGACTCGACGATATTGGTGATTTTTCCTAAGCTGATCCCGAGATCCTTGGCGATTTTTTCTGCCTGTGACTTGGCGTTTTTGATGGCCATTTCCCTAACCTGTTCGCGATAGGTTTCCGGCTTGTCGATCGAAAAATTAACTCCCTGGATCTGGTTGGCTCCGGCATTTGTCACTTCCTCGATCACCCGGGATACCATTTGGGTATCGCGGACCTTGATCTGGATCGTGGCGTTGCCGTTGTAACCCGAGATGGTGTTGACGTTGTTGTCGTAACGGTAATTTGGATAAACGGAATAGTTCGAGGTTTTTATGTCCCCCTTCTCTATTCCCATCTTCCTTAAGGCATCGATGATCTTGTCATTGACGCCGTTGATGGTTTTTTGGACGTCACCGACGTTCGGCCGGTTGTCGACGGTAATTCCCGCATTGACCTCGGCGGTATCCGGGGTTATGTCCATTTTCCCCTCTCCAACAACCGCCAGTTCACTCGAACGGCTGGTGTTGACGACGGTGAGGGGATACGAGATGTCTAAAGTTTTAATGAAGAACAGGGCAATGACGATAACGGAAACGGTAACCACGAAATGAAAAAGAAAATGTCTATTGTTTTCCATATACAAAAACTTTACCGTTTTTTGGGAAAGAATTCAACAAGATAGTGTATCATTTAAACATGAATTCATACCCCGACATCCACAACGTTTTTGGAGAAAGACTCTCCACGATGGTCGAGGGCAACGAACAGGCCAAGGCGACCATCATATTCGTCCACGGGTTTGCGACCGACATGCACGAGACCGCCCGATATTTTGACGATTTGGCGGTCTGGCTGGGGGAGGAGTTCCGGATATTGAGATTCGATTTTTCCGGTTGCGGAAAAAGCGACGGAAACCTTTCCGATAAGGATTATGAAAAATGGACAAACGACCTCAAACACGTCATAGCCTATGCCAAGGAAAAATACCAGGGAGAGTTGTATATCCTGGCCCAGTCGATGGGATGCTTCATAACCGCGATGCTCAACCCCCAGGGAATCTCAAAAACCGTCTTCACCGGCTTGCCGAACAGCAATACGAATTATTTGATCGATCGGCTGGTTGAGAGATTCGGATCCAAGGAAGGCGCCAAGATAGACATGGAAAACATCAGCCTTTTCCCGAGGTCGACGGGAGACGTCCAGAAGGTCGGGCCAACCTTCTGGAAGGTTCTGAGACTCTTCAAACCGGCCCTGGCAGTTGCAGACTTTTCCAGGAATACCCGCCTCATGATTGTCCATCCCAACCAGGATGAAATCGTCGGGCAGGTTTATCTCGCCCAGTATGCATCCATCCCCGGAGTCATCGTCAAAAAATTAAACGGCGACCATGCTTTCAGGAACCAGGAGGACAGGAGGAGCCTCTACAAGAAGATAAAGGAATTCTTCACTTCGAGTGGGCAATGACAAATGAGGCAATCGAGTTGACAAGCCTTTCGAAATGCTCTTTTTTGCTGAACCGGTGATCGGCTCCGACAATAATCTCAAGGGCACAGTTCTGGATTTTCTTGGCGATATTGATGCTCTGGTTTACCGATACTTCTTTGTCCATATTCCCATGAAGTATTAGGGTTGGCACGGCGATTTTGTGGGCGATTTCGTTGGCGTCGTTTTTCATGGCGTCGAGATAAAAATCGTATCTCAGCCTTTTCCCCTCGCGCACGGCATAACCGGTTTTTTTCCATTTGTCGACGATTTCCTTTTTGGTGTATTCCGGGAACTCCTTATAGGTTGCAACCGGCGCCTTTGCAACCAGGATAAAAATGTCCGGAGACATAGAGGCAACGATATAACTTGATAATCCGCCGAAACTCGAACCAAACAATCCGATTTTTTTGTAACCCAAACTCTTCATGAACCCGATCGCCTGCATCGTGTCATCGACCGCCTCGCTCACGGTCAGGTCTTCAAATTTTCCTTCGGATTCGCCGTGGGCAAAAAAATCAAATCGGAAGGAGGCAACCTTCTCCTTTTCTAATTTTTCGGCGAGCGCCTTGCATGTATGGCTATCCTTGCTGGAAGAAAATCCGTGGCACATTATGATCACCGGACTGTCTTTATTTTCCGACGGGTCGGTCAGGATCCCGATGAGTTTATTGCCCTTGGAGTTGTTGAAAGTGAGTTTCTTCTCCATAGAAACATTTTACACCCGGGCTAAAAAATAGACCACAAAAGGAAGTTATATCTGCTGGCCTCCGAAAATGAGGTCGACCTGGTTCCCGTCGACGCCAACCCCGACATGCGTCCAGTCGGAGGACAGCTGGTTGTCGTTGTGGGGCTTGTCGCCGGCAAACACCCATTCGATAAGGTGTGTCCCGTTTAGGCGGTATCCGTAACTGGAATTCTCGCCCAGCGCCCAGAACCCTAAAGACCGGACGTTGTCCTCGCTTTTGACAAACTCGGCGAATCCGGCATGCGAATCAAGATTCCCGATCTGGGTAAAGTACCTGGCTCGTGATAAAGCGTAATTGGCCAAACGATCGTCCCAATAAAGGGTATTTTTTCCGTGGAGTCTCCGGTAACTGTTTAAGGCGTCCAATATCTCCCCCGATGTGGCCATCTCCGGGTCGAACCCCACCTTCATGGTCCACGTATGCTCACCGATCTGTCTGGCCTTGCCCCATTCCTCGCTATTGTCGACCGGCTGGTTGAGTTTCAGTTCAACCACTTGGGGCGTTGGCATCAACGACAAATAGTAATCCCGGGTGTTGGAACCGAAAATCCCATTAATCTTTTTGGCGGTATCGGCATCGACCTGGCCGGTTTCATTTAGCGCGTATTTCGTTTGGAAATTGATGACCGCCTGGCGGGTAAGGCTGCCGAAATATCCGCTGACGACCGCTTCGGGATAGATTTTGTTGTCGGTTGCCAAAACAATCTGGAGCACCTTGACATCTTCACCGGCCGAACCGACCTTAAGTCCGGGCTTTAGAATCTCATTGGTGGTTGCGGGTTTGTTGACCGGCAGGACATTGAAATCATTTGGCAGTTTTCCAACGGCGTAGAAAGCAATTAGGACGACAACTGCACCGTATGCAATAAAAGATACCAGTTTTTTCATATTGTCATTTTACCAGTCTATAAGGCATGTACACCTTGCGGGATAGGGTTTTCTTGAGCGAATCCTTGAGACGGGCCCGTCCGGTTGAGGTCGTCAGGTACAAATGCCTTCTTTTGGCGTCTTCAAGATTGACAAAATACTCGTAATGGACAAGCTTGAAGGGAACCCTTATTTTGGTCGAGACGACCACTCCCCTCATGTGCTCCTGGACGCGCATCTTTAGATCGGTGGTCATCCCGGTATAGATATCAAAATCCTTGAGTGAAAGTATGGTGTAAACGTAATATCGTTCGTTTAGCATGACCCTTGAGGTTATTTTAGTCTTTTTGAGGGTATAATAAAAGCATGAAAATCATCAATCGCAAATTCCACAGGGATTACGCCGAGGTCGAGACGTATGAGGCCGGTATATCTTTGTTGGGTGGAGAGGTCAAATCCATAAGAGCCGGCAGGATCAAACTCGACGACGCATTCGTGCGGATCATGGAGGACGGATCGGCATATCTTATTAATGCCGAAATCATGCCCTACCAGTTTGCAACCGCCAAAGGCTACGACGCCAGGCGCACCCGGAAACTGCTTTTGCACAAGCGCGAACTCACCCGGATAAGGACGAAAATGGTCTCGGCCGGTTTGACCTTGGCACCCAAGTCGTGCTATAATAAGGGGCCTCTGATCAAGCTAGAAGTCGCTTTGGCCAAAGGCCGAGGCAACGTTGGAAAAAAGAAATTGGTTAAGCAAAGGGACGTCGCCCTGGATGAAAAGAGGCAGGCTAAGGAGTACATGAAGGTAGAACGATAAAGGGGATGCAAGGCATCGACGGGAAATTGCACTTTTATAAATCGTTGGGGCGCACCTGTGCGTTAAACGGAAAAACACAAATGATAAAGATTCATCTTTATCCGACGCTGATGTAGCGTACTTGTCAGCTGTTAAAGCTGGTTTCCAGCCACAGTTTGCATACGCTGCCTAATAGCGAAGCTCTGATTTAGGATTTGTCCGATTCCGCCTAAATTGGAGATAAACCAATCGGAATAAGGTCTTAAAGAGTAATCGGTTGTATTTAGGATCGACAACCCAAACCGACTGCTTGTTACGATTTGATTGCTTGGGCGGACAAGCAAGAGTAAAAACAATCTAACCCCAACTAAAAATTTATATCGGTGTTTTCTCGGACCCGGGTTCAAATCCCGGCATCTCCACCAAATGATTTTTTGAAGATTGTTTTGAAGTAATTAGGCTAACAAGACAAGCTAAATTGACGGTTCCAAGCCCTTCCTTTAAATCATAAGTCAATTTATCATTAAAATACATCTCTAAGAGTAATCTTTTATCTTTGTAATTGGGACTTTGCCACATCCTGACAGGATTTTCTATGTACTTAAAAACAAGGTCACAGGCGGTTCCAAAGTTTTCTTGAGTAAATTCTTTTATTGGTAAGTTTGATTCAATTTCTTGACGTTTTATAACTATTTGTTCTATTTCTTTCTCATATTCCCTTATAAGTGCTTCATTAGTAGAGTTGGCTATTCTATCCATATACTGTTTTTTCCTTGCCTCTAATCTTTTGACTTCTTCAGTAGTTAAGCGTTTACCATCTTCTTCTAATAGGGCTTTTCTTTTCCAATTGTTTTTTAACAAGTCTTTTACCAGTATCATTATGTCTTTATTTGGAGATATATCTTTAATGAGAGTATTAAATTTAGTTTCTAAAACGTCTTTTTGAACTACTTTTCCAAACATTGGACAATTTGGTTGTTTACAGAAATAGTGAGCATATCGTTTATTCCTTCCCTTATGCCAACTGGCTGTATAGGGTTTTTTGCATGAATCACAGCTGATAAATCCTCTTAATGGAAAATCTAAATTATAGTCTTTTCTTAAAGTAGCTCTTGATTTGTTTTGTAGTTTAATTTGTACCTGGTCGTAAGTTTCTTTTGTAATAAACCCATCGTGCTTAGCTTTTTGGGGCATTATTCCCCATGGTTTATATTCTATCCATCCAGCGTACAGTAAATTTCTAAGTATTCTTTCTACACCATTAATAGAAATTAATTTCAAATTAAGCGGTTTAAATTTGTCGTTAATAAAATTCCTAACCTCATCGTAAGTATTCAAATATCCGTCCCTATATTTTTCTATTGCCTCTTTAAAAATACTTGCTTTCGGTTCATGTGGTATTAATACTTTCCCATATGTCGGGTGTTTGATATTTATTAATCCAGGCGGAGGACAAAGTGCCCAAAAACCTAATTCAAATCTTGCTTTCTGCTTTTGAATTACTTGCCTTCTATTTTGTTCTCTGTCTAATTGAGATTTTGCAGCAATTACATGCTCAATAAAAGTGCCCTCTGGATTTTCTTCAAATTTAAAATTCGGTGATTCTAAAGCAACCTTTCTGTCTTTAAGGTTTTTACGTAATTGGAGATGAACTTTCATATCTCTTGCTAATCTTGATATATCATCAACAATAACTACGAATTCTCCTGAAGAATGGTTATCAATATAGGTAAGTAAAGCATTAAATCCAGGTCTATCTGCATTTGCACCAGAAACTGCTTCGTCTTTGAATGATTTTATAACCTCATAACCTTTTAATTTTGCGTATTGAATACATCTAAGTTTCTGACTATCAATTCCGTTTCCTTCTACAACCTGTTTCTGGCTAGAAACTCTGGAATAAACTATTGCTTTTCGCATATTGTTTTTTGAGGAAAATTATTATCAATAATCTGGTTTATTATTGTGTTTAAACCAAAATATATTTTTTCTACTTCACTATCAGTTAATCTCTTTCCTGTTTCACCTAAGAGTTTTCTAACCCTAACAATCTCTTTTATATTTAATGTCATAAGCCATTACAAATTCTGTAATGGCGCTTTGACATTATGACTCTTCCCGTTAGGGTCTGCTCACCTTACCTGTATAAGAAGTTGCCGACTTATACAGATGCGAAATCAGATAGCGCCTAAACTTTAATCTCATCCAATAAATCACCCAGTGTTTTTCTATCTACTTTGTCTTCATTCAGTTGCCAGGTCATATCTCCTTTATCATCTCTACCAGCTTTTTGTATTAAATTTGCTCGTGTTAGTGGAGTAATTGAGCCCCCAATAGCATGTGATCCTGTACGATAACCACTAGCACCAGATAGTATTGTTTGAGGTACGATGTCCCGAAGCACGAACTCTTTTAATATTTTAAGTTGAGAGCGTTGCCACCCTCTAAGTTTGTTTATATCGTATTTTTCTTTACCGATACTTTGATTATCCATACAAGACCATAATATACCATAAAAATCAATTTGTCAAGCTCAATTTACTAAAAAGTTTTATTGCTATAACAAGATAAATCCTATATTTTGTAGGTTATAACCTACAAGTATTACTATTTAGATTGTTGTAGCAATTTAAATATATAAAGTACTATAATATTGTAAAGTGTTTAAATTTTTAAACAAATCAATAAGATTTAACTTTTATTCTGGAGTGGTTAAATCAGGAATATTGTGGTTCATATGTGTATCAATTTTTTTATTTTTTCTATACTCTCATCCCGAAGAAACCAATATTTTTACTAACATCTTACTTCCTACTATTCTTGTTGGAATAGTTTCATATATTGTTATGACTTATTCATTGGCTAATATTTTGGAATTAAAATTAAAGAATTTTAAATCAAAAGTTATAAATTTTTTTAATCCGCTAATTATCGCAATATTCATTGTTTTTTTAATTATTGGTGGACCCGCACTAGTTATTGCTGGAATTATTAAAATTAGTTCTCTTTCGGAAGCAAACAAAACAACTTCGTTAGGAACGATTAGTACAACTCAACCTGTTAGCGTTTTTCAATTGTGGGATAAAATAAACGATTGGCAGAAAAAACAAGGGTATCAACCCTATGTTAAAAGCACTTTTTTATGTGATACCGCTGACAAATTCCTTGACTTTGCAACATATTGGTCAGATGAATATTTAAAAACTAATTTAAAATCTTATTTTAATAGCTCCAGTTATGCTTGGAACTTTTCGGTAAATCGTAGCCCAGAAGATGCCATTTTAAACTATTGGATTAATAATCAATCTACAAAGAAAAACTTAACAGACTACTATCATTATTCTTGTATTAGGTGTAAAGATGATGATTGTTTGCAGCTTTTTTATAACGATACAGTAAAAAATGTGGTTCCTAATGGTAAAAATACAAATTCTATTACTACAGAGGAGTGGGGAGTTGCAAAACAAATAAGCGAACATACATTTGTTCAACAGGTAGGACATGATGTACGAATGGGTACTGCAGATGAAATATATATTGCTTTAAATAACTATAGAAATACTCACGGCAAAAGTTCTTTAGTTTGGAATAATGATTTAGCAATATGGGCAAGCTCAAGAGCACAATCGTTTGTAAATAATAATAGTCTTGATGAACATGCAGGCTTTAGTAGTGAAGCTCCATCTAAGGGTAGTCAATTTGGTTTTTATGCTTTAAGTGAAGGCTCGTCTCTTATAGGTAAATTAGAAGCAGTTCATTATATTGAATGGATATTAACTGGTGATGCTCCTCATAAAGAAACTTTGTTAAGCGATATGTGGAATACTGTAGGTATAGGAACAGCGTCAAATGACGGATTTACTTACGGTATAGATGTTATTTACGGAAAAACAAAATAATTAAATATGGAAGCACCTTTTGGAATAACGTTTTTAAAAAAAGCAGAACTATATAATCTTTCTGTCAGATTAGATAATGAAGTTAAAAATTCCCTAAAAAAAGAGTCTCACAACCTTCCTTTATGGCCAATTGAAAAAGCAATATTAAAATGGACATATACAGGACATAGACATTTAGGATCGCCTCTAACAACCCACCATTTATCAAGAGGGGATGAAAAAAATAAACTAGAAGATTTTGGAATAATTGATGAAAATGATAAATTTAAAAGCGATTTTAAAGCTTTAGAAAAAACTAAATTAGATCAAGTTTATGAAAATATTGTTGTAAGGGGTTTTGGCGAATATTTTAATGAAGAAAAAGACGGACATAGTGCAATAGTAATAAACAAAGATGGATTACTTTTTGGTGAACTATTAGCAGAATTAGATAGGGGAAACATAATTACAAGAAAACTGGTTAAACTTCATTACGATATTTATGGAAAATTAATGAATCATTTAGGTGGTATTATTTTGTTAATTATTTCAACTATCAGTATTATATTATTGGTCCTTAATTTTCTTGAAAAACTTAATATTTTAAATATAATTCCAATAAAGAAATAGTTCGCTTTATTACTAAAAACAATATATTTACTAGATAAATCAAAAAATATTTAACTATTTTATTAGAGTAGGAGTCGGTGTCAAAGATGTTTCTATTTTATTAATCTTCTCTTCAAGCCTAAGATATTTTTCTGAATTAAATTGATTAACTACATTTTTATAGTCTATAAAACTATTTATAGTCATGCCAAAAATTGTAAACAGCAAGGTTAAGAAACTAACTAAAAGAACAATAATAGCAACATAAACTGTGTTTTCAACATTAGTTAGCCTTTTTTTTAAATTTTCAGATGTTTCTGACGGTATACCAACTACTTGTTTATCTTTAATATTTGCCATGTGTTTATATTTTTACTGTAGTAAAAACAAAATGATTCCCTTCAGAACGATAAACTTGTAATCGTAAATTATCTGTAGTTATATTCTCTTCTTTAATAATTAATTTAATCTGTTCTTTTTCACTCTCTGGAATAACCAAATTAAATCTAATACCAAGAGAGGCTAATGTTTTCCATTTATTTACGCTAGTTTTATACGTTCTTATTGATTCTATTGCTTCAACCAACACAGGTTGACCATTGGTTGCACCTATATAATCAGGCCTCCAGATAATTAAATCTGGATAAATTTTATTAAATTGGTCTCCTATATATCTTGTTTGATTATTAGGTAGATTTAGAGTCATCTGAAGTCCTTGTAAAGATTCAGAAGTATAAGTAGACGCAGAAGCTCTAATCACCATACTACGATATAAATTGTCAGCTGATTCCATCGGGTCCATATTTATTAAAAATAAAACTTTTCTTAGTATATCAAAAATCCACTTAGTTAATATTTTCATTATTATTTTGTCTAATAATTGTTAATCCTTCTAAAATCTCTATTTCTGGTGCTTTTTCTTTGGTTTCTTCAAGGATTTTGTCTAGAAGATAGGCTTTTGAATGCCAGTCTTTCGCCCCTTTAATCTTTTGTACAAGACTGTCAATTTCTTCCCCCACGGCTAATTTAACCTTATTTGACTTCAGCCAAGCTACAATAGTTCGTCTATCTACGCCTATAACCTTAGCTGTAGCCAACGCTGTAGTGAATTTACCAGCCCTGATGAGCCTAACAAACTGTCGGTATTGATATTTCTTTCTTACTTGTACATTATTGGACATTTTGGGGCTCAATTCGTCTTGGTTTTGTGCTGGATTAGTGTCGGATTTAGTAATTATTTCATTAGATTTATTCATATTTGTTTAAATACTGGTATGTGAATAAGATAGGCTTAGGTTAGGCACAGAGTAGCCCCACTTAAAGATATAATCTTGTATTTGGTTCCACTGCTGGAGTATACTGTCCACACTTTTTCTTTAAAAGGTTTTTATACTGTTTCTTGATTTTATATACGTCTTGATTATTCTGTAGTAATCCGGATCAAAGGTTTCCTCGAACTGTTCCTCATCGCCCAGTGAGTTCTTTTTCCCAATCAGGCACCACCTGTCTATGATATAGCTTTCCCATTTATCCTCTTCTTCGGCATCCTTCTCGACGATTTCGATTGGCCCATCAAACGGCCAGGGTTTGAACTGGCGGTTTTCAATGAAGGCAATAAGAAACCTTGAGTTGTAAATCCTTTGCTTTTCCTTCTTGACGCAGGCACCCCGGCACTTTCCAAGCTTGTAGTCAAAGCACGATGTTTTGTTTGCGTCAACCCCGAGCAGTTTTTTGCAGAGAGAATATTTGTTGGCAAATTCAACAAGGTATTCCTTGGCTCCCCTGGTATTCTTGAATGCCCCCAGGAGCGAATCGGTATCGACCTCGGTCAGGCTCCCGACTGTTTCCGGCTTCAAAGTCAAGTATCCATCCCTATTCTTGTATTTGGTCAATACCACAAAGGCTTTTTTCTTTTTCAGCTGGGCGTTGTATGGGGGATGGAGTTCCTTGACAAGCTGCGCCTCCAAAAGCATCGCGCCAAGTTCGCCTGCGGTTTTTATGTGGCCGATCTTAGCCACTTCCTTCATGAGGGACAGATGTTTGGTCGATTGGGAATCCTCGGAGAAATGGGCGATCACCCGGTCGGCAATGCTTTTTGACTTCCCGACATATACGGGCGAATCGTTTTTGTCGTAAAAAATATACACTCCCGGCGATTCCGGGAGGGCATCAACTTGGGATCTCATTGTGGCGTCTCCTGAGTAAAGCGATTTGGTCAGCTCGGCCCAGGTTTTAAGGAGGGTGTCTTTCGGGAACTTCTTTTTGACCTTTTGTATGAATTGCCACAAAACATACGCATCATCATACGCCCGGTGGCGATTCCGGAATTTGAACTTGAACCGGTTGATGACAGATTCAAGGGAATGGCTCCGGTATTCCGGGTAGAGGCGGCGCGAAAGTCTTACGGTGCAGAAGGTCTTGGATCTAAAAGGCATGCCCGTCCTCTTGAGCTCCGACTTTATAAATGAGTAATCGAAGCGGACGTTGTGGGCGACAAAAACAGCCCCGTCCAAAAGCTCGCTCACCCGGCCCTTGACCTCCTCGAAAACAGGCGCGTCCTTGAGATCGTCGTTTGTTATCCCCGTGAACATCGATATGTACGGAGAGACGCGCATTTGGGGGTTAAGGAGAGTCGTGAACTTGTCGACAATTTTGTTCTTGGATACCCTTATGATCGCCACCTCGATGACGCGGTCGTGAAAGGGGCTCATGCCGGTAGTCTCAACGTCGACGATGGCCAGATCGTGGTCAAACATAAGTGCAAAGTATTTTACTCCAAACTCATTTCGATTTCCGCAACAAGCTTTTTGATGCCGAAATTTTCCCTGACCGATATGAACTGCGGGTTGTAGATATGGTAGCGGTTGTTGATCTCGGTCAGGATCTGTTTTCCGTCGCCTTCGTGGGCGTCAACCTTGTTGAAGACGTAAATTATCTTGCGGGTTCTAACCCGAATGTCCTCGAGGATCTGCTCGACGATCGCAATCTTTTCGTTCATCCTCGGGTCGGTCACGTCTATAACATGAAGAAGAACGTCGGCGTTTATGGATTCCATGAGGGTGGATTTGAAGGTCTCGATCAATGACGACGGCAGGTCACGGATGAATCCGATCGTGTCCGAAATCATTATTTCCTTTTTCAGATTGGGGAGGTAGAATTTTCCGGATACGCTATCAAGGGTTACGAAAAGGGCATTTTCGACGACCTTCTTTTTCTTGGCCAGGAGATTGAAAAGCGAGGTCTTGCCGGCATTGGTATAGCCGACAATCGAAACGGTTTTGAAGTTGTTTTCCTTCCGCCTCTGCAATTGGATTTCCCGTTGGCGGGACAGTTTTTCCAACTCTTCTTTTTTGTGTCTTATCTGGTCGCGCCAGTGGCGCTTCATCAGTTCGATATTTGTTTCGCCTATTCCCCGTCCGCCGATTCCCCCGCCCTGGCGGGAAAACAACGTACCCCCGAGTCCATAAATTCGCGGTCCCATGTGGGACATCCTGGCGATTTCGATCTGAAGTTTTGCCTCTCTCGTCATTGCGTGAAGGTCAAAAATATTAAGGATGAGGTCTATCCTGTCCCATACCTGGATATCCGGATTTTCCATCCACAATATTTGAGTCAGGTTAAAAAGGACCGTCGGCTTGACGATGGCATTGATGACGACGATGTCGACCTTTTTCTTGGCGACGATTCCGGCCAGTTCCATCGCCTTGCCCGACCCGATGAAAGTCGCCCTGTCCGGACGTGTCCGGTGCTGGATGATCCAGACGATATCCACCCCCCGGTAAGTCGAAACCAGGGACTGGAGCTCGTCCAAATTTTTCTCGGCGTCCGCCCTGTGGACGTGCGGATCGACGACGTCAACGAGAACAACGCGATGGGCTTTTCTCATAAGGGAGATTATATATCATCGGGCCTTGGATAACCTCATCCATCGCATGATGGCAAAAAAAAGAGCAGCCAACCCGATAACTACAATTGCAACGACGACGGGCTGGTAATTTAGGGCTTGAGCCAACATCTCTATCCGCGGCACCGGCCAGGCGGCGTACATATTGACTAATAAGTAGAGCGATCCGAAGACAAACAGCCAATAAAATTTGAAATCAACGACCGACGCCAGAAGGAAAAACGGAATAATAGCAAACAAATGCCGTTCGTGCATCCGGGTCATGAACATGAAAGAGAAAAAACCGAAAACGGCAAAAGACGCAAAAACCCGGGGCAGGTTTTTCCTTTGCCCCCAGGTTTTCATAAGAACGAAAACCAAAAATGCCCCGACCACGAGTTGCGATGCCAGTCGGAAGTTGTAATCCTTCATATTGGGCGCGATCGCCCCCCATAAATTGTGGGCGTGCATCGTAGCCATGTCGGATCCGAATTTGGAGGCAATCTTCAGGTATGAACTGAATGGAAACAATTTTTCGGAAATGGTTTTTTGAAAAGGCCAGAAAAAGATAACAAACGTCAGATATCCGCCAACCGCCGGTTGCCACAGGCGCTTAAAATCAATGTTATTGAGTAAGACCAGCAAATAAAAAGGAAGAACAAGAATCCCCGTCTGCTTGGCCAATAACGATATCGTCATAAAAACAACCGAAACCACCGTTAGTTTTTTGACTAAAAAATAAAACGACCAGACTATGAATGTGAAAGGCAAAACATCCACTTGTCCCCACATTGCCGACAGGAATATCAGTGCCGGGTTGAATAGTATTGAAACGAAAACGATTTCCGGCAGTTTTGATTTTGCTTTCGTGAGTTTTTTTGCCAATAAATAAAGCCCGATCCCCAGCATGAGGTTGGCTACGATATTGGGCAACTTCATTAACGAATAGATAATAATATTGTCTTTATTTAAAAAAGTGACGATTCCGGAAGGAAAAAACGGAAACAGGACATTAAGTTGCCAAAGAAATCCGAGGAATGGCTTGATGGTTGCGCCGCCAAATGCATAGAAAGCGGTCAGGATATAGATAACGAGGGGCGGATAATTGGCAAAGCCTACGTGTGGTATTGACCGCTCGTAGAAACCGGAAAATCCGTATTTCATAGCGGTCTGAGCCCAAGGGACAAAATATTGACTCACGTCTCCATATGTTTCCAGCAGGCTAAAAAGTATCTGAACGAAGGAACTTGCAATAACAAGTAGCCAAAATATCTTTTTGTTCACGGATTTATTATAGCCTAATAGGCTCCGCCTTCAAACCCCGGGCAGTTTTGGCTCGCCCAGTCGAGGTATTGGCTTGAGCACTCCCATCTAAGGCTGTCGGTGCCGGGCATGCAGTTTATATATCCGGTCTTGGGACATTCGAAGCCGGTGATTTTTTCGGCCTCCCTGACGCAGGTTCCGGCGGCATCGGGATAATAGCCGTCGAGTTTGCAGGTGTAACCGGCCGGACAGTCGCGCCCTCTAATCCCGCCGCACATTTGTCCGTCGTCGGTAAAAGATGTGGAGGGACAGGGGGAAAATTCGCAAGTCGGGGGAACCCGGCCGACCGAGCTACCGTCGGGACAGATTTTGGCGTCCATCGTGCAGGCGACCGGCTCAATGTTTTCCAAAATTGGCGTCGGAGAAACCGTTTCGGCTTGGCTGGAGTTGTCAACGACCTTCTGGTATTTCATTCCGAACCCGAAGGTGATCAAGGGAATAGTGAAGAAACATATAAGCGCCATTATCTTGGAAACCCTGGTAACTTTGGTCAGCTCTTTCGGCAGTTTGATCTTTTTCATTTATTCTTCTTTTTATCAATTTTTTCTAATCCTAAACCCTTAAATAGAATATACACTACCAACGCGATGATTAGGAAATCAATTAAAACGCTTGCAAAATGCCCCCAAAGGATTTTTGCCCCGGCGACCTGAAAGTACATCGATTCGAGGCTCTTGGTCCGGGAGAGGATAAGCCCGAGCGTTGGGTTGACGATATCTGTCACCATCGACGAAACCACCTTAGTGACGGCGCCTCCCAAAATGAAACCAACAGCAAACCCGGCCACCCCGCGCTCTCTTATGAATTCAATAAATCCTTTCATGCTGTGGACTATAATTTATAGTATAAAAATTATAGCCGATTTTTATACCCACTTAAAGCCCCCGAAATTAAAATGAAAAAACACACGAAGCCAAAAGCAAAAGCCAGGAAACGGTTTTTTGACTTGAAGGTTGGATTGTTCCTGCTGCTCCTCCTGCTTTTGCCGACCCAACTGGGCAAGCATTTTTTTCTGCCTTTCTCCTATTTGTCGGGCGTCCGGGTCGATTACCTGTCGCCAACCTTGTATTTGGTGGATCTGGTGGTCGTGGCATTGTTCATTGCCGGCTTCAAGTCGGTAATGAATTTTTTCAGGAAGAGGGTTTTCTTCTTTCTGGCAATTATTTTGGCTTTCAATGTTGTTTTGGCCAAATCGCCGGCTTTGGCTGCCTATGGGAGCTTGAGGATATTTGAGTGGCTGGTCGTTTTCTCAACGGCCAGGCAAATGGCCACGGCAATAAAATCCAAATACATCCTCCTGATGTTCCTGACCAGCGGCGCGGTGGAACTTGCCTTGACGGTAGGCCAGATTATCTTGGGGCATTCGATGCAGGGCGCATTCTATTTTTTGGGGGAAAGGCTGTTTTCGCTGGGAACGCCAGGGATTGCCAAGATCGCCGTCAATGGCGCGGAATATCTTAGACCTTACGGGACATTTTCCCACCCCAATTCGATGGCCGGTTTCTATCTTGTGGTATATTTTTTCGTCCTCTTAAACCGGGGATTTGAGAGGCATTCAATTTTGAAATACCTGTCGCTTTTCGTTTTCGCCTGTCTGATCTTCATCTCCTTTTCCAAGACTGCCATCATGGTTTTTCTGGTCCTAAATATTGCGACTATTTTCCAAAACGGAAAAAACCTGTGCCGAATCTGCGCCTTTAGCCGTCTGGCGGTTTTGACGGTTTTATCCCTCGTTTTCCTTATTCCCTTGGGAGACCCGATGACCATTGCGAAGCGGATTGAATTGACCGGCAATTCCCTAACAATTATCAAGGCAAATCCGATAGCGGGAACAGGATTAAACAACTATTTGTTGGCGCAGTCCGAATTCGTTTCCAAGTATCCTCTTTTTTTCAATCAGCCGGTGCATAACGCCCTTCTCTTGTTTTTGAGCGAGACGGGTCTGATCGGAGCGCTGATCATTTATTGGATGGTTAAGTTCGCAAGGGACACTTTTAATTACGGACAATGGGTGCTTTTAGGGGCGGTTTTTCTTACGGGAATGCTTGACCACTATTGGCTGACGCTGATACAAAACTTTCTTCTTTTGGGGGTTATATTCGGGGTTACAGGCTTTCGAGATCGTGCTTTGCCTGAAGGTTCAAAATCTCGATCTGCTTGATCTGTTCGTCAAATCCGGCGGGAAGGCTTTTAAGAAGTTCTGCGGCCAGTTCTTTGTGTTTTGCGTTTGAAAGCTTCAGGATTTCTATAAAACTCGAGTCGGCGGAACTTCCCTGTTTTTTCGCCTCCGAAAGCAGGGGGGCGATCTTCAAAAAATATTTTTCCGACTTGGACATGGCATCGATTGCCTGGTTGTTTTTGCCCTTTTGGGCTAAAGCGACGGCCATGGCCGCCCTTTTGTCCGAATATAAAAGGTACAGTTGGGCCTTTTTCAGATTTTCGCGCGTCAAAAATTCGGTGATCCTGTCGCGGACGATCTTCACAAAATAAAGCGGGTTATCGCTCAAAACGCCCGGATATGGAAGGTCATAGACGACCTTTTGGTCCGAAGTGACGACGGTTGCGCCGGACGATTCCATGACGAAGTATCCGACGGCGGGTATCGTGATCAGAATAAAAAGTACAATTATCAAGCGGCTCAGATTTTTCATGGTTCCACTGTTTAGTATACTATAAAGCCCCAAAAAAACAATCCCCCGTATATGACTACGGAGGATTGCAATCTTTTATCCAAGTCCTCTTACTTGACCAATCTCTTCAAAGATTTACCAGCGGTAAATCCGGGAGTTTTGGTGGCCGGGATTTGGATCTCGGCTCCGGTTTGAGGATTTCTTCCCTTGCGGGAGGCTCTCTTTCTTACCATGAAAGTTCCAAAACCTGTGACGACGACTTTTTCACCTCTTTTCATGGCGTCAGCCATTGTTGAAAAGACTGTCGAGACGGCATCTTTGGCGGCTTTGGCTGTGAGATTGGCTTTCTTGGCAACTTGAGCGACTAAGTCTGCTTTTGTCATTTATGTTTTCACCCCCTTTCTTTCCTAGAGTTGATTTCCTGAAAAATATGTGATCCGATTCTCAAAATTAATTGCATTTTATTGACAATTAATTGTTAACAGAATAGTCTTTTTTTGGCGTCCTGTCAATCTATATTAAAAATATCTTATTATAACAATCTAGATCAAATATGAGGCTTTGTGACAATGCGTTTAAGACCTAAAATGGTCGAAGCTTTCGTTGACTATTTTTTTTTGCCCGAAAAATATTCCGCGTCCGTTTTCCACCCGCCCGATTTCGTGATAAATAGATTCCTTTTTCGGTTGGGTGAATAAAATCCGATAATCCTCGCCACCCTTGATGGCATAAGAAATCGCGTCATACCGGTATTTTTTGCAAAACATCTTGAACTCTTTGGACAAAGGTATTTTGCCCGGACTTAAAAATACCTTGAGTTTAGTTTCCCCGAAAAGCTGGTAAAGGTCGGATGAGATGCCGTCGCTTACATCCATCGAACTGGTGGCGTTTTTGGCAAGGTAGTTTGCAGTATTGATGTCAATTTCAGGCTTCAAGTGGCGCCTGATCAGAATTTTTTCAAATGCCTCAAGACGCATGGATTTTTTAGTCAGCAGTTCCAATCCGGCCCTCGAGTCCCCCAGAGTTCCGGTGACAAAAATGTAGTCTCCTATGCTACAAGAATTTCTTGGAATGAATTTTTTTGCGCTACCAACCATGAAAATGTCAACGCCGATTTTGTCTCCCCGCGACACGTTACCTCCCATGATCCGGCAACCGAATTTTTTGGATGCCGCTTTCATGCCTTTATAGAGTCCGTCAACATAAGACGCATCGATGTCCGGCAAAATAAGCGAAACCAACGCATATTGGGGTGTACCACCCGATGCTACAATATCGGAAACGTTGACTGCCATCGATTTGTAACCGATATCGGCAGGATCAAAACGGCGCAGGAAATGCCGGCCTTCCAGCATTATATCGCAGGTAATGAGATAGGTTTGGCCGTTTAGGACAATGGGCGCACAATCGGATCCGATCGCCTGGTTACCGACCGATTTTTTTATCCTTTCGATAAGTCCGAACTCGCCAATCCGGGATATTTTCATCTCTAGATCTTGGTCGTGGCCTCCGCTCGAGATTCCCTTATAACGGTCACTTTTATTTGACCGGGGAAGACGTCGAATTTTGACTCCAGTTCTTCCTTGATTTTTTCGGCCATGACGGTGGCTTCATCGTCAGTAACCTCGTCCGGCTTGACGATTACCCTGAGTTCCCGGCCGGCCTGAAGAGCATATGCCTCGCGTACTCCCTTTTTAGTCTTGGCGGCCTCCTCGATTGTTTTGATTCGCTTCAGGTATTCCTCGAAATCTTCATGCCTTGCTCCCGGTCTTCCGCCGGAAACGGCGTCGGATATGTATACAATAATAGCCTCAATCGAGCTAAACGGAACATCTTCGTGATGTTGGGCGACACAATCGGTTACCTTCTGTGGGAAACGGTGCTTCTTTAAAAGTTCGACTCCCAACTCAACGTGAGACCCTTCTTTATCAGTAACAACCTTACCAATATCGTGCAAAAGACATCCAAGCTTGACGACGTTGACGTCGGCTCCGAGCTCGTGGGCAAGGGCGATACCAATTTTGGTTTCCTCAAGCGTGTGAGCGATCATGTTCTGGCCGTATGAGTAGCGGTACTTGAATCGTCCCAGGGCCTGGGTGACCTCGGCCGGCAGGTTAAAGACGCCGACGCGATGGGCGAGTTCCTCTCCAGCCTTAAAGATGGTTTTCTCGACATCGGACCTGGTTTTCTTGACGATTTCCTCGATCCTCGGCGGTTGGATTCTCCCGTCCTTGATCAAGGTTTCAAGCGACAGTCTGGCGATCTCCCGGCGTGTTGCATCAAAACTCGAAAGCCTGATGACGCCTTCCTCCTCAAGATCCACGTCGACACCGGTTGCCAACTCGAAAGCGCGGATGTTGCGGCCTTCCTTGCCGATGATCCTGCCCTTGAAATCTTCGGATGGCAGATTGATGACCGAAAGCGTATACTCGGCAACGTAATCTATGGCTCCATACCTCATGGCGTCGACAAGCATTGACTTGGCTTTTTCATCGACGGTTTTCTTGACTTCCTCCTCGGCGTTTTTGATCTTCTTGGCGATTTCGCCCTTAAGCTTGTCTTCCCAGCCGTTCAAAAGAAGTTCCTTGGCCTGATCCTGGCTGAGGGCGGCGATTTTTTGGAGCTTCAAAAGCATTTCGTTCTTTTTCTCCTCAAGTTCGCGCCTCAGTTTGTCAATGTGATTTCGGCTGTCCTGAACGGACTGTCTTTCCCGATTGACTTGGTTTTCCTTGTCTTCGACGATTTGCTCTTTTTTGGCAATTCTCTTTTCGACCTCGAGGGCGTCGGTAGCCACTTTCCTGGCCTGGCTCTCGGCTTCGTTTTTAACTGTAATGGCCTCTTGTTTGGCCCTGAGGACAATGTTTTCGGCCTCCTGTTTGGCGTTTTTGAGAAGTTCTTCACGATCACGGCCAATGGACGTGAACTTCTTGAAAAATTTCAGCATCATACTAATTAATGAAAGCTTTGGGAAGGGTTTACTGCGTTACATGCGTTGCCCCCCTTGAGGGTGATCGTGAATCTTGCGACAGTTGATTTGCGATTGTTGACAACATTTGTAACGTTAATGTTTTAATTAACCTTCTAAAAGCAATTTCTAATAATCATATTCTACTCTTTAAGGGACGAATCTTCAAGTTTGTTTATGCTTTGCTTGATGATGTCGTAGCTGAATCCGCGGCTCATCAGGAATCGGGCGGATTTTTCAAAGCGTTTTTCCCTGGGTAATCCTTTAAACCGTGGCCAACGTTTCTCCAAAACCGCATAGGCAAGCGAACTCTCGTCGATCCGGTTTTTGGAAAAATGCTTTTCGATAAGCCCCTGGTCGATCCCTTTCTGTCGGAGTTCCCGCGTCAGGAGTCTTTGGCTTTTTGGCTTGAGAGCGGTTCTCTGCCTTATGAACCAGGCGACGAATTCCCCGTCGTTTATGAGCCCCTGACCCTTGAGTTTGACAATGATTTTGTCTGCGGCGTCGCGCGACCAATGGGTGGTCGAGACTTTCTTGTAGAGGTAGTCCCTCACTTCCCTCTCGGATCTTGGCCTGAATTTCAGGTAGAAATAGGCCTTGTTCAGCAGAGGTATTAAATCATCGTCCATAGTCAGGTTGACCTCAACAGGTTCCTTCGAGTCGCAAACTTAAGTTTGCTCGCTCAGGATAACCCTCTTTAATTGTCATGAGGGTCATTTTTTAAGGATTTGTTTTATCAGTTGGGTTTTGAGTTTCTCGTCGCCGGCGATAACTGATTTGACCTCTTCTTTTCCCTGACCCAAAAGCTTATCGTTGATCTTGAAAAATGATCCGCTCTTGGTGATGAGTCCGGCGTTTAAGGCGGCATCGACCAAAGCCTCTTCGCGGTCAACCCCCTTGGAATTGATGACAAACTCCGCCTCCTTGAACGGAGCCGCGACCTTGTTCTTTATTATTTTGACGCGGGCCCGGGTGCCGACCACCTGGTTGTTCTTTTTGATCGTTTCGATTTTGCGGACATCCATCCTGATTGAGGTATAAAATTTCAAAGCCAAACCTCCAGGGGTTGTTTCCGGATTTCCGAAAAAAACGCCGATCTTGAGTCTCAATTGGTTGGTGAAAATGACCGTGGTTTTTGACTTGGAAACGATTCCCGTAAGTTTTCTTAGGGCTTGGGACATCAGTCTCGCCTGGAGTCCCATCTGGGACTCGCCCATTTCCCCCTCGATTTCGCTCTTGGGTACCAGGGCCGCGACCGAATCGACGACAACAAGGTCTACCCCGCCCGAACGGATCAGGGTTTCGGTGATTTCAAGCGCCTGTTCTCCGGTATCCGGCTGGGAAATCAAAAGATCGTCGAGTTTTACCCCCAGGGTTTTGGCCCATTCCGGGTCGAGGGCGTGTTCGGCGTCAATGAAAGCCGCCACTCCGCCGGCCTTTTGCGCTTCGGCAATAAGGGATAGGCAGATAGTTGTCTTACCCGAAGCTTCCGGACCGAAAACTTCGATAATTCTCCCTTTTGGGACGCCGCCCACCCCGAGCGCCAGATCCAATGGCAGGATGCCTGACGAAATTACTTCGACCGGGACGGCCGGAGTTTGACCAAACCTCATAATTGATCCCCGACCGAACTGTTTCTGAATCTGCTCAATCGCAAAACTGACCGCCTGATTTTTATTGGATGCGCCGTCTTGTTTTTTCATGGTTGAATTAAATTTTAATTAGGGAACGATTGTTTACCCTGAAAAAAATTCTAGCAGAATATATATCTTTGTCAATGGACTCTTGCGCTACAAAACATAGAACAGCAAGACCAAGCTGATTGCCCATAGAATTATGGTGGCAATCAGGGGAACGTCGGTAGTTATGAGTTTTTCCGGCCGTTCGCCTTCGTCCCGTTCGTACAGGAGCTGGGCATATCTTGAAATGCCGTATACAACCAGCGGTATGGTGATCATCATCCACTTCCTCGCTTCAAATCCCGGAAACCACTTTCCAATTACCGGCGAAAGGATCGAGGTAACTTCCGGCGGCTTCTCGACATAGGTATATGTGGCATAGGCGATTATGGTTGAAGTGGCGAATATCTGGGTCATGAAATCCAAGAGGTGCTCCTTGTATCTGAAAAGCGACTCTCGCGTCTCCAATCCATGAGTGAGAAGTTCTGCGTGCCGCTTGACCGAAGCCATAAATAGGGATATGAAAAAAATCGTCAACGTCAGCCAGATCGGGATGTGGTAACCGGTCGCCACCTCCCCGGCAAAAGTCCTGATCATGAATGAAAACGAAATCGTGAAGATATCGATAGTCGGAAACTTTTTTAGATACAAGGAGTAGGCGAAATGAAGAAGGATGAATAACAGGCTGAGGACAAAAAATTGGATTGAAAAAAACAGGGCCAGGATCAGGGAGACGATGGTAAGAACGAAAACCAAAAACGTTGCCTCCGGCAGGGAAATCAGCCCGGCGGCAACCGGCCGGAATCTTTTGATCCGATGCTTCCGGTCATAAGGGTAATCGATGATGTCGTTTAGGACATAAGAGGTGGAAGACAAAAGGCAGAAAATCAAAAATGCATATACGGCCTGAAGCAGGAGGTCAACGTCAAATAGCTTGCCAGAAAAAATGACGGCGGTGAAAATCACCAGGTTTTTTATCCATTGGGAAACACGCATGACCCTGAGATAAGTAAGAAGTTTGGTGCCTTTCATGGTTTAGTTGAATTATACAAGATACCCGTTTATATTATACTATTACACACCCTGTATGATTAAAAGGAAAAGGCCTTATATCATAATCCCTAAACTTATCGAGCAACCCACCTGGGGAGGCAGCTATATCGCAAAGATGAAAGGCTGGTCGGGGATGAAGGATTTCTCCGGCAAACGGATAGGCCAAAGCTACGAATTTTTCAGCGGCACGAAACTGCTTCTAAGCATTACATCCTCAAACGACATGAATTTCATTGGGGAATTGGGGTCTCCCGATACCCCTGAGGTCTTCAACAAGACCGGTTATGAAATAGGAAAGGACTATATCCCTGTATCCGAAGTCACCGGTTTGGCAGAAAAAATTTCGCTGATCAAGTTGACCCAGTCAAACGGAAACTCTTTTCAGCTGCACATAAAGAAAGGCATCCCGGACAGTCGTTGGCAACCCAAGCCGGAAACCTGGTATTACTTTGAGGACGGGCTGGTGACGTTCGGGATAAAAAAAGGAATAAGCATCGGCGACTATAAAAACGCGTGCAAAACCATCGAATCCGAGATGAAGAAATTGAGCGACCTAGTCAAAAACAAAAAAATGGATCTGGCGGATGCGCAACAAAAAGCCAACCAGCTGATTGCAAAAATAAACCCCTGGCAATATGTCAATTCCCACGTCGTCAAAAAGGGTTCTATCGTTGACCCGTCCCTCGGCGGCATCCACCACTCGTGGGAGGAGGACCGTGAAAAATATCCATTGGGCAACGTCCTGTATGAAATCCAAAAGGATACGATGGATCCGGTGTCGACGATCAGGTCATTCGACAAGGGGAAGTTCAAATCCGACGGATCGATCCGCGGACTGGATATTGACGATTACTTCAAATACCTGGACACCGAACCCGACCATAACGACATCTCAAAAATGGCACCGCAGAAAAAAGGCGATTCGCTGATAAAAACCTCCGACTACTCGCTAGATCTATTGGAAATAGAAAAAGAAACTGTCCAGGAAACAAGGGGTTCGTTTGCGCATCTTTTCGTCCGTGATGGTGTTGTTGAAGTTAGAGCGGACGACGGGACTGTTACCTTGTCGGCCGGACACTCTTGCTTTATACCGGAAAATGTTTTAACTTATTCCATAATGCCGAAAGGCAAGGCAATAGTTTTGAAAGCTTATACGGAAACAAAATAACCCATTAAAAATTCATAACGAAATATGAACATTGACTTTTCTTTTGTTCCAAAGCATTACGCATCCCGTTCCCACGAAAAAATGATGGAAGTTCTGATGGACCCCACCGCCAAGGGGCCGGCGATCCATTATTACATGATAAGGGGCGGCAAGGATCAGAAAAATATTACCGTGTGGGAACCGGGAACCGTCGGGGGCGAATATATAAAAACTTATGGTCATTATCATGTCGGCCATTTGGATGAGACATATTGGTTCATTTACGGTCAGGGAGTGATGATGATGCAAAAACTCGAGACCGCCGGCAATGGGGAAATGATCGCCAATAAAGTAACGGAATTTAAGGCAAAAAAAGTAAAAGCCGGAGACAGTGTTTTTATACCTTCGGGATACGGGCATCTGGTTGCGAACATCGGAGCCACATACTTTGCAACCGCCGATGACAGTCCGGTTTCATTTGAAGACAAAAAAGACGAGGCTTCGATGCCGGGACACGCAGACTACAAAAAAGTCCAAGAAATGCAGGGCTTTGCATTTTACCTGATTGAAAAGGACGGGGAACCGGTTTTTGTCAGAAACAAGAAATACGCCGAGATCAAGTCTTACGATTTGGGCGGGATCCCGCTTGTCGAATAACCGGAATGATAAAGATCTCATCCGATGGTGGTTATCTGACAAGTTGGCAGGTAATTAATAAAAAAAACAGCCAAGCCGAGGAAATTTTTTATCAGGGAAGCTCCCTCAAAAGAACCGGCATTCCCCCCCTCTTTCCCTGCTGGAACGCGTCGGGAACCGGTTTGAGAAAACACGGGTTTGCCCGGGATGTTCGTTGGATAGTTGAGGAATCGAAAGACAGTAGGGCGGTAATGACTCTCGATAGCGAAAATATAAAGGCGATTGCCGAAAAGGAATACCCGCACGATTTTAAGGTTGCGATAGAAGTGAGCGAAAAAGATTCCGATCTCTTGTATAAAATGTCAGTCGTCAACAGGGGTCAGAGGCATATGGAAATCGCCCCGGCGATCCATCCCTATTTCGCGGTAAACCATGAGGACAAAAACAAAATAAAAACGGAAGGGATCAACGGATTTGTTGCAAGTGATTTTGACTGGGACAATTCTCCACCGGACAACCATTATCCTTATGCAAAAACTGCAAAAATAATTTTGCCCGACAAAACAATTTCGATTACCGATGCTACCCCCTCACCCGTTTTCAAGTATATGGTTGTTTGGTCGCAACCGGGGACGGCACAAGATTTTAACTTTGTTTGTTTTGAGCCTATAACCGCCCTTGATGGCGCCATCGAAAGAAGGGAAATCCTGATCGCCCCCGGCCGAAGTTGGGAAATGGATATAAAATTCAACGTATCATTTCACTGACTTTCTTTCCCAGTTTTACCGCATAATTTGTCCCCCGGTCGTAAGGATAGGTCATATCGAGATTGGCAATAAAAAAATTCTTGACCGGCGTCAAAAAATCGGGTCGGTTTTTTACGAAGTCCGAATCGAAAATCGGTTGGGCAAAAGGCCCCTTGAACAAATAGGCATTAATAACCTTGAAACCGTTGCCTGATATTTTTTTGATATGGGGAAGGACGAATTCGGCAACCTGTTTTTGGTTCATTTTTACCAGTGGGCTGTCAAATTTCACGTACCATCCGGTATAGGCGATATGGTGCCCGCCGTAATTTTTTTTGTCGACGAAATTCGTGTGCTGGGCAAGGATCATCAAGGGAATCTTTTCGGCACAGATATTCAGCCAATAGGTCTTTTGCAGTATCGGCTTGTCGGTTTCGATTATCAGGGTAACGGCGTGCAGATACTTTAGTTTTGAAAATTTTTCCAGGAAAATCTCCGGAAAAATATTTTTGGCAAGACGCGTCATCACCGGTGTCGGAAGAGTCGAGATCACCTTGTCATAAGTTTCTCCGTCGATTTCGAATTTGTCCCGGATAGTCTTTATTTCTTTCACCTCATGTCCCGGCTTGATGATTACCTTTTGTTTTTTTATTTTATTTACCAGGTAGTCTATAAATGTCTGAAATCCCCCCTTAATGTACCCCAGGGATTTGGTTCTTTTGTTAATGCGCGCCCATATGAAAGAGGCCAAAATAATTCCCGCATAATCTCCGAACTTTCCCCGAAAAAGCTGTCGCCACAGTCTGTCCCATGCCATTTTTCCCATGGTTTTTTTCAAGAACGCCTCGGATGTGGTCGATTCAAAATATTTAAGGAAAGGCGAAAATTTCAGGAAGGCGAGAACCGCGCCGGCCCGGATTTTATCCAACAACCCAAGATAGGGAAACTTCAAAAAGTCAACGGGGGTATCGAGCGGCAGGATCCTGAATCCACTCCCTTCCTGGTAAAGAGAGGAGGTGGTGGGATCGACAAAAAAAATATTCCTAAAACCAATCTCCTCGGCAAAGTTGATTATATCTTTATCGCTGGCAAATAAATGATGGTAAGCGCGTTCCAAGTGCCATTTCCATCCCGGGGCCTTGAATCCGACCGCCAACCCCCCGAGCACTTTTTCTTTCTCGATTAGAGTGACTTGATGACCTCTTCTCGAGAGGAGATAGGCTGATGTCAATCCGGTTATTCCTCCGCCGAGTATTGCAATTTTCATTTGACTTGCATAAGTAATACCAAAAGTAATATATTGTATATTAATACTATGTTTAAGAAAATATTGGCTCTCGTTTTTGCCGTTTCCATCTCCTTAAACTTCATGACGTTTGTAAGCGCCCAAGAGGAGGCCGAACCGACAAAGCGTTGGTTTTGCCTGGAGGCCGACCGCGCGTCTGTCCACGGAGCCAGGCTTTTCATCAAGGACGGAGCTGCCGATGGGGAAAAACCCCTGCCGAACCATGACACAATAATCGTCGAGTGCATCTCAACCGACGAGGGGCAGCAATGCACGACCGGCAACGATGCCCTTGATCAACAGCTTTACGGAGGGTCCCAAATATCGGCCGGGCTTGGATACAGTTTTGAAGGGTTGACCGATGAAAACGGGGCAACCGTCAGCCAGCCGATACCAGGGAACCCGACCGGTACTTTTACTCCCGTGATCTGGCAGGACTCTACCCCCGATTCGCATGAGCGGAGATGGCTTGGCCTGAATTTGGTCCAACCAAAGCCCGATGTGGAAATGGGGCTCGGCGGAGAACAATTGGGGACATTCGATTTCGAATTTGCCCTCAAGAATTGTGCAAACATTGCCTGGGATCCGTACGGGCGGGTGTTCGACAGTCAAAGCCTCGAACCGGTGGCCGGCGCTTCGGTCACACTCCTTAAGCAGCGCGATACGGGTATATTTACCTACGTCAATCCAAGAGACCCCAATGACATCACCGGTGGAGCGTTGGTCAATCCGGTCATAACCAAGGAAGACGGCGCGTTCAGTTTTGTGGTTCCGGACGGGACCTATAAACTTTCGGTCCAAAAATCGGGCTACACTTTTCCGTCGTTTTACTCAAATGTAGACTTTGAAAAAGCGTATTCTGACATCTACCCCGAGCAGACGGGATCGGATATCGTCCAAGCCGGCGCCATTCAACACCGCGATATTCCTGTCGACTCTGAGTCGGTTCCGGTTTTGACGCCGGCAAAAATAATGGAATACAGCTACGAGTCCGACAAGATAGGTGACGTTACCGTCCAGGGACGCGTCAGCCACCCCTTGTCGGTTGTCAGTTTTTATTCGGTTGTACCTGATGAAAGCAATCAAGGAGCAACTACCCGCTACCGATTGTTGACCACCGTCAGTGCCGATAAGCTGGGGCGCTTCTCCGCCACCATCGACCAGTCGACATTTGACCGTGAAGTCGGAGAGGCATTTGGAGAAGTCGAACCGGCTAGCGTTAATTTGAAGGATATGTCCCAGAATGCGCCCGGGAAAATATTGAAGCTTGAACCGATCCCCAGCTATCTGGAGGGGTATGCCTACGACAAGCAGGGAAACCCGTTGTCGAATGCCAAAGTTTCAGTCGTCCAGAATTTTTCGAAAAAAGCCTATCATGAAACAACCACCGACGCCAACGGTTATTTCAAGGTCAATTCGGATTATCTTCCGTTTTACCCGTACAGGCTGACGTATTCATCAGCCCAGTCGGGCACGGTCGACGTACCGACATCCAAATTCTTGGCGGACAACACCCGATTTATAAAAGAAAACAATGTCGAACCATTCAAGCCTAATTATGCCGATCCGAAGCTTAATGAACGGGTTAAGAGCAAGATGGAGGCGATAACTTCGGGTGCGGCCGGTAATGTTACCCCCGGCCAGGAAGACACGCAGGGCCAGCCGGCAGGGACATCCAACATCGGTTTTATTGCCATGGTCGGCCTGATTATCATCCTATTGATCGCTGCCGGAGGAGTAGTCGTATATATGGTCAAGAGAAACGGCGAAAGGCCATATTAATTACCGCATATTTACCGTATTATCTCCGCAAAGACTGAGGAAAGGGTGCTGGAATAATTCCCGCATATTGTCCGCGATATCTCCGCATCTGTAAGTTTATCTTGTCATACGGTGCCACTCTATGATGATGGTTTCCAAAAGCAGAGTAACCGGAACGGCAAGGACGACGCCTATGACGCCGGCAATCTTTCCACCGATAACCAACGAAATAAGGATGACTATCGGATGGAGGCCGGTGACCTTTTTCATGACCATAGGAACAACGAGGTTGTTTTCCAGTTGCTGGACCAGCAAATACAAAGCCGCCATAGAAACGCCCAGGATAGGCGAATGGGTAAGTCCAATCAGGATAGCGGGCACAGACGACAGGATGGGTCCAATGTTAGGAATGACTTCCAGAAGTCCGGCAAGAACGGCCAGGGCAAGGGCGTATTTGATCTTAAAAGCCGCCAGTCCGATATAAGTCAGGCTGCCGACGACCAGCATCAGGATGATCTCCCCCCAAAACCACGAACTCATTCTCTTTTGGGCGCGATCTGCCACCAGGGTGATTTTGTTTACCTCGAATTCGTCAAAAAAATTGCCGAGGAGCTTGAGCGACAGATTCTTCTCCGATAGAAAATAAAAACCGAAAAATACCGTCGATGAGATGAATACCACGTTTCCGAAAAGACCTTTTATGAATTCGAATGTCTGGTTTGTCAGCCCGGGGAGGTTCCTGGAAAAGAAATCAAAATTGAATGTCGATGAAACGGTGGGCAGGGTTGTCTTTATGATCTGGGGCAGGTGTTTGAAGAGGACGATCAATTCCGAAGCCAGGGGGGGAATGATCAATGTAAATATATAGAAGAACAGGAAGATAAAAGAGAAGTATATGAGTATCGACGCCAAAATCCGCGGAATCCGGAGCCTTTCAAGGTAATTGACGGCCGGTTTAAGGGCGCCGGCGATTATAAAGGCAATTATGAGGGAAAAGATCAGATCCCTTATTTGCCACACGAAACCAAGCCCCAACAGGAAAAAAACCGTGAAAACGATTGTTTTTGAGGAAATCTCGATTCTCTGGGTTGACATAACGATATTATATCAGCCGGCAGCCAAAGATAGTCCATAGACGGTTTCGGCGCCGGATTTTTTTAACGCCCTGACGGCATCTCTGATTGTAGCACCACTGGTCACGATGTCGTCCACGACGATTATTTTTTTGTGTATTGTTCTGATGCCAGGCCTCAACACGAATTTCCCGCGAACATTCAGGTAGCGTTCTTTTCTCGATCCAGCCTCCGCCTGTGGTGTGCCACCGTTTTTTCTCATCAAATAATCGGCGGTCTTGAGCCCCAAAGTTTTGGAAAAGTATTCCGCCAATAGGCCCGCCAGATTAAAACCTCTTGTCCTGAATTTTTCGTGGGTAAGAGGAATAGGTTGTATTAAGGCTCCTTTGTATATTTTTTTCATACCCATTAACCCGTCAACCGCATCGACGTTGATATTGTTGACCAATTCGTTAAACACATCCGTCGCCAGGCGATACTTGATGGTTTTGACGATTTTCTTCAAAATGCCTCCAAATCTAAAGATTGAGAAGATCCCGTCGGCGTTCAACCTTTGTAGACACGCAGGGTGCGTTAGCCCGTTGGGATTAGATTTTGTGCAGTATAAACACCGGTTATTGGCGGCAGGTTCCACACGGGAAAAACACCGCGGGCAAATATATGCGCCTATGAGGCCGCAACCAAGGCAGAATTTGGGGAAGAGGAAATCCTTGAAAGCCATACCTTCTATATTAATATAGCAGTATTCTTTGGTGATTTTTGTACACAAAATTGCCGGGAGATTGTAAGAAATTATCAGGCAAATTTTTTTCGAGGCTAAATTTTCAATTGTCAAAAAGCTGATACAGTTTTTATATATTTTGACCTCTTGTAAACACACTGGTTGTGTTATAAATTTTTAAAGGACACTAGATAAAAGAATTAATAATATGCATTGCGTTTTTTGTTCGCATACCGATACCGAAGTCATAGAGACAAGAATTTCCGACGACGGCGGAGTAGTCCGTCGACGACGAAGCTGCGGCAAGTGCGGCAAGAGGTTCACCACCTATGAAAGAGTCGAAGAGTTGCCGGTTTTAGTCGTCAAGCGGGACGGGCGCCGGGAAAGGTTTGACCGGGAAAAGTTGAGGGGCGGATTATTGAAGTGCACGGAAAAAACAGTCGTGACAGCCGCCCAGGTTGAGGATATAATAACCAAGGTCGAGGGGGAACTGAAACAGAAGGACACAACCGAAGTTGAAAGTAGTACAATAGGAAACTTGGCGGCCCGCCATCTGAAAAAAATCGACAAGGTAGCTTACATAAGATTCGCATCCGTTTTCAGAAGATTTGTGGACCTGGAGGATTTTGAGAAGGAACTCAAAAAGTTGTCTTAAATTATCAAATTATTATATATATAGACTACTATGAAACTGACAGGGATAGCGGAAAAAGTCTTCTTGGATAGATACTCTCTTAAGGATAAGAAAGGAGCGCCGATGGAAAAAAAGCCTGAGGAGATGTGGACGAGAATGGCCAAGGCAGTATCCGGAGTTGAAAAAAAGTCCAAGCAGAAAAAGTGGGAAAAAGACTTCTATTCCATCCTCAAGGATTTCAAATACGTGCCGGGTGGTCGCATCCTGTCAGGCGCCGGAACCGGTTTTGCCGTCTCCTTCTATAACTGCTTTGTCATCCCGTCACCCCAGGACTCGAGGGGGGGCATTCTTGAGACCTTAAGACAAATGGTTGAAATCATGGCCCGCGGAGGAGGCGTCGGAATCAACCTTTCATCTCTTCGCCCGCGCGGGGAACGCGTCAATAAGGTTAATGGTTTTTCGTCCGGTCCCTGCAACTGGGCGGAGCTTTTCTCGGTTGCCACCAAGGACATCATCCAACAGGGAGGAACACGCCGCGGAGCTCTTATGCTCATGCTTTGGGACTGGCACCCGGATATCGAGGAGTTCATTACCGTGAAACAGGACCTCCATAGGATAAATGGAGCCAATCTGTCGCTTTGCGTTTCCGACTCTTTTATGGAAGCAGTCGAGAAAGACGCCGATTGGCCGCTCCTTTTCCCGGACACGAAGGATCCGGAATACGATGCCAAATGGGACGGGGATCTTGAAGCCTGGAAAAAGATGGGCAAGAAGATAATCGTCCATAAGATCGTAAAGGCCAGGAAAATCTGGGATCTCATCGCCGAGGCGGCCTGGAAGTCGGCTGAGCCGGGTGTCGTCTTCATGGAACGCTACAACAAAATGTACAACAACTATTACTGGAACAAGATCATTGCCGTCAACCCGTGCGGAGAAGAAGGTCTGCCTCAATGGGGCGTCTGCAACTTGGGATCGATCAACCTGTCGGCCCTGGTCAAAAGCAACGACATAGACCGCGCCGGCACCTTTGATTTCGCCGCCCTAAAAAAAATCGCCAAAATCGCCGTCCGCTTTCAGGACAACATCGTCGACATGGATCCCTACGTATTTCCGGGGATAAAGAAAACCCAGCTCGAGGGAGAACGCCGGATTGGATTGGGGACAATGGGATTGGGCGATACCCTGATCAAGCTCCATATGAGATACGGTTCGCCCGAGTCCCTTGAGTTTATAGAAAAAGTCTACAAGACCATCAAAGACGAAGCCTACAAGGCGTCTGCCGAAAACGCCCGCGAAAAAGGAAGCTTCGCCAAGTTTGACAGAAAGCTTTACCTGGCGGGGAAATTCGTCAGCCAGGTGTCCGAGGAATCCAAAAAAGCCATCAAAAAATACGGAATCAGAAACTCGCTTCTTTTGATGCAGGCGCCGACAGGGTCGACTTCCCTGATGGCCGGAACCTCGTCCGGGATCGAGCCGGTATACGAATTTGAATTCATGAGGCACGACCGCCTGGGGGATCACGTCATCCGCCATCACCTGTATGAGGAATGGTTCAAGAAACACGAGCATGAAATAAAGGACAAAAAGATCCAGAAGCCCGACTGGTTTGTTTCGGCCAACGACCTGACTCCCGAGGATCATGTCCGCGTCCAGGCCGCCATCCAAAAACACGTCGATGCCTCGATCTCGAAAACCGTCAATGCGCCGAAGACCCATACCGTCGAGGACGTCAAACGGCTTTATACCCTGGCCTATAAGCTTGGGTGCAAAGGCATTGCCTATATGAGAGACGGGTCGCGCCCGGGCGTGTTGGAGAGGAAGGAAGATAAAAAAGAGGAAGTGAAGACAGTTACCCCGCCGCCGTATACAATAAAGCCGCGCCCGATGGTTGTCCATGGCGCGACCTACAAAATCCAGACGCCGGTTGGGATGGCCTTCATAACTTTGAATACCAATGGCGGAAACCCACCGGAGCCATTGGAGATGTTCATAACCGTCGGTAAGGCCGGAACCGATGTTTACGCCATGGCCGAAGGATTGGGAAGAATGATTTCGGTCGCCTTGAGATTTTCATCCCATTTGCCGGTTGCCGAACGGGTTCATGAAATCATCGATCAGTTGAGGGGAATCGGAGGAGCCCGGTCAAGCGGGTTCGGCAAGGATCGCATAAGGAGCTTGCCCGATGCCGTTGCCAAGGTGTTGTCAATGCATTACGGATTGAACGGAGAAGCAAAGCAATACAACGGCAATGGAGTAGCGCATAACGAAACGGCCGTGGTTAAGCAACCGGAACCAAAGCTCGTTACGACCCAACCGAGCCTGATCCAGCCAACCGTTGCCAAGTCAACCTCATTTGATATCTGCCCATCATGCGGCGAAGCGTCATTGGTCCACGAGGAAGGCTGCAAGAAATGCTACGGTTGCGGATACTCGGAGTGTTGACAGGCCTATGCCAATCTATACAAAAACCGGAGACCGCGGCACAACTGCGTTATACGGCGGAAAAAGGGTGCCAAAGTCGGATAAGCAGGTGGAAGCCTATGGAACGATCGATGAACTATCGAGTTTCATCGGACTGACCACCGCCAAACTCGAAGATTCCGGAGAAAAGGAATTTCTTGTTGAAATACAGCGCGACCTTTATGGAATCATGGCCCGGCTTTCGGGAGCAAAAACCGACTTGTCAAAATTGGAACGACGAATAGAACTTTTTGAAAAAACGATTGACGCGCTCGATAGGGACTTGCCAAGGCTCAATAAGTTTATCATTCCAGGCGGAAATGAAATATCGGCAATGTTTCATGTGCTGCGCGTTTTGACACGCCGAGCTGAAAGAAACGTCGTCGGTTTTTCAACCGATCTTGACGCGACAATAAAATATCTCAACCGATTGTCGGATCTGTTTTTCATGAAGGCAAGGTTTCACGGCAAGAACCGCGAAATAATTTTATAACCGCTATCATATTAGATATGAACAAAAAAAAGTTAATCATCTCGGGAGCTTTGGCGCTAGCCGTTATTTTTGGCATTTACAAGGGAATAGGGTTTTATAACGAAAGAAACGCCGTCAGAACCGCGATTACGATTTACCTGAAAGTTGATACGGGCGGCGATTTTTCCAAAATAACGACTTTGTCGGGAAGCACTGCGCTTCAAGCGACCAAGGAAAGGATGGACGTCAAGACCAAAGGAGAAGGCAAAAACGCCTATATCATAAGCATCAACGGCTATGAGGCGAAGGCTACCAATAAGGAATTTTGGGCCTTTTACGTTAACGGAAAAAAATCCGATGTTGGAGCCGGAAGTTATAAATTAAAACCGGACGACAAAATAGAATGGAAAGTGGAAAAATTCTGAAAAAAGCCATACCGTATGCTGCCATTATTTTGACGGCCGTCGTTGCCCGCATCCTGCCCCACGCACCAAACTTTGCCCCGATCGGCGGGTTGGCGCTTTTTACCGGCTACCACTTGAAAAACAAAACTTCATGGATCATCCCTTTGGCGGCGATGCTTTTGAGCGACTACATCATCGGATTCCATTCGACAATGCCTTACGTCTATACGAGCTTTTTCATTATTTTCATGATCGGCAGGATACTCAAAAAAATCAACCCCGTATCACTGGCCTCGACCAGCCTATTGTCATCGACGTTGTTTTTTCTGATCACCAATTACGGTGTCTGGGCTACGGGAACGATGTATTCAAAAAACCTGAACGGGCTGGTCCAGTCGTACATAATGGGACTTCCATATTTTGGCAATACGGTTGTCGGGGACTTCTTTTATTCCCTGTCGTTTTTTTACGGCTTCAGTTATATGGCGTACCTTCTCGGGAACAAAACATATTCGCGAAAAACCTCTTGATATAAGACACCCCAGTCACTTACGTGCCTGTGGTATTATTAAAATGTATTATTTTGGTCTTTTTGTCTTCCTCCGCTTCGTTCCGGGCTAGTCTTCGCCTGGACAAGTCTAGGCTCGACAAGAAGACAATAATGAATTTATGACCGACAATTTTTCAGACATTTCTGATTTGGTTAAAAGACACAAAATGAACCAACAGGCGGTGTCTTCCCCCCATTCCAAGGAAGCGGAACCCGGCGCCGATTTTTCCCAAATCAAGGAGGTCGTCGAACATGAGCCGGAGCCGGAGGTGGAGAAGTTCGTCACACCCCGCGCCGAGTCAATCGAACTGCCGCCCGATCTCCAGAAACTTGGACTTCAACCGGCAACCACGACCCAGTTTCCGACGCTTCAAAACGTGAAGTTGCCTTTGACCGATGAAAAAATTATCGTCGGCTTGCACGCTCCGGTCACTTCATCGGTCAGATGGTTGGCAACCTTTGCATTGTACCTCTTGGCGAGAGCCCACTTGGGCCTTAAGGTGATTAAGGGGAGAGTGATAAGGGTAATCAAGACTTAAGCGACCTTGCTTATTTCGGCGAGAAAACCTTCCTTGCCCATCGCGCCGACGAATTGGTTGGCGGGTTGCCCGTCCTTGAAAATCACGAAGTTGGGGATGGAAAAGACGGAGTAGTTCTGGGCCAGATCGGGATTTTCATCGACATTGACCTTTATAAATTTCATGTCCTTGATCTCCGTTGAAAGCTCGTCGATGATCGGGCCGGTCAGCTTGCAGGGGCCACACCATTCGGCGTAAAAATCGACGAACACCTTACCCTTATAATCCAGGACTTCGGACTGAAAATTGTTCTTGTCAACCGTTACAACTGCCATAGCCTTTACATATTAAAACAAATTATTTTCAATTGCAACAATAAATTAGTTGATCAAATATATGTTGACAGGACAGTCTAAATAATCATTTTGTAGCAGATAAGCGACTGACAGGATTTGGTTTGAGGATTAGAGTATTGTTATGTTCGTAAAAGTCCTTTCTGCAACTACGGTCGGTCTCGACGGAGTAATCATAAAAGTCGAGGTTGACGTTGCCTCACGGGGATTTCCGAAATTCAACATCGTCGGATTGGCGTCTAAATCGGTTGAAGAGGCCAAGGAACGCGTGAGGACGGGGATAATCAATTCCGGGTTCGAAATGCCCGACACCCGCATCACCGTCAACTTGGCGCCGGCCGATATCCCGAAAAACGGATCCCATCTCGACTTGCCGATCGCCGTCGGCATACTGGCGGCTTCGGGCGCGATCAACAGGGAATCCCTGAATGAAAAAATCTTTGTCGGCGAGCTTTCTCTCACCGGCCAAGTGAGAAAAACGCCCGGCGTATTGCCGATTGCGGACTTGGCGCGAAATAAAAACATCGGCGGGTTGTTTTTGGCCCGTGAAGCCCTGACGGAAGCAAGCCTGGTTTCGGGAATCGGGATTTATCCGGCCGACAGCCTGAAGGATCTGGCGATGCATCTGAACGGCATAAACATAATCAAGCCTTTCCGCGGGATTTTCCCGGGGCATTGTGCCGCTGCCGAATATAAATTTCTTTTTGAGGACATACGAGGGCAGGAAATTGCAAAAAGAGCCATGGAAATAGCTGCCGCCGGCAGGCACAATATCCACCTGAAGGGTCCGCCGGGAGCCGGCAAGACGATGCTTTCGCGATCCTTCCCGTCCATTTTGCCGGAAATGAACAGGAACGAAATAATCGAAGTCACAAAAATATATTCGATAGCCGGTCTATTGAAGGATAAACCCTTTATTGTCGCAAGACCCTTCAGAAGTCCCCACCACACCGTGTCGAGGATCGGACTTGTCGGCGGCGGGTCAACCCCGATGCCGGGGGAAATCTCATTAAGCCACAGGGGAGTTCTGTTTTTGGATGAGTTTCCGGAATTTGCCCACTCGGCAATCGAGTCCTTGAGGGCGCCGATGGAAGACGGTTTGATTTCGATAGCCCGGGCCTCGGGAACCTTGACCTTTCCCTGCCGGTTCATTATGTTGGCAGCATCAAATCCATGCCCATGCGGGTATTTGGGTCACCCTCTGAAACCGTGCCGATGCAATCCCGGAGCAATCTTCAAATATAAGAAAAAGGTGTCGGGGCCGATCATGGACAGGATCGACATAAACATAGATGTTCCGCCCGTCAGCCGGGAAAAACTAACGGAAGTCCAGAAAAGCGAGACGAGCGCTTCAGTCAGAAAAAGGGTTGTTAGCGCTTATGAAAGGCAAAAAAAAAGATTCTCTGGTTCTCAAACCAGCGTCAATGCCGAGATGACGTCCCAAGAGGTCAAGCGCTTTTGTCATCTTTCTTCAAACGCCGACGCCCTCCTCAAATCAGCAATCGACAAATTGGCATTATCGGCACGCAGCTACTTCAAGACCATCAAAATCGCCATGACAATCGCCGATTTGAAGGGTGAAGAAAGCATAGACGGCGATTGCATCGCCGAGGCGCTCCAATATCGGGCCGCAGACAATTGATCCTTATTGACAACCATTTCAAAATTATCTATACTCAATCACATATGCTAAATCTATTTACGGTTTTTGCCCAAGATGTCACTTATGCACCAGTTGCTTTGGGATTTAGGGTTCCTTCTTTCGATGAAGCTTTAACTTTTATTATTCGCGGATTTTTCATTGTCGCCGGCCTCGTGGCGCTTCTGTATCTTTTGCTTGGAGCTTTGGCGTGGATCACCTCGGGCGGTAACAAGGAAAATGTAGATAAGGCGCGCGAAAAAATCCAGGCGGCCCTCATTGGAGTCATCCTGGTCTTTATCGTTTTGGCAATCGTCGGCGTAGTTGAGAACATACTCAATCTTGGATTGGGTATCACCAGGCCGATTTCATTCCCAAAACTTATTAAGTAAATATCCCCATGAATTTATTTCTTCCCGCATTCACGGTATATGCGCAAGTCAAGGAGTGGACCGATCCGTCATTGGGCGGCCCCACCGGCTGCGTAATCGACGGAGTCCCGACTTTAAAGTGCCTGGAGGTGGTTTTTGGAAACATCCTATTTATGTCGTCGGCCTTCATTGTCCTGACGCTCTTTATTATGTTCATTGTCGGATCGTTCAATTACCTGACGTCTTTCGGAAACGCTGAAAAGGTCAAAAAGGCCCAAGGGACGTTGCGTCTTGCGCTGGTCGGTTTCATCATTTTTATCGGAGCGTTCCTGATCCTCAAGATAATCGACATTCTGTTCCTGGGAAATACCGGAGCAATCTTCAAATTCGAAATAGGGGGACCTTAATTACTTCGAAGGGGTGACGAAAATAACCTTGACTCCCTGGTCGTCCGGGATTGGTGAGGCGATCTTGTTTCTCTCCTTGAAGAAATTGAACAGTACAAATACGAGAAGCGCCAATCCGACAGCGATGAAAACCAAGCCTAATCGTTTCATTATTGTATATTAACCTTTTCCTTAATTAAAAATCTTGGCCTTTTCTGGATCTCCGTATATATTTTACCAACGTATTCCCCGATAATGCCAATCGTTATCAGTTGGATGCCGCCCAGAAACATGACGGCGGTGAATATTCCCGTCCAACCGATGACAAACTGCGACGGATTGATTATTTTCATGACGAGTTCGTAGATCATGCCCAGGAAACCGACCACTCCCGTCGTCACGCCAAGATAGGTTGCGATGCGGAGCGGTTTGACCGAAAACGAAGTAATACCGTCCAAGGCGAAATTAAGCATTTTGAGCAGGCCGTAATGCGTTTTACCGGAAAATCTTTTTTCCCGTTCAAAATATACGTAGGAAGACGGATACGATCCCCACGAAACCAAACCCCTCAAGAAACGCGACTGTTCAGGAAGGTTGTTGAGGAAATCCACAACCTCGCGGTCCAAAAGCCTGAAGTCCCCGACATCCTGGGGAACGGCGGTGTCTGACAAAAAGTTTATGAACCGGTAAAAAAACTGGGCGGTGGCTTTTTTGAAAAGCCCGTCTACTTCGCGTTTGCTCCTTTTGGCATATACAACCTTTGAACCGTTTTGCCATTTTTCCAGCATCTGGGGGATTATTTCCGGCGGATCCTGGAGGTCGGCATCCATGGATATCACGGCGTCGCCTCGTGATACCTGATAACCGGCGGTCAAAGCCATCTGGTGTCCGAAATTGCGATAGAAGCTTATGAGTTTGACGTTTTCGTTTTTCGCTATCTGTTTTTTGACAACGTCGACAGTCTTGTCTTTCGATCCGTCGGAAACAAAAACAACCTCATATCGGTATTGCTTGAGAACGGGGACAAGCCTTTTGAGAAGGGGTACGACATTTTTTTCTTCGTTGTAGACCGGGACAATCACGGAAACAAGGAAGTTATTCATGCGTTAATTATAAGACATTTACAGAATTTTTGTTACGGGGCCGGGAGTCGAACCGCGGTCTAGGAGATTATGAGCCTCCTGTGCAACCGTACACTACCCCGTATATAAAAAGAACATCACTATTATATCACTTTATATCAAGCACGCACTCACATTTTTCCTGTCTTTAAGCTTTTTGTATAATTATTTTCATGGATGCATCAATGATCAGCGATGAAGCCTCCCTGCAAATGGCCCTGGTCGCCCAAAGGGAAGAGGTTAGAAAAATCTTTAATGTTCCCGGAAATTCGTTCCTCGGGGAAATGATTAATCGGGGTACCGAGTTCCAAAACCTTGACGCAGACGCATCAAAGTCAAACCCCGGCTTCGTTTACGAAAGGAGATTTAAAGTCAATGATTTTTTGGGTGACGACGTCAAGACGGTCGATGTGAGTAGGAGAAAAAAAGGCGACCTGACAACAACGGGCTTTGTCATATACAAGGAAACCCCTGACGGACGCTCTTCAAACAGGTTGGAAATATCCTATGAGGATAATGGCGGAAAAACACCGTCAAAAATATCAGTCAATGCAGTGCCGTCCGGAATGGCCACTGGGGTAGCTTTTGAGCTTGATTCCAATAATCAATTCTCATACATAGACGCGATCAAATTCACCGGTTCAGGACTCATGGACGTCGCCAAAGCTCCGCCTGTTATGAAGGTGTTTGACGGCATGGAATTATCGGGCCTTAAGGCAGAAGCTAACCAGATATCTTTTCAGTTGGCAAAGTTTCCGCACAAGCAGTCGCAACCGGTTAATATCGATCTTCCGAGGCAATTAAACGGGCAGTGATCATTTGATAAACAGATCAAGCCATTGGCGCCAGGAGGGGATGGAAGCCGGGTTGGGTGCCTTGGGCGAAGGCGTCGGCGAGGGAAGGATGATGGCGATCTCGTTTTCCTTGAGGAGATTTAGGTCATTTCTGATCGTCTTTTCGACTTCGGTCGTTGATTTTTTCTTCACGATTTCAGTTTTGAGTTCGATGTTTTTCTTTTTTTCCGCCTCGTAATCTTTCCGGTAATCATCAAAAAATTGCATTTTATCCCGGTAATTGAAAATATTTTTCAAAAGGGAAAACAGAAGAAAACCGATCAGAAAAACCGCCAGGATATTCTTGACTGCCTTCATAAGAAGATTTTACACCTTTACCCAAGGTTTATTTTCGAGCGAAGCATCGGCATTATCCTTGCCGGGTCGGCCTTTGTTTTAAGGCGACCCATGACGACGCCGATAACCGCCTTGGGATTGTCATCAATAAGAGCCTTGTTTTCGGCGAGAATTTTATCCATCTCTGCCGCGAGTTCTCCGTCGGAAATCTCTTTGGGGAGATAGGTAGAAATTATTTCCAGCTGCTTTTTGTTTTCGTCAACCAACTCCGGCCGGTTTCCCTTCGTAAAAGCCGTAATCGACTCATTGAGTTCCTTGGCAAACTTCTTCAGGACAACCAGGGTTTCTTCGTCATTCAGTTCGGATTTTTTTTCGATTTCCTTGTTTTTTATTTGGGAAATCACGAATCTCAAAACCGTCAGGCGGACTTTGTCCCCGGACTTAAGGGAGGCGATCTGGTCGTCTTGCAATTTTTGTATCAACATACCATAATTATATCCTAAACAAATGAGAAAAAAAACGACAAAGGACATTTCGACGCTTGTCCAAACATTCCAGATGTTCATAAAAAACAAGCCAAAAGCCGAACGGATGGTGTCGGAGATAAGGATGATGAAGTTCAAGATACGCCCGATCCAGGGTGACATGACGGCCGTAAACCTGAAAAACGAGAGGTTCATCGAAACCCTGTGGAGCCTTGGAAAGCTGGATGAATTTTTCCAAAGCGAGTATCCGAAACTTAGCCCGAAGAACCGCGAGGTTTTCGTAAAAATATTTGACGATCTTTACCATCAATACCAGCAGCAGCTCAACAAGATCAATATCTACAAGAGGCAGGCCAACGACAAGAACAAAGTCCTGGAATTGGAGATATTCAAGGATATTAAAAACAAAAAAATCAATTAAAGGAAAAATGACTAAAAAATTCCCGGTTGTCCTGGATCTGGAGACGAAGAAAACCTTCCGCGAGGAAAGTGAAACCTCAAAGCTGGGCGTAACCGTGGTTGCCCTTTATGATTACCGCGATAATACACCCAAGGTATTCACCGAAAAGGAGCTGGGGCAACTATTTCCCATTTTGGAATCGTGCTCATACATCATAGGCTATAACGTCCGCAATTTCGACGTCCAGGTTCTGCAGGGTTACTATCCCGGGAACGTCGGGAACTTTCCGGTTTTTGACATCATGGACGACGTCAGGGAAAAGATCGGTCGCCGGCTAGCCCTCAACGAATTGATCTCGACCACTTTGGGTAAAAAGAAAACCGGGCACGGGCTCCAGGCAATAGAATTCTATAAGGAAGGCAAATGGGACGAACTCAAAAAATACTGCCTGGACGATGCCTTGCTCACCCGGGAACTTTTCGAATATGGAATAAAGAACAGGGAGGTCTTCTACCTGAACGAAGTCGGAAAAATCTCGATCAAGGTCGATTGGCAGAAATATCTTGAAAACCAAGAGTCCAACGACATGCCGCTGACGCTTCCGTTTTAACGGCAAGGCCTATTGGGTATGGGTGCCGAAGGCGCCCCGTGTTTTACCCACTTGCCGCCATCACAAATCCATCCATCTTCGCCCGCCAATAAGCGGATCATGAAAATGCCAAGGAATACAACGAGCAGTCCGACATATATGAATTTCATCTTGTCCTCCATTTTTTTGAAAAGCAGGAAAGAGTATATGACAGGCAGTATCGACGCCAGTATGAGACTCGCAAAAACCACGACCGGCGCATACCAAATGAAGTATGCCTCGATAAGGGTAACGGTCCCGGCGATAACATAACACCAGCTGGCGAACCGATGGGTTTTGTTCCAGTTGTCCTCGCTGGCCAATGTCCACGGGAGTTTGAATCCGATGAAATAATTCTGCCTGATTTTTGACAGATAGTTTCCGAGAAGTATAAACAGAACCCCAAGCCCCATGAACATCAGCGGCATCATGTTGGTTCCGGGATTGATGGCAATGTAGAAAGTCAGGAACTGCATATAGGCAAAAAACCCGATAAGCGCGGTCTTTATTATCGCCCATTCGCTTTTGAATAGTTTGTATTTTTCCTTCTTGGGGTCGATCATCGGCAGAAAATAAAAGCCCAAGAAAGACAAAAGGGCGATGGCCGGCATCATCCAGATGGCGATATTTTTTGGCATATAGCTGTCGATCTGGCCCCGTATGTTCCAATGAGTGGGTAACATTTCGGGAAGAACCGGCCGGTATACGAAACTGGCCAAAAACATCAAGGCAACGATTATGAAATTAAGCCTTTTCATTTTATTTTTTTTGCAATAAATTTATAAAGATTTTTAGCGTTTCCTCGAAAACCGATGTATTGAGGGAGTACTCGATAAACTGCCCCTTTCTTTCGGAAACGATCAGCCGGGCTCTTTTTAGGATATCAAGGTGATGGGAGAGGGAAGCGCCGGTGATCTCGAAATGCTTGGCGATTTCGCCCACCGTCATATCCTTTTCCTTAAGTATTTCCAGAATTTTGCGCCTGTTTTTGTCGGATAGGGCCTTAAAAATTATGTCCATTATAAGATATTTAGATAACCATCTAAATAATACCACTGAATATAATGGTTGTCAAATCTCTGATTAAATAGGTCTTTTTTTGATAAAATATAGTGTTCTTTTATATCCCCTGTAGCTCAATCGGTAGAGCAGGTCGCTGTTAACGACAAGGTTCGTGGTTCGAGTCCACGCGGGGGAGCATAGTGTACGAAGTTAGAACCCTCTTTGATATACTTCAAATATGAAGAATTTGCTAATTAAGACAAGTGCCTGGCTTCCAATAGTTATGTCTACTACTGCGTTGTTATTTACACTTATTTGGTTGGCGATATTTGGGATAGTACGTAGTAATGATGAGGGGACAGGTGCTCACATTTTTCAGTTTCTTATGGGCGGACAGATACCAATTATTGCCTTTTTTGTAATCAAATACCTACCAAAGAAGCCGAAGGAAGCGATAGGGATATTAGTATTACAATTCATTGCAGGAGTTATTGCCTTTGCCCCAGTATATTTTCTTGAGCTCTAGGTTCTAAATTGATTATTGATCGTTAGGGTGTTTTTATAAAACCAGTCTCGAAGTTTGTATGCTAGGGGGAGCACCAGTACGGTTATTATAACTATAATTCTTTCAGAATCTCTTCTATCTGTGTAACGTTGTGTACGATATGTTTGACGCCTAACTTTTCCGCATTTTCCTTGGATAAATGTCCGGTCAAAACAACGATGGGCGTTACACCTGCATTCCTCGCCATCAATACATCAGTTTCAGCATCGCCTACATAAACCGCTTCCGTGTTTTTTATTCCTTGCTCTTTTAGTATGACTTCCAGCATATAGGGATGTGGTTTAGTTTTTTCTGTAGGAATATTGTCATGTGATGTGATGACTTGGGAAAAAACATTCGGAATACTGAATTTGGCTATTATTTTATTGAGCATTTCCCTTTGGTTACCCGTGGCAACGGCCAGTTTATATTTTTTGCTCAATCTCTCAAGCATTTCATTTACACCTTCTACCTCACTTAATGCATTTAAGAAAGTATTGGTTTCAAATTTATTTTGATAGAAGATTTCGCAGGCTTTATCAATTAATTCCGGTTTTTCTTTTAATAATTCCGTTAATTCTATCCTGAATGGTTTTCCCCATTTGCTTTTAATCCTTATATCCATTTCTTCCTCAGTCATATTAACCCCCAAATCATTTATTGTCTCCCGGTAACAATCATAGTATCCTTTCTTAGAACCCAACACTATTACATCATCCCAATCGAAAATAACAAGTTTGATCATGCTTATAATTATATATCTTGGAGAATAGATAGAAAAATGCACACGCTGCATGACCATTGGTCTTCATCCGGCACGTTGAATACGCCGCTTTTTTTTATAACCTTGACTAATTTATAATAACTGCTACTTTTTAAGTATAAGTATTATCAATTAATTAAATTAATATGGCTAAATATGTAGACGGATTCGTGTTGGTAGTTCCGAATGATAAAACTGAAGAATACAAGAAAATGGCCGAAGAGGGCCGTGATTTATGGATGAGGTTGGGCGCATGGAATATTACGAGTGCCGAGGAAATGATCTGGCCCCGCCGGACATGGGAGGTGAAAGAGCAAGGGCATTCCCCGAAATGGCTGGAGCAAAAAGCGGCGAGACGGTCTGGTTCTCTTTTATCGTCTATAAATCCAAGGAACACCGTGACGAAGTCAATAAAAAGATGATGGAAGAAATGGGCAAACAAATGGAAGGGAAGAAAGACATGCAGATGCCTTTTGATATGAAACGGATGGCATATGGTGGTTTCCAGGTTGAAGTGGAAGGCTAAATAGTTGGGGCAGTTTGGTATAATCAAAACATGTCCAAGAATCCGATCGCTAACGCCTTGGGTGCCTCCGGATATATTCTGCTTGTTGTAAGCATACTGACGTTCGTATCCAAAACCCAGAGGAACAAGCCCGATACTTTTTTGGCGCCGATCATAATGCTGTCTTTGTTGACTCTTTCGGTTACCGTGATGGCATATATATTTTTTTATCAGCCACTGCAATTGTTTATTTCGGGAAAGAAAAAAGAGGCTGTTGACTTGTTCGTTAAGACGGTCATTGTTTTTGCGGTGATAACAGCTATTTTTTTTGTTCTGCTTTTTTCCGGGGTCATAAGATAATAACCAAAAAATTATCAATATATCATTGCGCTGGCTATTGGTCAGAAAAACTGGTAAACTTAGTCCAGATCTAAGAAATTGTTATCTCCATTAGTAAAACAACTTCTTTCTTCTATTTCATGCAAAGCAAGATATATGTAGGTAATATCTCCGCCACCACAAGCGAGAAGGACCTTTTGGATCTGTTCGGCAAGTATGGCGAAATCACGTCGGTCAAAATAACTTTTGGAATCGACAATCAAAACACCCGTCATGGATACGTGACGATGAATGACGATGCCGACGCAAGGGAAGCTATCGAAAAAACCAACAACATTTCCCTTAAGGGCAGCAAAATAAAGGTGGTCAGAGCCCATCCAATCGATCAAAAAGATGACTATTTTTCTAACAGTCGCAACACTTATCAAAGATTTCGCAAAAGATGAACGTATACTCGAATACATGTTATCGATGCGGTAAGGAGAGGATATTTGTCCGTTCTTGGAAGGAACGGATAGGAAATTCCGTGGTTGTGACAAAAGAGATGGCGTGCCCTGACCTGGAATGTCAAAAGAAGGTTGATGAGGAAAACCATAAGCGTACCAACAAATTCATGGAAGCCAAGGCGAAAAGAATAAACAGAATCAAAGATAAGAGAAAAAAATTGAACTAACTTCTTATAGAGTTTTGTTTGAAAGAAAATATACTCTTCGATTGTACTACTAATAGATGATGACAATATGTCATCCGGAAAGGAGGTGAATATTATGAACAAAAGAACATTATTTTTAAGCCTGGCTGCTTTAGTTATCGCGGGGGCAGTTATTGTCCCAAAAACAGCATTGGCCTATAGAGGAGATCCCAACGTTCTGGGACCCAATTACACTCAAGAGCGTCATGATGCCATGATAAAAGCGTTTGAGAGTAAGGACTACAATGCCTGGAAAAGCCTGATGACCGGACGGGGTCGCGTAACCCAAACGATTAATGCCCAAAACTTTGCTAAATTTGCCGAAGTCCACAAGCTTACATTGCAAGGCAAGATTAGTGACGCGAACGCAATCCGGGCGGAACTTGGTCTCGGACTAAAAAACGGATCTGGTGTTGGTCAGGGTATGGGATATGGCAGGTCACGTTAATATTCTATATTCAAAAAGCTGACACCTCACTTAATATTTTGAGTGAGGTTTCAGCCGTTTATGAAGCGATAATAAATTGACTTCGATTCTTACAAATCTATATAATCAATTAATAACCTATGAGCATGGTTTCTGGCATATCGGATGAAAAATTAATAGAGATGATAAGAGGCTCGGACAAGAGTCTTTACGCCGAAATAATAAGAAGGTATCAAAAAAAACTCATGAGGTACGCGGGCTATTTGATGAGCGACGAACACGCCAGGGAGGACGTAGTCCAGGAAGGGTTTATTAAGGCCTACATCAATCTTAACGGCTTTGATGTTAAAAAAAAATTTTCCAGTTGGATATATCGTATAGTTCACAATGAAGCCATGAATATCCTTAACAGGCAAAAAAGACACAAGCCCATCGACGATAAAGTCGAATTCGACAGCGGGGTAGACCTGGAAGATGAATTTATCAGAAAAGAACTTAGGGACCATTTGCACAGTTGTCTTGAAAAAATGCCGGTCATTTATAAGGAACCGCTGACCTTGTTCTATATGGAAGAAAAGCCTTACGAGGAGATTGGCGACATTTTAAAAATTCCCGTCGGTACGGTAGGCACGAGGATCAACCGCGCCAGGGGACTTATGAAAAAAATATGCAAAAAATAAAAAGAATGAAATCGGTCGATTTCGAAAAATCTATAATGGAAAAAATCAGGCGGAACCAGATTACCATGAAGCCAAAATGGTATTTTATTTTAGGCTCGACCCTGATGATGATTGGTTTAACGACTTCCACCTTGGCTGCCATATTTTTGATGAATCTGACGATTTTTTTGCTTCGCCGACACGGACCTAACGGCCAATGGAGATTGGAGATGATGTATGACAGCTTTCCATTATGGATCCCGTTGATTGCGGTTTTAGGTATTGGCCTTGGGGTATGGCTGCTGAAAAAATACGATTTTGCTTACAAAAAAAACTTTTTGCTCATCTCAATAGGTTTTGTCATGGCCATCGTCATGGCCGGTTTTATCATAGACGGATTGGGTCTTAATGACATGTGGTCCAGGCAGGGACCCATGAGGCGTTTCTATCAGCAGATTGAAAATAGGGTACCGGACTATCAAAAAGGGCCGGGTCGATTGTTTAATGTCAATGGAAATCGCCTAAACCGATTTGCAAAATAATGGTTCTATAAATAAGGAAGGAGGTGATAAACACGAAAAAAATCATTTCACTTGTAATAATTTCGGCAGTATTCATATTGACAGCCCCTGTTTTTGCCGCAAAAAACGGCGCGGGGACAGAGAATGCCGGTTCCGGGGCTGCTTCCCAACTTGAGGAACTCACAGACAGTGCTTCTCCATTGCCATCGGGGAACCAAGTAAAAAATGAAAATCAAATCAAGACTCAAAACCAGGGTGAAGAATCCAAAATAAAAATCAACAATCAGGAACAGGAAAATCTTGAAACGGATGATGAAGTCCAAGAACAAGAATCGCTCAAAGAAGTTTCACCTAGAAATGGCAGGGCTGAGGAAAGCATGAGTGACGTCGCCGCCAAAGTTGAAGAGCTATTGACGACAGATAAATTGCAGGATGGCGTCGGTCAGCAAATAAGAGACATTGCACGGGAACAGAAAAATTCCCAGCAACAAATGCAGGTCGAGCTCAAAAAGCTTGACGATCGCAAGGGATTGCTTAAATCAATCCTTGGTCCGAATTTTAGGGCGCTCAAGAATATGGAAAAAGTCATGGAGCAAAACCAACTGCGCATCCAGCAGTTGACCCAACTGCAGAATCAGTTATCCAATGAGGGAGACGTCTCTCAAGTGCAGGAAGCTATTAAGGCTTTGGTCGATCAGAATACGGCGCTATCGGACAAAATCGTCCTTGAAACGCAAACAGGCAGCTTGCTTGGATGGTTTTTTAAGCTGTTCGCAAGATAAAAGCGAAACGTCGCCACAACCCACTCGATATGGCAGGGTGGGTTGTTTTTTGTATAAACATGAGTAAATTACGCTTGACATAATGTAAAGCATATATTACATTAAAATAATTATGGATAGAAAAAAATACAAGCAGCTTCGGGCATTTGTCGCCTTTTTTGTATCTGCGATTGTTTCGATAGCGGTAGTCAGGGATAGTTATCTTTTGGCGGCAGCAGGCGTTTTGACCGGCATGTTTTTTATGGCATTGGTTCGTTCGAAGGCCAAGATCAGATCCGACGAAAGGGAAATGACGATCCAAGAAAAAGCGGCGAGAATGACTTACGCGATATTTGCGCCGACGATCGGTCTTGCGGCTTTCCTGATGCTGCTTCCGACAAAGGGCGGAATCTCCGTTTTCAGCAAAGGCGAGTGGCTTTATATCGAATCGATGGGGATGGTTTTTGCCTACCTCACCTTGTTCCTGATTTTCGTTTACACCCTCGCCTACCATTTTTATAACAAGAAATACGGGGGTGGAGGCAATGAGGAATAAACTGAAGGTCTATCGGGCCATGCACGACCTGACTCAAGAACAATTGGCGGACAAGATCGGAGTTAGCCGCCAAACAGTCATCGCCATTGAAGCGGATAAATATTTGCCGTCATTGGGTTTGGCTTTTAAGATTGCAAGGCTTTTCAAAGTTAAAATTGAGGACGTATTCTCATATGAAGGAGAAAAAAATTGAGGACGTAAAGGAAAAATTATTCTATTTGATCTCGGTAGGGATAAGTATTTTTTTGCTCTTTTTCTTTATCTTGAATATTTGGATAGGCTATGAAGTTAAGGATCTTTGCCAAAATGCTAAAAAACAGTACGGAGGCGGCTGCGTTGAGGCCTTAATGGTCCAACTTAATGACGAGAAACAAGATTTCAGAACCAGGAATGACTCGATCTGGGCGCTTGGGCAACTAGGCGATCGCCGTGCGCTACCAGTTTTAAAAAGATACTACACGGGAAACATACCCGACCGGGAACCGCTCGACAAAACCATCAGCCAGTATGAATTGAAAAAGGCCGTCAATCTTGCCGGCGGCGGACTGAACATAACCGCCTGGGCATGGAGATGGGGAATAAAATAACAAGCGGCGATTGATATAATTTTGTATGGATCTTAAAGACCTGAAAAGATTTCTGATTGAATCGAACCGGGCCGGATATGCCGGGGGACAGGAAAAGAGGTGGATAAAGGAGAGCGATTCGTCGACCTCGATCCCATATGAGAAAGGAGACTGGAGATCACACGACAACTTCTTTGGCGGCGAACCATATGGCGGAAGGCTGGTTGTTTTCCACAAAAACAAGCCTGTCTGGATAATGGTCTATTACGGATGGGTAAACGAAGGTACGGACGCAAATTCGGTTTACTCCATTTTGAGAAAGGCGCTAATTCAAATGCCGGAGGAGGCTCCCTTCAGGGGCCCGAGGCAATTGGTAGAGGGGAAATTGATTTACGCCAATAACTGGGGCGGGGATGTGAAAAGTTATTCGGGCGAAGAACAAATCACGGAAAACGGAAAAACACTTTACAAGGCAAACTATATGGGCGGGCTGGTAGACAAAAATGCGGGTATTTGATCAACCTACGGCCTTTTTCACGAGCGCGGCAATCTTTGATTCTGCCTCTGCGGTAAGTTTCATCAAGGCATATCCATTTGGCCACATGCTTCCATCGTCGAGCTTAGCCTGGTCGCTGAATCCAATGGTCGCGTATCTCGTCTTGAATTTCGCCGCACTTTGGAGGAAGCAGACAACCTTGCCTTCCTTGTTGGCGTATGCGGGCATTCCGTACCAGGTTTTAGGGGTCAGGGTTGGCGCATTTTTCTTGATTAGTTGATGAAGACGCTTGGCCAAGGTGCGGTCAGGTTCCGGAAGTTCGTTGATCTTTGCTAGAACGGTCGCCTCGCCGTTTTCCGAATTCAGCTCCCTTGCTCTTTCCCTCATCGCCTCCCTTTCCTCATCCGAAAATCCCTTAGCCCTGCCACTCTTGGTTTGCATATGAACCTTAATCTACATGAGGCAAAATAAAAAATCAACACTTCTTGTAGCATTTTGGTACGAGTCTATTTCAGAATATGAATCCAATACCAAGCGCGATAAGAATTGTCCTGACGCTTAAAAAACTAATCAATATCCCGACACCGATTCCCAGGACTTTGTGATCGATCTTCCTGGTAATGAAAGCCGCCGAAGGGGCGGCAATAAATCCGCCGACAATCATCGGGAGCACGATGCCCCAATCGACCTGTTTCAACGTAAATAAAAAAGTGAGAGAGATGGAAACAGTTACGACAAACTCGGCAAAATTAACCGACCCAATCGTTTTTTTGGGATGGGCATCGCTTATGACCAGGGCGGGCGTGGCTATCGGACCCCAACCACCTCCACCGATGGCGTCGACAAAGGCGGCTATGAAACCCAAGGGCACGAGTTGTCTTATCCTCGGTGATTTATAAATGCCGGAGTCGGAACCTCTTTTTTTCAAGAATTTGACAATGATAGCTATCCCAAGCACCAAAAGGATCGCGGAAATGACAGGTTTGATCAGTAGCATTTTTTCAAAATAAACGGAAAAAGCAGCTCCTAAAATACCCCCTAAAATGCCGGGAATAGCCAAAAAACAAAAAATCTTCTTATCGAAATTTCCCATCTTCCAATGGGATACCCCGGAGATTAATGTAGTTCCTATCTCTGATAAATGAACCGAGGCGCTTGCAACGGCCGTCCCAGCACCAATTGATAAAAGAAACGAGGTCAAACTGACTCCGTATCCCATCCCAATTCCGCCATCGAAAATCTCCGCCACAAAAGCGAAGAAAGCGAGTATTGCGTATCGGACAACGTATTCTTGCATCAATGTCGAAAAATAACATTGATTGTAGCAGTTATTTTTACAAAAATCCCGGACAGATTAAGTGTCCGGATTCTTTTTATTTTATGCACCTCAACCTTGCCAAAAAGTGTAAAATATAACGTTTTACATGAACAAAAAAACCGTTTTCATAATAATTCTGTCGGTCATTCTTGCTTTTGGCGCTTTTGTTTTATCGAGAAACCTCCTATCGGGCAAAAAAAACGACGGCCCCGTGGCTATAAAAAAACCGGAACAAACGTCTCACAATTTTCTTCTTTTGGGGTACGGGGGAGGCAATCATGAGGGGACTTACCTTACCGACACGATGATGGTCGTCCACATCGACACCAAGATAAAGAAAGTCACTTTGTTTTCGATTCCCCGAGACCTTTGGGTGAGGCTGCCGACAAAATCGGGGGAGGAATTCCACACAAAGATTAACGCCGTATATCAAACGGAGCTTTTCCCGGAAGACTATCCGGGCCTTGATCCAAAATACCTGGGTTCGAAAGATGATGCCAAGCTCGTCAAGACAACCGTCCAGCAGATCACCGGACTTACGGTCGACGGCTATGTCAGCGTAGATTTTGAGGGCTTTACAAAGGCTATAGACATCCTGGGCGGCATCGATGTTGACGTCAAGCGGGCCTTCACCGATCCGGAGTATCCGGTTGATGGCAAGGAGAAGGATCTGTGCGACCAGGAAACCGAAGGGTTGTTCAAAAAGGCAGAGCCGTTTTTGACTCCGGGGTTCAACCCTGAAGAAAGGGAAAGGCAATTCAAGGATGACCCGAAACTTGAAACGTTCGTAAGCAATGCAACCAGTTCCCCGGAACTGGCTTTCCCGTGCCGGTATGAGAAACTGGAATTTGCGAAGGGCACGATCCATATGGATGGGGCAACGGCATTGAAATACGCCAGGTCTAGGCACTCGGAAACCGACGGGGGGGACTTCAACAGGGCGCTTCGTCAACAGCAGGTCATCGAGGCGGTAAAGAACAAGGTTATAAGCCTCGGGTTCGTGACAAAAATAATACCATTGATAGACGAATACAAAAAAGACGTCAAAACCGACATAGGCATCAACCTGATGCAGAAATTCATCAAGGAAGCAGACAACGTCAACGAATACACAATCACGACCTTTGTGATTTCAGACGAAAACGTCCTGGATAATGCCATATCGGACGACAAACAGTACATTCTTATCCCGAAAGAAGGTATGGACTCCTGGGATGGGGTAAAGCAAACGCTCGACTTTACCATTAAAGGGATTACCCCGACGCCCGAGGCGACACCTTCATCAACACTGGCTCCATGAGAGACGCCTTAAAAATCGTTGTCAGGAGAAAAGCGGAAAGACGCCACATGAAAAATAACAGGGCCGTCAAGATAAATTCGGGAGATATCGTTTTACTGGTGATGCTCATTGCGATTGTCGTTATTGCTGCCCTGGATCTCATGAATTGAACCCTGATATAATCTCACTATGGGTATACGCCACACTCTCCGTTGCGCAATTTACGGAATTTTTATCAAAAACCGTAAAATTCTTCTTTTGCTGCGGAAAGGTACCGGATGGATGGACGGCATGTACGGGTTGCCGGCCGGCCATCTGGAAAAAAACGAAGAACTCAAAGAAGCCCTGGTGAGGGAAATCCGCGAAGAAGTGGGTCTGACCACGGATCCTTCAAATCTAACCCTATACCACGTCATGCACCGCAACAAGAAAGACAATTTCGAGTACATGGACTTCTTTTTCAGGGTTGAATATTGGGAAGGCGAACCGGATAATAACGAACCCCATAAGGCCGAACACGTCAAATGGTTTGATATCGATGCTCTGCCTGAAAATATCGTCCCCAACGTAAAATCCGGAATCGAGTGCTATAAAAACAGAATATTTTTTTCGGAATTTCATTGAGTAATTTATTTTATGGGTAGAATAAACGCCTCATGGCACCTGATGAATAAAATGCCTAAAAACCCGACGCTCGATGAGCGGATCGAATGGCATCTCGAACACGCCAAAAATTGCGCCTGCCGTCCACTCGGAGGGAAAATCCTCGAGGAAATAAAAAAACGGGGAATAAAAGTGTAACTCCTACGCATTAAGTGATAGATAGTCTATAATAACACTATTAACATTTATATGACTTTCCTATGAATCCATCGGTTGTATTCGTTCTCGTTCCCGTTTTTATCATCCTAGTTGCCGGTTTGGTTATTGCCGCATTGCAAAAAAGAATGAAGGAAAGCTGGGTGGGGACTGTAACCGACAAAAAAACCGGTATTGCAACCCGCAAGACCGATGGCAGCGATTATAAAGAAACCGTATATCACATCTACATAAAAACTTCCGAAGGTATCAGCAAAAACGTGACGGTCGGCAAGAATCTTTATGACAGCTTCAATATCGGAGACGCCATTGTAAAGAAGTCCGGAAGCTATAATCCTGAAAAGGCCTGACGGGCAGTTATTCGAATTTTCCGAAACAAACTCATCAATCGTCAAATATTTATTGTAAATAAATAATAGCGGTTTTTAACCGTCACGCCAAGCCCTCTATGCAGAGAACTAGGCGGACTTAGTTTCACTTTATCTGCCGCACATGAGGATTGGGTAATACATAGGCAAGCATTATGTAAGGATATTTTGAGGCGACCGGTTAAGCCCTTCCAACACCAGATTCACAAATGGTCTTCGGCATCGGCTTCCGCTTCGGCCTTGGTTTTATGAACGGTCAGATCCTTGTGGTGGGGAGGGGAATAGATCGTATAGAGCCTCAATTTCATGTCCGCGGACGTGTTGACGATGTTATGCTGAGTGCCGGCCGGGATAATTATTGCATCTCCTTCCTTGATCAGCCTCTCCTCACCGTTCATGATTGCTTTGCCCTCGCCCTCCTCGATTCTTATGAACTGGTCGGTGATTTCATGGACTTCCATTCCGATTTCCTCATTTGGAAGCAGGCACATGACGACAAGCTGTTGATGCTGGCTTGTATAGAGGACCTGTCTAAAGAAACTGTTTTCCTCGCTAATTTTTTCAATATTGTCAACGTACCCTTTCATAGTTATAAAAATTAAATTGTAATTATTACTATATTTATACACCGAAAAAGAATTGATTTGGGGCGTAGTTAACTACTATAATGGAAGTATGAGTTTAGCTAACACGGTCGTCATGGTTTCACCGGACAAGTTCGGCTTCAACCCGCAGACTGCCGGAACCAACCCATTTCAGCACAACATTGCCTTGCCGCCTCAAAAACTAAGAGATCGGGCGATGAACGAATTCAGGAACATGGTCACCATCCTCGAGAAAGAGAAAATAAGGACTCTAATCCTTGGAAGCCGCATCGACGTTGTTACACCCGACGCCGTTTTTCCCAACAACTGGTTTTCCCACCACCGGGACGGGAAGCTGGTTGTATATCCGATGTTTGCCGAAAATAGACGGATGGAAAGGCAACCGCATAATTTGAAAAACCTTTTAAACGACGCGGGAATAGACCACATAAAAATGATCGACATGACCAAAGCCGAACTCGCGAACCAATTTCTTGAAGGAACAGGTAGTATGGTCTTGGACAGGAAAAACCGGGTAGCTTTCGCGATGGAATCAGAAAGAACCCACCGCCAGGAGTTCAATAAATGGTGCCGGAAAATGGGATATGAAGGGTTTTTCCTCCATGCCCTGGATTCCGACTTGAAGCCAATCTACCATACGAATATCGTCATGAGTTTGGGAGACGGATATGCCGTAGTCTGCCTCAACGCCATCAATTCCGAGAAGGAACGCTATCTTCTCGAAAAAAAACTGAGGCAAATCAGGAAAGAGATAATTCCTCTCACCGTCGAACAAATGGACAGGTTTTGCGGCAACATAATCCAGTTGAACTCGACCGACAAAAAGCCGAAAATAATCATGTCGGAAACGGCATACGGCGCTTTCACGCCAAGCCAGAAGGCGACCCTGAAAAAATACGGCAAGCTCGTTACGGTTCCGATTCCAACCATCGAAACCGTCGGCGGAGGATCGGCCCGTTGCATGATCGCGGAAATCTTTGCATAGTTACAAGTTTTTCAAAACTATGAAGACTATCAGACTGTCGGTATACGGAGGTTACGAAAATCTCAAGTTGGAAGATAACATCCCTGAGCCGGATCTTTCGGAAAACCAGGCGTTGGTCGAGATCTACGCTTCATGCGTCAACCCCTTTGACACATTTATCATTAAAGGTTATATGAAAGACATAAAACCCTTGAGCTTGCCTTTTACTCCGGGAGGAGATTTCTCCGGGGTAATAAAACAGTTGGCGCCGGGAGTCAAAGATTTCAAAACCGGCGACGAGGTATACGGAACGGCGATCGTTTTTTCGGGCGGGTCGGGCGCATATGCTCAAGTGGCGGCCGTTAACGTAAAAAGAATGGCTCTAAAACCATCGGGTTTGAGTCACGAAGAAGCGGCCTCGCTGCATTTAGTCGGGGTAAGCACCATCCAAGCGATTGTGGAGAACATAAAACTCCGGAAAGGACAGAAAATCCTCATTCACGGTGGGGCCGGTGGAATTGGAACAGTTGCCATCCAATTGGCAAAACATATTGGAGCATACGTGGCAACGACCGTATCGGGTGACGACATGGAGTATGCAAAGAAACTCGGTGCGGATGAAATCATAGATTATCGAAAAGAAAAATTTGAAGAAAAACTCAGGGATTTCGATGCCGTTTACGACACTATCGGGGGTGAGGTTATGGAAAAGTCCTTCATAGTATTGAAAAAAGGCGGAATCCTGACTTCGATGAAAGGGGCGCCAAACAAAGAACTGGCTGATCGATACGGCGTAACCGGAATTGCGACCAACACATCAAGCAACACCGAAAGGCTGATGCTTCTTTCGAAGTTGGTAAATGAAAAAGTCATCCTGCCCCAGGTGGATAAAATTTTTCCCTTAGAAAAGACCGAAGCGGCTTTTGTCTATAAAGAGCAAAACCACCCAAAAGGAAAGGTGGTGATAAAAATCAAATGAAAACTTTCAAGGATCATGTGTATATGATCTGCGCCTCGATCCCTAAAGGAAAAGTGGCGACATACGGCCAGATTGCTAAAATGGCCGGCAGACCAAGGGCTGCGAGGGCCGTCGGCTACTACATGAGAACCAACCCCGATGCCCCGAGGACCCCTTGCCATAGGGTAGTGGCCGCCGATGGGTCGATGACCGGTTACTCGGGAAAGGGAGGTGTCCCCGGAAAAATAAAGATGCTCAAGAGGGAAGGGGTCAAGTTTATAGGCAATAAGGTTGACCTATCAAAATCCCAATGGCCGTCATAATCCGCCAAAAGCAATCCGGTCGACGATAGTCTTTTTGGCTTTGATCATGATGGCCGGCGTCACGACGTACTCACCATAACGGTCGTTTATCAGATCGACGGCATTGGAAACGCGTCTCATTTTTTCCGATTCATCGTCAAACAAGGATGGCGTTATCGAATCAAAAGTCGTCAATCCGAAACAGGAAACGGCAATCTTGCGGACGATCCTGGTCGACCGGCACTCTGCCGACAATCCCATAATTTTCTGATAAAGCTCCTGAGTCGTATACATGGATTGATCAAATTTCCTTCCCCGATGCCAATAACTCCAGTCGTCGTAAAGAAAGGCCAAATGAACTCCTTTGGCCGCCCTGTTGGATGACCTAAGGCGCCTGCCCATTTTTTCGGTAAGCATCATTATTAGGGCCGCCAATCTTTGGGGATCATTGGTTTTTTTTCCGAGGGAGTATTCCTGTCCGTAGCTTTTCCTTTCCGACTTGAAGTCGTCGACCTCCCAACCCCTCAAACGCATATACCAATAGTGTCCGACGATCCCGCCAAAAACCTGCTTCCGCAGGGCGGCATCGGTTGCGTAAAAAAATTGGGTCGGGTTGAAAATGCCTACCCTGTTCAGCCTGGCTTCATATCTGACGTTTATTCCATTAAGGTCCGTGAGCTTGACGCTCGAGTAAATTGACATAAGATTCCGATGGTCGATAACGTCAAGGCCATCCGGTTTATGAAGGCTGGAGGCGAGTTTGGCGAGAAACCGGTTGGTACTGATGCCGATATTACAGAAAATCCACTCTCCGATCTCGCGGTGAAAACGATCCTTGATCTCGCGTCCTATTTCGACAAGGGTTTTCTTGTGGTATCCGCCGGTCGCGGCAAAATTAATGACGATTTCGTCAATTGATTTTGGGGTAACGTCCGGCGAATAATCGCCGCAGATTTTCATGAAGTTGCTACTAACATCACGGACCAAATCCGGATCGTTTTCCCGGACTATAACTTCTGGGCAGATCGTACGCGCCTGATAGACCATCATTCCGGTCTTTATCCCGAGTTTTTTGGCTTCAATAGAGGAGGCAAGGATGCATCCCCGATCGGTCGTATAGGCAGCGATGACCAGTGGTTTGCCCCTAAGATGTGGATGGGCCTGTTGACTGACGGTCGCAAAACAGGAGTTGAGGTCTATGTGCATGATGCGAGGCGCCGCCTGATTAACTTGCCGATCCATCCGACACCTCCTCCAGGATCCAGGACAGGGTTTCGGTATCAAAACTCATCTTGAAGTCCAGATTACCGTCGGTAACATGGAAGATATGATAAAGAGTGCGTCCCTCACGGATCTTGTGATGGTAGGCGAGGCGCTTGATGAAATAGTCCCTCAGCCTCCAACGCATCTTGTAGGGGATAAAGCGCTCCTTTTCCTGGCTATAGGCGGAAATTACGCTGACGGGCTCATTGATGGTGGCGTTCATATATACTTTCTATTCTAGTGAACGAATGTTTACTTTGTCAAGGGGTAAAGCATGTTAGCGTGTTATTATCGAACGACGTGAGATAAAAAGACTAAAATAGTACCTTTAAATATTTCGGCAAAACATAACTTGCCGAAATGTCTTATAATAACCCCATGGACAGACAGGAAGTAATAAGGCACATAAAAGAATTTCTTCAGTCTCATTTTCAGATGGTTGTCGGGACTTACGCCAGTTATCCCTGGACCGCTACCGTCTACTATTCGGTCGACAACGATATGAATATATATTTCCTGAGCGATCCTGAAACCCTCCATTGCAAACAAATCGAGAAAAACCCCAAGGTTTCGGTAGCCATTGTTGACTCTCCCCAGAAGCCCGCCTCCTTGAAAAAAGGCCTTCAAATATACGGAAAGGCGAAAAAGATATCAGGCGCCAACAAGATAAAACACGCCCTTGACCTCTGGAAAAAAACCCTGGACGTGACAAGCCCCCTTTACACCTATGAAAATATGATGAAGAAGGCCATAAAAGGCCGGATGTACAGAATAACCCCCATCAGGGTAAAATTCTTCAATGAGGCCCTGTGGAACGAGGGTCAGGAACCGCTAATCAAACTTTGATCCCTGTTATTGTCCCTGTTGCTGCATCATGCCTTCGATATATTTCTGATATTCCTGCGGATCCCCTGATCCCGGCATGGAACCCTGAGCGGGTGCCTTTGGAAGATCCTTCATCATTTGCTGCTGCAGGGCATTCATATCCTGGAATTTGACGTCGGTCGGCACGGTGAACATCGAATCGGAAACCACTTCGGGTTTGCAGGCATCCTTGTATTTTTCGATCGTCGATAAGATCGATTCCTGCTGTCCGAATTTTTCATCAACTGGGTTTTCATTTTTTTGGCCGGTAGTCGGATAAGGTGAAACGCTGGATGGTTCATTAAAAGCAAGGATTATCCCTTCCTTGGTTTTGTCCGACCACATATGCATTTGCTCGTCCTTCATGACGATATTGTTAGGGGCGTCTTCATCGGCGGCGCCATTCAGCATGACCCTGACTGCGCCGTTTTTGATGTATGTTGTGGTTTCAACTCCCTTTTCGTCCTTGAAAGTGCACTTTAGGCTTATCGATTTTGACAAGGCATCCTTAATGGATGTAAAAACATTGCCCCCTCCGGTTGTATTTGATCCCATCATGGCCCGGGGCACTTTCGGAACCGCCCCCTTGGAACTAAGATACAAATAACCGCCAACACCCAATACCGCCAAGACAACCAGCCCGATGAGTAAGTTTTTCATATGTAACAATTATCACCGCATTTTTTGATTTTGTCAATGATAGGAGTAAAATTAAAGTCGAGATGGTTTACAAACAGATATTGGGTGCCCTGGCGGTATTTCTGGCCCTTGTCAGTTATTTTCCCTATGTCAGGGATATTATGAAGGGCGAAACCAAGCCGCACGCTTTTTCCTGGCTTATCTGGCTGATCTTGACGGCAGTAGGATTTTTTATCCAGATGGAAAATGGAGCCGGCCCCGGAGCATGGTTTAACGGATTCATGATTTTTGTCTGCGCATTCATCATGATTGCCGGAATCGCAAAAGGCAGGTCGGAAATTATTTTTGTCGATTGGATATGTCTCGCATTGGCAAGCATTGCCACGTATTTTTGGCTCGTTGCCAAGGATCCTTACATATCGATAACCCTCGTTATTGCCGCCGATGCCTTGGGTACAATTCCGACCATAAGGAAATCATATATCCATCCCCATACGGAAACGATTGAAACTTATGCGATAAATGCCTTCAGGATTTTTTTGGCGATTTTCGCACTCGAAAAAATATCCTTCGTTACCGCGTCTTACCATGTATACATGATATTGGCCAACGCATTATTAGTTAGCGTCCTTCTCGTAAGGAGAAAAAAATAACATGAAAAATTTACTGGTTGTATTGGCGGTTCTGGTCGCTTTTGCGGGCGGGTATTTCATAAGCCAGAAATACGACTTAAAAATCGAGAGCAAGAATGGGAAAGCAAAGATGACAGTTACTCCATCAGCCTCCCCGACGTTAACCCAACCGCCTTTGGTTGGCGGAGATGTAGACGAGCATGGATGCAAGGCTTCAGCCGGATATTCATGGTGCGATGCAAAAAGAAGTTGTATCCGGGTTTGGGAGGAACCTTGCGGCGACGAGGAGGCAATCGGCCGGGCATTGGCCGAAAAAAACAAATGGCAGGCATCCGACATATTGGTTACCATAACCAAATTCAACGGCAAGTTTGCCCGGGGACTCGTCAACAGCAAGACAGAACAGGGCGGAGGGGGCATCTACTGGGCGGTCAAGGAGAAAGAGAAATGGATAATTGCCCAGGACGGGAACGGAATCCCGGATTGCACCGTTTTGAAAAGCTATCAATTCCCCAAGGAATATTTGGTAGGGGTTTGCGATTAAAAAATGATCAGTACGATACTCTTGAGTTTTTACTACATGTTCTTCATGGCCGGCTTGGGCATGGTCTTTGACTTTATCGTTTTCAAGAGGGAAGGAAAATCCTATTTGTCGTCTGGAGACCTACCGAAGAAATTGGCCGGATTATTCGGATTCTCGGTTATTGTAACCATAATCATGGAGGTGTCGGGAAATATTATCGGTAATTTCTGGTTCTATCCTTATTATTCTTTCGGACAATATATATCATTGATTTTTTTCAATTTTTTTGCGTATTGTTTTCTGCTTCTGGAAAGTTATTGGGCGGCCAGGTCATTTTTGAAGATAAAAATTAAATCGGGCGCTTATAGCAAGAGTTTTGCTAGATTATTGGATGGCATGGCTGAATTATTCAGCTATTTTTGGATACCGGCATTGATTGCCATGTTGATCGCATTAAAGTACCAGGAATATCCGCGGACATTGGGCGGGCTGATAAATTCCAAGTTCGGAAACAACGTTCCGCTATTGGCGTTTTTAGCCTTTGCGATTTGCTTATGGCTGTTTTGCGAGGGCAAAAGTTTTCAGAGGCGGGGACCGACGGTTTTATTCGATCTCATGAAGGGCGATTACCGGAACATTGCTTTTGCATTATCAGCGTCGGCGGTCACTTCAATCGTTTTTGAGTACTATAACCTTTTTTTCAGTTTTTGGGTCTATGACAACGTACCGTTTGCCGACATTAATTTTTTCAATATTCCGGTTGCCGTATTTTTGGCGTGGCCCCTCCAATATTTAGTCCTGATACCCCTTTATGGCCTTGTTGTCGGCAAGGTAAAACACGGCAAGTCCTAGGGCGGCCATGAAGCTTCCGTAATAAAAAGTCGCAGAGGGACTTATCTTATTCCAAATAATCCCGCCAAGGAACGACGCGATAAAGGCGCCGATTGCCATAAGGGTTTGATGCAGTCCAAAATAGTTCCCGGACTCCTTCCTGTCTATAAATTCGGAGACGTAAGCTTTGGAAACACCGTCGGTGAAAGCGATGTAAATCCCGTAGACCGGGAAAATAATCCAGAGGAATACCGGATCGTTCACAAATCCGAATAGGAAATAAACAAAGGCAAAGATCAGAAGACCGACCCCGAAGACACGTCGAGTCCCGATTCTGTCGGCAAGCCTGCCGGCAGGGGTGGCAAAAATGGTTTGGGAAATATTATAAACGACGTAAGTCAAGGTTGCCAGAACGGTTGTCAGCCCAAGGTCTTGGGCGCGCAAAATGAGGAATGCATCGGAACTGTTGCCAAGGGAAAAGATGAAGCTGGCCAGTAGAAAAACTTTCAGTTGAGGATTGAGGGACCGGAAGTTGATTTTTACGAATTGCTTTTTTTCTTCGGATGGCGGGGCCTTTTTTTCCTTGACCAAAAGCATCAATAAAACGACGGCGACAATGGAGGGGATGAATGCAAGGAAAAAGACCAGCCTCATGTTTTCCTTCATCAGATATAAAAACAATAGCCCGAGGATTGGCCCGAAAACGGCGCCCAAGGAATCGAAAGCCCTATGGAATCCGAAAATATATCCCCGGTTTCCGGGGGTGGTGTTTTCCAAAAGAATACTATCCCTCGGGGCGGTTCTTATTCCCTTGCCGGAGCGATCGATGAAACGGGCGAAAAGAACCAGAGGCCATGATGCGGCCAGTCCAATAAATAGTTTTGAAAAGGCTCCGAATGCGTAACCCAAAACCACGAAGATTTTCCTCCTCTGGAAATAATCGGACATCGCACCGAAAAAGTATTTGCCGACCGATGCCGTCGCTTCGGCAATTCCTTCAATAATGCCGATTACAGGTATGGAAGTCTTCAAGACCGTTGTCAAAAAAATCGGGACGATCGGGTAGACCATCTCGGCCGCCAAGTCGTTAAAAAAACTGACCAGCCCCAAAACAAAAACATTTCTCGGTATCTTGTTTTTTTTGTCCTTTGTCATAGTGGTCGCGCTGTTATAAAATAATATTATATGATAATTCTGTCCTTAAAGACTTACAAGGAATCAACCGGCGATAGCGCCATAAGGCTTTTGTCTTCAGTTAAAAAAATCTCCTCGGAGTTTGGTGTGGAAATCATACCGGCTGCCCAGCCGACGGACATTTACCGCATCAGAAAGGAATTGGGGATAGAGGTATGGGCCCAGCATATGGATCCGATCGATCCCGGAAAAAACATGGGTTGGCTTTCCCCTCACGCCCTAAAGCTGGCTGGTGCCACTGGGGTTGTCATCAACCACAGCGAGCACAAGAATAGTCCCGATGTCACCAAATCGATTCTGGCGAAAGCCAAAGAATACGGGTTGAGAAATGTCGTTATCGGTTTTTCACCGGAAATGGTGTTGGAATTCGATGCCCTTGATCCGGATTACGTTTCCTATGAACGCGAGGATATGATCGGTGGCGGGGTTTCGATGCTTTCCCAGGAAGCCGAAAACGTAAAAAATCTAGTAGACAAATTAAAACACCCGCTTATTATAGGGGCTGGAGTATCAACTGGCGAAGACGTCAAAAAAGCCGTAAGTCTTGGCGCGGCCGGTGCCATATTGGCATCGGGCTTTGTTTTATCTCACGACCCTGAAGCCAAGCTCCGTGAATTAGCGGCGGGATTCCTTAAATAAATGAAACCGGGAATAGATTATATTGCCGTCTCGGTCCCTTTCTACTGCCATGACGGGCGGGGTAATTTTCTTTTGCATAAAAGATCCGACCGGTGCCGGGACGAAAAAGGCAACTGGGATTTTGGGGGAGGGAGAGTCGAATTCGGGGAAACTTTGGATGAGGCGGTTAAAAGGGAAGTTAAGGAAGAATACGGAGTTGAAGGGAGGATTGAAAAGCAGTTGCCGGCCCACTCGCTTCTGCGGATGGAAAACGGAGTCAAAACCCACTGGCTGATCATTTCTTACTTGGTTAAGGTAGACAGGATGAGAGTTATCAACGGCGATCCTGAAAAAATTTCCGAAATCGGCTGGTTCAGGTTAAACAATCTTCCGAAGCCACTTCATACCGGGGCGGAATTTACGCTAAAACGATATGGAAAGGAATTCAAAAAATTTTTGTAAAGTATACTTTAAATAATGGAAGGCGAAAAAGTCAAATTGGTGGTGTATGTCCCGGAATCCCACGCGGATATGGTCCGGCAGGCGATGGGCGAGGCCGGGGCCGGGGTAATCGGCAATTACACCCATAACTCATTTTCGGTCAAAGGGGTCGGCCGTTTCAAACCGATTTTGGGCGCGAATCCGTTTATTGGCAAGGTTGGAAAGTTTGAAGAGGTAACGGAAGAGAGGATAGAAACCGTCTGCTACAAAAAAGACCTTCATAAAATTATCGCGGCAATCAAGAAAGTCCATCCGTACGAGGAAGTCGCCTTAGATATTTATCCCTTATTATGAACAAAACATATCCGGAAAAGCTCAAAAAAGGTGATGGGGTCAGGATTATTGCACCGGCCAGGTCGCTAGCCATCATAGGCGCTGAAAGCAGGGAAATCGCCGACAGCCGTTTTGCCGAACTGGGCTTGAAATTGACATTCGGAAAACACGTCAACGAAACCGACGATTTCAATTCTTCGTCGATCTCATCCAGGGTAGAGGATTTAAACGAGGCCTTTGCCGACAAGAATGTCAAAGCCGTCATTACCGTCATCGGGGGATTCAATTCAAATCAACTTTTGAGATATATGGACTGGAGGCTTGTGAGAAACAACCCAAAAATATTCTGCGGCTACTCCGACATTACCGTCTTGAACAATGCTATATACGCAAAAACAGGCCTTGTCAATTATAGCGGCCCGCATTATTCGACGTTCGGGCAAAAACATTATTTTGACTACACTCTGGAACATTTCAAAAAATGCCTGATGTCGGACGAGCCGTTCTCCCTAGAAGCCAGCAAAAGCTGGAGCGATGACTTGTGGTTCATGGACCAGGAGGCCCGCGTCCTCGAGGATAATCCGGGATTTTTGGTCATAAACGAAGGACAATCGGAGGGAACCATTATTGGTGGAAACATAAACACATTGAATCTGCTTCAAGGAACCGAATACTTTCCTGATATTAGGGACTCGGTGCTTTTTATTGAGGATGATGAAGGAACGGCGCCCCATATATTTGATCGGGATCTCCAGTCCCTTATCCATCTTCCGGAATTTGGGGAAGTCAGGGGGATGGTGATCGGCCGGTTTCAAAAAAAATCCAGAATAAGCAATGATCTTTTGATGAAAATCATCAAAACCAAAAGAGAGCTGGATAATATCCCGATTGTCGCCGGGGTCGACTTCGGTCACACGGATCCGAAAATAACTTTTCCGGTCGGCGGAACAGTTTATATTAAAGTTGACAGTAAACCTTCAATAAAGATACTTAAACATTAATTTAATTGTCATTCTGAGCGGAGCGAAGAATCTAGTGGAACGTGGATGACATATCACTAAAATTAGGATTTTTTGTTTTAATCAAATCAATCTTCTTATACCTTTTCCATCCCTTAATTCTTTTTTCTATTAATATCGCCTCGTCTGGATTATTAAATTGATTAAACCATATTAATTTATATAATCTGAATTTTTTGCTGAATGCATTATTGGTAATACCTGATTTATGTTCGAATATTCTCCTTTGAATATTATTTGTAATTCCAACATAGAATACGGAATTAATATAGTTAGTGATTATGTAAACGAAGTAACACACATATATATTTTACGCTACGCTGGATCCTTCACTGCGTTCAGGATGACTTATTACAAAAAAATGTACGAGAAGATGGCCGCCGATGCACCAAGCAAGGCACCGCCAACGACATCCGATGTCCAATGCTCACCCAGCGAAACCCTCGAAACAAGCATAATGGCGTTGAAAACAAAAAGAAAAGACGTCAGCAAAATTTTCCAAAACCAGTGCAATTTGGAGTGGAATATCATATAGAAAAAAATGAAAGTCACAAAAACCGTCCTCATTGAATGCCCGGACGGGTAGGATGATCCTGTTTGGACATATGACGAGGGGAACAAAAAATCAAGGTTATACCTGAAAAACCGGAAGGGCGGACCGGGATGGGTAATAAAATATTTTCCGATGATTTCTATGACGTGAGCAGCGGCAAAAGGGACAAAAGTAAGGAAAGACAGAAGTTTTCTTTTCAGCATGGCCAGCAAAAAAAGAATCCCGGCCAATATCTCAAAACTTCCAACCAAACTGAAACCGGACAGGAAAGCATCGTATTTGACGGGCAGATTATCCTGGATCCGGACCGTAGTATCAAAATCCATCTTGTTGAAAAGATCATCCTTCACGCCAAAGGTATAGACGGCGAAAGCCAAAAAAAGCACCAGGCTGGCGGCAATCCAAATTAATTTTTTCCTCATTTTAGCTTATATTTCAAATATATCAGAGTCACAAGAAGGAATGCGCCGGCAATGTAGAAGGTAGAGTCTTTCCCCAGCGTTTGAAATATTTCGCCTCCCAATATCGGCCCAATAATTCTTCCCATGGAACCAGCCGATTGCATCATCCCCAAGGTTTCACCGTATTCCTCGGGGGGGACATTTTCAGTCGCCATGGCTTGGATCGTCGGCATCGACAACGAATTTCCCAGAGGCATGAAGAAGAGCGGAATGAAAAGAAGGAATGGTTTGAATGAGGCGGGAATGAGTACCATGGCCAAAGCCATGAATACGAGAGACCATGACAGAATAAGTTTTTCATCAAACTTTTTAGTGACCCAGGGCAACAACTTCAATTGAAAGATTACCGAGAGGATGCCGATATAGGTGAAAAGCCATCCATTGTTTTCGGGATTGAAATTGAATGTTTTCTGAGTCCAAAGCGCAAATGTTCCCTGCATCATCGAAAACGCGGCGTTAACCAAAAAAAATATGACGATAAGTATTCCGATAGGATATAGCGTTAATACCTTCCTGAATTCCGCGAAAGTGAATTTCGTTTTTGGCGATCTTACGGCCGCCCTGGTATTTACGGTTTCCTTCAAAAACAAGAAGGTTGTCATCACGGTTATAAGGGAAATGGCGGTTGCGAAATAAGCGGGGGCCGAATAGGAAATTCTTGACAATGCGCCTCCAATGGCCGGACCGAAAATGAAACCTAGTCCAAATGCCGCGCCCATGATTCCCATACCTTTGGCCCTGTTTTCCTTGGTTGTGATATCGGCGATATAGGCTTGGGCGATTGAAATATTTCCGCCCGTTATGCCGTCGATAATCCTGGATAAAAAAAGCAACGGCAGATTGCCCGCCAGACCCAAAAGCAGGTATCCGACAGCGCTACCAGCCTGGCTTATGATCAAAAGTTTTTTCCGCCCGTAACGGTCCGAAAGCCTACCCAAAATTGGGGAAGCCACTAGTTGGAAAAATGAATAAACCGCGGTCAAAAGGCCTATTTCAAGTGGCGAGGCCTTGAACCTCTCGGCGATATATGGCAATAAGGGGAGAATGATCCCGAAGCCCAGAAGATCTATGAAGACCACCAGGAATATGGTTATCATCGACTTGTCGTTTTTCATGAAATTTTGGTTAAATACTCACCTGTTTGGTATAAGTTGGAAGCAATAATTATAGCACCCGAGATGTTATAATTAAAAGCGATAATCCGGGACGTAGTTCAGATGGCTAGAACGTACGCTTTGGGAGCGTAAGGTCGCGAGTTCAAGTCTCGCCGTCCCGACTTGATGAAAAAAATCCTTCTTGTTGTTTTGGCAATCGTTGCTTTATTCGTATATTTTTTTGTAACCAAAAAATCACCTTTCCTGAGCTACACCATAGAGGGAAAAAAATATCAATTGATGACCGCAAAGAATAACGCCGAGTGGACAAGGGGACTCATGAATTATAGAAATAAAAAAGAGCTGAAAGGCGCCGACGGAATGATCTTCATTTTTCCGGACAAGGATTACAGGCAATTCTGGAACCAAAATACCTATTTGGACCTGGATGTCTATTGGATATCCGGCGACAAGGTGGTCGGAAAGGACAAATTGCCGTCGATCGAGAAGTCAAAAAACGCCGTTGTCATCTATTCACCAAATGGAGTTGACAGGGTTGTCGAAATCGTGAAGTAATTATCGGTTTTTTAGGGCTTCGATTCCTGGGAGAGTCCCTTTTTCAATATACTCAAGCATCGCCCCACCCCCGGTTGATATATGGGTGATTTTGTCCAAGTATTCCTTTTTTGAAATTGCCGCCAACGTATCCCCGCCACCGACGATTGATACAGAATCGGTATTTTGGGTGATCGAGTAGTATATAAAATCGGTACCCCTCCTGAACGCCGGATTCTCGAAATATCCAACCGGCCCGTTCCAGATTATCGTTTTTGAAAGGGCAATCAGTCTGGCGATCCTTGCCGAAGACTCCGGCCCGTTATCGAATATCGACATGTCAACAGGTATTTCCTCGACTTTTATCAGATCGTAGGATTTGTCGTCTTTGGTTTTAGCGACGGCGCCGTCGACGGGAAGGATCAGTTTGGCACGGCTCGTCTTGGCCATTTCTATAATGGATTTTGCCTGTTGGACGGCTTCATATTCGCAAAAACTTTGCCCGACGTTCAAGCCCTGGGCGCACAGAAACGTGTTGGCCAATCCGCCGCCGACGACAAGATAATCAACTATGGAGAGAAGTTTGTTGATCAAGCCGATTTTAGTTGAGACCTTAGCCCCTCCAATTATCGCCGTTACTGGTTTTTGGGCGTTTTCGGTGACCCGCGATATCATCTCAATTTCCTTTTTCAAAAGAAGTCCGCCGTAAGCGGGGATATATTTTGGCGGGCCGATTACCGAAGTATCCGCCCTGTGACAGACGCCGAAGGCATCGTTCACGTAAACATCGGCCAATGACGACAACTCCTTGGCAAAGTCTTCGGAATAACCCTTTTCCTCGGGGAAAAATCTTATGTTTTCCAGGATCATGAATTTTTCATTAGAGGTTTTTATATCCGAAGTTTTTTCGTATAAGACAATCTTTTCATCGGGAAAATATTCCTCGAGTTTTCCGGCCACCACAGAAAGAGAGTATTTTTTATCAATTCCCTTGGGTCTTCCCAGATGGCTGACGATGATTATTGAATTTCCGTTTGCCAGAAGCTTCTTGATTGTCGGCAATGACTGGCGTATGCGGGCGTCATCGGCGATAGTGTTATTTTGATTGAGGGAGACATTGAAATCGACGCGCAGCAAAACGCGCTTGTTCTTGACCTCAACCTCGTCGATGTATTTGATATTAGACATAGTCCGACAACCTCTCAACGAAATCTACCAGTCTGGTCGAATAACCCCATTCGTTATCGTACCAGCCGAATACCTTGACAAGGGTTCCGCCAACTACCTTGGTGTAATTTGCATCGAATATGCACGAATAAGGCGATCCGATGTAGTCCGAGGAAACAAGAACCCTGTCTTCGTATCCCAGTATTCCCTTCATTGCGCCAAGAGAGGCCTCTTTAAATTTCTGGTTTACCTCCTCTGCCGTTGTTGGTTTTTCAACGACCGCCGATATGTCGGTTATGGATCCGGTTGCAACCGGTACCCTCAACGACATTCCATCGACTTTTCCCGAAAGTTCGGGAATAACCCGGGCGACCGCCTTGGCGGCGCCGGTTGTCGAGGGGACAATATTGATGAAAGCGGCTCGGGAACGGTCTTCCTTTTTCCCGGCATCGTCCAATAGGCTTTGGCTTATCGTAATGGCATGGGTGGTTGTCAGGAATCCGGTGACGACTTTAAAGTTGTCGTTAAGGACTTTGAACATCGGCGCCGAACAATTGGTTGTGCACGAGGCCATCGAGATCGCCTTGGCCGATTTAAAATCGAATTTATCGTCGTTGACACCCATGACAACAAAAGGCGTCTCCTCATCCTTGGCTGGTGCAGAAAGGACGACCTTCTTGACGGTACCCTTTATGTGCTTTACGAGATCCGGCTGCTTGGTAAAAGCTCCGGTTGCATCAACGACAACGTCGACCCCGTATTTTTCCCAAGGGATGTTTTCCGGCTTGTCGTTCAAAAGCGTCAAAACTTTTTTGCCTCCCACCGACAGGCCGTCGGACTCGGCTTTGACTTCCTGTTGGAATTTCCTGTAGACGGAATCGTATTGAAGAAGATAAGCCATCATATCAACGGGGGTTTTCCTGGTGTTGACGGCAACCAATTCAAAATTTCCGCGCGCCATGGCGATTCTTGTAAATGCTCGTCCAATGCGACCAAAACCGTTTAGACCGACCTTGATTTTTTTCATAGGCACCTTGTTACTTGTAATAGTGGTGGTGAGTGGTTATATACCTTATTGTACCTGATCTGCCGCGGGTAACGACGGAGTGAGTTATTATCCGGCTACGTTGGCGGACAACACCCTGAAGAAGCGGCCCCTCAATGACTCCGGTTGCCGTAAATGAAAGTTCCTCCCCCTGAGCCATGTCTTCAGACCGGTATATCTTCTTAAGATCCCCTCCGGCTTTTTTTATTTTTTCTATGTCGGCATCTTTTTTTGGATGGAAGCGGGCAAGTATTTCGCCGCCCATCACTTTCATAGCGACGGCTGCCAAAACTCCCTCGGTCGAACCGCCGATCCCGAAATAAGCGTCGACTCCCGACTCCGGAAAGCAGGTGGCAATAGCCGCCGAGACATCACCGTCCGTAATCAGTCTGACACGCGCACCGGCGCGCCTGATTTCCGCAATCAGGTTTTCGTGCCTTGGGCGGTCCAGGACCATGACCGAAAGATCTCTCACCGGTTTATCGATGGCTTTGGCGATTTTTCTTATGTTTTCCTTGACCGTGGCATTGAAATTGATGGCCCGTTTGGCGATCGGCCCAACGGCAATTTTTTCCATGTAGGTATCGGGGGCGTGAAGAAGCGATCCCTTGGGTCCGGCGGCGATCACGGCCATGGCGTTATACCGGCCGTTGGCGACGGAATCAGTACACTCCAACGGATCGATAGCCAAATCCATTTTCGGCCCTTTTCCGGTTCCGACGACTTCACCGGTATATAACTGCGGGGCTTCATCCTTTTCCCCTTCGCCGATGACAACGGTTCCCTTGAAATCAACCTGGTTGAATCGTTCCCTCATCGCCTTAACGGCTGCCCCGTCGGCCTTTTTCTTTTCGCCCAATCCAATCCAGTTTGAAGAGGCAATAGCGGCGGCTTCAGTAACGCGGACGAATTCGAGAGCCAGGTTTCTATCCATAATTTACTTTACGTATTTATCGACTACTTTTCTGTTTCCGGCTATATTGAGTTTTTTCATCAAAAACTCGAACTGTTTTTTGAGGGCTTTGAGGACCAGGCTTTTTTGCAGGGGACCCATCATCCATAGCTTTTTCTTGAAAGGTCCAAGTGCCTTCTTTCGGCATTTGTAAATGAATTGATCTTCGGACCAGCCCTCTTTCCATTCTTCCTTGAGGTTGTTTTTTATCCATTCATACATCTCGCTTCTCAAATTCTCAGGGATATTGTCGTAAACGATGTTTTGGAAACCGGTCGCCAAGTGGATTTCCAGGGTGTTGTTTTTCGGAAAGTGGTTGAAGAGGGAATTGGGTAAAGTCGATGCGCCGTGTTGGACCGATCCGCCAATTTTGTATTGGTCCCGGGCGACTTTTGTGATATCTTTCAGGACGCCAAAATCCAAGCTGACTTTGGCGATCGTGCCGTCCGGCAGGGGAATGCCGCCGTGAGAGGTGCCCGTCTGGACGCTGACCTTGCTAATCCCGGTGAGCTTTCCGATTCTCGCCAGATATCCGTCCATGAATGCCTTGAAATCCTTGGTGTTGCTGTTTACGCCTCCGATGTGCCCAATCTCGCCGCCAATCGACACGGTAACTTTCTTTGGCTCGATCGACCTAATATATTTTGTCAAAAGGGCGGTCATTTCGTAATTGTTCCTTTGCTGTTCGTTAACGTCGGTTTTTTCCAGATCGACCAATGTCGAAGCGTCGATGTCGATATTATAAAAACCCGCATCAACGGATTTCTTGATCAACTCCTTTATTTTTTTGATTTCGACTTCGGGTGAATCCGCAAAAACTTTTGCCTTGAATTGGAAGTGGTCTCCCTGGATGAAAACCGGGCCTTTGTATTTTTCGGCGACGGCAGCAGCCATTATCGAAGTTGAGTATTCGGCCGGTTCCTGATCGGTGTAGCCCATTTCGCTCCTTGCGATTTCAAAAATAAAGGAATTGGTTTTCAATTGTTTTGCAAGTTGGAAAATCAACCTGGCCTTGTCGTAAGTCAGGGTTCTTACGTTAAACGCCGGTACCGTGAAACCCTTGATCTTTTTTTTGCCGAACGCCATATATAAATCGTTTATTGAAGCAGGATGCGCCCCTGTTTTTTTGGCAAGACCCATTATCGTATCACGTGCGGCTTGTTTTATTTTTTTGTCCTCGGAGAAAGTGGCCGTGTAGACCAAGTCATCAATATGTTTGGGAGAGGTTGCATCTTTGACTTCCTTAAGGGTTTTATAGATGACCATGACTGTGGTACCAAAAACTATATCGGATAAGAAAACGTTTGTCAAGGCAAGGGGTCGTAACCCCCCTTATTCCAAGGATGGCATCTTACAATTCTTTTCAGTCCGAACCACAATCCTCTGGCGGTTCCATACTTTTCCACCGCCTGGTAAGTATATCTCGAACACGTCGGCGTAAAACGGCAGGCGGCGTCGGACAAAAAAAAAGTTTTGAAAAACGATGCCCGGAAAAAATCGGTTTTCTGGTAGCTTTTGATGAGCAACAAAACGATCCTCTTCATTGATACAATTCTACTATGAATACCGGATTGCTATATATCGTTCTTGCAGAATTTTTTTGGGCAGGCGAACTTTTACTGGTGAGGAAATTTTTCCCGAACGCCAACCCGCTCTTTCTGACGTCGATGACGGCATTGTCAGCGGCGATTTTTTACTCGCCCGCATTAATTGCCTACCGCCAGAAATTCACGGTTTTCGAATGGGTCTTAGTAGCTCTCCTTGGAATATTTTCATTCGGAATCGCCCAGACCCTGTATGTCAAAGGAATCCAGACTGGCCCCAGTTCTTTCTCGATTGCCTTGGCAACGTTGACCCTGCCCCTGATATCCGTCGTTATGAGCCTTTATTTTTTCAAGGAACCAATCACGTTGAAGATCGTCATCGGTTCGGTCATGATGATCATAGGATTCCTATTTATTTCGTCATAATTTTCTCAAAAAAATGAAAATAACCATTCTTACTTTGTTCCCGAAAATGATATCGGGGTTCATTGATGAAAGCATCATAAAACGGGCCGTCGGAAAAAAACTGGTCGAGTTGGAAATCGTCAATATCCGTGATTTTGCCATTGATAAATACGGGACCGTCGACGACCGCCCATATGGCGGCGGAGCCGGGATGGTGATGAGGGTTGACGTTGTTGACCGAGCCCTGGAAAAGGTAAAGACGGGCAAATCAAAAGTGATTTTGACGACACCCAAGGGTAAGACTTACGACCAAAAGAAAGCCATGGAATATTCGCGCGAAAATCACCTGGTTATAATCGCTGGACATTACGAAGGCGTCGACGAGCGGGTTCTTGAACAGGTTGACGAGGAAATCTCCATTGGCGATTTTGTGATGACGGGCGGGGAAATTGCCGCGGCCGCGATCGCAGATTCGGTTATCCGCCTTATCCCGGGAGTCCTCAAAAAGGAAGAAGCCACCATCAACGAAACCTTCAACATCGGCGGGAAAAAACTTCTGGAATATCCCCAATACACACGACCCGAGGAATACAAGGGAAAAAGGGTACCCGAGGTTTTAATAGGTGGCAACCACAAGGATATCAACCAATGGCGGATGGAAAAGGCGATCGAGGAAACCCGGAAAAAACGTCCGGACCTCCTTGCTTAAAATTGACTATTTGCTTAAATAGTCTTAATATTTAACTGTTACTAATTGAATATAAGTATGAAAATCTTAAAGCTCGAACCGCAAAAATTTTCGGACTCGATTTATACAATGAAAGGGATTTCCAAGAAAACCGTTGAGGAACATCTTAAACTTTATAACGGTTATGTCGCCAAGTACAACGAGATCAACGAAAGGCTGGCCGCCCTGACGCCGGACGATTACGCCAAGGCCAATCAGGTGTACTCGCTGGTGCGCGAACTGAAATTGGAATTATCATTTGCCTACGGAGGCGTCGTCAATCATGAGATCTATTTTTCCCATTTGGGAGGAAATGGGGGGATGCCGGAGGGCGATCTTCTGAAGCAGATCGAAACCGATTTCGGGAGTTTTGACGCCTACAAGCAGGATTTAAAGGCAACCGGCATTGCCGCCCGGGGTTGGGTTTGGACCGCCTGGAGCCACAAGGATAAAAGGCTTTTCAATTATCTCGGAGACGCCCAGAATACCTATCCCGTCTGGTACGCGGTTCCCGTCCTGGCGCTTGATACCTACGAACACGCGTATTTCATGGATTACGGCGTTGCCCGCGCTTCCTACATCGACGCATTTTTTGAGAATATGGACTGGGGAGCGGTCGCCGAAAAATTCAAATATGTCAGGTAACCAGAAGAAAATCTTTCAGGGCGCTTTCAATGTCCCGGAAAGATAATTTCCCGAACGGGATTTCAGCCCTCGGGAAAAAGCGGTATTCGGCAACGTCGTCGGTCGCCTTGATTTTTTCGTTGCCGTATTTTGCCGAATAGGCGTGGCAAAGAGTTTGGTATCTTATGCCTTTGTACGGATAATAACTCCAATAGGTTCCGAAATATTTTATTTCCTTGAGTTTGATTCCGAGCTCCTCCCGAATTTCCCGGATCAAAGACTCCTCGACGGTTTCCTTAAAGTCAACGAATCCGCCGGGCAGATCCCAATATCCTATTCTAGGTTCCAATTTGCGTTTCGTCAGAAGGATTTCGCCGCGTTCGTTCTCGAGAATGAGGGCGTTAGTCGACGCCGGAGACAGGTAGAGGTGAAAGCCGCATTTTTTGCAATCGATAAGCCTTTCCCGCCCGGACACGAGAGGTTGGCCGCATTTAGGGCAAAAACTGAATGTGGAGTCCATGCGTATAGTATAATAATTTCCATTATGGTTAGAACCCGAATCGCGCCCTCGCCGACAGGCCAGGATGTCCACGTCGGATCGGTGGCAACCGCCCTCATGAACTATGCTTGGGCCAAAAAAAACAACGGCCAGTTCATCATAAGGATCGAGGATACAGACCGGACCAGACTGGTTCCGGGAGGCGAAGAAAAGATGCTCGACACTCTGGATAAGATCGGCCTTCATGCCGACGAGTCCCCGAAAATCGGCGGCCCCCATGTCCCTTACCGCCAGTCGGAAAGGCTTGAAAAATACAAAAAATATGCTTCGGAGCTTGTGTCAAAAGGCAAGGCATATTACTGCATTTGCACTCCCGACAGGTTGACGAAAATGAGGGAGGAGCAGCAGGCCAAAAAGCAAATCCCCAAATACGACCGCAAATGCTATCACGATCAGGAGGCGGTGATGAAAGAGATAAAGGAGAAAAACATAAAACACGTTGTCAGGCTTTTGATCCCGGACGGCAAAGTGGTTTTCAACGACGTCGTCCGCGGGGAGGTAACGATCGAAAACCAAAACCTTGATGACCAGGTTCTTCTGAAGTCCGACGGCTACCCGACTTATCATCTGGGAGTTGTCGTTGATGACCATTTGATGGGTATTACCCACATCATAAGGGGGGAGGAGTGGTTGCCGTCGACACCCAAGCACGTAATTCTTTACCGGGCGTTCGGTTGGGAGTTGCCGGTCTTTGTTCACGTCCCTCTTCTTCGCAATCCCGACAAGTCAAAGCTTTCAAAAAGAAGAAATCCGGTGTGGACCTCTTGGTACGTGGAAAAGGGGATTTTCCCGGAGGCCCTCCTGAATTACCTGGCCCTCATGGGTTGGAGTCACCCTGAAGGCAAGGAAGTGTTTTCGCTTGACGAATACATAAAGGTATTCGATATCAAAGATATCCAAAAAACCGCCCCGGTTTTCGACCCGGTAAAACTCGACTGGATGAACGGGGAATATATAAGGAAGATGGATGATAAAACACTGAAAGAAAAAATCACCGGATTTATCGGAGACGGATACGACCAAGAGTTGGTCGGCAAAACCATACCTTTGGTAAAGGAAAGGATAAAGGAATTATCGGAATATTTGCCGCTGACGGAATTCCTTTTTGAAGCGCCGAAAACTTATGAGGCGGATCTAAAACCCAAAAAGGAACTATTTGCGAAGATCACCGAAAAGATGAAAAACCTGTCCGATTGGAAAGCAGAGGCGATCGGAGAGGCGATGGGCAGGGTCTGCGAGGAAACCCAAACCAAAAGAGGGGAATTTTTCATGAATGTCAGGGTTGCCATAACCGGAAAAAAAATCTCGCCGCCTTTAAATGAGTCAATGGAAATCCTCGGCAAGGGTGAATGCCTGAAAAGACTGATGAAAGCAATCGCCTAATCGTTGTCATCCCGACTGAGCGCAGCGCATGGAGGGATCTTATGAACGCCTATTATATCTACATAATCTCAAGTTACTCAGGAACGTTATATATTGGAGTTACAAATAACCTTCAAAGGAGATTATTTGAACATAAAAATGGATTAATTGACGGTTTTTCTAAACAATATAAATGCAAACGATTGATCTACTTTGAAGAATATAACAAAGTTGACCAAGCAATAGCCCGGGAGAAACAATTAAAAAATTGGAATAGAAATAAGAAAATACTTTTGATAAAAAAACTCAATCCCGATTTGAAAGATATAAGCGACGATTGGTTATAAGATTCCTCGACTTTGCTCGGAATGACAAGTTGATCAATAATATGTTTCCTGCCAGTGGGGGTCGGTTTCGACGGTCAGATCCAAGTAGACTTTGCGGTTTATCGCCAAGGCGATTTCCTTTCGGGCATAACTTCCGATTTCCTTGATCTTTCTTCCTTCGTGCCCGATGATCATTTTCTTGTACCGGTCGTCGGTTGTCAGGATACGCGCCTTTACATAAGTCATCCCGTTATCCCGTTCCGATACGTCATCGACAATGGCCGTCGTCCTGTAGGGGATTTCCTCACCCATCATTAGAAACACCTTTTCACGGATCAGTTCGGAAATGAATGTCCTCGAATCCAGATTGATCAGGGGATAAACCAGATCCTCGGGGATTTCCTCCTGCCCCTTTTCCGGCAACAACTCAAAAACCTTTTCCATGAGAAGCCTAAAGCCCTTGCGTTCCAATGCCGAAATTTCAAAAACGGCATCGAATTCTTCCTCCAAAAATTTGTACTGCGGAAGGTATGACTTGTCCGGGGAGTCGATCTTGTTGACGACCAGTATCTTGGGCTTGTTGATTTTCCGGACGAGTCCCAAAACCCGAGATTCTTCGAAATCCCTTTTCCTCGTATGGTCGATCATGTAAATCACCAGGTCGACTTCCTCCTTGATGACTGCAAGGGTTTTGGCGTTGATTCTTTTGGATAATTCGTCCTCTGCCTTGCCGAAAATTCCGGGCGTGTCGACGAAAATCACCTTGCCGCGCTCATCCCCGTAAAGGGCTTTGATGGCAAAACGGGTTGTCTGCGGTTTCGGGGATGTGATCGCCACTTTCTGACCGATAAGGTTGTTGACGAACGTCGATTTGCCGACATTGGGCCGTCCCATAAGTAGAACTTTTCCTGTTTTCATGCCATAAGACATTTCGGCAAGTTATATCCTGCCGAAATATTTAACGAATAATAGTAGTCTTGATGCCTTATCGGCATTAAGACATTTCGGCAAGTTATATCCTGCCGAAATATTAAATGTAATATTTGAGTCTTTTAATCTCACTGCGTTCGATTATAATTTTATCACACAAATGGAAAACCTCCAGGAAAAGGATGTTATCCAAAAAATAAAACAGGGCGAAATAGATTATTATTCCGTCATCGTCAAGACCTACGCCGGAAGGATAGATAACTACATAAAATCCAGGCTTTTCGACAAGGATGATTCCGATGATCTGACGCAAAATGTCTTCATCAGTTTTTACAAGGCGATTGCAGGATTCGACGAAAACAAGCCGGTGCTGCCGTATTTATTTGAAATTGCGAGGAACGAACTCAAAATGCATTACCGATCCCGGAAAACCACCGCCCCCCTCAAGGAAGAGATGGCCTCCACCGTAGGCGATCCGGTCGATTTTGATGAAAGTATTCTTTATGCATTGGACGGCAAGGATAAAAAAATGCTCCTTGAAATTGCCGAAGGCTACAGCTATGAAGAAGTCGCCAAAAAGTATAAAATATCGTTGAATAACCTCAAGTCAAAAATAAGGAGAGCCAGATTAAAAATAAAGAAGATCCATGAAAAAACCTAAACTGGAGGACAAAATACTCGGCAAAGTTTACCGGATGGAAACCGAGAAAACATTTTCGTACATAGTCTCCCGGGCAGTTGCTTTTTCTGCGGTCCTTCTAATTGCCGTTTTTCTGGGATCGGTCGCTTTTGACATTTTCAGGGAACAGGGAAGTTTTGATCTCTTGAATTTTTGGGGCGACGACATTGAGGTTGTAAAAAAATATTTTTTGGACAACGCCTGGTTGTTTGTTGAAGAAACGCCGAAGGAATTGCTGCTGGTTTTGTTTGCGGCTGCTGCCGGTTTAGTATACTTAATTTACAAGATCGCATCCAACTTTAAAAAAATAAAGAACAAACTCGTTTCCATTTACAAGTTTTACAAAAATAAAAGATGAGAAACGCAATTGTCTACCTCGTGATTCTCCTGGTTGTCGGAATAGTCGGTTATTTCTTTTTCCCTAAGTCCGTCAATATACCATCGAGCGTGAAAAACATGACGGCCAAGGATGTAAGTCCAAGCGGTTCCGATACGCGTCCCGCGGAAAAAGAAACATCGACTTCAGAAACAACCGAAATCGCGGAGGGATTGACGCTGACAATCAGTGCCCCGGCCGACAAGGCTACCGTCAACTCCCAGGCCCTTCAGGTGATCGGAAAAACCAGCCCGAATGCCGATGTATTTGTGAACGATGTTCAGGCAAAGGCGGACTCGACCGGCAATTTTTTTGTCAATTACAGCCTGGACGAAGGCGAAAACGTTCTGACGGTTGTCGCCAACGACGACCGCGGCAACTTCGCCGAAAAGGAGTTAACAGTTTATTTGGAATCAACCCAGTGATGCAACTTTTTTGAAAAAGCTGCATATACATAGTTACTATGAAAATTAAAAACACAATTCTTTCGGTTTTCGTGTTATCAACCCTTTTCGTTTTTGCCACTCCGGCCAACGCCTCTTTGCCCATAAGGCAGGAGATCAAAAACACAATCCGGGAAACGGTTGAGGAAGGCAAGGACGAGGGCCTGAGCCCGGCCGCGATCAGGAAGGAAGTAAGGGAAAATGTCCGGGAAGAAGTCAAGGAAAGAAAAGGAAACATATTTGACAAAGTCAAGGATTTCATAAAGAAAAAAGTCAGATTTGACGCCCGCATCACGGGAACGATCGCAACCATGAGCGAGAATTCCATGACGGTCACGGGAGAGGACGGTAAAACCTACACCCTGAGCCTGACCTCCGACACAAAATTGGTCCGCCGGTTCGGTGGCAAAAGCGAGATCGGCGAATTCTCGGTCGGCAACAAAGTCAACGTTTTCGGGACGTTTACCGATGGATCGCAAACGACCATCGACGTCAAAATGATAAGGAACGTTTCCATCCAAAAGAAATGGGGCGTTTTCTTCGGCAAAGTCGCATCCAAGTCCGATGACCGGTTTGTAATCGAATCATCCGCTCGCGGATCGCAGACCGTATTTACCTCGGGCGCGAAATTCAAGATGAGGAACGAGAAGGAAATGACCTACACCGAGCTTGCTGTTGGCAATATGGTCAGGGTAAAGGGCATGTGGGACAGGTCCTCAAACGAGATAACCGAGGTAAACGAAGTCAAGGATTTTTCACTCCCAGCTCAGCCCGTCAAGGATTGATTGGCCGCTTTTTGCCCAATTGAAGAGGGAAAAAGAGGTTATCGAGTCGACGGTCAGGAATTTGAATCGTGGTAGGTCGGTTATTCCGGCACGCCTCCAGATGTCGGCCACCAGTTGGCCGCAGTAAAAAGGCGCCACCGCCTGCTTCAGTTTTTTTATCCTCTCGATTTTCGGCTTCTGCTTCAGGGGGTCAAAGAATGAAATGAAATATTTCTTGACAATCGGGATATTGGAAAAGGTATAGACCACCGGTTTGCCGTCGATGAGCCCGGACTTGGCGATCGATTCGGCGATCTCCCCGGCCTTGTGGATTATGTCTCCGACGACGTTTGGGGGATGGCCAACAAAAATCTTCTTATAGAAATTTTTCGGATATTCCTCGATATACTCAAGGGCGGTGGCTACCCTCAAGCCGGACTTGTCCCTTTTGCCGTCGGTCAGGGGCCCGACTCCCGTTCCGATCGGGGATGGGGCGGCATGGAGGAGGATTGCCTCGGCGAGGTTCAAAAGCCCCGGTTCCTGATTGATGGCGATCGCCACGTGATCAACGTATCCCTCTTCCCGGACAAAGTACACCGACCAGCCGGGATTGAGTTTGATTTTTTTTGCCTGCTCTTTGGCTTTTTCCCACGACGAAAGCGAACTGACCGGCAGGGAATTGGTATCAACCTTGAATTTTTTGTCGAAGAACTTTTCCACCTTGTCGTGGATGGTGAACAATTTCATAAGATTTTATTATATAATATACATATACACGCGATACCGAGTGCGTGTTTTTTTTGTCAACAAACATGGAAATAAGGAATATCGCCATCATTGCCCACGTCGACCACGGTAAAACCACCCTCGTTGACGCCATATTGAAGCAAACCCACACCTTCCGCGACAACCAGAAGGAAATGGGCGAGACCTTGATCATGGATTCAAACGACCTTGAGCGTGAAAAAGGCATAACCATTCTCGCCAAAAATACGGCCGTCTTCTACAAGGGGACAAAGATAAACATCATCGATACCCCGGGACATGCCGACTTTGGTGGGGAAGTCGAAAGAACGATCAATATGGCGTCGGCAGCCATCCTTTTGGTCGACGCCGCCGAAGGCCCCCTCCCCCAGACTAAATTTGTTTTGAAAAAGGCCCTTGAAGCCCGCCTCAAAATCATCCTCATCATCAACAAGATCGACAAGAAGGACGCCCGTCCACAGGAGATTCTGATGGATGTCGAAAACCTTTTCCTGGAACTGGCCCACCACGAAGACGCCCTCCATTTCAAAACCCTTTACGCCGTCGGCCGCGACGGCAAGGCGTTCCTTGAACTCCCCGAAAAATATTCATCGGACATGAAAGGTGACCTTACCCCGTTGTTTGAAACAATAATGTCGGAAGTCCCGAGCGTTGCCATAGAGGAAGACAAGCCTTTTCAGATGCTCATCTCGACTTTGGATTGGGACAATTACGTCGGCCGCCTTTGCATCGGCAAGATAACCCGCGGCACCCTCGAGAAAGGGAAAAGCATTTCGCTGGTTGAAGAGGGTAAAGTTATCGGAACCTACCGCGCCCAGAAACTCTATACCTATGAGGGTCTGATGAAAAAGGAAGTCGATAAGGTTACGGCCGGGGATGTCGTGGCGATAGCCGGGATACCGGAGTTGACAATAGGCCAAACCGTAACCGACCCGTCAACCCCTGAAAGTCTTCCGACCATAACCGTCGAGGAGCCGACCATCAAGATCACGATTGGTACCAACACCAGCCCATTTGCCGGACGCGAGGGCAAGTTCGGAACCTCAAGGCAGATAAACGAGAGATTGATGAAAGAAAAACAAACCAACCTCGGACTCAAGATCGAACAGGATCCCAACGGCGCCAACTTCATTGTCGCCGGTCGGGGTGAGCTCCATCTGGCCGTCCTTATCGAAAACATGAGGCGCGAGGGATTCGAGCTTCAGGTCTCCAAACCCCAGGTCATCTATAAGAAAATCGACGGCGTCATGTGCGAACCGTACGAGGAAGTGACCATCGACTGCGACAAACAATTCATGGGTGCCTTGACCGAGGAATTCGGCAAAAGGAAAGGCGAAATGCTTGACATGGTCACGGCCGGAAACAACATCAGGCTCAAATACAAAATATCGGACAACAATCTGTTGGGAATAAGATCGGTATTGATGACCAAGACCAGAGGCACCGCCATCATGAGCACCTATTTCCTGGGTTATCTTCCGAAGGGGCCGAAACTTGACGGAATAAGAAACGGCGCCCTGGTTGCGACCAAGACCGGTGAGGCGATGAGGTACGGCATCGTCAATGTCCAGGACCGGGGAATTCTTTTTGTTTCGCCTCATGACCAGGTTTACGAAGGGATGGTCGTCGGTGTCGGTACCCGCGAGTTTGATATTGAAGTCAACGTCTGCAAGGAAAAACAACTATCAAACAACAGGTCGGTCGGGGAAGGCACTTCGATCCCGCTGACTCCGGCGACAATTTTGAGCCTTGAGCAGTGCCTCGACTTCATCAACGACGACGAATACCTGGAAGTAACCCCTGTTAGCCTCCGCATGAGAAAGCAGGTATTGTCCGCTACTTTCAGAAGGGTTGCCAACCGCAACGAGAGAAGCGCCGAGTCAAACTGATCTTATACCTCCATCGTTGACCGCTTTTTCCGCAAGATCATCATGAATAAACAATTATTCATGAAGGACCGTGATCATCGCATACATAAGTAAGATCCCCAGTATAAAAGGGATCACCTGTGTCCATCGCCTTTGCTCCTTAAAATCCCGGTGCAGGTCGGGTATGAGATCTGATGAGGCGATATAGATGAATATCCCGGCCGAAAATGCCAGCAATACGGGCAAGGCACCGGTGAAATGGTTCAGGAAAAAGTAACCACCGACGCCCCCGGCAACGGCAAAACCCGCCGACAGGAAATTTAAGGCCAGGGCGTTCCTTTTTTTCATCCCCGAGTGGACCAGTACCCCAAAGTCGGCAATCTCCTGGGGTATCTCGTGGGCGGCAATGGCAACCGTTGTTATGAGCCCCAACGCCGGATTCGTCAGGTAAGTGGCTGCGATTGTCAGGCCGTCGATAAAATTGTGGACGCCGTCGCCTATGGTAATCAAAAGCGTGGTCGGATGAAGTCCGTGGGTGTGCTCATGGTGATGGAACCAAAGCAGAAACCTCTCGATGAAAAACGAAGTCAAAAGTCCCCCGAACGCAGGAATGAAGATGTTGAGGTCAGTCCCTTCCGCCGCCTCCAGGGCTTCGGGGAAGATATCCAAAAATGCGGTTGTCAAAATGACACCGGCGGCAAACGAGACGAGGTAGGGGATAACGGCCTTGTCTATTAGCTTTTTCCACAAAATGGTAATTCCCCCCAAAAGCGAAACTAGACTGATGGCAACGTTGGCGACGATTATTTGTGTCAACATGGTTATTGGCAATTCGGGCACAGCCCGAAAAATTCTAAATTGTGTTTCGTGATAACAAATCCCTTCTTGTTTTTTATCCCTTTCAATAGGTTTTCCTCTTTCATCTCGATGTCTTTGATGTCGCCGCATTTTTCGCAGTAGAAATGGTGGTGGTGCGAATGGGTATCCTTGAGTTCATACCTTTTCTTGCCCTCACCGAACAGGATCACGTTTACGGCGTCGGACTTTTTCATGAGGTCGAGGTTGCGGTAGACCGAGGCCAGATCGACCTCCTCATTTTCCTTTTTGAGGTGGTCATAGATCTCCTGGGCGGTGACCGGCCTGTCGAAATGCCCGATCGCCGAAAAGATCTTTTTTCTTGTCTGCGTATATCTTTGTCCTATTTTCATAATATCTATTATTGCAAATGACTTGCAATATGTCAACACATTATCTATATGTGTACTTATTATTTAGTTCTTTAGCTTGATATAATAAGATAAATCATGACTGAAGGAAATCCAAAGGAGATAGCCCAAAAAAGGTTTATGGATATTCGCGCGACAGTTGATAAGGCGCTTTTCGGTGGAAGCCGCGTATTACCTATGGGCACAACCAATATCAGGGATATTCTTCTTAACCATACATTCCTTGTTTCAGATGAAGACTACGTGAGGGAAGCCCAAAAGTATCATGAATCTTTACATCAGCCGGCAGAAGTTGTGCAAATGGCAGTCGAACATGCCCTTAAAGCGTCCGGCACATATTTCCCGCCGTACGATGGACCGACGGGTAAGATTTTTATCAAAGAGTCATATGTTGGTGATGAGGCCAATAACGATGATCGCGTTTATTCCGTCGTTCTCGAAGAACTCGCCCATAGCTACTATAAAAGCGGCCAGGTGCCTTTTACAAGCATTCCCGACGGGTCGCGGAAATTAATGCCGTTCAAAACAAAGCAGCAATATGTCGAAACCATTAACAGGTATAGAAAAAATCACGGAGGCTTACCCGGTGCAGAGATATCCAATCTCACAGTTAGGAACAGCGGCTTTGCCCACACCGTTTGGGACGCTGGATTGGTTCCCGGTGCCGGGCCGGTACCGTATCCAGTTTATCAATCGCAGTCAATGTACGAGGAATACCGGGCTCTTATCGTAAAAACTTTTTTGCTGGGTAAGGTGAAGGGATATAAGATAAAACCTTACGGGAGCGTTCAGGAACAGTTAACAGAGGGACTGGATGCGATTACAGAACTTCAGGACGATGGGGAGTTTGCGCAAATAATAACGGCCGACGCGCTGATCACTCACGCTTTCGACGCCCAACATTTTAATAAGGAGGCGATGATGAAGCTTATAGCAATACTACATGATGATGTCGATCGTTTTTTTGAATTTTTGGATAAACGAGGTAAGGAAAATGAGGTCTTTTTTGCATCGGTTCAGCAAATAAACAAATTCATGAATGAACGTTTCTTTCCGGACGGACTTCCTGAAAATTGATTATCTGTATGCTACAATTAGATTGTCAAAATGCCTAACAGGACAATTGGGTATTTCATCAACTTCGTCAAAAAAACCCATAGGCTAAACCCTAAGGAAGCGGATGTTTTATCGCTTCGTCTGAAAAGAAAAAAACTCCGGTCGATCGGCCGCAAGTACAAAGTAACCTACGAGAGAATCAGGCAGATCGAGAAAGAATCGCTCGAGAAACTCGACAAAAAGACATATCAGGAGAAACTTTTCTAGTCCTATAGTATAATGTAGACATGGAATTTGGATCAATAGGACAATTAGAGTTTGAAAAATTCGGCAAACATACCCAGATTAACATCGGCGACGCCACCATGCTCGCCACCCTTCAGGCGTTGGGCAAGAACCGCCCAACCATAATGATCGACCAAAATACCGATGTGGCCCGAAAAATCCTTGAAGGTCTGTCTACCGGCACCCCTCCCTTTGAGTTTTTGAGGCAAAAAAAATACTATTTTCAATATGCGTCGATTTCGGAGCGGGTCTTGGCCGATAAGGAAGCGACGGCAAGAATGGATCGAGCCTACAGAATGGCCTGGGAAGATGCGAAATCACATCTTGAAAAACTGACCATTGTCAATTCCACGATCGAGGATGCGGTCAAAACCCTGAAGGGAAAAAAACCCGTTGCAGACTTGATCACATACTATTACCCCTCGAGGGTTTTCAGCCCGGTTTTTACAACCTTGGAGCTGGCGTCAATGCTTCTTAAACCTGGCGGGGAATTTGTCGTTGCCACCGAAAACGAGGAAGTGATGCATGATTTTGCCGCTTGGGGCGGCCAGTATGTTACCGCCTCGGGGTACAAGAAAAGATCAGCGGGCGATCCCTATTTGTCGGCTTACGATATAGCGTGGGGGGAGAAGGGGCATTTTGAGGTGAGGATAAAGAATCGCGAAAACAAACTTTACGAATACGTCTCGACGATAAAAAAGGGATTCGCGTTCAAAGCCATGTCGGCATTAGGAATGGTAAAGTAGTCTTCAGTTATTTTTAAGCTGACTATATATAATTCATTGTATTAAGATCCCCCGCCTTTATATATTTATTGGCTCGGGGTGACGGACAATATGAGAATACTCGTCGTCGAGGATGAACACAGGATCGCCAATTCGATCAAAAAGGGATTGGAACAGGAGTCGTATGCCGTCGACGTCGCCTACGACGGGGAAGCCGGTTATAATCTGGCCGTAACAGAGGATTACGACGTGATTGTCCTTGATTTAATGCTCCCAATGATGGACGGAATTGCCATAACCCGCGAACTCCGCAAAAACAAAATCCACACGCCAATCCTTATTCTAACGGCCAAGGGACAGATCGAGGACAAGGTCAAAGGGCTCGATTCGGGGGCCGACGATTACCTCGTCAAGCCATTTTCTTTCGAGGAGCTTTTGGCCAGGGTAAGGGCCCTTTCGAGAAGACCGAAGAACACCCTGGATCCTGTTTTGAAAGTCAACAACCTTACTCTTGACCCGAAGAATTACGAAGTAAAAAGGGCAGAAGTTTCCATAAAAGTTTCGAGCCGCGAATTCGCGCTTCTTGAATACCTCATGAGGAACGCCGGAAAAATCATCAGTAAGGACCAGATCATCTCCCACGTCTGGGATTACGACGCCGACGTTTTGCCCAATACCGTTGAGGTCTACATCAAAAGCCTGAGAAATAAAATCGACCTGCCTTTCAAAAATACCCACCCCCTCATTACCACAGTTCGGGGATTTGGATATAAAATAGGATAATATTTATGTTCACCTCTGCCCGTCTGAAATTGACCGCCTGGTATCTTCTCATAATCATGAGCGTCAGCTTTTTTTTTAGTATGGTCATCTACCGCGGTCTCGTCGCCGAAGTCGAGAGGATCAGCCGGTTTGAGCGATTCCAGGTCCAGTCAGGGCCTTTCGAATATAAGGTATTCCGCCCGGCATTTTTGGATCCCGATTTCGTCGACGAGGTCAAAAAAAGAATTGTCGTATCGCTTGTGGTCATAAACGGGGTAATCCTGTTTGTATCGGGCGGGTTGGGATATTTCCTGGCCGGTAAGACTTTGGAGCCGATCGCCGAGATGGTTGAGGAGCAAAACCGATTCATATCCGATGCATCGCACGAATTGCGGACTCCTCTGACATCATTGAGAACGGCGATTGAGGTTGGCATGAGGGACAAGGCAATGGATTTGGATGCGGCCAAAAAACTAATCAACGAGAACCTGGCCGAGATCAACAAACTCCAGTCATTGTCCGAGGGGCTTTTGCAGCTTGCCCAATACAGAAGCAACCAGAACAGCCTGGAGATGGAAAAAATTTCAATTAAAAAAGTCGCCGACGAGACGGTCAGGAAAATGGAGCCGATCGCCCGAGATAAAAACGTTTCCGTTGTCAACTCGGTCAAGGACTTTAAAGTCTTCGGAAACCAATACAGCCTTAATGATCTTTTGGTCATACTGGTCGATAACGCCATAAAGTACAGTAAGCCGAAAGGCAAGGTTGAAATAACCGCCAAAAAAAACAAAAAAACAGTCACGCTTTCGGTTGCGGACAACGGAATAGGCATAGACGAAAAAGACCTGCCCCACGTTTTCGACAGGTTCTACCGGGCGGAAACCGCCAGGAGCCGCAAGGGGGCAGGCGGCTATGGGTTGGGATTATCGATCGCCAGGAAAATCGTCGACGCCCATAAAGGGACAATTGCCCTCGAAAGCAAACCCGGTAAGGGAACTACCGTTAAAATTTCCCTGCCGGTCTTCAGCTGATATTAAGGAACGGCACTTACAATAGTCGCCAATTGTTACCTATGAATAAATTAAAGGATTGGTTTTTGAAAATGAGTTTGGTCAAGAAGATAACCCTGGTTGCAATTATCGCCGCAGTCGGTTTTTTCGGTTACAAAAAAATTACGGCTTCAAACACGAACAAGGTAACCTATGAAACCGCAAACGTCGAAAGGGGAACCTTGATCGTTACCGTCAACGGTTCGGGAACGGTGGCCTCGACCAACAACAGCAACGTCACGACGTCGGCAACAGGTGTCGTAAAAAATCTGTTTGTCAAGGACGGAGACACCGTCAAGACCGGAGACAAGATTGCCGAGCTCGACCTCGATCTTGAGGGAAGACAAAAAAATGCCCAGGCGTATGCCTCCTACCAATCGGCTCAAAACAATCTCCAATCGGCCAAGGACGCATTGTATGCGGCCCAGTCCGATCTTTACACCAAGTGGCAAACATATTTTGACCTGGCCGAAAGCAAGGCTTACAAAAATGACGACGGTACCGCCAAAACCGAGGAGAGGAACGCCCATACGGAATTTTTGATAACCCAGGATAACTGGTTGTCGTCGGAAGCCAACTACAAAAACAAGGAGAAGGCGGTTACCCAGGCGCAGACCACCCTTTCGAGCGCGTGGTATTCCTACCAGCAGGCGTCGCCCATTATTTACGCGCCGATTACGGGTACGGTATCCGGATTATCCCTGCAGTTGGGGTCGGTCATCAACTCGCAGTCTTCATCCAATACGACGGCGACGACCAACAAGATCGCCGGGATCAAGACCGATGCCATGCCGACGATATCCATAAATCTGTCCGAAATAGACGTCCCGAAAATCAAGGTCGGCGATAAGGCCACCGTTGCTTTTGATGCCTTCTCCGATAAAACATTTACCGGAAAAGTCATCAGCATCGATCTTATAGGTTCAACAAGTTCAAACGTCACAACCTACCCGACGGTCATACTGCTTGACACCAAGTCCAACGAAATCCTCCCCAATATGGCGGCCTCGGCCAACATCATCACCGATACCAAGACCGACGTCCTGATGGTCCCGGTCTCGGCAGTCACGACCTCTGACGGGACATCGACCGTGCAGGTCATGAAAAACGGCAAACCTCAGTCAGTAACCGTCGAAACGGGAATATCCTCGGACGAGTACACCGAAATCGTATCAGGGTTAAACGAGGGGGACACGGTTGTCACCTCAACGACACAATCGACCTCAACTTCCAAAAACTCGTCGACAACCAACAAATCCGTCTTCGGAAACTTTGGCGGCGGAAACGTCCGGGTTTTTTCCAGGTGATATAAGGCATTTATGATAAAAGCCAAAAACATTTCCAAAATCTACAAGACAGGGTCTATTGAAACGATTGCCCTCGATAAGGTTTCTTTTGAAATCAATAAGGGTGAATACGTTGCCATCATGGGGCCTTCGGGATCGGGCAAGTCCACCCTGATGCATATTCTGGGGATACTGGATTCGCCTACCTCGGGTGACTATTTCCTTGACGGGCAAAACGTCAGCAAACTGTCGGAGGATGAGGCGGCCGACGTCAGGAACCGCAAGATCGGTTTTATTTTCCAGGCTTTCAATCTTCTGCCCAGGACAACGGCCCTTCAAAACGTCATGCTGCCGATGCGGTATGCCGGGATACCCAAGCCGGAAAGGATGGAGAAAGCGAAAAAATATCTTGAGATGGTCGGGCTCGGCGACCGTATTGATCACACATCAAACCAGCTTTCCGGAGGCCAGCAGCAAAGGGTGGCGATCGCCCGTGGACTGGCGATGAATCCTTCAATACTTCTTGCCGACGAGCCGACCGGAAACATCGCCTCCGCCCAAGCGGAGGAAGTCATGGAGATTTTCGAAAAACTCAACGCCGAGGGACATACAATCATCATGATTACCCATGAACCCGACATCGGAGCCCACGCCAAAAGAGTCATTCACGTCAAGGACGGGAAAATCATCAAAGACGAAAAAAACGGTCACAAGTTGAAAAAAAAATATGCAGGATCTGATTGAAATATTTTTGGAAAGCCTGGGAACCCTGACCCTCAACAAAATGAGGACGGGTTTAGCGATCCTTGGAATAGTTATCGGAATCGGCAGCGTCATCGCCCTGATTTCCCTGGGCCAGGCATCCCAGCAATCTATCCAGAACAGCATCCAGTCGCTTGGGTCGAATCTGCTCACAGTCATGCCTTCGGGCCAAAGATCCGGGGCCGTGGCGGGTGCGGCCGGTGGAGGGACAACCTTGACTTTGGATGACGCAAAAGCAATCGGGACGACCAGTAAAATCAAGTCGGTGGCAGCGGTCTCTCCCGAGCTATCAAAAAGAAGTCAGGTGACGGCCGGCCGCAACAACACGAATACTTCGGTTTACGGCGTTTATCCCCAATATTCGTCGATAAAAAAAGTCGAAATGGGGAGCGGAGTTTTCATCAGCCAATCGGATGTAGACAACATGAGAAAAGTGGCCGTTCTTGGACCGCAGGTGGTTGAGGACCTTTTCGGTGAAAATCCCCCTAACGTCATCGGGCAATCGATAAGGATTGCGGGAAAACAATTCAAGATAATAGGTGTGACCGAAGCCAAAGGCGGAACGGGATTCCAGAATCCGGACGACATGATATTCGTTCCCTTGTCAACCGCCCAAAAACAGTTATTCGGTGTCAACTATCTGTCGACAATATCCGTTGAAGCCAAGTCGGCTGAAGTGATGACACAGGCTCAGGACGAGATCGGTTACTTTCTCCTTGATAGACACAAACTGAACGATCCGACCGAAGCCGATTTCATGATCATGTCACAAAACGATATCCTAAATACCGCTTCTTCCGTAACCGGGACTTTTACGGCGCTTCTTGGCGGAATTGCCGCCATATCATTGCTGGTTGGAGGGATAGGGATTATGAACATTATGCTTGTGACCGTAACGGAAAGAACCCGGGAAATTGGCTTAAGGAAAGCTCTGGGCGCAAAGAAAAAAACCATCGTCACCCAATTCCTGACGGAGTCCATAATCCTGACCTTCACGGGCGGCATTCTTGGCATGGTAATCGGTATTGCGATTTCCTTTACGCTTTCCAAAATGATGAGCCTTCCGTTCACCATTTCCGGTTCGGCCGTTGTCCTGGCGATCGGGGTTTCGGGCGCGATCGGGATAATATTTGGCTGGTATCCGGCCAACAAAGCAGCCGGTCTCCAGCCAATCGAGGCTTTGAGATACGAATAATCCAATTATTATTTCAATTACTAAAACCCATATGAAAAGTTTTCTCGTCGGTGGCGCGGTACTATTGTTGTTTTTTGCCGGTTTTAGGTATTTCGATCAAAAACAGTCCAGTCCGGAGAACCCCATGACCGACCAGGCCAATTTGACGGACGGCGGGGTTGTCGATTCCAATCCTTTATCCATTGATTCATTAAGAAACGGGAAATATCCGGGAAGCGATATTGTTATCGAACAGACGCTTGATCCGGGTGCAAACTATCAAAGATATATCGCCTCATATAAATCCGAAGGCTTGAAGATATACGGTTTATTGACGGTTCCTCGGGGCGACAGGCCTAAAGCCGGTTGGCCGGTGGTCGTTTTTAACCACGGATACATTCCGCCCCAGGAATACAGGACGACGGAAAGGTATATTGCCTATACCGATGCTTTTTCAAGAAACGGTTATATTCTTTTCAGGCCGGATTACCGCGGCCATGACAAATCCGAAGGGCAACCGTCGGGCGCATATGGTTCCAATAATTACACAATAGACGTTTTGAACGCCGCCGCCTCGATCAAAAAATACAAGGATGCCGACCCGAAAAAAATCGGGATGTGGGGTCATTCGATGGGGGGATTCATTACCCTGAGGAACATGGTTGTCGATCCGGACATAAAGGCAGGAGTCATTTGGGCAGGGGTGGTGGCGTCTTACCCCGACCTGATAAACAATTGGAGGCGCGGAACCTTTACGCCTCCGTCATCTATTCCGACCAGGGCACTGGGATGGAGGAACCAGCTAATGAACAAGTACGGGACGCCGGAGGAAAACCCCCGTTTCTGGAATTCGCTATCGGCGAACTCATATCTTAAAGATATTTCAGGGCCAATCCAGCTCCATCACGGAACGGCGGACGAATCGGTTCCGGTCGAGTTTTCGAAAAAACTAAAACAAGAGATGGATCAGGCCGGGAAAACAGGCGAGTTGTACATATATGAAGGCGATGACCATAATATTGCCAATAATTTCAATGTTGCCGTGCAAAGGTCGGTGGAGTTTTTTGATAAATATTTGAAAAAAAACTAAATCGGCGGCCTGTCCCGATTGCTTTCCAAACTGTACTCGGCAACCAGCGAAAGGCTGGAAAAATTGCCTGCGTGCAGTCGGAAACCCTTCAATCGGGACACCCGATTTATTTTCAAATATTTATCAATTAAATTTTGAGTTAGGGGGTGAAAAGATGATGAAGAGTAATGTAATACTGGTTGGAATAATCGCGTTGGTGGTAGGCGGAGGGTTGGGGTTTTACGGAGGTATGCAATACCAGCAGGGCAGAAGAGCCGCAGCATTTGGCGGAGGCCAATTCGGCAACGGGCAGTTCACGATGAAAAACGGCCAGGCAGGTGAAAATACAAGGTTAGGAAGCGGAAATATTAAAGGAGGATTTAGGCCTGTGAACGGCGAGATAATTTCGGCGGACGAGAGATCCATAACAGTAAAATTGCAGGACGGATCTAGCAAAATTGTCGTTTTATCGGAGAAAACCCAGATCAACAAAGCGGAAACCGTTAATAAAACCGAATTGAAAGCCGGAGCGACCGTAGCCATATTTGGAACGGAAAACTCCGACGGGTCGGTAACCGCCCAGAATATCCAACTCAATCCATTGGTCAGGATGATAAACGGCAACACGAAGTAACTAGCATTATTTATGTAAGAGTTATAGAATTAAGATAATTAACAATTAAATTATCTTATGAAGAATACTGTAGTCGTCAGCTTGATTGTGCTTGCGGTTATCGGAGTTTTGGTTTATTCGTCGATGTCCAAAAAACCGGCCGAAACCAAAGTAGAGGAGACGAAGGACGCATCCATGGTCAAAGATACCCCGTCCATCAAATCTGAAAACGGGATGATGGCTGAAAACGTTTTGACGGTTGAGGGCAGTAATTTTAAATTTGTCCCCGATACATTGACGGTCAAAAAAGGCCAGAAAACCAGGCTCGTCTTCAAAAACATGCAGGGCATGCACGATTTTAAAGTCGACGAATTGGGTATTAAAACCGAAATCCTCAAAACCGGCGGAGAACAATCGGTTGAGTTTACTGCAGACAAGTCCGGTACGTTTGAATTTTACTGCTCGGTCGGTAGCCATCGGGCGATGGGTATGAAGGGCACGCTCGTTGTCGAGGAGTAAGTCAGACGTTGGCGTTTTTCAGGCGCCTTTTGCGGAAAAGCAGATAAACGATTCCTATATAGCCGGCCATGATGGCCAGTCTGGCCAAGCTCATATTCCGGTCGAGGCCCGTAAAACTAGAAATGAAGTGGCCAACGAGGGTGCTTTTGGCCGGCAGGAATTTAAGCGGAAGGGAAATGATTTCATCAAGTTCGATATTCAGGCCGTGTTCGAAAAATTCGGTCAAACCGTTCTGAACCAGCGCCGCCCCCAAAATCACGATCATGTATTCGGTAATCCTAAAGACCTTTCTTACCGGAAATTTTATGTAAGCCAAGAAAGTTCCCAGTCCAAAAACAATAGCTCCTCCAAATCCCGCCATCAGCCCCACAAAATTTTGCATGAAGTCCGAGAATAGCGAAGTCGAGGCGGTAAAAAGAGCAATTTCAAAACCCTCCCGCACAACCAGGAATACGATTGTCATGAAAAGAGATACGTCAAAAACGTTTTTGGCAAGTTTTTTGTGGGCGTCGATGAGGACTCCGGCGTGGCTCCTGTGGATCAGGCCGTGAAGCGAGTAAACGACATAAGCCAAAAAGAAGCCGGAAAATATCATCAGATAACTTTCCAGGAGTTCGGCGTTTTTTTCCGTCAATATACCGCGGGCCTGATCGCCGAAAGCGTAGACGGCAACAGCCATCAAGAGCGAAATTATGATGCCGGCAATAGCCGCCGTCATTATTTCCGTCTCCTTCCTTATTTTGATGTTTTTGGAAATCCCCAAAAATACCCCGACAATCAAAAACGCTTCAAGAAATTCCCGGAAAGAAATGAGGGCGGTTGTCATCATATAACTACTATGAATAGAGTAATAGTTATATTATAGCACCTGCGAAAAAGACCGTTTGCTTTTTTGAATTATTAAGACTATTATTATTTTTAATATTTTTAAATTAAAAATTATGTTTTTTAGCATATAAATATGGATAATAAGCACAATCCGCTTCGAAACTTTCTGGAAATTCCCTACGATGAGCTTGAAAGGCTCAATCTGGAAGCCAAAAAAAGACGCGTGGCGAGGACACCCGAATCGCAGCTTAAGGAATATTATCTTGCCTATCTGAAAAAAGAAAAACTCCTCAAAGCCGTCACAATCGGTTTTTCCGATCTTGAAGGCCGATTCCACATGCTCGATTACGATAAGAAATTTTTCCTGTCATCATACGACAATCTTACTTTCGACGGCTCTTCGATCAGGGGATTCTCGCGCCAGGCGGAATCGGACCTGAGGTTGAAAATTGATTGGGGTGCTTTCTGGTGGCTTCCGTCCGACGTCTTTGGGCCGGGCAAGGTTTTGATAATGGGGGAAGTCTGCGACCGCGACGGCAAACCGTACGAAATGGATACGCGGGGGCTATTGAAATCGTATGTCAACGGACTCTACAGGAAACAGGGATTTACCGTTTATGCCGCAAACGAAGTCGAGGGATTTCTCCTGAAGGGCGAGGACTCGGAAAAGAACTTCAACGAAAGAGCGGGTTTTCAGGTGGCGTCCTATGGAGGATATTACCACTCGCTTCCGAACGACGTACTCAAGATTTTCATCGACCGGACGGCTGAGGCGCAAAGGGCAATGGGATTCGAGAACGAAAAGGATCATCCCGAGGTCGCCCCGTCCCAGTTTGAGTTGAATTATTCCTATTCAGAGGCGCTAAACGCCGCCGATCAGATCCAGATATATAAACTGGTGGCGCGCCAAATCGCCCGCAACATGGGGATGACGGCGACATTCCTCCCCAAGCCCATTGTCGGCGTCAACGGCAGCGGGATGCACACCAACATATCGGTGGCCAAAAGCGGCAAAAACATTTTTTACGATAAAAAAGGCACCGCCGGGTTATCAAAGCTGGGATGGAATTTTGTCGACAGGATCCTCAGCAACGCCAATGATATTTGCCTGATACTGAATTCGAGCGTCAATTCCTACCGCCGGCTGGATCCGCATTTCGAGGCACCAAACGAGATCAAGGTTTCTGAAGTCGACCGCGGATCGATGATCAGGATACCTCTATTCAACGAAAAATCGGCAAGAATCGAAGTCCGGAGCGTCGGGCCGGACGCCAATCCCTACCTGGCGATGTATTCGCTTATCAAGGTAGGTTTTGAAGGTGAGATAAAAAAAGGGGACAAGGATAAAAGGCCGAGAGTGAGATATCTGCCGGGTAACATCACCACGGCGATTGCCCAATTCCGCCTGAGCGATACGGTGACAAAACTTTTCGGCGACAATTTCAAGAAAAAATACCTGGATCTCAAGCAGGCGGCGGCCGAAAGGAGCCCATTGGAGCTGGGAACCAAAGTAAAAAACGGGGAAGTCCTTTACCATCACGAAGTCTATAACCAGATGCTTTGGAACGATTTCTGACAGCCTAATTTATTGGAAAATGATGTTTTTGATGGCGGAAATGATGCCCCCCAGAATATCTTGGTCGATTACGGTGGGGTGAGTGAGGCTTGTTCCGGCTTCGGGGTTTTTCCCCAGCACATCAATATCCTCGGCCATCAGGATATTGTTTTTTATTTCCCCGGTGACCTTGACGAAATTTCCGTTTTCAAGCAACCTGTTGTTTTTGAACCTGCTCATTTTTTCGCTCGAGACGGCCACCAATTCCCCCCTGACGATAAAACTGCTGTCGTTTACCGAAGTTATCGTTCCCTGGATTTCAAAACTGTTTCCCGACTCGACTTTTTGTCCCAAAAGGACCGATGGATTCTGGGCACGAACCGTGCCGCTCAAGGCGATCAAAATCATAAAGCCAAATATTATTTTTTTCATGAAAAAATCATAACGGGGCAATATAAAAGCACAATGAAAGAAAAGTAAGAAAGGGGTAAGGGTTTTAGCCCTTGATGGAATACCCGAATCCTCTTATGGAGTGGATCAGTTTCTTTTTCTGCCGGTAGTCGATTTTGCGTCTAAGGTATCCGATGTAAACGTCGACCACCCGGGATTCGATTTCCGGGGAATATAACCAAACCTTATTCAGGATCGATTCCCGCGATAGAACCCTTCCGGTATTGGACATAAGGTAGTACAGAAGCTCAAATTCCTTTGGGGTGAGGCTGATTAACTTGTCGCCGCGCTTGACTTCCTTGGTGTCATTGTTGAGTTCGAGGTCGGCGACTTTGAGTTTGAACCTTCCCTCACCCAATGAGTTGAAGCGAGCCTTGATCCTGGCAAGAAGCTCTTCGATCACGAATGGTTTCGGAACATAGTTATCTGCCCCCAGATTGAAGCCAGTGACAATATCGGAAGTCTCCGTCTTCGCCGAAAGAATAATGACAGGCATGGCAGGGTAGTTTTGCTTGATTTCCCTCAAGACGCTTTCACCGGAAATTTTGGGAAGGCCCAAATCCAGGATCACCAGATCGGGTATTTTTTTCTCGACGAGAGACAGCGCTTGAGCTCCGTCTTCAGCCGTCACAACAAGGTAGTTGTTTTCCGTTAAAGAATTTTGCAGCGATTCTCTTATATCCTTTTCATCCTCAACGATAAGGATAGTTTTAAGCATTTTAACTAATACTAAATTTATATAAGTAAATTATAATATATTAGCAACTCTGAAATTGTAGTATGAATATTGTTAAATTACTGTAAGAAATAGCCATGGAAAGCGATCTTGCCAAAATTGACAAAAGGAATCTTCATTTGTATGAATATTCGGAGAAATACATACCCATGATCTGGCTCGAAAAAGCCGGCCTGGGGGACATCGACCGGGACAGGATAATGCGCATATTTTTTACATACCTGATACCGTTTTTCCTTGGCGGAGTAAATCTGGCGATTGCATTTTTTGCCGGTGGGTATGTCGACAGGAGCCTTCTTTATCTCACCTATATTATCATCATTGTCACCGGTGCCTGGTCTGGGGGGGTTGCCGGAGGAGTGATTACGTCCTTGTTGACGATCATAGGCAATTATCTCATTAGCAGGTTTATTACCGGGGTGGGTGCCGATAGCCTTTTTTTCGTCCACTCGGCCATCCTGCTCTTGAACTCGGTTATTGTAAGCTACATTATCGTCTTGTCCAAAAAAAGCGACGAAGTCTCTTTTCTGAAGGAAAAGGAAAGGATATACGCCCGAACATTTCACGAAATATACGACGAATACACCAAGGCACTTAACGAAATAAAAGCGCGGGACCAGTTCCTTTCGATCGCTTCCCACGAACTTAAGACCCCTTTAACGTCAATGCTCCTCAAGTTGAGCGATATGCTCAACCGGATCAGGAATGTTTCTTTAGCCCATTTTTCGGTGCCGGAATTGATGCAGGTTTTGCAGAATGCTCAAGACCAAATCAAGTGGTTATCGGCAATGATAAACGATCTACTCAACGTTTCGTTGATGACAACCGGAAAAATTAACCTCGACCGGCAGAGGATCGACCTTTCGGAAATAACCAGATCGGTCAGGGAGAACTTTTCCGAGGTTTTAAAGAAGGAAGGCTACTCGGTATCGATAGATGCCCCAAAACCGGTTATGGGGTTTTGGGACAAGACCAGGTTGGAGCAGGCGGTGACTAACTTATTTTCCAATGCCATCAAATATGGGAAAAACCGGCCCATAAAGATCGCCGTCGCCAATCACGGAAAAACAGCCAAGTTCATAATCCGGGATCGGGGAATCGGGATATCCCATAACGACAAAAAGATTCTTTTCAAGCCGTTCGAAAGACCGAAAGCGGTTCAGGGTTACAAAAAGGGTCTTGGGGTTGGCTTGTATTTGACGCATATGATCATCCAGTCGCACGGGGGGAATATCAAGGTCAACAGCCGGCTGGAACAGGGAACAACCTTCATTGTCGAACTTCCGGCAAATGGATTGCCAGCCTGATTTTTTTACTTTTCCTCAATCACAACGGATTTGATTTTTTCCGGCGTAACCGGTGTCGAGTTTTCACCGGTATAGGGGTTGACCTTGACCGGCGCGGTAGCAATCCTGTCAACGGTGTCTATGCCCTCAACGACCTGTCCGAAAATGACGTAGTTTTTTGGCAAAGGGTAATCCGCGTGCATTATGAAGAATTGGCTTCCGTTGGTATTGGGCCCGGAGTTGGCCATGGCAATGGTGCCTCTCTTGTAGTCGAGGGTTATCGTCTCATCATCAAAACGGTATCCCGGATTTCCGGTCCCATCGCCTTTAGGATCGCCTCCCTGGATCATGAATCCCGAAATCACCCTGTGAAAAATCGTGTCCTTGTAGAATCCCTTTTTGGCAAGCGATACGAAATTGCTGACGGTAACAGGCGTCTTGTCGGCATATAGATCGATGGTCATTCTACCGGCAGTCGTCTCCACAACCGCCTGGTACTTTTTTGATTTGTCGATCATGGAAAACGGCAATTTGGCAGCGGCACTTTCATCTTTTTTCATACTTTGTTGGCCTTTTTGATTAAAGGCGAAATATCCAATTAATAACAGGGCGATAACCCCGGCGACATAAATAATTTTTTTTATCATTTAAACATTATACATAACCAGTCTTTCTTTATCGGATTTTTTCATCCGTTTTATTTCCGCTTCCCTTTTCAGGGCTTGGCTCAAACCGGCATGTTTTTCGAAATAGACAAGCCTGACAGGCCTTCTCGTTCTCAGGTATTTTGACGATTTCTTATTATCGCCGTTGTGCTCCCTGAGTCGTCTTTCCAAATCGGTCGTTTGTCCGCAGTAAAGGGAATTGTCGGCGCAGCGGAGTATATATACGTAACGCATTATAAATATTATAATCCCGACAAAATTTCCCTGACTTCGCGACTGTTTTTGCTTTTCATCAGCCTGTCCCGGATAACCGGTGCGCCATCGAAGTCCTTGACGTATATCTTGAAGAATTTTTTCAGGATGGCGAAATTTTTCTTGCGGCCCCAGGTTTTCTCAAAAAGTTCCATGTGGCCGAGAAGGGTCTGCAGATATTCTTCCTTGGAGCGTTCCTTGGGCTTGATTTCCTTTGCGAAGATCCACGGGTTATGGAAAATCCCCCGTCCAATCATGATTCCGTCGACTTTGTGCCGGTCATACTTATCGACGGCGTCCGCGTAAGTTTTAACATCCCCGTTTCCGATGATTAAAGTCCCGGGGGCGGTTTTATTCCTGAGTTCCACCATCCGCCCGACCTCATTCCAGTCGGCGGTTCCGGTCGACTGCTGTTCGGGAGTCCGTCCATGAATCGTGATTGCCGCAAGATCATATTTCAACAAAAATCCAACCCATTCATCGATAGTCGTATTTTTATATCTCATCCTGGTTTTGACGGAGACGGGGAGTCCGCCTGCGCCTTCTTTCACTGCCTTAATGATCTTGTCGACTACATCATAATTTCCGATAAGTCCCGATCCGGCCGGTTTTTTCATGACGTTCTTTTCCGGGCAACCCAGATTGATGTCGACGCCGTCGAATCCGTATTCCCGGACGAGTTTGGCCGCGTCGTATAGATTTTCCGGATTGCCGCCCCATATCTGGGCAACGATCGGCCTCTGTTTTTCGGAATACTTAAGTTTTTGATAGACCCGTTCGCTAGTTTTGTACTTAAGGGCTTCGGCGGAGGTGAACTCGGTAAACAGGACATCGGGCTTGGCCAACTGGCAGACGATTTCGCGGAAGGCATGGTCGGTGACGTCCTCCATGGGAGCCAGGATAAGAATAGGTTTTTTCAGTTTTTTCCAGAAGTTGGCCACGAGATATTATAATTCATAATCCCGCCAAGGTCCGATTTGATTATTGATAAGTTTTTTAATAACATATTTCTTACAAACCTATGATTAAGGCCCTCAAATTCTTTTTCGGACTGCTTTTTATAGTAATTTTAGCGGCATTGGGGGCGCTTTGGTATTTCGGCGCCGTACCCGGATTGTCAAAACCCATGGATCTCGGCGCAAAAAACGATCCCAAACTTTTTGCCGATTTCAACAAAGCCCACGGGATGAAGGATCAAACTCCGGGTGGAGTTGTGCCTGCCGGGAGAATGGCGGAATTCTCAGGGCAAACGGAATTGGATGTCAACCTTTCGTCCGATGAAATCACCTCGATACTCGCCGCCTGGAGAAAAAGAAGCCCAAGTCTGCCCGTAAAGGATGTCCAGGTAAGATTTAACAGCGACGGAACAGGGGAGATATCCGGCGTCCTTGAGATAAAAACGGCCGTCAACATCGCAAAACAACTAGGTTATGACGATTCGGATATCGAGGAGGGGAAGAAATACGTCCAGTATGTGCCCGGCGATGTGATATTTTATGCCAAGGGGACGGGCGGCATGACCGACAACAAAATGTTCCTGAATCCGGAAACTTTCCAGGTAGGCCGTATCACAGTCCCGCAGTCCATAACTTCAAAGGTCGTACCTGTCGTAAACGACATGATTGAAAAAAGAATCAATCAGGTCGGCACGATCCACGTAAAGTCGATAGATTTTTCCAAAGGCTCCCTGCATTTCTCAGGCACAGTACCGGATACGGTTAAATGAGGCAAACTTTCATTCGGTCGTAAAGTAATGGTTCGTCAGCATTCGTTATCGTGATGGATATTATTCTCTAGGCAGAAACGTGTTAAGTATGTCGGACTATACATTTAATACTCTTTTATATTAAACAATCTCCGAAATTAATTCTGGAAACTCTTCAGAACCCATATCTTCTAACGTAAAATGACCTTTATTACGAAGTTGTATTATTCTCCCACCTAATGATCTATGAAAAATATTTAAGCTTTTTTTTCCATCAATCTCTTCATTGTTCGACGTAAACATTACGATTTCGTTTATGCGATTTTTAATAGTTTCATCCACTGGGTAATTGTAAAACTTTTCCCTCCATTCATCGTTATGGTTATTTACTTTCCATGGCGCCACAAGTATTAATTTGTTTATTTTTTGTTTTGATTCTCCCAGCCAGCGTACGAGGAACGCACAACCACAGCTATGTCCGATAAGGACTGTATTTTTTGTGATAATAAATTTCTCAAATTCTTTCTTAAATGCATTATAATCTGGTTCCCATGGCTTTGGCATAAGAGGGACAATTGTTTGTATTCTGAAAGAGGTTAGTTGTTTTTTTACCCATGGTATCCAATGTTTTGCGTAATCGTGGTTAATCTCTTCACTTGAATCAGAGGGACACCCGTGAACAATTATGCAGTTTATCTTGTTGTTTCCCATTTTTTGGTTGGGAGGCAGGGATTCGAACCCCGATAGATGGTGCCAAAGACCATCGTCCTACCGTTAGACGACCTCCCATTTTTTGATAAATTCCCTCAATCCATCCAGAAATTCTTCTGTTCAGATCCCCGCTGCTTCTTACGCGTACCCTTAACAGACCATTATATGTTCTTCCCTGATTTTTTCTTACAGACGATACTTTATGTTTCTTGAAGTATATTTTATCAAATTTTCCCTCAGAAAATCCTGTAACCTGTGCCCAGAATTTAATCGCTTCATTTATGTTATTCTTTCTATTTTCGTGAATATAAATATCAAACTTGATTCTTCCGTTTGGTATTTTTAGTGATTCATTTAGCCATAGAAGAAAAAATCTAATCATCCTGGGATCAGAATTACTGAAACTGACACCTCTACCCGGGTCATACTCTTTTGTTTTGGCACCCTCTGCCCAATAAAGCATAATACCCATAAGCCACAGGTTTTCTTGAGTGAATCCCACCTTTTTTGTTTCTTCAAGTGCGGCACTATTTATATGGGAAATCTTTTTCAAACGGGTATTTTTCCATTTTTCCCAACCTCGTCTGATTGACGCCCATTTTTTAGCGGTAAGTCGTTGTTTCTGTCTTTTTGTCAGGCCGACAGACCTTAACCACAAAGAAAGGGAAGCCTTGGACACTTTAATATGTTTTCTTATTTCAGAATACGAGTAACCCTTTTTTCTTAATCCAATGGCTTTTGCCTTGTCTTTCACTTTCATTTGAACCATATATCCAAGTTCTAGTATAGAAATATTATATTCGAAAGTCAATGTAACCAGGAATCATGCATTTGCTATAATTTGACCATATGAACGATACGATTACCTGTCCTCATTGCAATAAAACTTTCCCTGTGACCGAAGCCATAAAGCATCAGGTAGAGCAGGAAGTTCGGATAAAATTCGAGAGGGAAGAAAAACAGAAAATGTGGGTTAAGGCGCTTGCAGCCGCCGAAGAAAGAACCAAGGAAAAAAACACTCAAGAACTAAAACTGATAAAAGAACAACTCGATAATGAAAAAAAGAAGCGCGAAGAGTCAGAAAAAAATGAGCTCCAATTGCGCAAGGAAAGGATCAAGTTCGAAGAGGAAAAGAAAGAGTTAGAATTGACAATCCAAAGAAAACTCGACGAAGAAAGAAAAAAGATTTCTGACGATTCGTATAAAAAGGCGCTGGAAGAAAACCGCCTGAAATCGCTTGAGAACGAAAAGGAAAAGGCAGACCTCCTGAAACAGATAGAAGAACTCAAGCAGAAAGCCTCCCAAGGTTCCCAACAAGCCCAAGGGGACGTAATGGAGAGGGAATTGAAGAATACGATTTCCCTGGAGTTTCCTTATGACGAAATATCCGATGTCCCAACCGGCATCAGGGGAGCGGATTTAGTTCAAAAAGTGAAAAACAACCTAGGTCGCGATTGCGGGATAATCCTTTGGGAGTCAAAGAGGACAAAAAACTGGACAGAGGGTTGGATATCGAAACTTAAGGAGGACAAAAGAACTATTAAGGCCGAGGTAGCCATAATCGTAACCCAGGTCCTGCCGGAGGGGATGAAGAATTTCGGGGTCAGGGATGGAATCTGGATCAGCAATTACCAGTCGGTCGTTGGCGCCGCCCATGCCTTGCGGAGCCACCTGATCGAAATATCGTCGGTCAAGATGTCAAATAAGGGTAAAGAGGACAAAAAGGAAATATTGTGGAATTATCTGAACGGTATAGAATTCCAACAGCGCATGGAGGCGATAGCGGATGTTTACAATCAGATGCAAGATGATCTGGAGATAGAGAAAAGATGGTTTGCCAAAAAATGGGCCAAACAGGAAAAAAACATACGCCAAGTAATTGACAGTATTTCCGGAATGGACGGAGACCTTAAAAGCATAACCGGAAAATCCCTGCCGGAGATGGAGGAGTTAAAAAAACTTGATTCCGGTCAATGAAAAAACTGAAACACAGGATACAATCCGAGGGCTTCGAAAAATTTTTTTATTCCGGGTCACGGTGGGTTGTCTTTGTCCCGATAGTTGTTTTGGTAATTGCCCTTCTGCTGAAGCTCAGCCAGACAGCAAGGATCATAGGCACAAGGACCAATTTAGCTTCGCCAACGCCTTCAGTGTCGGCAAACCCGGCGATGAAAAAAAATTCCATTGATCTCAAGGGACCATACGTCTGCGATTATGAAAACGACCAGGTCAAAGTTGCCGCCTACATAAAAAACGGCAAAGCCCAAGTCACCATAAGCAACAAAACGGGCAAGGCGGGAACAGAGAAGATATACTTCGACGGCGACTGCCTGTTTATGTCCGGCGAGAAAAAAACCTGCGGACTGAAATCCTACGTATCGGTTTTTGAGGGTATGGTCGGCAGCAATTCGACAATCTTCAATAACCTGTCGTCGAAATACCTGAAGGAAAAGGTCGACGCGTCAACTCTTCTTGATGCCTGCAAAAAGAAGAACTTCGAGGACTCGGTATTTAAGTAAAAAAATGCCCCGGCTACGACCTACTTTTCCCCCCGCCGAAGCGGGAAGTATCATCGGCGCTGACTCGTTTCACTTCCTTGTTCGGGATGGGAAAGGGTGGTGCCAAGTCGCTTTGATAACCAGGGCGACAAATAGTATATAATAAAACAGGATGGAAAACAACAATAAATCCTCCAATAATGTACTTTTCTCCTATCTGGACCATCCTGATATCAAATTCGAAACGTACGAACCCGGCGAGAAGATAATCCTTCTTTTGCGTGCCCACCCCTTTACCCAAATAAATTGGGTTTTCAATTCGGTTCTCCTTTTGGTTTTTTTGCTGATCATGAATCCGTTCATCGGCAATTTCTTCAACCAATCCCAGATGTTTATCGTCAACGTTTTCAGTCTCGCCTTCATCGCCAGTTACATATGGTCGTCGTTTCTGGACTGGTATTTCAATGTCGGCATCATCACGAACAAGCGCGTAATCGACATCGATTTTTCCGGAATCCTATATAAGGAAGTGACCGTTGCCCGGCTGGACAAGGTGGAGGACATCACCATAAAAAGTGGCGGTTATTTCGAAGCGCTTTTTGATTTCGGGACGATTTTCATCCAGACCGCCGGGATGGAATCGAATATCGAGTTTGCGAACGTCACCAGACCGTCAGATGCCGTCAAAATCATTAATAATTTATTGGGACGCCGACATGGATCTTAGCCAGTTCTTAAGTTTTTTCAACAGCGGGGCATTCACCGACGTCATCTTCAAGGTGGCGGCTATTTTCATTGCGATAATGTATGTCCTTTATTCCGTAATTATCGCCAAACAGGTCAGGATTATGGACAAATCGCTGGAAGCCTCCTTTAACCAGTTTATCTTTTTCGTCTGTTCCCTTCAGACAACCGCCGCATTGATCCTGTTGATATTTGCAATATTTATAAGTTAAAACGTTTGTCATCCTGAATTTATTTCAGGATCCCGAAACAAGTTCGGGATGACGTCTAGTGATATGACTCAATTTGAGACCGCTTTCTATCTGGGTGAAGAAAAGGAAACTGGTTACAGCGGCGTCATTGCCGAGGACGGGCTTTTTTTGGCGATCGAGGTTTCCGAAGGTTTGTCGCCTGTCGAGGGGCGCGAGTTTCTTAAATCGGTCAAGATGGAATTTCAGATGTCACCGCCCAAATCATTGAGCGAAATCGACTTTCTTATAAGCGACCTCATAAAGGAAAAGAACCTTGCGTTGGGTTGTTCGTTGTCGTTGGGATTCTTGAAGGGAAATGTTTTGTATCTCAAGACGGTCGGCCAGGGTGAGGTTGTCATAAGGCGGAAAAACAAAACGGCAACTCTTTTGAGCGGGGATGCCTCGGCCTCGGGCTATTACGAGGAAAGCGACATTTTTATCTTCACGACAGCCAGGTTTATCGAAGTCATCGGGGGCCACGACAAGCTGTCGGCGATTTTCGACCACAGGAACCCACACCAGATAGTCGAAGAAGTGACTCCCCAGATCCAATCTGCCGGAGACAAGGGGGTGGTTTCGATATTTCTCCAATTCAACCGTCCGGAGGACCCGATGGAGGAGCAATTTATAAAGCCAAGAGGGTTGTTTCTCAAGATCGGTGACGACATAAGATCTTACTACTTAAGGCACGGCAAAAGGAGGACTTTGACATTTGCCGCCGTGGCCATCATTATGGTGATTTTTTTCTGGAGCGTCGTTCTGGGATATTCGAGAAGGTCAAGTGCCGCTGCCGCCCAGGAAGTTAAGTTGGCTAAAGAACTGGTTGGACAAAAAATATCCGAAGCCGAAGAGGTGGCCTTTCTCAACTCATCGCGGGCAACCTCAATAATTACGGAGGCAAAAGATACCGTTGAGACGCTCAAAAAAAAATACCCCAAGAGAAAAGACATCGATGAAATCGAGTCGATGGTCGTCCAGGCGGAAAACAAGGTTTTCAAGAAGGAGGAAGTTGCCTCTGCGGAATTCTTTGACTTGGCGGTTGACAGCGAAAAAGCCAACGGAAACGCCTTATACCTGGAAGGCAATAATTTGCTCATATTGGATAAGGCATCAGGCGTCCTGTATACGTTGTCGATGGATAAAAAGTCCCTTTCCAAAGTTTCCTCGTCAGAACTCAAAAAATCTTCAAGGGTTGCCGTTTATGAGGACAAAAAATATCTTATGGTACCGGGATCGGGCATTTTTTCCATCGACGAAAACGGCAAGACAAAGAGGGTCATAGAAAACGACAAGGAATGGGGAAATGTAGCCGACTTTGCGACCTACAACGGCAACCTTTACCTTCTGGATTCGGGGAAGGATCAGGTGTATAAATATGTCGTCGCCGAATCGGGTTTTGGCGCAAAAACCTCCTATTTCGCCGAAGGCCAGGGAACAGACCTTTCATCATATTCGTCTATTGCGATAGATTCATCCGTATACCTGGGCGGAAACGGCAGCATTATCAAGTTTACGGCAGGATTGCGGGACGGATTTGCCATGAACCTGCCAAACGAAAATGTCCGGATCGCAAGAATATTCGCATCCAAAGACGAAGACCGCGTGTATGGATGGGATAAATCGGCGGGCATGATCTACGTCATGGCCAAAACAGGCGAATTTGAAAAACAAATAAAATCGGCGATCCTTGCAAAAGCCCAGGATTTCGTCGTTTACGACGGTGAGATTTATGTCCTCATGGGAGGGAAGCTCTACAAGATAGGGAACAGTTGACAAATATCTTACAAACGTATTTAATTAAATTAAGTGCGAATTGTTAAAAATTTATTAAAAACTAAAGGGAAGGGGGTGATACTATGAAAGATAAATTTTGTGTAAGCAAAAGCCTGACATATTTGGTCGCTTTGGTCGTCGCCGTCGTTGCGGGTTTTTACGTGATGAACTATGTCAACGGCCAGAAATTGACCACTGACTCGAGCGCTGCCGGAAAAACCTGTAGAGAAGAGGGGGGAAATTGGTATAGAGATAAAAACTGCGCAGATTTGGCATCGAGAATGGGAACAGCCTTTACGTCGGTTTCATCTCCTAGAGATGCAGCCGCCTGGAAAAATTTTGTTTGTTGTAAAGGTAAGAAAGCCAACACTCCAACTCCGGTTCCAGTGGGATCACAATCCTGTTCACAGAAAGGTGGCGCTTGGTACCGTGATACGTCAGCGGCCATTCTTCAAAACAGATTGAATGCATCATCGGCAACAACAGGCAATACAGCAACCGTAACCGAGGTTACAGGGTTCTTGACCGACAAGGTCAACCATCCGGGAACAAAGTGTTATAAGGTTGCCTATACGTACCTGAAGGGAAATGGAACGACCACTTGTAAAGGTGCTGGCGGATCAGGTTATTATAGAGACGCCACTGCTGCACTTTTGCAGAAAAGATTGAACGATGCTGCTCAGGGATATAAGGCCACTGTTACCGTTCCAAAAGGTCCTTTTACCGACCAGGTGTTGAATCAGCATTGTTATAGGATTACATACGCCACCGTCGCCGACACGTCGTGTCGAGGACAAGGTGGAACATGGTATTCTAATTATTCCGATTGTGATAAAGTCGAGGAAGCTTGGGATCCAACAGGGCAGACTCTTGAGGTCTATACGAAAGTTGCGACCACACCGTCTGACGCTGGTTCTCACACGGGAGCCGCGTGTTGTTACGCCAAGAATTAACATTGACAAGCATTCTCCGGGACGCCGGAAGAAAATGCCCCTCGGGACGCCGGGGGGTATTTTTTTTGCCTTCATTATGGTCCGTCCTTATAGACAAGATCAACCTGAATAAAGGACGGACCTTGTCGAGAGCAATTTATTATAATTACCGTATGAATAAGCTCATATTCGTCAAATTCGGAGGTAGCCTCATTACCGACAAGGGAAAAGAGGAAAAGACCAACGACCGCGCAATCGCATCACTGGCGAACCAGATAAAATCGGCAAAAGAAAAAAATAGCGGTTTGAATTTGCTGATTGGCACCGGTGCCGGCTCGTTCGGACACATTCAGGTAAAAAAGTTCGGCGTCGAGGAGGGAATAAAAACGCAAAAACAGAAGATGGGTTTTGCCATCGTAGAGGACGCGGTTTCAAGACTCAACCAAATAGTGGTTTCGGAGCTTATAAAGAAAAACATTCCAGCGGTTTCGGTGAAGCCATCGTCCATGTTTACGACCGACACGGGATCGGTCAAGTTTTTTTTTATCGATCCCGTGTGGGGGTTTCTCAACACCGGAATAATCCCTGTAATGTATGGGGATATGGTCTATGATTCGGCAGTCAATGGCTCGATACTTTCGACGGACAGGATTTTTTATGAGCTGGCGGTCATTTTCAGCAAACAAAACATAAAGATCGACAAGGTAATATTTTGCGGCGGGACAAACGGAGTGCTTGATAAATCCGGCCATACAATTGAAAGGATAACCGTCAAGAATTATCCGGAATACCAGGATGTTTTCTTTGAAAACAAATATATCGATGTGACCGGGGGAATGAAAAAGAAAGTCCAAACCGCCCTGTGGATCAGCAAACTGGGAATCCCTTGCCGGATAATCGGCGAGGATTCGCTCGAGACATGCCTGCTTGAAGATAAATTCAATGGAACCATAATCGGATGAAAAACCTTTACGTGCCCAAACATGTCGCGATAATTCCGGACGGTAACCGTCGCTGGGCCAAGTCCAAAAATCTCCCGACATTTGAAGGCCACCGCAAGGGATTTGAAGCCTTGGTCAAGGTGGCCAGGGAATCGCGGAAACTGGACATAAAAGTCATGACCGTCTGGGGATTTTCGACCGAAAACTGGAAGAGAACGCCGGAGGAGGTTTCGTATCTCATGGACATATACAATGAAATGATCGACAGATATCTGGATGAGGCGATGAAGGATGAGATCAGGATTATCCACCTGGGGAGGAAAGACAGGCTCAACAAAAATCTTGTCGGCAAGATAGCGGACGCCGAAAACAAAACCGGGGATTTTGACAAGCATTATCTTTGCATCGGTCTCGATTACGGGGGTCGTGACGAAATTGTAAGGGCGGTCAGGAAAGGGAAAATAGAAAAAGAAAGCGACATAGACCGCGCCCTGGACACATCCGTCCTTCCGTATCCGAATCCGGATCTTATAATCAGGACCGGCGGTGAGAAAAGGCTTTCCGGATATTTATTATGGCAATCGGAATACTCAGAGCTTATGTTTGTTGACAAATACCTGCCCGATTTCACTCCCGGCGACTTCAATAACTGCATAATGCAATACGGCGAAAGGAACAGAAGATACGGAAAATAGGCCTATTTTAGAGTTGGAATCTTCAGCCGGAATCCGTCCCCGGTGTTTTCGACAATCCCGAGGAGTTGACCTGCCAAGACATTAAAGACGACGAGGACGACAAATACAAGGACCATTCCGATAAGGGCGTTGGTAATTTTCTGCTGGGCTTTGGAAATCTTTTCCTTCTCTCCGCCCGACAGGATCCAATCAAGGGACCCCCAAAGGAGATAAAGGATCAAAAACATTCCGGCAATGATAATGAAGATGTTAATTCCCCAGCCGATAAGCGATCCCAACCCGGCAATAGGGTCGCCACCGCCGCCAATATTCATTCCGGCCGGGGGGGAGACCGATCCAAATATGTCATCTACGCTTGAGGCGGCTAAAAGTTTCATATTTTACTGCGGCAACAGTTGGGCGCCAATTATCGATCCGATAACCCGGACAATCAGGAAACTGGCGATCACTATTAATAGACCGACAACGGCAAAAGTCATCGTCGAATAGGCTTTCTTAAGAGCGTCCGGTTGGTCTCCGTGGGTAATGATGTTGAAGGCGCCCATGAGCATCATCGAAAGGAATATCAAACCGGCTCCGGCCATGACCAAAGGCAAGGCAACGTTCAGCAATATCCCCAAGTTCGAATATTTGGCCGCCGGAAAGGTGCTTTCGTCGATTGTCAGGGCGTATACCATGAATTCAGTGTAGCGTAACTGCGTTAATTATGCAATAATTATTTCTATGTTTAACCCTGTCTACAATATAACAAACAAAATCCTCATGAGCATTTCGAAGATTGAGGCCGCGGAGGAAGTGATCAAGCATTCGCCCCTACTGCCTTTGTGGGAAAAGCAATTCAAGGAAGACGCCATCATCAGGTCGGCTTACCACGGCACCCACATCGAAGGCAATAAGCTTGCCAAGGACGACGCCAAGGATATCTTGGAGGGGCGTGATGTTATCGGGCGGCCGCGGGACATCCAGGAGATCATCAACTACCGCCGGGTCATCGACCTCATTGACGAGGAGGCCAACAAAAAAATCGACAAGATCACCGAGCTTCTGATAAAAAAAGTCCATAAGATCGTAACCGATAAGGTAATATCGCCGGAAAGTTCCGGGGAATTCAGGAACAAGCAGGTCATCATCAGGAACTCGGCAACGGGCGAAGTCACCTTCAGACCGCCCCCTCCACTCGAGGTGCCTTTCCTCATGCGCGAATTTATATACTGGTTAAACCGGGACGATAAAAATGAAATCCACCCCGTCATAAAAGCCGGGATTGCCCATCACGAACTCGTAAGGATCCATCCCTTCATAGACGGAAACGGGCGATGCGCCAGGGTATTGGCAACTTTAATTCTGCTTTTGGGCGGATATGACATAAGGCGTTTTTTCTCACTTGAGGAGTACTATGACAAAGACGCGGTTACTTATTACCACAATCTTCAAAAGGCATCGGCCGGGGACCTCACATCGTGGTTGGAATACTTTACGGGGGGAGCGGCCATCGAGTTTGACAAGATCAAGGAAAAAATCCTCAAGCTTTCAAAGGACGTAAAGATGAAGGAAAAATTCGGAGGCCAACAGATATACCTAACGGAACGCCAGATGAAAATCATCGAATACCTGACCGACGTCGGATACCTTCAAAACCAGATGTTCGGATCTGTCTTTTCGGACGTGTCCGAGGACACCGTCTTAAGAGACCTCCAGGACCTTATCAAGAAAGGTCTAATCAAGAAAGTCGGATCGACCAAAGGCGCCCGATATGTCATGGTGTAAATAATCCATATTTATGAAATTCAGCGAGCTGGCAATTTACTTCGACAAAATCAGTCAAAATTCATCGCGCCTTGAAATAACGCGGATTCTGGCGGAACTTTTCAATAAATTGACGCCCGAGGAAATCGAAAAAGTTGTTTACCTCCTGCAGGGGCGCGTCCGTCCGGCGTATGAAGGGATAGATTTTGGGATGGCCGAAAAAACGATTGCCAGGGCGGCCGTATCCGCCTTGAATATAGAAAAAGGTTATTTCGACAGGGAATTCAAAAGATTTGGCGATCTTGGACAGGCGATAGAACATTTCAAGGGTGAGATCCACTCATTTGAGGAACGGGATATGAGTGTTGTCGAGGTATATGAAATCTTTTACAAACTGGCAACCGTTGCCGGTCCGGGATCGCAGGAAGCCAAAATAAGTTACCTTTCCCAGCTTTTCCGGTCCTTGGATCCGGTCTCGTCGAGATTCTTGGCCCGACTGCCGACCGGAACGATCCGTTTGGGATTTTCCGACATGACGGTGCTTGACGCATATTCATGGATGTTGAAAGGGGACAAGAGTCTTCGGGGAGTGATCGAAAAAGCTTACCATGTCAGGCCGGAACTGGGATTTATCGGCCGGGTGATCAAGGAAAAGGGGATGGGTGCGGTGACGGAAATCCAGCCCAAAGTGTTTACTCCTATAATCATGATGAGGGCGGAGAGGTTGTCTTCGGCCAAGGAAATCGTGGATCAAATCGGTGAAAGTCTTGTCGAACCGAAATTCGACGGCTTCCGTCTTCAAATTCATGCAAAAAGGTTCAACCTTAAAAGGTTGAACCTTATGGAAGTTAAACTCTTTTCAAGAAGCCTTGAAGACGTAACCTATATGTACCCCGACATTGTCGAAGGTGTAAAAAAACAGGTAAAAAGCTCTGAAATAATTTTTGAGGGCGAGGCGATTGGCTACAATGAAAAGACCGGCGCCTTTTTGCCTTTTCAGGAGACCGTCCAAAGGAAACGGAAATACGACATTACGGAAATGGCGACCAAGATACCCTTAAGGCTTTTTTCCTTTGAACTGCTCTATCTTGATGGAAAAAGTTTTGTGAACACCCCTTTCATTGAAAGGCGAAGGAAGCTGGAAAGGGAAATCGAGACCACGAGGGATCTTAAACGTGACATCGTCCTGGTGGCCGACGAGGAAAAGGTGGTAGAACCCGGCCGTCTTGAAAAACTATTTGATGAAGCGGTTGAGAAGGGGCTCGAGGGAGTGATGGCCAAAAAAATTGATGGCGTCTACAAGCCCGGCGCTCGCGAATGGAACTGGATCAAATACAAAAGGAGTTATTCCTCTAAAATCAACGATACGATTGATTGCCTGGTAATGGGTTATGATCTTGGGCGAGGAAAACGGACGGCGTTTGGAATCGGAGCGTTTCTTGTCGGAGTGTATGACAAGAAAACCGACAGCTTTGTCACCATCGCCAAAATCGGCACCGGATTGACGGATGAGGAATGGAGACAGCTGAAATCGAAAGGGGATAAATTAATAATAAAAACCAAGCAAGACAATTATTCGGTCGACAAAATGATGGATTGCGATGTCTGGTTGTCTCCGCAACTGGTTGTTGAAATCAAGGCCGACGAAATAACGAAATCCCCGGTTCACACGGCCGGATTGGCCCTCAGGTTCCCAAGACTTGAAAGATTCAGGGATGACAAGAAAGCGGAGGATTCCACCACGCTTGAAGAAGTCAGGAAGATGTCCAAATTTTAAAGGTGGGTCCGCATCATCTTCAAAAACCTCAAAGTATACTCGATGAAAAAGGATTGGGGATTGTTCATTGCCCGTCGCCCGGAAGCCTTGACCAGGATGTTTCTGTCATGGTATATCGATCCGTGCTTTTTGATATGCATGGAGACGTCTACATCCTCATGAACCTGCATGGGATCGGTGCACAATTCATCCCTGATTTTTTTCCAGGCGGATTTTCGGACGGCAAATCCGGGGCCGACAAGCGAATAATGGCCCATTATAAGCTTGGGGATGAACATATAGGGGTAGTATAGGTATCTCAATCTCCTGACAACAGGCATGTCATAAAAGGTAACCGGCATGGAAACCCCGACGATCTTCGGATCCTTTTTAAAATCTTTCACAAGGTCTTCGACAAAATTCCGGGGGATGATCGTATCCGCGTCACACCGGGCAATTATATCGCCGTATGCCGCGTCAAAACCGGTATTGCGGGTGGGGATTATACCTTGCATTCTTTCGATCATATATTTGACCGACTTGTATTTTTTGACGATTTTGGCCGTCCGGTCGGTACTGTTGTTATCAACGACAATAATCTCGTCGGGTATGCGGGTCTGATTCATCAGGCTTTCGAGGCAGCTGCCGATATGTTTTTCTTCGTTATAGGCCGGTATAACAACGCTGATTTTCATTGATACATTATATATAATATCCATAACGTATGGCCCCATTCTTTACGGTTATTATCCCCACCCTCAACGAAGAAAAATTCCTGCCGAAACTCTTGGGTGATTTGGCAAAGCAAAGGGAAAAGGATTTCGAAGTGATAATCACCGACGGATATTCCCAGGACGGGACCCGTGACTGCGTAAAAGAATTTACGGAAAAGTATAGCCTCCATTTCTACAGCACCAGACTGAAAAACGTTGCCGCCCAAAGGAATTTGGGGGCAAAGGAGGCAAGAGGAGGATATCTTGTTTTCCTGGACGCTGACGCAAGAATAGGACCGTCCTTCCTTCATAAAGTCAAAAGGAACATTACCAGAAACAAGGGCTTGCTTTTCCTGCCTTTTTATATGCCGGATCGGGAATATAGGCAATACAAACCCCTGTTCGATTTGGGAAATTTGTTTGTGGAGTTTTCCCAAAACCTCTCCAAGAAGTTTTCCCTTGGGGGAACGATGATCGTCGAGAAAAACTTTTTCCGGCTGTTGGGCGGGTTTGACGAAAAACTGTTTATATCCGAAGACCACGAGTTAATCCAGCGTGCCGCCTCCTGGGGAGTCCATTCAAAGTTTATCAGGGAGGCAAAATCATCCTTTTCCCTCCGGCGGATGAAGAAAGAGGGACAGATAAAATTTTTTTATAAATACTTTATCGCAGCGGCCCGCCGGTTGTTCTTGAATGAGGAAATAAAGCAAAAGATATTCGAGTATGAAATGGGTGGTCAGGTATACGCCGAAAACGAGAACAGAAAAAAAGATGAATTCTTCAACCGTTACTACAACCAGATAAGGGCGCTCCTGAAAAGAATGATTTCGGATTAAATCTCGAATTTGGAAATGATCGGAAAGTGATCGGAAAGTCTCACCTCAATCCTTTTGGTGTTTTTTAGCTTCAGTTTACGGAAAAATATGTAATCGATTTTCAAATTCTCAAGAATCCTGCCGAAAATTTTCAGGGAAAACTTTTGGAAAAGGCTGTATGTCTCCGAGGTGACGTCCTTGGTAAACTTTATCGTTTGGGAAATGTTCCTGGTGGCTTCCGTAAAACCCTGTTTTTTCATGAAATTCTCAAGCATCCGTCTCTGATAGGGGAAGTAGTTAAAATCCCCGGTCAGAACAAGCGGGCCAGTCGTACTCATCAAGTTGATTGCCTGTTTTATGTGTCTCACCCGCAGGGCATTGCTGCCAACCACGTAAAGGTGAATATTGCATATACTTACGGTCTTTTTGCCAATCTTGCTCCTAAAGTCGGTTTTAAGGAAAGTTTTGGGTTTTTTATACCCCAAAATAACCTGAAGCAAGGTAAAAAGTATTTCGGCGATATTACTACCGGGGTATAGGGCATCGGACCCCAGATGAAGGAACTTTTTTGGGTTGTAGAAAGTCGCAACACCATAAAACTGACCATAACGGACAAACGAATTGGCGTAGTCCGCCAATTTCCAGCCCATTTTTTCGATTCTTTTCAGGTTCCTTTCGTCGGTTTTGACTTCCTGCAGGCATATGATGTCCGGCTGGTATTTGTCCAAAATCGGTTTGATCCCGTCGACGGCGTTGTTGAAAAGGGTATTGTAGGTAAAAATGGAAAAGGACATGACTCAATTATACATTAATAATTATCCACACATTTTGGATAACTTTTATCGGATCGACATAGTAAGCTAAAGTTGCTGAAAAATACTATAAGATATCGAAATTTGTGACAGTATTTTTCTATAGGTCTTGACAAAGAAAGAAGGGTTGTTTATCATGAAACTATGAAGAAAATAATCTTTTCACATAAGCCCAAATCCAATCCGTACCGGGTTGAGGTGAAAACAAGGGGGGAGTTAGTGAGTTTCGTTGCCGATCAATTCAAAAAACTTACCAAGAAGAACTTGAGGATACCGATTACGCTGTATCACCTGTAATAGCCAAAAAAATTAGAGCATCATTACCGCTCGTATAAAGGGAACGACGAGTAATAATGCTCTGCCTATTACATTATCAGAAAAAAATGCTCTTGTCAATATGACAAGGGCATTTTTTTATTGATGAAGTTTTACTTGATACAAAGCCCCAAACCCATTAGATGACTTGAACACCAACCGGCCGATTTTTGCAAATTTTTCCTCATTCAAATTTGGGTATTTTTGGCGTTCCAATCGCGAAATTATCACATACTCGATTTTGTATTTATCAATAAGCGCCAGGGTTTCCTTGATGTCGCTGCTTGTGTATAGTGAGACTACTTCTGGAATACGGTCACCGACAACATTTGATGACCCGCGCCAAAGCCATTCATGCACCCACCATCCGGCGACGGTAGGCAACCCCGTATAGGACGAGATCCTCTCGTAATCGGAGTACGAATCGCCCTGGGCTTCGAGGATAACCGGTTGTCCTTTTACCTTATTCAGGTAATTTACTATCTCCAGGTCTTCCGGGTAATCGTTTTTCATCCATTTTGACCCGTCCAGTTCCGGTTTGCGGTCAAGCGTTCCGTAGTAGGAGGGGATGGAAAAAAAAGGATAGATGATCACAAAAAAGGTGAAGAACGCGAAGACGGCCGTCAATATCTTCGAAACCAAACTCGACGATTGCTTCAAGCGGAAAAAGACAATGCCCGAGGCGATACCCATCATTATGAATGCCTGGTATCCAAGCTTGAACATGGTGTTGGCCCTGAAATGCTGGGGATATATGTCCTTGATGTAAAAGAACTCAGGTATGATCGTCAGGAATATCCCGAATAGTAAAATAATCATGAAAAACATGTCCAGTTTTTCGGTTCTTTTGTCCCATTTTTTGATCAGCAGATGGTTGACCAGCAAGAGCGCAAATGACACCCAGAAAAATCCCCACAGCACTCCCAACATCCATAAAGGAGAAGCCTGGCAGTTGCCCTTTTCAAAAATAAACGGACCCAACCGACCTATGTTGGCCAGAAAATCAGGCGGACAGTTTAAGCCAATACCGGACACGAAGGGCTCGAAGTGGTATGAAAACGGCAGGGAAAAAGCCACGAATGATGCGAGCAGGGCAGCCACGTGGCCCGCGAATTTTAAGGTCGTCTTGAAAACCAGCATAAGCAGTAGCACCGCAAGAAGTATGTATATCGGGCCGTCGAATGCGTTGGTCATGTAATGGACGGCGGTAAGAAACCCCAACCCGAGAGTCCCCCGCCAAGTCCACTTTCCCGAGAAGAGAGTAAATAGAACCGCCAAAGTAAACAATACGAAAGGAATGTCAAAAACGTGACCATGAAGATCGGCGACCACATAAGAGTACGAAGGGAATTCGTGGATGGTAAAGGGAATGAAACGCGTTGCGTTCGGATACCAGTAGGTTTGAGGGCTATAAGTGCTGAATATTTTCCAGAAAGGCACCGGCGATTCATTGGGATACCCCTTGGTAAAGGCGTATATAGTGTGGAGGTTGGCGCCCAGATTGACGATGTAGGCCGTCATGATCCCAAATATGCCAAGTGAAATTCTTCTTATTTTTGGATAGTAATAAGTTATCGCGTTTGAAACCAGAGAAAAAACCTGGGTTACCGCCTGGGCAAAAATGGTCGCCAGAATCAGGTTGTATCCAATGGCGGGCACGATGTTCGAAAGTCTTATTAGAACGGCACCCGACAAGTGACCAAAATAATAGTAGTTTATGGGTAAAGGCGTATACCATATATCCTTTGAAGGAAAATAGTCGCTTCTTAGAATGGAATTCATGATCCCGAAATCCATGAATTTTTCAAGACTTTTCAATGACGGTTCCTGGCTCCTGATGTAAGCCCAAAATATAAACGAGGCCAAAAACAAAAGCTCTTCAAAGATCATTGCCGAAAAGACTTTGTAGGTAAAAAATTTCCTGTCTTTCTTAAGGATGAGGTAGTTGACGATCACAAAAATGCCTACGATCAAAAAAAGCGCCATCCGATTGAAAGGAATGATTCTTATTGACCCGGCAAGGTAAACGATATAACTCAAAGCTATAATCGCCCCGGTTTTTGCGAACGGGTAGCCTAAATCGAATGAAAACTTGCGGAATATTCTTTGGACAATCGGATAAAAAACCAGTCCAAGAACAAGCAGGTAAAGGTACCAATTGAGGGAGGTGAAAATCCAATTCATATCAGATTATGATACCACGAACGAAGTTTGAGGTGGTTTGGTATATAATAGGAGGATAATATGGATTCTAAATTTGACCCGAAACAAGTTGAAGAGAAAATATATTCCGAATGGGAGGCTAAAGGTTATTTTAATGCCGAAGTCGACAAATCAAAGGAGCCTTTCAGCATTATCCTTCCGCCCCCGAACGCCAACGGAAATCTCCACCTCGGGCACGCAATGTTCACTTACGAGGATATAATGATCCGATACAAGAAAATGAAGGGCAAATCCACCTTCTGGTTGCTGGGATTGGATCATGCCGGGATCGAAACGCAGTTTGTCTTTGAAAAGCATCTTAAGAAACAGGGGAAAAGCCGCTTTGACTACAGCCGCGAGGAACTTTACGAAATGATTTGGGATTACGTGGCCGAAAACAAGAAAAATATCAAAGGTCAAATGAAACGGCTGGGATTCGCTTTGGATTGGACTAGGGAAAAATTCACGATAGACCCCGCGGTCATAGAAATCGTTTACGGCACTTTCAAAAAGCTTCATGATGCCGGACTGGTTTACCGGGCGAAAAAACTCATCAACTACTGCACCAATTGCGGAACATCATATTCGGATTTGGAAGTAGTCTACCAGGAAAGGATTGACCCGCTTTACTACATGAAATACGGACCTTTTACCCTGGCGACCGTCAGACCGGAAACCAAATTCGGCGATACGGCTGTTGCCGTACACCCGTCAGACAAACGGTATAAATCGTGGATCGGAAAGGAAATCACCGTTGACGGATTGATCGGGCCTTTCAAAGTAAAGGTGGTTGCCGACGAGGCGGTTGATCCCAAGTTCGGAACAGGCGCCGTGAAGGTGACTCCGGCCCACGATTTCAACGACTATGAAATCGCCAAAAGACATGGTTTGCCTATGAAGCAAGTGATCGGTTTCGACGGCAAGTTGAACGAACTGGCCGGCAAATATCAAGGCTTGAGGATTTTTTCGGCCAGGCAACAAGTTGTCCAGGATTTGAAAGACCGGGGGATGATGGTCAAGATAGATGAGAAATACACTCATCGCGTCGGCACCTGCTACAAATGCGGCCGGGTTCTTGAACCCTTGCCCAAGGAACAGTGGTTTATAAAGGTCAAGCCATTGGCCGAAGCGGCCAAAAAACTCGTCGACAAAAAGGAAACCGTCGTTTACCCGGCCCGTTTCAAGAAACGCCTGATTGACATCCTGGATAATTTCATCGATTGGAATGTCTCGAGGCAGGTTGTCTGGGGGATAAGGATTCCGGCCTACCGCTGCGGGAAAAAAGACGAATGGTTTATATCCGAGGAAACTCCGGAAAAATGCCGAATCTGCGGAAACTGCGACTTCAAGCAGGACTCCGACACCTTCGACACCTGGTTCTCGTCCGCCCAATGGCCATTTGCCACTTTAATGACTGAAGGCAAGGAATTTTTTGAATATTTCTATCCGACGTCGGTCATGGAGACCGGTCATGACATTTTGCGCGCCTGGGTGGCCCGCATGATGATGGTCGGCAAATTTGTAACCGGGAAGCCGCCCTTCAAGATGGTTTTCCTGCACGGAATGGTCAGGGATTCCAAGGGACAGAAGATGAGCAAGAGCAAGGGCAATGTGATCGATCCGCTGATCATGGTCGACAAATACGGGGCCGACGCCTTGAGGTGCGCCCTGATTTTTGGAACTACCGAAGGAGGGGATGTCGCCCTTTCGGAAGACAAAGTCAAGGGAATGAGAAATTTTGCCAACAAGATATGGAACATGGGCCGGTTTATCTGGATGAATTCCCAAAATGCCGCCCAGGCGGAAAAGAAGGATTTCTCCGTTCCCAAGTCAGTCATTAAGGAGCTTGATAAGGAGTTCAAATTGGAAAAGAAAAGGTATCTTAAAACCATGGACAAGCACCGTTTCTCGGAAGCGCTCGGATACGTATACGAATTTTTGTGGCATAGATTTGCCGACTATTACATTGAGCAATTGAAAGATGGCGTAATAAATGGTAACATTGAAGCTCTTGAAGCACTTAAAAAGACTTATCTTGAAAGCTTAATTATGCTTCACCCTTTCATGCCGTTCGTAACGGAAGCGGCCTGGAAAGTTTTTAACGTTAAAAGTTCAATAATGACTCAACAATTATGAAACGCACTTGGCAACCCAAAAAATCAAAAAGAGGCACAAAGCACGGATTTATGAAAAGAATGGACACCCATGACGGGAGAAGGGTCCTCAAAAGAAGAAGATCAAAAGGAAGAAAGAGGTTAACCGTTTAAATATGCTAGAAGCAAACCTTTTCAACACGGTATTCGTTTTCCCGATCCTAAACCTCCTGGTTGTATTGTATAAAGCCTTTTTGTTTGTAAAACTTCCGGGCGCTTTTGGATTTGCCATTGTCGGGTTGACGGCCATCATAAGGGGATTGTTCCAGCCGTTTTTCAGGAAGCAGATGGAAACTGCCAAAAAAATGGCCGATCTCAAACCGGAAATAGACAGGTTGACAAAGCTCCATAAAGGAGACCAAAAAAAATTGCAGGCCGCCCAACTCAAGCTTTATCAGGAGGCGGGTATCAATCCGGCATCCGGATGCTTGTTCATGATAATCCAGATTCCGGTCTTCATCGCCCTGTACCAAACCCTTTCCGTATTTCTTGTCAACGGCGGAAAGGCTATTTCATCCGTGAACGGCGTATTGTACATGCCGTCGTTGAAAATAGCGTCTTTTGATCCATGGTTTTTGGGACTGAATCTGACATTGTCTCCTAAACTTTCGGGCAACTGGGTTTATTACCTGATCCCGGTTATAACCGGAATCTTGCAGTATTTCCAGGCGCAGGCGACCATGCCGCAGGCAACCCCGATCGCCGCTGAAAATGCCGCCGAAAAGGAAATCATCAAGGACAAGGAAAAAGTCAGGGAAGACAGCGCCGATTTTCAGAAAGCCATGAATACCCAGATGAAATTCCTGTTCCCGGTTATGATCGGATGGTTCTCTTATACCTTGCCGGTGGGACTTTCCCTATACTGGAACATATTCTCGCTTTTCAGCATCATCCAATACCAGCAGTCGAAAATTAAAAATTCAAAATAATTATGGATAAAATCCAAACAATAAAAACTGAGACGGAAGCCCTTCTGTCTAAAATGATTAACAAATTCGAAGTGGAAGTACTTGAAGACGCCGGAATATTCCAGGTAGTCATCAAGACCGAAGAGGAAGTCTCGACCGTTATCGGCCGCCACGGAGAAACCATAAGGGCAATCCAGAAAATTCTCGAAGTCGTCCTCTACAAGCAGCTCGGCGAAGCCGTCGATATCCTTGTAAACGTCAACGATTACCGCGAAAAACAAAAGGAAAGACTGGAAGCCTTGGCCTCCGAATATGCCTCAAAAGCCCAAGCGGAAAACGCCCCGGTTGAGATCAAGAACCTTTCTTCCTACGAAAGAAAGCTGATCCACGAATACGTCACCCAGAATTTCCCGGACCTGACAACTTACTCGGTCGGGGAAGGGCGTGACCGCAGGCTTGTCATTAAAGCTAAGGAATAACATCAATAAGGTCAGTCCTTATTAAGGACTGACCTTTTGAAGATGCTTGTTTAGCTTCAGTAAATCTGATAAATTGTTATTTATATGAGCCCCGGCGATACCGAACAAAATGAAAGCCGTTCCGCCCAGGAACAGAGAATGCAGCAACTGGCCGAGCAGGCCGTCCAGGAGATTCTGGCAAAATTGAATGCAATCGATGCTTCACAGGCGACCGCCCAGGAAAAGTCCCAGCAAAAATCCGAAATCGCCGCCCAGACCTTACGGGAGTATAAGCAGGCGCAGGAAGCGCTGGAAAGAATGACGAGGATGGCACGGGGCATACCTCCGGATGAGGCCGAGTCTTTCTTCGAGCAAGTGAAGGATGAGCAAAAAAACTTGCGGCAGGCAATGATAAAGGCAGCGGCGCTGGCCGATAAAGACGTCAAGGTCACAGCAAATGCGGAAACCCAGAAGATCCTTAAGGAGCTTGCCAAAACCCCACCGTCTGAATCGGAAGCGGTCGCCATTCAGAACAGCCTGGGAGACTATCTTTTGGGAGACGATGCCAAAGAGATCGTCATATCAACCGGCGACCAGAAAAGCGATTTCCAAAAAAGGCTGGATATGCTGGGGCAAACAAGTCAATCCGCACACGATAAACTACGCGATATCCTGGTTAAAAATGCCGCTGATTTTAGCATGGACGAAGGCCAGATGAGGGAAAGGCTGGAGTTTACGCCTCCGGCGCGTAATGAAAGCGATAATCCTTTCGAAGGGCCGGGCGGAGACCGAGAAGCCCAATTTTCTCATCACGATAAACCCCTTTATTCGCGCTTCACCAAAGAGGATCAGGATTTTCTTCACCAGTTCTATACCGTCGACAGGTTTAAGGACAACATTGTCAAGAAAACCATGGATGGAATAAGAGAACATAAACTAGACCACATAAAAAATCACATCGAACACACGGCTCACGATTTGGGATTGCATCTCGATTCTGAGGATTTGAACCGGAGGGTTGAAAGGCAGTTAAAAATCGAAGCGTCTGAGGAAATAGCCAAAAAATTGGTCGACATAATGAATAAGCTCTACTGGCGGGTACATATTGACCGTCCGCATAAATTCTTTGAAGAGATCGAAAAAGAGGACTTCATGACCGGAATAGAAACGACTCGAATGAAGATCATGAATGCCCTTGAGAATCTTCAGCACAGTCTTGAAGATGACGAAAGGCAGGCAGAAAAAAAAGGTGAAGTGGTTGAGACTCCGATGTACAAGCACGGCGAACAGCCGTATACAATCGAAGAAAAGAAATTCTCGCTTGAGTCTGGGCGGGAAGTGGTAAAACCTTTCATGAGGACGGTGCCGCTTCCGGAATTCAAAGAGATAAAACTGTCGGAATACGTCCAGTCGTTGATAAGCAACTTGGGCCACTGGAGGCATCGTTCCGAATATCTTCACAACGCCCGCGCCATCTTCAACCATCCGGCGCACGGCGACAAGGGATTCTTCTCCAACCTTGGGGGTTATGCGGAAAACCTTTCAGGAACGGACATAGACGAGATGATGCTCCTGCCTGATGGGCCAATCGTTTTTGACGCCTTTGTGCTTTATGACAAATTGGTCGAAGAGGAATTCGCGTCTCAAGACTGGAAACACAGGCCGAATCAATTTACCAATTCGCTTGAGGAAGTCAATACAAGAGTCGAAAAGGAAGTCATAAAAAGATTGAAAGAATTGTACAACGATTCATCGATCGATGAAATCAGGCATGCGGTTAATTCTGCTGTCGGTATGGCGCGGGGAGTCTTTTTGAACGAAACCGAAAAAAGCGCTTACGCCGATGCGGTTGATCCTAAAGGAGGAGGAATGTTCGCATCTTATGCGACAAACGACGCGACCGCCTTGCAGACCTTTAATCCTCTCCATGTCATGCTTCGGTGGCAAGGTGAACACATGTTGCCGATGTTTTATTTCATGGACGTGAAGGGAAGCGGTTCCACCTGGGATCATAAGAAGACCTGGGAAAACGGTTCTAAATACCTGAAAGCGTTTTTGGAGGGGAGAGGGGACATACAGGGAAAAGACCTATTCATCGATCAATTGATCGACAACATGAGCGTCGGCGGAATTATGAAAAGGAGAGGTTGGAGGTTGGCCTATTCGCTTGAAGGGCACAAAGTATATAAAGAAGGTTCCGACAAGTTGAATTATCTGGAGACTTTCAAAGCGATGGATGCGATCGGATACGAGGCGGTTTATGATTTTCTCCAGGCGCAAGTTGGCAAAGGGGATTTGAAACACAGGTCGGGTTCGGAGAAGGCCAAGGAAATGGATGGGCTTTTTGAGTACATATTCGAACGTTATATAAAACCGGTTAACAAGGACCTGGATTACAAATCCTATATGAACGGCTTTCGTCATAAGGCCGAGGAAAAAGCCTATGCCCAGGTAAAAAAGGGAAACCTTACTTTGCCCGGCAGCTCATTCCAGGATGAAGTCAATCTTCAAGCGAACCTTTTATTCATCGAAAGCGCCTTAGCTCATGAAGTGGCGCTAAGATTTCCTTCCAAGTTTTTGAGGATAGACAGGGACCGTTTTACCAAAAACGGCGTGAGCAGATATACGCAGATCCAGCAGGATTTGAAAATGGACAGAAATCAGTTCAATGATGCGATGCGGGATTTTTCTTTTGCGGAAATGCTTCTGAGAAAAGAAATGTCGGAGTCGATTAAAAGCGCCTATTTCATGTTTGAAGGGAAAAGCCTGAATAAAATCACTAAATACAACTACATCCTCAACGAGGAATCCATAAGAAGACTTCTAAATGACAGATTAAAAGACAAAAAGGAAGAGAGGATCGAAAATGTCATTAGGATTTGGAAGGAAATGAGTCGGTCAGACAGATATCTTAACAGCAAGTTCCTTACGGAGAATGGATTCGGCGCAATCAAAAACTATAAATTCACCTTTGGTTTGGAGGATACCGATTTTACATTGATGGCAATGAGACACACCGGCCCCAGAATGATCGCCCGTTCAATCAATGACACTGCCCAGATGGAAGCCATTACAGGATGGATAATAAATATGCCCCGCATTCTCAATCAGATTGCCACCAACGGCAAGAAGGATTTCACGCCTATAATCGAATACTTGCAGAAGGCCCAGAACGCTTTCACTTCGGTTCACGGAACCGGAGCCGATTTCCAATACATTTACAAAATAGCGTCGGCCGCCATACAGTATTTCAAGAAAGATACCATCGCCAAGCCTTTCCTTGGTCTTTTCAGGATCGGAAAAAGAAACTCGATCGCCGCCGAATATGCGGGACGGTCAACGGCCGTATGGGAGTGGGATGCGCGGGACATAGACCGCTTCATAACATCCCTGGAATCGTTGAGGCTATTGCCGAAATCGACTTTTAATGTCCAGAACGGGCCAGCCTACGAGGATCGCTGGATTAATCTTTTCGGGAGACCAATCAAGTTTGGAAAGAAACAGAAAGTAGACTATGAATATAACGGAGCCAAATTGAGGAAGGAATTCGGCGCCACCTATATGGACATGGCTGTCGAAACCGTTACCCAGTACCTGCCGATAGTCCTCGTCATGATCCTATGGAAATACTTGCAGGACGCCATGAACGAGGCCGAGGGAAAGAAGAAGTAGTTTTATGCTAATATGAAATTATGAAAAAAATTATTGCCAGTTCGGTAATGGCGTTGTGGCTGCTTTTTTTTCCGGTTTTGAGCTTTGCCCAATCGCCGACATATTCCGTTACCTTGCCTGGCGTCAACTGCGGTGTTGCCGAGGATGCCCAGAAAAACCAGTGCTGCAATATCTTCTATCCCACCTTGAATATCCCGCCGCAAATGCCCTCAATCGTATCGGTTCTTCCGTTTTTGCAGGGAGGATTGGATCTTCTAAATAAGTTTTTCTACCAGTCATTGGTGAATTCGGTGTCCCAGATATCGACGCCATGCATATCCGGCGTGCCGTCTGGGAACGACTATGCGAGCCCGAGCTGCAAGTGCATCAATCCGATCACACCTTCCCCAGGATACCTCAAGGTCATGAACGAATTTTGCCAGAGGCAAGCCAGGCTAACGGAAAGAAACGCCTGCCTCGCCTGCGCCAACGACGGCGGAATTTACTCGGGAATAGGCTGCGTCAAGACCGACGTCAGGAAATTTGTCGAGGAAACCGTTTTCGGGTTGGGGATTGGTCTGGCCGGCGGGTTCTCACTTTTGTGCATCATCTATGCCGCTTTCATGATGCAGTCATCCCAGGGCAATCCCGAAAAGCTGAAGAAGGCGCAGGAAATGATCACTTCATGCATAATGGGGTTGATGCTCATCATATTTTCGGTATTTGTTTTGAGGTTGATAGGAGTGAATATTTTGAGGATCCCCGGATTCAGTTAATTCATCAAGCAAATCTTAACCTTCGCCTTGCGTCACTGCCTTTCCCTGGGCGCTTGGATTTGGTTTGTTGCTTAAAGCCTGGCCTATCTGTTGTCCGATATTTTTGCTGCCCCCGCCCCCGCCGATAAGTTCATGGAGGCCTTTACCTGTTATGGCTGACAGGCCAAGCGATATGCTACCGAATTGGCCAAGCAAACTGGTAGCGCCGGCTGTACCGGCAGAAACTCCGCCGAAGAAGGTGCCAAGTCCGATGGCGATCGGCAGGTCCTTTATACCAAGCAATTCCTTGGTGACTTTGATCAGGTCGGGGATAAGGAATATCAATCCCATGCCGACCAAAACCCTGAAGGAATTGTTGTCGAGTCCGTAAAGATACGGTAGCCTTGCCGTCATTTGCGCCGGGTTGGGGTCGTTGACGATTATATACCCGAGAACCAGGACGGCGACAGTTATGGGAAAGGCAATAAGATTGCCCAGTACGTTCATGATCCAGAATTTGAAGGCGTTCCGGCCGGGTATGGCCTCAAACAAAAGCAAAAACGGCGCCAGTATTATTCCGATGATGAGTTTGAGATAGCTTGAAAAAAGAATCAGGATGATCCTGAAAAAAAGGAACGCGATCGAAAAAAGAATCAGGACGGAAAATATCGCGGGAAACAAATGGAAAGCGACCAAAATGAAAATAAACGGGTAAAGGACCATGGCTATAGGGATTCCCAGGACCGGCTGAAGCAAGTTCCCCAAGCTGTTCCCCAAAATGTCTATGGCGTTGAGCATACCGGCCAATAGATTGGTGACTAGATTTACCAGGCTGGAACTCAAAAAGACCGCGATCATTCCCACGGTGGTTCGTAGCGCCAGGTTAATCTCGGTCGGCATTATCTGGAGCATGGACTCGCCTATGAAATATCCGATCGATTGGTCCGGTCTGAGGCCTACCCTTATCTGTTTCCAAAGGTCTATCGCCTTGGCCCCCATGAAATCGTTTTTGAATGCCGTAGCGTCGTAAAAGGTTCCTCCCCCGGGATTATTGCTCAAGACCGATATGATCAATCCGATCGCTATGTACATCATGTCGATCATGAAGCCGGCAATGGCAAAGGAGAAGGTAATGAGTATCAGGGAGATGACGATTTTCGGAAGGGAATTTTCAACCGAAATGACCGTTTGGGCATTCATTTTCATCCTGAACATGATCATAAACCCGATTGCTATGAGGACAACAACAATCAGCATGTACGAAATATCCCTGAAGATTTTCCACAGGTTGGCATACGGGCTTATTGCCGCGAATCCGATCCCCTCGGCGGCGTAGGTTTTGGGAAGGAATCCCGCCTGGGTCAGACTGGAATATGCCCAGTAAATTCCGGACGCGGGCGGGTTGGCGTAGGGATAGGCGATTAACCCGCTTATGAATCCGAAAACGCTTTTCGGGAAATTGGCATCGGCATCATTGGGATTGTCGCTGCAAGCTTCGCCGATCAAATTGCACATGAGGGATTTGTAAACGATAATGCTCAACTTACCCTCCTTTGTGGAATTAAGTTTCTTGTCGTTTATGTATCCATATATTTGTTGCCGGTTTTTTTCGATGCGATCTTCCCGCGGGGCCATCGCCTGCTTGTCCTTGATTATGAAATGGGAAAAAAGGCTCATGACGACAAAATAGACTGTCAGGATGATGATGATTTTCTTGGCCCAATCAGAGATGTTTTTGAATACGGCACGCATAAATTGATTTTAGAGCAATTTCACCTAAAAATAAACTGGTCAGTAGTGACGGCTGGATAGTTGTTGTTTCTCCAACTTTCAAATTCGCGCAAGGCCTGGTCTTTGGGATCGTTTAGTTGAATGGTGAACTTGTCTTCGGCATAGTCAAAGTCGATAACAAAAGTCGATAAGGTAAGGGGAGTTTTGGATCTCAAGTCTTGTTTCTGGTTTACAAAAGTGGCGACGTTTTCGGGAAGCGGCACATCCTCGACTCCGGTAAATTCCTTGACGGCAATCGTCGGCGTGGGGGCGTCCAGTCTGATGTTTTCCTGGGGCGCGACGGTTGTCGGAGTGGGTAGGTTTTCCGACCCCTGTTCAACGCTTTTTCTCCCCAATGGAATAATCAATACGACGATCAGGATGACTGCCAGTATTCCCGAAAGTACCAAAAGAATTTTTAGGTTGGGCTGGGGCATATTGGTCAATTATTTTTTGACTCCGAAGGCAAGCCGGTACTTTGGAAACGGATAACGGGCATTTTCGTTTATTGGCGGTGGCGAGCTTTTTCCGTAGTACGGGTCATAGGCGAGAATGTCCCCGTTTTTGATCCCGGTGACCCAGAAGTAGTGACCGCACCCTTTATCGCAATAGCTGGCGAGGGTAAAAATAGTCCAGCCTGCGTCTAGGTATTTTTTAAAGTCCGAAGCGACTTCATCGGCTTTTGCGTAATTGTACGACATGTAGCTGGTTGTTTTTAGCCCCAAACTTTCCAAAGCCGATTTGGCATCGGCATAACCGCTTCCGGCGCAACTCAGGTAATATCCCCGTTTTTCGTACATGTCAACGATTTCCTTCGGGTTATATTTCTTATCGATGTAAGAAGATGCGATCATGGCCACGGTTGTTGGTCCGCAGCCGGCTTCGCAAAGATTGCATCCGGAGGGAAGGGGGATATTGCCGTAACCGTTGCATTGGGCATAATATGTATATTTAAAGTCCTGGTTATTGGAACTTGAGGGTTGGGATCTTGACTGCGATCCGGAAGTCGGAAGGGGGATGGGGGTTGGATTGGGGGAACCGTCCGTTCCCTGGCCGAAATTCACAAAAACGTTGAGAAAATCTATCAAAGGCTTGACGGTTTTTTCATACTCGCTGGCACCGGTTGACAGCGGTCCGGTAGAATCTGACGCTTGAGGCGTTTTGTTCTGGGAGTCTTCCTGCCGGAAAACCACTACGTCCGAATTTCCCACCAATTCAGGCAGGCCCACTTCGGCAATCCAGACATTAAAGTCGCCCGTGGCGGTCTCGCCTTTTTCCGTCACGACCATTTTGTTGAGTTGGGGGTCGTAGTCGAATGTGAAAGTTTCGGCGTCATACGGTGCGACATTTCTAGCCGATTCAATAAGTTGGGGATGCTGCAAAGGGGAATTAAATGGGGCTGTGGTTGGCGTCATGGATGGCGATTCGACCCCGGTTTTGGCGTTTTTTCTTATCGAGCTGAGGGCAAAAATAAGTAAGAGGATGAAAACAAGAATGGCAGTTGCAATTATCAGTATTTTCTTCATATAATGAAAAATATGGCCGATTTCTTTGATTTTATAAAAAAAGCTAACCCGAATACAACTGCAAACGGAGTTGGGGCGCCAAATCAACCAGGAGTACCGCAAACACCACCTCCCGGGACGCCACAATCACCAATAAATACTGTTGCAGAGCCCCAAACGCCTATCAATGGCCAACCGGTTGTCCCTGCACCAGTTGGTGCTCCCGCCAGCGTCCCTCCGGTCTCGGCCCAACCGGCTCCGCTTGGCGACAGCAAGCAAAACACCCAGCAACAAACGCCCAAACCCGAAGACAAGAAACCAGTCGATGCGGGGACGGACAAGCCGCCGACTACCGCCGACAAACCGGCAGGCGTCCCGGCCGATAAAGCGGGGCCCGGCAAGCAACCCGGAGATAAAAAGGAAAACTTTGACCTGATGACCCATCTGACCCAAAGGTCAAACAGGGTTTTCGTTACCGCCACCGCTAAAGCCCGCGAGCTCGGCAGCGATTTTGTCGACAGCGAGCATATTCTTCACGGTTTAGCGGCCGACTCTGAAGTTTATAACTTTTTGATTGAGTTAAAGATCCAACCGCAAACGATTGAGCAGGAATTGGCGTCAATATACAAGAGAAACCCCTCTCCCCAGGCCAAACCTCCGCAAATGTCGCCAAGGGTAAAACGGATTCTTGATAATGCGTTGGTAGCCGCCCGAAAACTTGGATTCGAATTTATAGCCCCGGAGCATTTGCTATTGGCGCTTTACGAGGAAGGTGAGGGTGCCGGAGCGCGGGTTTTGGCAAAATTGGGACTGAAGAAGGAAGACCTCAATAAGAAGATTACCGGAAAAAAGGAAGGATTAAGCGAGGAGGAGAAAGCCGCCGAGAAGAAAAAACAGGCATTGGAGCAGTTTACGATTGACCTGACCGCCAAGGCCGCCCAAGGGCTTTTGGACCCGGTTGTCGAAAGGTCGCAGGTTGTAGAGAGAGTCATCCATATCCTGTCCCGCAGAACCAAAAACAATCCCGCCATGGTCGGCGAAGCCGGAGTCGGTAAAACCGCAGTTGTTGAGGGGTTGGCCCAGAAGATTGTCTCCAAGGAAGTTCCCGAACCGCTTCTCAACAAAAAAATCCTTCAATTGGACTTGATGAGCATCCTGGCGGGAGCTTCGCACAGGGGTGAGTTCGAGGAAAGAATGAAGGATCTTATAGAAGAGGTCAAAAACAGCCAGGGACAGATAATCCTTTTCATAGATGAAATCCATAATATAGTTGGAGCCGGTTCATCCGGGGAAGGTTCGCTCGACGCCTCAAATTTCCTCAAACCGGCCCTGGCCCGCGGAGAGATCCAGATTGTAGGGGCAACCACATTGACCGAATACAGGAAGTATATCGAAAAGGATCCGGCGCTTGAAAGGCGCTTCCAGCCGGTGCTTGTTCCCGAGCCAACCGAGGAAGCGGCCATAAAGATGCTTGACGCCATAAAAGACAAATACGAAGCCTTCCATCGGGTAAAGATACCGGCCGATGTTGTCGAAACGGCCGTCAAACTGTCAAAAAGATATGTGGGCGACAGGTTTCTCCCTGATAAAGCGGTCGATCTAATCGATGAGGCCGCGTCCGCGGTACGCTTGCCCCTGATATCGCTGCCCGAGGAGATAAAGTCCGTCGAAACCAGGGTCGCCGAACTCAACCAGGAGATCCAGGAAGCGGAAAAGAGAGGTGACAAAATTAAGGCCAGGATAACCAGAAGCAAGGTCGACGAACTCACAAGCGACCTCAAGGAGAAAAAGGACGAGTACAACCTGAAGAAAGCCCAGACGACAACTAGCGTAACGCCTGAAATAATCCGTGATATTATTTCCCGCTGGACGGGTATTCCGGTTTCGAAGATTACCGCCTCCGAAACTGAAAGACTGGCACATTTGGAAGACATAATCCATAAGAGATTGATCAACCAGGAACTCGCGGTCGACGCGGTTGCCCAGGCAGTCCGTCGGGGACGGGCCGGGTTGAAGTCGGCCACCCGACCGATCGGGAGCTTCGTATTCTTGGGACCAACCGGCGTTGGTAAGACCGAACTGGCCAAAACCCTGGCCGACGTCCTTTTTGGATCTGAGGATCTGATGATCAGGTTTGATATGACCGAATACATGGAAAAACACGAGGTCGCCAAACTTTTGGGTGCCCCCCCGGGTTACGTCGGTTATGAGGAAGGCGGAAAATTGACCGAAGCGGTTCGTCGCAAACCATACAGCGTCGTTCTTTTCGATGAAATCGAAAAGGCCCATCCCGACATCTTCAATATCCTTCTCCAGATATTGGATGACGGAAGACTGACCGACAATAAAGGTCACGTCATATCTTTCAAAAATACGGTTGTCATCTGTACTTCAAACATTGGCACCAAGCTCATTCAGGAGGAAATGCTGAAAAATGCGGCCGGAACGGCAAACGAGGATAAAAAAGACGGGGGGAAGGAAGAGGCGAAAGACGACAAGGATAAAAAACCGGACGGTAAGGATATAGAAGTAAAGAATTCCCCGGTAGCCAATTCCATGCCTGATGGATCAAAGGAAAAACCCAAAAAGAAGGGCGCCAAAAAAACCGAGGATAAGGGTGAGGTGAAAACTGATCAAAAGGAGGATGACAAAAAAGATCCTTTAGAGTCAAAGACCGAAGACAAGGAAAAGGAAGTGGCTGAAAAAGCGGAGAAAAAAGAAATAGACGAGAAAAAGGCCAAAAAAGATTCCTTTGAGGATATTAGGGCCAAGGTGATGGGGGAGCTTCTGAAATTTTTCAAGCCGGAACTTGTCAACCGTTTCGACGAAGTGATTGTTTTCGAACCCTTGAAATACGAACATATAGCCGAGATCGTCAAATTGCAATTTAAAGGCCTGACGAAACTGATGGAGGATCAGGAAATAGGCTTTTATTACACTGATGAAGTCATTGAGGTCATCGTCCAGGCTGGCTATGATCCCCTGTTTGGCGCCAGACCTTTGAAGAGGGCGATCCAGAAACTTATCGAAAATCCCATATCAAACCTTATAATTACCGGCAAGGCCAAACCGGCCGACGTTGTCAAAGTCAGGGTAGATAAGGATGAATTGGTTTTTGATATCGAAAAAACCGTATTGGTCCCGGTCGACACAAAACGAGTCCATTGTGCCAAATGCGACAATGATTTCAAGACGGAGGTCGTCAAGAACTCAACGATGATTTGTCCGAAATGCTTGAGCTACGGCGACGTACTTAAGGTGGCCTAATATGATTGTTTTTCTGCTTCTTATTGTCGGCATATATTATTTTTCCCGCTTGGCGATCAGGGAGATTTTCTTCACGTTAAGGAGAATATTCAGGAACGACAGGCTGGTTTTATCACTGGTATCCATAATCCTGTTGCCGGGGACCGTCATCCATGAATTATCGCACTTTTTGATGGCATTAGCCCTCATACTGCCCGTCAGAAGCATAAGCATTTTCCCGGTGTTTTACGAAAACGAGATCAAGCTTGGCGAGGTGAAATTCGGAAAACGCGGATTTTTGCGGAGCGGATTGGTTGGCGTTGCCCCACTTTTCATTGGTATTTTATCGCTTGCGGCCGTTTTTTACTTTAAAGTATTTCCAAGCCATGATTTGGTCTTGAACATTATTCTATCTTATTTGATATTTTCCGTTTCCTCGAACATGTTTTCCTCAAGCCAGGATCTCAAGGATGCCATTTTCATCGTCCCGTTAATGCTCTTCATCATCGCGTTGTTTTACTTATTCGATGTAAGATTGGATATGAACTCGGTAAATGTTATAATGAATGAAATCGATTATTACTTGTTTTTCGTGTTGGCGATAAACGTTTTTTTGTTCCTGACACTTAAAACAATCAATACGATAACATCCAGATGAAACCGAAACTACTATCGCAATCGCTTAATGTCAACGGGACGTCGGTCCAGGGACCTCTGGACAGCAGCATCAACAACTTGGGCGACCTGGTAAACAGAATGCTGACTTTTCTTCTTCCATTGGCGGGCATTATCCTGCTTTTTGTCCTGATTTGGGGCGGGTACGATTACATGATGTCGCAGGGGAGCCCGGATAAGATAAAATCAGCCCAGGCAAAAATAACCACCGGGCTTATCGGTTTTTTTCTACTGATAACCTCGTATCTCCTGGTAAGGGTGATAGCCGCTATTTTTGGCCTCAGCACCGGCATAATATAAAATTCCGGGGATTCTTGTTTAATAATCCTTTTTACTGTATAATGGTAGACGATATGAACGGAATCAAGCTTTTTTCGCCTAAAAATTGCAGACTGATTTAGTCTTGCAAATATATTTAATCCCCGCGCTAAAGCGGGGTTTTTTTAAGATTTGAGATGTTAATAAAGAGAAAAGAACCGCCAATCGTGATCTCGGTCGGAGGGAGCCTGATAGTCCCCGACGGAGGAGTTGACACGGTATTCCTGACAAGGCTAAATAAACTCATAAGAAATCAGGTTATCAAAGGCAGAAGATTTCTGTTGGTTTCGGGAGGTGGAAAAATCGCCAGGCAATACATAGAAGCCGGCCGGGAAGTGATTGGAAACGTTGCCGACGAGGATCTTGACTGGCTTGGCATTCATGCAACCCGTTTCAACGCCCACTTGCTGCGCACGATTTTCCAGGACATTGCCAACCCGCGCATAGTCATAAATTACGAAAAGAAAATTGAGGATTGGAGCGAGCCGATCGCCATCGGCGCCGGATGGAAGCCCGGTTGGTCGACCGACTACGATGCGGTTATCCTGGCACGTGATTACCATGCTTCGGTTGTCATCAACCTTTCAAACATCGACGGCGTATACGACAAGGACCCGAAAAAATATAAAGACGCAAAACTCATCAAAAAAATTACCTGGGAGGAAATGGAAAAGATTGTCGGGACTAAATGGTCTCCCGGTCTAAATGCCCCATTCGACAGCACGGCCACCCAGCTCGCCAAGAGAATCGGCCTGACGGCAATTGTCACATCGGGCCACGATTTCAAAAATCTCGAAAATATCATCGAGGGGGAACCTTTTAAGGGAACGGTAATCATGCCATTCACGGTCGATGCGGGATTTTACGACAGGGATTATTACCGTGGGAAAAAAGGCGGATTCAAAGTCAAGGCGGCCGAATCATTTTTTGGAAGCGTGTTCCATAATGCAATCAATTTTTTCAGGGCGGCAAGCATAAAGTTGTATTTGAATCCGAAAAACGTCCTGGATGTCGGTTGCGGACTCGGATATCTAGTCAAATGGTTGAGATTTTTCGGGATCGACGCGTATGGTATTGATTTTTCCCCCGACGCCCGGAAGCTCGTCGACCGGGACTTGCAAAGATATATCAAGGTGGCCGATGTCGCCGATATCCCTTACGACGATGAGACATTCGATCTGGTTGTTTCCTACAATCTTTTGCAACATCTGGAGCGTTCCAAGATAAAGAAAGCCGTCAGGGAAACCATCAGGGTCGCAAAGAATATGGTATTCCACAAGGTCCTGACACCCGAGAATCCGGCATATTCGTTATTCCATCACCGTGATTTTTCGAACGTTTCGTTCTTCTTCGCCAAATACTGGAAAAAAATATTCGAGTCTTTCGACTCGGTGACAATCGTCTCCCATCTACCAATCGCCGCCCTGGACTTGTTCGGCGCCCGGTTCCTGTTAAAGAAAAAAAACAAGTAAAGAAAATGTTCCTCAAAAAACTGACCGTCAGGAATTTCCGGAGTTTTAACCAACGCGAATTCGTTCTCAACCCAGAGTTGACCGTGGTTGCCGGCCATAATTCGCGCGGGAAAACCAACATGCTGGAAGCCGTTTATTTTATCCTTAACGGGCACGGTTTTCGGGAAGACCGGGAGGAGGAACTGATCAAGTTTGAAGCCAAGGAGACGTCGGTATCGGCGGTATTCGACAACGGCCGGGGGCACGATGCCTATGAAATCGATATCAGATACAAAAATAACCTTGTCCAGAAAACATATTTTGTCAATAAGACTTCAAAAAGGAAGGACGGGTATTCACGCGATCTCATTAAGGCCGTTTTGTTTACCCCCGACCAAATAAACATAATCAAGGGGTCTCCAAGCTTGAGGCGCGAATATTTCAACAAACTTTTATCCGTCCACGATATTGATTACAAGAAAAAACTTGTCAATTATGAAATGGCCTTAAGGCGCCGTAACAAAGTACTCGAAAAACACACCGGCGTACAGGCCTTGAAGGAAGAATTGAAATTTTGGAACGAGTACCTGATCCGGGAATCTAAATACCTTGTTGAAAAGAGAGAAGAATATGTCGCATACCTTAATCAATACAGGAAAATCGACTCAAAGGAATTCTCGATTGCTTATTTGAAAAACGAATTCACCGAAGAACGACTAACGGAGGTTTTTGAGAAGGAAAGGGTGATAAGAAAAACAATGATCGGGCCGCAAAAGGATGATTTCGAGATTACCATGTTCAATGGTGATATTTCCAAGAACGTGCACCACTATGCTTCCAGGAGCGAGGAACGACTGGCGGTTTTCTGGCTCAAATTGAACGAAGTGAAATTTTTCGAGACGATCGGTAACAAACCCATCCTGCTTCTTGACGACATATTTTCCGAACTGGATCTCGCCAACAAAAAAATTGTTTTGAATTTGGTAGAAAAGTATCAGACTGTAGCGACGACTACGGAAGAGGATCTTTCAAGGGAAATCAAGACCAAAAAGACAATAATAAAGCTTTAGTTGAATTTACGAACGACTGCTTTGACAACCCCGAATATCTGGAGAGATTCGCGCGGCCAGAAAATCGGATATTTGGGATTGGCCGCTTCCAGGTAATTAGTTCTTTTCATCCTGTCCCTTTTTAAAATCTTCAAAGTCCATTCGTTATCAATTTGCGCCAAAACAATGTCTCCGATTGTTGCCTGCTTTTTCCTTTCTATGACGACGATATCGCCTTCGAAGATTCCGGCCCCAGTCATCGAGTCGCCCGAGACTTTTAAGAGAAATGCCGAAGTCGGATCCTCGATAAGGTAATCGTCAAGAGTCATGTAGTTTCTGTTTTCTTCTGCCAAAATCGGGTAACCGGCCTTGATGACGCCGAGCATCGGCAGGGCGAAAAAACGGGGTGTGGGAGCAAGTTTTCCGGATTCTTTTTTTATGAATCCAGCCTCAACCCACTTGTTTATAAGCTTGAACACGGCGTTCTTGGATGAAAATCCGAAAAGCTCAAGCATCTCCGAATAAGACGGAAGGCGGCGGTTTTTCTTGAAATACCTTTTTAGAATAGAAAGTCGGTCGGTGGCCATAGAACTATTATAGTAAACAGTTGTTCACTGTCAAGGGGATCAACGATACCAGCCTTCGTGGAGCTTTATGACGCCATCCGTGATGGACAAATATTGGGCATAACCGTAAAGGATGGCGCCCGAGGAGGCGAAATGATTTTTGAGGTCAACCTCGCCCCAATGGTTGTGGCCGATTACGTATGTTTCATTGTTGCTAGGATGGTACATTTCCATGATCCGTTTTTTGGAATTGCGGTTTCTGTAACTGAATCTCAGCCATAAAAATAGTTTTCCGAATATCGATACCATTACTCCTCTCATGAAATGGCCAATGGTGATTGCAGCGTGCAGGAGTTTCCAGTCTATTTGATGGGAGACATCCGCCGTAACCCTGGTCTTGTGGCCGTGTTCAAAGATGAAAGTCTTGTCCTGGGTTTTTAATTTGTATCTTTCGGCCTGGACTTCGGAAAAATATTGAGCCCGGTTATCTGAGGATTTTCTGGCATCGTGATTGCCGTAAATATAAACGGCTTTTTTCGATTTCAGGAGGGGAAAGAGTTCTTTCCAATCCGATTTGATGAACTCGTCGAAAGTGTTCATGTAGCTGTCGTAAAAATCTCCGTTGATGATGACCCGGTCGGCAGAAGAGATGATTTTTTTCAGAAATTCCAGTTTCTGCTGATCAACCGGGGTATACAAATGTGAATCTGAAAAAACCAAAATACGCATATTTGTACTATTATACAAATTAAAATAGTTATTTTTAAGGTGTCACGAAAAGAAAAGTTTTTTCGAGAGCAACAGTTATATGGCTAGTAATATATATCCGGAGATACTAAATTTTCGGCGACTTGGGATGTCTGCTATGAAATAGCTAGAGGACCCACTGGAGTCAAGAAAATTTCAGTATCGAGGATTTTAAATACTATCCAAGGATTTACTTTTCCGCCATGGCCCGGGCGATATTTTGAGGAACTTCCTCGTAGTGGGAAGGTTCCATGTAGAAGATTCCACGTCCTTCGGTTAAGGATCTGATTTGGGTAGCGTAACCGGACATTTCAGCCAAGGGAACGACAGCCTTGAGGACAACAGCGCGGGATCTTTTTTCGGTTCCCAGAATCTTTCCTCTTTTCGAGGAGATGTCTCCGATGGCGACTCCCATGAACTGTTCGGGGACGGTCACCTCGAGTTTCATGATCGGTTCCAAAAGAACCATGCCGGCGCGCTTGGCGGCTTCCTGGAGAGCCATGCTTCCTGCGATCTTGAAGGCTATGTCAGACGAATCGACATCATGATATGATCCATCGACGAGCTCGACCTCAAGGTCGGTCATCGGAAAACCTAAGTAGACGCCCTTTTCCAGTGCCTCGATCACACCTTTTTCAACAGATGGGATGAATTCAGAGGGGATTGCTCCACCCTTAATCTTATTGGTGAATTTGAATCCTTCTCCCCGTCCAAGGGGAGCAATGTTTATGACACAGTGCCCGTATTGTCCGTGACCTCCGGTCTGCTTGATGTACTTAATCTCGACATCCTGGGCGGGGCCCTTGACGGTTTCCTTGTAAGCAACCTGGGGTTTACCGACATTGACATCCATTCCCATTTCGCGTTTCATGCGGTCGACCAATATCTCAAGGTGCAATTCTCCCATCCCCGACATGATTGTTTGCCCGGTTTCATGATTAACCTTGACCTTGAAAGTGGGATCTTCTTCGGCCAATCGCTGCAATGTGAAACCGAGTTTTTCCTGGTCGGCTTTGGTCTTTGGCTCTATCGCCAACGAGATGACCGGCTCCGGGAAAGTGATTTTTTCCAATATAAGGGGATTGTTCTGATCAGCCAAAGTATCTCCGGTTCTCGTGTCCTTGGGTCCAACCAGGGCAACAATCTCACCGGCATATGCTTTATCTATCTCTTCCCTCGAGTTGGCGTGCATCAATAGAATACGCGAAACCCTTTCCTGTTTGTCGCGGTTTACGTTATAAACGTAGCTGCCGGATTCCAGAACCCCGGAATATATTCTCGTGTAGGTAAGTTTTCCTACATGGGGATCGAGTTGGATCTTGAAAGACAATGCGGAAAATTTTTCATCGGGGGTCAGTTGTCTTGTTTCCTCGGCATTGGTTGTCGGATTATGACCTTTGATTTCCTTAAGGTCGACAGGGGATGGAAGATAGTCAACGATTGCATCCAAAACCGGCTGGACTGCCTTATTCCTTAAAGATGTGCCGCAATAAATCGGAATCACCTTATAGGCAATCGAAGCCGCCCTCAGGGCTTTTTTCAACTCTTCGGTGGTTATTTCCTCGCCGTTCAAATATTTGTTAAGAAGCTTGTCGTCGGTCTCGGCGATCTTCTCAACCAGTTTTGCCCGGGCGTCCGCCGCTTCTTTTTTAAGATCCTCAGGGATTTCCTTTTCAACTCTGAATTTGACTCCCTGCGGATCAACGTCCCAGTATTTGGCTTCCATCGTCATCAGGTCGATAACCCCCTTGAATTCCTGCTCTTTCCCTATCGGGTGGGTCATGACTATGGGATGGGCTCCCAACCTTTCTTCGATCTCTTTGACGGTTGCATAAAAATCGGCGCCAAGCTTATCCATTTTATTGATGAAGCAGATGCGGGGAATCTTGTATTTGTCGGCTTGTCTCCAGACGGTTTCCGACTGTGACTGCACACCTTCTTCGGCGTCAAATATGACAACGCCCCCATCAAGGACTCTCAAGGAGCGTTCCACTTCGGCAGTGAAATCAACGTGCCCCGGAGTATCGATGATATTGATTCTAACACCGTTCCAAAAGGTGGTTGTTGCGGCTGAGACAATGGTGATGCCGCGTTCGCGTTCCTGGGCCATCCAGTCGAGTTGGGTGTTACCTTCGTCGATGTCTCCGATTTTATAAGATTTACCGGTATAGAAAAGGAATCTTTCTGAGGTTGTCGTTTTACCGGAATCGATGTGGGCAATGACTCCGATATTGCGGATTTTGTCCAGTGGAACATTACGATTTTTGGTGACGACTGGTTGCTGTGCCATAAGTATTTAGTTTACCACTTCAAATGGGAGAAAGCTTTGTTAGTTTCCGCCAATTTTTCGGTTTGGGCTTTTTTGGTGACGGCGGCGCCGACATTTTTTGCGGCGTCGGTCAACTCGGCCAAAAGCTTGTCGCCAAACGTGTGATATTCCTTGTTAGATCGTGTGCGGGCAGCATTAATGATCCAGTTCAAGGCTAAATAAATTTTTCTTTCCTGCCTGACATCGATCGGAACCAAATATGAAGCTCCACCCAATCTGCGTGGCTTGACTTCGTGAATGGGGGAGACGTTATCGATTGCTTGGTGAAAAATCTTCATCGGATCCTGTCCCTGTTTTTTCAACAGTTCAAAGGTGGCGTAAACCTGTTTTTCGGCAACGGCCTTTTTACCGTCGACCATGGCGTAATTGATCAGTTTTGCGACCTCAAGACTGTTATAAATCTTGTCCGGTGAAACTTTTTCCCTTTTGTAATTTCCTCTTGGCATTTAAGTTAATTTAAAAAAATAATTAAGCGGTTTTGGCTTTAGGAGCTTTAGCGCCGTATTTGGAACGCGAAGTGGTTCTTTTTTCCACTCCGCCGGTATCAAACTTACCGCGAACTATATGATATTTGACGCCCGGAAGGTCCTTAACTCTTCCTCCGCGAACCAAAACGATCGAATGTTCGGCTAAATTGTGGCCAATGCCCTGGATGTAGGCGGTCACTTCCATTTTGTTCGACAGCCTTACCCTGGCAACCTTCCTCAAGGCTGAGTTAGGTTTTTTCGGGGTCATGGTGCGAACAACGGTGCAAACTCCACGTTTAAGCGGGTTGTTAACCTTCAAGTATCTCCTTTTGAGAGAATTAAAATTGTTTTTAAGGGCGATCGCTTTAGACTTTTTGATCCTGGTCTTGCGGCCCCTTTTGATCAGTTGGTTGATTGTCGGCATTTTTATTTGAAAACTTACCGTAATATTTTTCAATTAACTCACCGGTGACGGGAATTAATCTGCCAATTATAACATTTTCTTTCAGTCCTAGCAACGAATCTGCTTGTCCCTTGATGGCGGCTGAAGACAGGACGTTTGTTGTCTGTTCAAACGAAGCAGCCGACAACCAGGAATCGGTATAGATGGCGGCACGGGTGATCCCAAGAATCGAGATCTTTCCGGTCGCCGGCTTCATGCCCTTGGCCAAAACCTTCTTGTTTTCCTCTTCAAATCTTATCTTCGAGACGACCTCATCCTTGATAAACGAGGTGTCGCCTTCGTCCTCTATGATGACCTTGTCGCTCATCTTGCGGATTATCACCTCAAAATGCTTATCGTGGATGGTGATTCCCTGGGACTCATAAACTTTTTGGATTTCGTCCAAAAGATATATTTGAGCGGCCCTTAAACCTCTAATCGACAGGACATCGTTGACGTCAAGATAACCCTCGGAAAGCGGGGTGCCCGAGGCGACCAATTCGCCGTCTTTCACCTTGAGCTTTTGGGACATGGGAATAATGAATTCCTGTTCCTTGGCATTTTCGCCTTCTCCGGCGGTAATTTTCACGGAGTAGACTTCTTTCTCCGTGTCCTCTTGGACCGACAGTTTGCCCGATATTTCGGCAATTGGCGAAACAATCTTCGGGGTCCTGGTTTCAAAAAGTTCTTCGACGCGCGGCAAACCTTGGGTAACGTCAGAGATGACGATGCCTCCAAAATGTCTGACTCTCATCGTCAACTGGGTACCAGGCTCACCGACTGATTGAGCGGCCATGACACCAACAGGAACTCCGATGTCGACCAGTTGATTGGTGGACATATCGGTTCCGTAACATTTCTGGCAGACTCCATATGGGCTGGCGCAGAAAAGAGGAGACCTGACGGTAATTTTTTCGATACCGTTTTTCTCTATCAGGTTCACTTTTTCATTATCCAACAAGATGTTTCTTTCGATCAAAACCTTGTTGTCTTTGTGAATGTCGGAAGCGGTGAACCTATTTCTTATCCTATCCTTGAATTTGTCACCCCGGACCATATCCGTTGAAATGGTCAACCCTTCGGTTGTCTGACAGTCTTCCTCGCGGATGATCATGTCGTGGGCGACGTCAACCAAGCGGCGTGTGAGGTAACCGGCGTCAGCCGTTTTGAGAGCCGAGTCGGTCAAACCTTTTCGCGCACCGCGGGCATTAATGACGTATTCAAAAATGGACAAACCTTGTCTGTAGTTTGATTTTGTCGGGACCTCGATAATCTTGCCCAACGGGTCGACAACTAGACCTTTCATGGCTGAAAGCTGTTTCAATTGTTCGCGTGAGGCACGAGCACCACCTGACTTGATGATGATCTTGACGGGATTCTCGTCATCGAGTTGCGCCCATGTCTTGTCGGCCAATTTTTCGGTTGTGTCGATCCACAATTTATTAGAGTACCTTTTCTTTTCCTCAACGGTCAGAAGTCCCTGTTCAAAATTATGCCTGACTTTGTCGATTTCGTGTTCGGTTTCCTCGATAACCTTGTCTTTGTCAGGGATGATTTCGCAGTCAAAAATCGAAACCGAGAGGCCTCCGGAAACAGTGGCCGCCCAGAAGCCTATTTCTTTAATCCGATCAATTAGGGATCCGACGGTCTTCTTGTCGAAGAGCTTCATCGCCTTAAGGACGAGATTTTTAATGTCGGAAGCCTTGACTTCCTCATTAATGAATCTCAATTCCGAAGGTAGGGTTTGGTTGAAAATAATTCTACCGATTGTTGTTTTTAAGACCTTGCCTTCTATCTTGACCAGTATGGGTTCCCTCAAGGAAACCTTGCCTACGTCAAAGAAATTGAGGGCTTCGGAGGCGGTGGAATAGGCCTTAAGCTCCTCATCCTTCTTGGCACTCATATGGGAATCCATGGTTGTCAAATAATAGCATCCCAAAGCCATTTCCTTGTTAGGAAGGACGATTGGTGATCCATCAGCCGGTTTCAGAAGGTTGTGATAAGGAAGCATGCGGTCGCGGACTTCGGCAATTGCCTGCTTTGACAGAGGAAGGAATACGCCCATGGCATCTCCGTCGAAGTCGGCGTTGTAGCCGGCACAGACTGTCGGATGAAGCTTGATGGCGTGTCCGTCGGTCAAAACCGGATAGAAACCCAAGACCGACAGCTTGTGCAGGGTCGGTGCGCGGTTCAGAAGAACCGGATGCTCGTGGGTAATCTGTTCCAATATGTCATAAACAACAGGCTCTTTCTTTTCCAGGAAGTTCTTGGCGCTCTTTATATTTGGGGCCAATCCGCGGATAATGATCTCATGGAGGAGGAATGGTTTGAAAAGTTCCAAGGCCATTTCCTTCGGAAGTCCGACCTGGTCGAGCTTGAGCTCCGGTCCAACAATGATTGTCGACCGGCCAGAATAATCGACTCTTTTTCCCAAAAGGTTCTGCCTGAAGCGTCCTTGCTTACCTCTCAAAATATCCGACAACGATTTTTGGACTTTTGAGGTGGTGCCGCCGGTTCTTGTTCGTCCTCTTGATTTCTGGAGGTCGATCAATGAATCTACGGCTTCCTGAAGCATCCTTTTTTCATTCCTGAGGATGATCTCAGGGGCTCCAAGATCGATTAGCTGTTTCAAGCGGTTGTTGCGGTTTATGACGCGGCGGTAGAAATCGTTCAAGTCCGAGGTGGCGAACTTTCCGCCTGGAAGCTGAACAACCGGGCGAAGATCCGGGGGAATAACCGGGAGGACTGTCAGAACCATCCATTTCGGATCGATTTTGGCTTTGATAAAAGCTTCCAAAGCGCGGACTTTTTTCAACAGTTTGTTTCTTTTTTCGCCTCTCGATTCCCCTAAATTCTTTAGAGAATCTGCGTATTCCTTTTGAATATCGAAGGTCGACAGGATGTCATAAAGCGCTTCAGATCCCATCCCAACAGTCAGGAAATCATCGGCTCCTTTTTCTTTGAGGTATAGATAATCGTCTTCCTCAATAACATCAAAGGCGCTAATGGTCCTTGCCAATTTGATCAAGCGATCAAAGTAGGCAGTCTTCTTGGACTTCTTTTCTGTAAACTGGTTGGAAGTCAACTTAAGCTGTTCGCGTTCCTTGAATTCGAATTCCTGGCGGGTGATCTCGAGCTGTTCCTTATTGGTTATTTTCTTTTCCAAGCTTGACTTTTCCTGCTCAAAATTCTTTTTGACTTTTGCTTCCTCAACCTTGTAGGCTTCCTCGATCGTTTTGATTTCGCCTTGGCTGATTTCGGTCAAAGTCTTGATGGCTTTCTTTTGTTTTTCGCGATCCACCTCCATTACCAAGTAGAGGGCGTAATATATGATTCTCTCCAGTGATTGCGGCGGGATGTCCAAGACGATCGAAAGAACCGACGAGGAGCCTTTGAAATACCAAATATGGGCGATCGGGGAAGCCAGTTTTATGTGCCCCATTCTTTCGCGGCGGACGGCTGATGTCGTGATCTCGACGCCACAACGGTCACAGACGATGCCCTTATAGCGCATCCTTTTGTATTTTCCGCAGTAACATTCGTAGTCTTTGGTGGGTCCGAAAATCCTTTCGTCAAAAAGTCCGTCCTTTTCGGCTCGGAATGTTCGGTAGTTGATGGTTTCCGGCTTGGTAACCTCGCCATGAGACCACTTGATGATGCGGTCAGGTGAGGCAAGGGTAATTTTCAATCCGGAAAAGTCAACTAAATTGGCGTCGTCCATTATTTGATATAGTCAATTGATAACCCAAGAGCGTTAAGTTCTTTGACCAGAACATGGAATGACTCGGGAACCGATGATTGGGGAATGTCAATTCCCTTGATGATCGATTCGAAAGCCTTGGTTCGGCCGCGAACGTCGTCAGACTTAATAGTCAACATTTCTTGCAATGTGTGTGGGACTCGGTGTGATTCAAGAGCCCAGACTTCCATTTCTCCAAATCTCTGTCCTCCGAGCTGTGATTTTCCACCCAACGGTTGCTGGGTAACCAAAGAGTAAGGTCCGACTGATCTGGCGTGGAACTTATCCTCAACCATGTGGATCAGTTTCATGATGTAAGTGGTTCCGACCAATACCTTGCGGTCATAGGCTTTGCCGGTCAATCCATCAAATAATTTGACTTTGTTGTCGACCGGAAGTCCGATCTTGGTAAGTTCATTGATGATGAAATCTTCTTTGATCTTTTCGAATACCGGAGCGGCAATGTGCATGTTGTTTTTGGCGGCAATCGTGCCCATCAGGTTCTCGAAAAGCTGACCCAAATTCATACGGGACAGGATCGAGAGAGGCGACAGGATGACGTCCACAGGGGTTCCATCTTCCAAGTATGGCATGTCCCAAGCGGGCAAAATCTTTGAGATAACTCCCTTGTTTCCGTGGCGTCCGGCCAACTTGTCTCCGACCGAGATCTTTCTCAGTTGGGCCGTATTGACAATGACTCTCTTCAGAATTGACGGTTCAAGTTCATTGGGGTCTTTTTTGCCGTCTATAGTCTCAATGCCGACGACGTATCCTTGTTTTCCGTAAGGAACCCTAAGGGACGTGTCTTTGATATCTTTGGCTTTTTCTCCGAAGATGGCGCGAAGCAATCTCTCCTCGGCAGTCAGTTCTTTTTCGCCCTTTGGAGCGACCTTGCCGACTAGGATGTCTCCACCCTTGACTTCGGTACCAACCAATACCAAACCATCCTTATCCAAGTTCGAAAGAACTTCCTCGCGGACATTCGGGATGTCGCGGGTCAATTCTTCCGGTCCGAGTTTGGTATCAACCAAATCGGCAATAAATTCCTCCATCGTGATCGAAGTCAGAAGGTCTTCCTTGACCAAGCGATCGGAGACAACGAATCCATCCTCGTAGCCCAAGCCGTTGAGCGATGTATAGGCGACGACCAAATTGCGTCCCAAGGCCAGTTTTCCGTTATCCGTTGCCGGTCCGTCGACGACAATTTCGCCCTTCCTGACGGATTGCCCTTTTTCGACCTTCGGGGTCTGGTCGAATGATACATCCTTATTGGTGCGAATAAATCTTTCGAGTTCTATATTGTGGGTTTTTCCGCTTTTTCCCTTGATAACGATTTTTTGCCCGTCAACGTATTTGACGACTCCATCCTCGGGTGCCTTTATTGTTCGCCCAAGAGACATGGAAATCTTTTCTTCCATTCCGGTCCCGACAATCGGAGCGCCCGGATTGATAAGAGGCACGGCCTGACACTGCATGTGCGTACCCATCAACGCCCTCGATGCGTCATCGTTTTGCAAGAAGGGAATCAAGGCGGCAGAGGCTCCCACCACTTGCCTCGGGGAAACGTCGATGAAGTCCAATTTTTCGGCTTCGACTTCAACGATGTCTCCCTTATAGCGGGCGACGACCGTCTCATGGTTAATGTAGCCATCGTCGTCAACGTTAATGTCATTTGAGGTTATATGATATTTTTCTTCGTCATCGGCCTGCAAATAAACAACTTCTTTCCCCAACTTGACTTTGGTTTTCGAACCGGATTTTATTTTTTCCAACCTTCTGTATGGTGTTTCAAGGAAACCGTATTTATTGACTTTCGAGTATAGAGCCATGTAGGTAACGACACCGATGTTCGGGCCTTCCGGAGATCTAATCGGACATATTCTTCCATACTGCGAACTCGAGATGTCGCGGATCGAGAACGAGGCTCTTTCCTTTTCTATTCCGCCGGGTCCGCCGACGGTAATGCGTCTCAAGTTGTCAAGTTCCGACAGTGGATTGGTTTGATCGACGATTGTCGAAAGTTGGCTGGTCCTGTAGAAAGAGTTTATGGCAACGATGATTGGTTTGGAATTGACGACCTGCGAAGGCATGACGTTCGTTTCGCCGGTCACAAGCGACATTCTTTCCTTTATTTCGCGCGAAACCCTAACCATTCCCACCCTGATGCCGTACATGGCAATCAGCTCCCCGACGGTCCTCAAGCGGCGGTTTCCCAAATGGTCGATGTTGTCGAATTCGCCGGTTCCGCGGGTTAAGTTGACGAGGTATTTAATGGTTTCAACCAAATCGGTTTTTGTAAGCAGCTGGTTTTCCTTTTTCTCTTCATCCAAGTCAATGGCAAGTTTCTTATTGATCTTGTATCTGCCGACCCGTGAAAGCGAATATCGCCTCGAATTGAAGAAAAGGTTATTGATTGTTTCGTAGGCGTTATCGAGAATTAAAGGTTCTCCCGGTCTGACTTTTCTGTATATCTCAAGAGTAGCTTCGTCTTTTGATTTTGTCTGATCTTTTTTGAGGGTGGGAAGAACATATTTTTCGACCAAGCCTTTGTCGAGGGTAGAGAAGTGGTTGAGAATTTCAGTGTCGTTTTCACCTTCAAACGCCCGTATGAAGGCGGTTCCCAGGAATTTTCTCTTCTTATTGACCTTTATCTCAACAAGGTTGTTCTTGTTGATGGTTATGTCGATCCATGCGCCGATGTAAGGCCTGATTTCGGCATTGTACAAAGTCAGTCCGGTTGTCTTGTCGATTTCGGCGGTAAAGTAAACGCCTGGAGACCTTACGATCTGATTGATGATGGCGCGCTCGATTCCATTGATGATAAAAGTGCCACGGTCGGTCATTTTTGGAAGATTAAAGAAGTAAACATCCTGGGTCTTTTCCGCTCCGGTCTTTTTGTTCAAGAGCCTGAGTTTCAAGTAAACAGGAGTGTCATAAGTCAATTTCTTTTGGAGGCAAAGATCCAGGGTATATCTCGGTTCGCCAAAATACACGTCTTCAAAGAAAAGGGTGAATTTTTTTCCGGTGTAGTCTTCAATCGGGAAAAATTCGTTAAGAATTTCCTTTAGGTCAACGGTCAGCAACCTTTCCCATGATTGCTTTTGGACTTCGATCAAATCGAATTCTGCAAGTGTGGGATCGCTTTTTCCGAGGGTGACCTGCTTTTGGGGTTTAATTTTCGTTTTGTCTTTGGTGCTCATCGCCAGGATTAAAAAGTGAAATGATTTTGTTAATACGAAAAAACCCCTAAATAATCAAAAGGGGAACAAAAAAACTATTATAGCATACACCGTCTATAGCGAAATGTCAACACTATTTTGCTCTCAGTTTGCCTTATTTCTCCTTTATGAAAAATCTCTTGTTTTTTGAATCGTCATTCGGGACCAAGATTCTTATTTTGTCGAGAACGGCGTGTATGGTTGCGGGTTTTTTATGGTGGGCGTGCTTTACTGTTTTGTCCTCCGATTTATCCTCGGATTTCCAGATTGCCTTTTTGGAATCTTTCAGGGCACGGCGAAGTTCCTTCAGGACAAACATCAATTGAAGACCGGTCAGGACAACAAGGATAGTCGTGATCGTTATCGCGATTGTTAACAACAGCTGGCTGCTTTCCATAATCTCAACCCTTAAATTTCACGTCGACCATCTGATCAAGTATTTCCGATTTGTTTTTGCTCGCCCAATAAAGCCCCGCCATGAAAAGAGTGTCGAAGGTGCCGCAATCGAGCCAATACCCGCTCAGCTCGCTCCAGCCAAGCTGGTTGTTCTTAATGTATATATTGTTGACGTCGGTTATTTCAAGCTGTCCCCGAGGTGACGGTTTGCACTGCCTGATGTATTTGAAAACATTATTGTCAAAAATATATACCCCGGTCACCGCATAATTGGAGGGCGGATTATCCGGTTTTTCGATGATTTCGGTAATTCTTTTGTTGTCCTTGGCGTCAAATCTCGGGACTCCGAATCTTTTTGGATCGGGGACCTTCTTAATGTAAACAGTCGCGCCTTCCTTGAAATTGTTTACACCATTGGAAATATCAGCGTCAGTCGTGTTGTCGCCCAAAATAACGGTAACAGGTCCGCCGTCGGCGAAATCCTCTGCGAGGATCAAGGCGTCGGCGATTCCGCCATCGGGCTTTTCCTGATATGCGAATTCAAGGTTGTGGATACCGAAGTCGTCGCCGTTTTTGAGAACGGGGATGAAATGCCCGGCGTGGGGACCTGAAACGATCACGAGTATATCTTTGATTCCGGCTTTGACCAAAGTCTGAATCGGATAATAGATCATCGGCTTGTCAAATACGGGAAGAAGATGCTTGTTGGTCGCATGTGTCAACGGATACAATCTCGTTCCGAGTCCTCCAGCCAGTACGACACCTTTCATAGATTATTTAAGGAAAAATTATAATCTTGAGCATGAATATAAGGGTAAAAGCTATGAGGATATATTCTATCACAATTTTTAGGTGGAGCGTATCCTCCATAATGTGATGATAGATCCCCCAGATAATATAGAAAGAGGCGAACGCCATAAGGAATATGAATTCCAAAAGCCTTTCGCCCCGGAAAATATTCAGGGCGATCAGGAAAAACACGCCCGCGGTGGCCAGCAGAAGGTAATCAAAAAGGTGGCCCGAGATTTCCTTTTTCAAATGTTTGACCGCATGGTGTGTCATGTTTATATTATCGCTCCACGACTGATAATGAACAATCCGACGAACATGAAAGCGATGAATACGAAATGGGCTATATTTTTGCCTCCGATCCTGATGAGGTTGAATTTGGAAGCGAAATAAAAATCCAATCCAAGGCTCATGAGGAGAAAGGCAAAGAAGACGGCGTTCATATTGAAGGAAAAATTCGGAAGATTGAAGGGTTTACTGTCCGTTGCCTGTTTGGCCAAAACCTGCGGCGCTCCGGTCTCCGAAACGGGAAGTTTTTCCGTTTCAATTGCCGGGGGAGCGGTTTCGGCTTCGGTTCCGGTTGGAGGATTTTGGGCAATGGAACCTCCGGCGGGTTTGCCAAACATCTGGACAACCAAGGTGGTTTGCTCCCCGTTGAGTGTCCCGTTGACTATGGCGTATCCGACTTCGGTATATTCACCTTTAAGAATATTTTCCCGGTGAGTGGGGGAGTTCATCCAGGCGGTAACTACCCCATCTGAAAAAAGGAAGTTCTTGGCCAAGTTTTCGCCGGCGTATTCATATTTATAACCGGTTCCAAGAATAAAATCCCAAGGTGTTTTCCCCGACGGCGAGTAATGCGCCCAGTAATTTTCGCTGAACATATTGTTGGCCTTGGCTGCGGCGGCCTCCGACAGTTTGGAATTGTAGGTTAAATCCGAAAGCCCGTTTTTTTCCCTCTCGGAGTTGGTTAGCTGGTAGAGCTTATCCACCGATATGTCGGTTGCGAAACCGAGCACATTATTCAATCCAACCTGTTTGAATACCAAGCTCAAAGCCAGGGCAAAAACCAAGTAAAAACCCAAAAAATCGGTATGAAGGGAACGCGCCCTGTAGTTGTTGTTTTCATGGGGAATAAATAAACCACGGACGAAATCTAGTGCTTTTTGCATATATACCTGTCATTTTAATTAAAACCGAGACGAGTGTCAAAAGCGAATAGGTAAATGAAATGACTGCCAAATGCTTGATCAATTTTCGCGTTCCGGGGTTTCTTTTGTCGGATACGCCAAGGACCTCCGTTGTTCCGGACATGACGACCGTAGGCGTTATCGGTTTGGATTTTGCGGCCGCCTTATAGGTTTTGGGTTTTTTTGGTTCAGGAACAGGTGTTATGGTCAGGCCCGTTGTGGGTTTGACGGGAGCGGGTGTTTGGGTAGGCGTCGGGGTTGTTTCGCCTATACAGGAAGAATTAGCCATTTCGTATGTTTTGTTTTGACGGCAGAATTTGTCATATTCCAAAATCGATCTGCCGTATGTTTTTCCCTGAATGCTTGAAGGATACTCAAAATCATCCTTGAGGTTTTTGTCGAAATCCAAAAGCCTGACCTGGTCCCCATCGTTATTGAAAATAATGGAATCGAGTACGAGCCCTTTGAAATCTTTGGCCGGAATATCCAAGGAGAATTTCCTTGGAGATGACCCGCCGTTTTCCTCATCATCCATATACCAATCGACCAGACTGACTGGGAAATCGTTGTCGTTGTAAAGTTCCACCCATTCCTTTTCCCCCGAATCGGGATTGACCATCACTTCATTGATATACATATTGTCGTAAGACTCCCTGGCAGTTGGGGCTGGAACGGATGTTGGCGTGGGGGTTGGTTCTTCGGTTACGGTTGATGCCGGTGTCGGGGAAGGGATTGTATTGCAGGCATTTTTGGTATCGGAATTGTAATAGCCGATAGATGCGCTTGCCGAGCTCCAGGAACTTTCGCCGTCGGGGACTCTCGAGTAGGAAACATTTTGCCCCGGACTTGATTTATAAGAAAATGAATCAATCAGATTTGCCGAAGCATCTAACAGTCGAGCCGAATCAGAAGATGATTTATTAAGATTGAAGTCCTTGGAAAAAATTTGGCACGACTTAGGTTGAATAAATGTCCCCGCGGGAATAGTGAATGTACCTGATGATCCGCCGTTGTCGTCGATAATCCAATTTCCAACATCTATGCTTTCATTGCTTGTATTAAACAGTTCAAACTGCTGCGGTTGGGGATCAACGACAAATTCATTGATTACGATTTTGTTTTCAGCAAAAATCGGAAAAGCGAAAACAAGTAACAAAATAAACAAGAGTATTTTCATTGTCTATAGTACCGGTATAAGTTCAAAAGGAAGATTTGTCCACGGACTGGGGTGCTACAAATTAGTGGATAGCTATGGCGGTAGTGACCTGCGACCAACTATATCTTTCAGAAAACTTTTTGTCCGGACCGTAATAAGGATCGTGTATTATAAAGTCGTCACCATCAGATTTCCAAGCGACAATAAAGTGAAGTCCTGAAACGCTTGGTTCGATTAACCTCAAAATAACGGGTGTCCCCGAATCAACGTATGACTTCACAGAGTCTTTTGATGAGCCAATCCAGTCAGTGGTTTTTCCGCTACAGCTAAAAGCCCAATTCCATAAATCACCGCCGATGAATTTATTAGTATCGTATGCGATTGTAGCTGGCGTAATGGATTGACCGTAATTTTTACAAACCATGGCTACAGACGTTACCGCACAGCCGGCAAGAAGAACCGACGAAGATGAGCCGGGTAGAATTATATTACCCCATTGAGGATCTCTTTGTGTAAAATACCACCCATTGCTGCCTGATCCAAATGTAGTTAGGCCTCCACCGGCGGCGGTCGCGAATGATGTAAATCCAGCCAATTCCCTTCGGGCCTGTGCTACTTTGTTTTCATAAACACTCTGGCTATTTTGAGTTTCTTCTTTAATTCTTCTTTCAGTGTTTTCTTGATCTTGCAAATCGATTTTTTGACTTTCAAGAGTTGCTTGCAGGTTACTTAATTCGGTTGTTTTTTCTTCTCTCAATTTTTTTTGTTCTTCGAAGTTTGATTTTGCTTCCTGCACCTGAACCAGAAGTTTTTGATTATTATCACGAGCGGTTTTTATATATTTGATTTTTGATAACAAGTCTCCGGCGCTTTGACTGTCAAATAATAGGCCAAAAAGGGAAACCTCTCGCTGCTTATAACTCTGGACGATCTTATCAAGCAACAGTTTGGATAATAGGTCAAGTGATTGATCTAAGCCCGTAATGCGCGATCCCAAGAGATTAATTTCCTTTTCAGTTGAAACGATTTTTTGCTCAGTTTGTGAGATTTGAATCGATGTCAGGTATTGCTGATTCTGCAGATATTGGATTCTTTGAGATAAGGAGCTTATTTGTGAGGCTAACGGTTTAACGCACGTATTCTCAAAATCTTTGATTTCCTGTTCCGTTTTGAGAGAAGTGCTTGTACTGCATTCGATTCCATGAACTCTGATGAGACTCGTCAATATGAGCAAGACAAGTAAAAAAGATAATTGTCTGAATAGTTTTTTCATAAAGCCTCAATTTAATTATAAGACATTTATACCTTCAGATACTTATTGGTGGCAAGGTAGGAGGAGATGACGGAAATTGTCGTTCCGAAAAGAAGCGATAATAGGTAGGCGGCACCGAAGAACAAGGGATTTAGCGGCCAGATCTTGAAGTCGAAGAATATCAAGTTAACGCTCAGGCTGGGGATACCTTTAAGATAAGATGCCAAAAATGGAGAAGCGTAAAGGATCAATCCGACCATAATCATAAACGATATGGTCGATGCCGCAGCAGCCATTACCAACCCTTCAAGAAGATAGGGTTTCCTTATGTAAAAATTGCTGGCACCGATCAAGCGCAAAAGTTCGATTTCATCCTTTTTCAAAGCGATCTTGAATAGGGTGGTGGTTGTAAGGACGACAACTGACATGATAGTGAGGTAAACGAAAAATACCAGGCTTCCGGTTCTCAAGGTATTGGTCAATGTCAGTAACCTGTCGACTATATCTTTTTGGAACTGGACTTCATCGATACCTCCTGATTTTTTAAGAAATTCGGCAATTTCAGGAAGGAACATTGGTTTTTTTGCATATATCTCCAAAGAGGGCGGCAGGATGTCCGATGAAACCATCTCGAGTAAAAGGGGATTGTCTTTGTTCATTTCCCGGTATATGTTGAACGCCTCTTTCTGGGAAATGTATCTTATGGAAAGTATTTTTCCCGAGGCGTTGAGTTCGTCGCGGACTTTAAAGATGTCGTTTTCGGGGGTTTTGGTTTGGAAATAGGCGGTAACCTGAGGCCTGGTTTCAAGATAGGACAAGGTTCCGTTTAGAAAACTCAACGATATGAAAAGCACCAGCGACAGAAACAGGGTAAAGAACAGAACCAGAAAAGCGCTGAATGTCTGGTATGGTGTCCGCCTCAATGACGAAAATACATCTTTCATAATTTTTCTACGAAAAACTTCAAGACTCTTATTGTTCAATTAATATTTGGGCGAAAAAATAATTTGCCCAAATGTCTTACAATTCGTACCCTCCTTTACGGTGATCCTTGTCGAGTTTGCCGTTTTTCATGACGAGTACCCGTTTTTGCATGCTGTTGACGATATCCGTATTGTGAGTGGCGATTATGATTGTTTTACTGCCTTCAAGTTTTTTAAAAATTCTCATGATCTCCCACGACGTTTTGGGATCGAGATTGCCGGTTGGTTCATCGGCCAATATGATTTTCCGGTCACCGATTATAGCCCGGGCTATGGCAACGCGTTGAAGTTCTCCGGCCGAAAGTTGGATCGGAAAGACTTTGGATTTTTCCGACAAACCCACCATTTCCAGCACCTCTTTGACCTTGGTTTTTATCTCCGAACGGGGAACCCCGGCAACCTTCAGGCTTAAGGCGACGTTCTCAAAAACGTTCTTGTCCGCCAGGACCTTGAAATCCTGGAATACTACGCCGATGGTTCTCCTGAGTCCCACGATATCATGAAAATTTTTGTCGGATATATCCATGTCGTCAACGAGTATCGAACCGCTAGTTGCCGAAGATTCCTTCAGGATAAGTTTCAGAATGGTGGTTTTTCCGGCACCCGAAGGGCCTACCAAAAAAACGAATTCGTTGTCGAGTATCTCAAAAGAAACCTCTGAAAGGGCGGAATTACCGAGGGGGAATTTTTTGCTGACAGAATCAAATTTGATCATTTTATGGGCTCAACATATCCAACATCCATGAACCATCCGGCCGTTTGGGCTTCGAAAGTTTGCCCCCCAACCCTGATTTTTTTTCCGACGTAGGTGGACAGATCTACCGTCGTCGATGTAAGATAGACATTTTGGGATTTGCCTCCCGGGCGCTCCAAATGATAGTTTCCTTCGCCGTCGATTCCGCCCTCTCGTAAAATCCCTTCGGCCGAATCCTTGAATGTTTTTTTGTCCGTGATTCCGGCGGTCTTTACGGCCGTTGCCGTATTTTTATCGGAGGTCTCACCGCGGCTGAATGCTTTAGGCAAATAACCCACACCAACACCCAGGATAACTGCCGCCACAACCAGGAGGAGAAAAATTGGCAATTTCATTTTGGGTTTTATGGGAGCGGTTTCAAGGTTTCGGATAAGAGTCGGGCTGGAATTTAGTTGTTGCATATGAAATTAGGATAGCAGTTCAGGTGAATAAATTCAATGAATTTTTCAGGCACTGTCACTCAAGACAACTCTTCTTCTGCGAGCCTCGTCGAAAATCCGACATCCGGTTCTCGAAGAAACTTTTCTTTTCGTGACACCTGAAAATATCTAGGTTTATTTCACCTGTTTAAGGTAGGCTTCGATGAAGCCGTCGATCTCGCCGTCCAAAACCCGGTCGGTATTGGTTTCTTCGTAGTCGGTCCTCAGGTCTTTAACCAATTTATATGGGTGAAGGACATAGCTTCTTATTTGTCTGCCCCACGAAGCCAGTTGCCCGGTTTTGAAACCTCCCATGGTTTTTTCGCGCTCTTCCTCTTCTATTTTCCAGAGTTTGGCCCTCAAAATCTTTAAGGCGTTTTCCCGGTTGGCTCCCTGATATCGTTCGGTTTGGCATGATACAACAATGCCTGTCGGTTTATGGATTAGCCTTACGGCTGTTGCCACCTTATTGACGTTTTGTCCTCCGTGTCCGCCCGAACGGTAGAACTGCCATTCCAACTCCTCTTCTTTGAGTTCGATCTCCTTGCCTTCAATTTGCGGCAGGACTTCAACGGAGGCAAACGAAGTCTGCCTCAATTTATCGGCATTGAAAGGGGATTGCCTAACGAGCCGGTGGACTCCGGCCTCGCATTTAAGGTAGCCATAGGCAAAATTCCCGTTGATGTTTATGGTAGTGCTCTTGATCCCGGCCTCGTCTCCTGCGACGCGATCGACTTCATCGTATGACCAGCCTTTCCGTTCAAAAAACCTGATATACATCCGGAAAAGCATATTGGACCAGTCCATCGCCTCTGTGCCTCCCTGGCCGGCCTGAATCGAGAAGATTGCTCCGCCCTTGTCGTACGGGCCTGATAGGAACATCAGGATTTCGTATTTGCTTATGAGTTCCTCGGCTTCCTTGAGCTGGCTTTCTTCATAGAGAAGTTGCATCATTTCAATGTCTTCGATTTCACGTTTAAGGTCGTTTATTTTTTTCATGATGGCGGATGCGTTTTTGGAGTCGGACCAGAAATCCTGAGCCAGTGTCTGCTTCTCAAGTTCGGAGATTTCTTTTGCTTTTTCGATCAGGTTGGCTTTCTTGAGGATACTATCCAATTTCTTTCCAAGTTCTTCCTTGTTTTCCATAGGCCTTTTATGTAGCTATTATAAACGATCTCACTTAAAATCCTGGCCGATTATGAAAACTATGTCGGCCGTTTCGTCTTCCGAAAGGCTCGTTTGGGTTGGGGAGGTGATGTATTCCTTAAGATCTTCAGTCATCATTGCGGCGGCTTGGTTCTTGGACTTTTTTACCTGGATTTCCGATTTCTTGTAATCGAAATTGTCGGCATTACCGGTTATTATATCCTGATATCCTTTTCCGGACAGGATCGCCTTGACTTCGGTTGCCTTTCCGGCAACACCCCCGCCGTTTAGGACTTGTACTTTGAGTTCATCCTTTTTAAACGATGGGGTGGGCGTCGGGGTCGCCGTCGGAATTGGTGTCGGGGTCGCCGAAGTAACCGTCAGTTTCTTGGAAAAATCAGGCATCTTTATTTTTGAGACCAGAAAGAATGCTCCAAACGAAAGGATGAAAGAGGCAAGGAAAAGAAGTATTTCCTTTTTTGGGAGGGATATCTTGGGCAGGGAAAAACCTTTTCCAGGTTTAATGCGGCGGCCGGCTTTGAAGAACGACATATCCCTGTTTTCAGTGGCAAAAATAAAAGCACCGAAACAAGCATCGAACGTCAGAAGAGGAAAAGGTTTTTTGCTTTCGACAACGAGCATGTTTAAATATTCGTTATAAAACGTCGGCACGATTCTTTTTAAGGGATTTGTCCAGACGGAAACCGCTTTAGTGAAAGTGTCCTGCCTGATCTTGTCCGATGGCTCACCGGATAGGATCAACCGGTTGAGCTTGATTCCGCGTCCTTTTAATTCCTCAACCTTGGTCTTTATGAGGTCTTCAATCTTGTCTTCGGGGTTTTTTACTATTTCGATTTTTTTGTCTTCAAGAAGGCCGTTCGAATCGAAAAGATATCCGTAAATCAGGTCTTCGGTGACAGTCAGATAAAGAATGCTTTCCTTTTTTTCAGCCCTCAGGGTTTTTTCAAAAAGTTTGAAGTAAGACAAACTGACAGGAATAACCGACTGGATTTTAAGGTCAATGAGTGACAGGGCTTGGCTGTAGGAATCATATGTCTCGCGGTTTATTCCGAAAAACGTCAAGACCTTTTCGCCAGTTGTTTCTCTTATATACGTGGCAGTCAGGCAATCGTCAGGCGATACCGGGAAAGCTGCGCGCGCCTTGTCAAATACAAAGGAATTCATTGCCGTCGGGGCAATATCTACCGGCACCTGGGTGCGCAGGAAATAAAAGGATTCCTGCGGCAGAATTAAGAACACCTGATTGTCGGCGACCATTCTTCCCGATGACGTCAGAGCTTCTTTGATGGCCGAAGCCAAAAGGTCAACGTTGACGACGGAACCGTCCTTCAGTAAATCAGTTTCATAGGATTTTTCGAAAAAAGTGGTTTCTTGTTGGCCCAACAGGGTTTTTTTAAGATAGATCAGTTTTATCGAATTGTTGCCCAGATAAAGATAGACCATATATATAACAAATATAAGGGATGGGGTGCGAAAATTCAAATATATATCAATAAATCCTCGATACCGTATTTTCTCGTCGGCGTCACCCGACGGGTCGCCCACGCCATTGACTCGAAAATAAGTAACTGCGGATTGCTGATTTAGCTTTGAATTTCAATATGAGGGTGATCGTGATAGAATATGGGTGCGATGGATAACCCCGTTGAAGAGATAAAAAAGAAAATAGACACAGTGGATTTTATAGGGAGCTATGTTACTCTCAAAAAAATCGGGCGCAACTTCAAGGCAAATTGCCCGTTTCATAATGAAAAAACTCCGTCGTTTATAGTTTCTCCGGAAAGGCAGATATGGCATTGTTTCGGATCGTGCGGAGAGGGAGGGGACATCGTAAAGTTCTTGATGAAATGGGAGAACATAACCTTTGTCGAGGCCCTGCGCGAGCTGGCGAAAAAAGCCGGAGTGACTTTAAAAAACGTCACTTTCGACGATCAGGCATCAAAGAAAAAGGAACGATATTACGAGATGAACCTTTTGGCCGCGGAATTTTTCCAATACATACTCAACAAGACGAAATTCGGCGAAAAGGCGGTTTCCTATTTGACAGGCCGCGGCATGAAACCGGCTCTATGGCAGAAGTTCAAACTTGGTTATTCACCCGTTTCCTGGGATTCGCTTTTGAATTTCCTTAAAAAGAAAAAATATTCGCCTGAGGAAATTCTTGAAAACGGATTGGCGGTCAAAAGTGTCGGCGGCAGAATCTATGACCGCTTTCGCGGAAGGCTGATGTTCCCATTGACGGATGCACGAGATCATATTCTGGGTTTTTCGGGAAGAATACTTGAAGGGAAGGATACCGAGGCCAAGTATGTCAATACGCCGGAAACACCCATTTACCACAAACGCGAAACGCTTTTCGGAATCAATCTGGCGAAAGACGCCATAAAAAAGGAAAAGAACGCCTACCTGGTCGAAGGTGAATTCGACATGATTACGCCTTACGCCCACGGTCTTTCGAATTTCGTCGCCATAAAGGGATCTGCACTTACCCAGGACCAACTTATGCTTCTAAAACGATTTACCCCAAAACTCACTTTGATATTCGATTCCGATGAAGCGGGCGGAGAGGCAGTCAGGCGCGGGATCGAAGAAGCGGAAAAACTAGAAATCGAATTGGCTGTTGTCAGGCCGGATTTTGCCAAGGATCCGGACGAAGCCGTCCTTAAAGACGCAGACGCCTTCAAGAAAGTCCTAAAAAACCCGCAACCGATTTATGATTTTTTGATCGACGCGGCGATAAAAAAATATTCCGTTTCAGACCCTTTCGGCAAAAAAAAGATTGGTGATGAGGTAATGCCCTTTATTGAAAGGATCGGCAATCCGATAGTCAAATCCCATTACACAAAAAAGATCGCCGCCATATTGGGAGTGACCGAAACCAGCATCGAGGCATTGATGGCCAAAATCAGGCGCAGGAAAAGACAGGAAGAAGAGAAAAAAATTGCCTACAAACGGGAAGCGCTTCCGAGCCGGGAGGTCATCCTTGAAAAATATCTTTTGAGTTTTGTACTTCAGAACGCCGACCCGTACAAGCCGGCGAAAAAAATCTTTTCCGTAGTAAAACCTTCGGATTTAATTATTCCGGCCAACGCGCAAATAGCCCAACTGCTTTTGGATCATGAAAAAAAATTCTCCGGTTCCTTTGATCTGGACAAGTTGGCCGCGGCTATTCCGTCGGCTCTCAGGCCGGCCTTCGACGAACTCTATCTTTTTGCGTCGGCTCCAACCGGACTCGAAGACGATAGCCTTGAAAAACTTGCTTACGAACTGAAAAAACTGTCACTCAAGAGGCAGATAAAAGAAATCCTAAACTCCGAAGATCAATCCGGAGACAGAAACCCGAGGCTTTTGGAGATATCTGCCGCTTTAAAAGATGTAGAAAAAAAACTAGTTTCGTTATAGAATATTAGTCATCCAATGACAAAACACCGATTACCCAAGACTCTCCAGGAACTTTTGAACCAGGGAGGGGAAGACGGCTTTCTTGTTCAAGACGACATTCTTCTTGTGTATCCTGATCCCGAACATCATGTCGCAGAGATAGACGATTTTTTCAATGAAGCCCTGAAAAAAGGCATCGACATCTTTGAGACCGTCTCAACCCGTGAAGAGGTTGAGGCCAGGAAATCGGCAGAGGAGATGGAAAAGGAATTGGAGCAGCTAGTCGTCCTCAAACACGGTGAATCACTGGATCCAATCAAGATGTACCTCAAGGAGATCGGAAAAACCCCGTTGTTGAGTTTCGACGAGGAGATTGCCTTGGCCAAGAAATATGAAAAGGGCGATGAGAAGGCCAAGGACAAGCTCACAAAAGCCAATTTGAGGTTGGTCGTATCGATCGCCAAAAAATATTTGGGAAGAAGATTGTCGTTCTTGGATTTGATTCAGGAAGGCAATAAGGGTTTGATCCGCGGAGTTGAAAAATATGATTGGAGAAGGGGTTTCAAGTTTTCCACATATGCCACCTGGTGGATCAGACAAGCCATCACCCGTGCCATCGCCGACCAGTCGAGAACGATCAGGATCCCGGTGCACATGGTCGACCACATAAACCGCTACTACAAAACCCAAAGAAGACTTATCCAAAAACTTGGCCGGGAACCGACGGTGAAGGAAATTTCTAAAGACATGCAGATGTCAGTCGCCGAGATTGAGAATCTGATGAAAATTTCCCAACAACCCAGGTCCTTATCGACCCCGGTCGGGGACGACAAGGAGGCTACCCTAGAACAGTTTGTTGCCGACGTCAACCAGCCGACGCTCTATGACAAGGTCTCAAGAGAGCTTTTGAAAGACGCCCTCAACAAGGTCCTTGACACCCTATCGCCCAGGGAAAAAAAGGTCTTGGCGATGAGATTCGGCCTCGAGGACGGCAAACCGAAAACCTTGGAGGAAGTGGGACGCGAATTCAGGGTGACCCGTGAAAGGATCCGTCAGATTGAAGCCAAAGCCATAAGAAAGCTAAAGCACCCGACGCGCGCCCGCAAACTCAAAGACTTCCTGGAATGATCTTTCTTAAATCTAGGTTGAATTTTATGGATAAAAGACGTATATTTTAACTAATTGTTATGAAGGAAAAAGTAACGCCAACTCAGAAAGCACTCAACCTGTGGGCAATCATTTTGATCATTTGGAGCGTTTATCGATCTTTCTTCAGTATGCCTGAGTGGTTCGACGAATTTGTCGCCAAGCCTATGGTTTTTGTTTTGCCGGTGCTTTATTACCTTGTAAAAATTGACAAAAAAAATCCCCTGGAAGCCCTTAACTTAAATTTGAAGGGAAAGAAGTTTATAAACGATTTGGTCTATAGTCTGATAGTAATAGGGTTATTTTTTGGCGCGGCTCTGCTTGCGATATATGTCAGAACCCGCGTTCTCCCGACCCTGATAATTCCCGGATTTGCCAGTCTGGCACTGGTTACGGTCACCGCCTTGGCAACCGGCATCACCGAGGAAATTCTTTCCCGGGGCTTTGTCCTAAAAAAACTTTACGACGAATCAAAAAATTACTTTTCGGCAATTTTTATTTCGAGCATCCTGTTTTTTATTCTTCACGTGCCGATACTCTTTACAAATGCCAAGATAACCGGGAACCTGCTTTTGACTTTTATGGCCACCGATATGATCTTAAGTATTATCAACGGGGTCATTTATCTTCAACGGAGAAGTTTGACTGCACCTATCCTCATTCATACTTTTTACAACATCATGGTGTCATTCCTTTTTCTTTGATCCAAAACATCTGCTCGGTCCGCACTTGAATTTTTTTTATCGAATCTTTTTCCTGTTGCGGCATGTCGGACGGGAAATCGTCGGGGAAACCAATATACGCGTATCGAATATTTTCGTCTACCCGGTCTAGGCTGAAAACGAATTTATCGAAACCGCTCACCTGTCCAAACCCGAATTGGTCAGGCGCCGACAGTCGCGCCTGCTTTTGATATTCTGATGGCGGGTAATTCAAGTAAAAAAGCATGAAAATATATGGTTGGCCGTTTTTCTGGGTTATATAGAACTTATCGAAGTTGTCGTAGTTGGCTTTTACGTAATCGCCCAACTCTTTGTAACCGCATTGCCAGGCGTGGATCGTGACCAGTCTTTTGGGAAAGTGAAAATAATAGAAATCCCAATTATAAAGCGCCAAAATCAAGTATGCGCCAAAAAGGGCGAAGAAGGCAACCTTTTTTTTCTTCAGAATCTGTGACAAACCGTAAGCGGCGATGATCGTTACCGGTATCAATATAAAAAGCGACCGGGTCAAGGAGGCTCCGGCCCAGGAGAGTATGGCGCTCGATGGCGCAAACAAGAATATGGCGACCACGAAATAACGCCATTTTTCCCTATTGTGGAATAAATAATACAATCCGATAATCATCAACAGATATTCTATCGGCGTTACAGGCGACATCCCCGGATAACCGAAACGGTAATTATCGTCGCCGTTTATCGCCAGAAACTGGGGAGAGAAATATTTGGAATATTCGTGGATCATATCCTTGACGCCGACCGTCAGTTTGTTGTAAAGAAACCGTAGACCGCCCTCGATCCGGTATTCATAAACCTTGGAATTAAATCCTTCCGTATTGAAAAACAGGAGGCTTGATACCCGGGTTGGCTTGTGGATTACATCGCTCACGGCAAAGAGGGCGATTATCGAAACAAAAAGAAACAAATGCTTGATTTTCATTTTTTTCCACGCGATCATGAATACCATGACCAAAAAATAAAACCCGGCCCAAAGTCTGGTCGAATGATATCCGAACAAATCAATGAAGAAAAACGCCAGGAAAAAATAAAAATTTGCTTCACCCTTTTTGTTGAGGAACCGCATAAAAAAATAACTCGCCAAAGCCAGGAAGAAAACCGTCAGGTACGCTTCGTGTGTTTGCCGCCCGATAGACTGCAGGCCTACCGATAGGGTTGAAAAAAGAGCCGCCAGTACCGAGGCGGATTTGCTTTTAAAAAACTCGAAAGTAAGAAGATATACGACTATCGGGAAAAGGAGGGCAAATGGAAAATTAGCCATGCGGGCCGAAGTTTCATTAAGCCCGAGTATCGCAACCCATGGGATGTCGAGATAAGTTATCAAAGGGAAGCGGTTATCTCCGAATGCCTGAAGACGCAAAGGCAGGAATTTTCCGTATTCATCGCGTCCGGTTTTCAGTATGGAAAAGGCATTGTAGGCAAAGCTCGCCTCATCGGCATCCAGGCAAGGAGGGGACTGGTTGAGTTTATAGAAAAAAAGCATTGCCGCCAAAACCACGATGAAGGCGACGGCGATTACCTCCCATCTTGAAAGTAATTTTTTTACAAAGTCCATTTATGGTGTCTTCTGAAATTGCGACAGGATTTGCCGGTCGCCGTAAACGAATAATTTTACCGCTTTTTTTCTGGATCTTAAAATTGCGGGCAGCCTGACCAAGGCGTCAAAAATCCCATGCAGGAAAACTTTATCCATTTTTACCAGGGAAACGAAGAAAAGTTTTGTCAGAGTGAAGAAGTGGTCTCTGGCCAAATCGCTATCGGTCAGGTTCTTCCACTGGAAAATCAGCTGATTCCTGAAGGCGGTTTTAAGAACTTTGGTTTTGTCAAAATATTTTCCTATCGTTGATTCGTGATGGTGCTCAACGACGATCATGGGATCAAACAATACCTTGTATCCTGACTTCCACGCACGGTACGACAAGTCAATATCTTCCCAATAAAAGGGATTGAAGAGGTTGTCGAGCATGCCAATTCTTTCAAAATATTGTTTTTTAAAAACGGCCGTCCCTCCTTCAGCCCAAAAATTCGGGGATAGCTCCCTTGCCGTGCGGCCGGAATGATTTATCATGCCGTTTTCAAAATATCCCGAATTGGCTCCGACCAATTTGCCGCCTTTCTCCTTCTGGGAAAATGAGACGGCAAAAAGATTTCGGTTTCTTTTGAAATGTTCCAGAGCTTTTAAAAAGCCGTCGTCCTTTAGGACAACGTCGGAATTCATGAGTATGACATAGCTCCTGGTCGAATGGGATACGCCCCGGTTGACGTTTCCGGCAAAACCCAAATTTTTCCTGTTATTGAAAACTCGGGCTGTTCCCAGAATTTTGCGGACCGGGCGTGTGATATTTTCAGCAGGGTAGTCGTTCATGATAATGACTTCACACCCCTCAAGATATTTGACATTGATCTTTAGGTATTTGTAGAACATCTCGTAGTTCTTGTAGACCGGAATGATGACGGATATCGGGTGACGTTTCATATCTTGTCATGGTCTCCCCCTTAAAGGAGAGATCTTATTATTGTGTCACTAAACTTCTCATAATTATATCTCTTTTTGGCGAACTCCATGGCTTTATTGGCTAACCCCACGCCGGCGATCTCGTTGTTTTCCGACTTTGACATTTTCGCGATCAATTCCTCCTGGGTGCTGAAGAAGTGGCCGGTTTTGCCGTCTTCTATAAAAAACTTCGGTCCGCCCGAGTTATGGCAGAAAGTAATGCAGCCGGTTGCCATTGCCTCAAGAGGGGCGATACCGAAATGCTCAACCATCTCCGGATGCTTGCCTTCGTCAACCCCAAAACCCGTAAAATGCCAGAAGTACTTTGACTCTCTGTAGAGCTTTATGAGTTCGTCGTTGGAAACGTTTGGCTTGAGCAAAATTGATTTGTCGTTTCCCGCTTTTTCCTTGAGGCCGGAAAAATAGTCCCGGTCCTCTTCTTTGAGTCCGCCGGCCAAGACCAGGCGATATTCCTTGAATGAGGCATTAGCCGTTTTTAACTTCTGGAATACCTCTATCAAAAGGGCATGGTTTTTTGAATGGAGATGGGGAAAAAATCTTGCCACCGACAGAATTATCTTGTCTTTCTTTACGGTTTTGGTCTTGAGGATGTCATTTGAGAGATAGGGCATTATCGTAATCGGGCTGATTCCCCACCTGGTTAACCATCTTGAGGTATATGGCGAATTGCTGATGAATTTATAGTTCCACAGTTTAAGACGGTTGACCAGATTCATCGAATACAATTTTTTTTCTGGAACCATGGCAAAAACAAAGTTTTTTTTGGCGGAGGATGCGAAGTAACTGCCGTCGGTGACATAAAAAAAGAATTCAAAATCCGAAAGCGTTTTCAGCGTCAAAAGGGTATCTGATTTTTTGAAGATGTTGGGCCGGAATCTGTAATCTTTAATGTGAGCGAGCGGAAACCGGTTCATCAATTCACTCCGCATATCGTTGTCCCAGAATATGTTTATCTCATAACCCTTCGCGGCCAGAACCTCGGCGATTGACAGGATGTGTTTTTCCCCACCGCCCAGGGTATCCAGATAGGGGTCATAAATTGCGACTTTTTTCATAAACAAAAAGATATGTAATGGTTTTTGAGAAAGCTTGATAAATGCTTTCCATCACCCCCAGGGTTCCATCAAGGAAGCCCAGGTTTTTCAGAAGGCGCCGATACAGTTCGGCAAAGTATTTTCGGAAAAAGGTCGCGGTCGTTGCGGTTTTTTTAGCTTTATAGAGAAGTCCGGACTCGATATCTTCAAAGACGAGAGTTTTTTTGACCATCGACTCCAGGTCTCCGTGAAAATAGTGAAGGATGGGATTATCAAGATGACCGATTTTACCCGTGATTATTGGGGTGGAATGGATTCTCTTTGGCCATGACTTGAGACAGGACTTGTTTATCAGCCTGGTCTGATAATCCGGCCACCAACCGCCATGCCTCAACCATTTGGTCCGCCCAAAAACATTTTTCCTGGGGATTTTGTAGTGGGTGCAGGAGTCTTCGAGGGATTTGATCTCGACCGCGAGTTCCGGGGTTATCTCTTCGTCGGCGTCAAGAACCATCACCCAGTCGGTTTTTGATTTTGAAATGGCGAAATGGCGGGCGGGCTCTACATAGTCTTTTTGGGGAAAATTGAAAACCAGAGCGCCGAATTTTTTGGCTGTCTCGACCGTTCCGTCGGTGCTTTCCATATCGACGACGATAATTTTATCGGTCAAATTGCGGATCGAGGAAAGGCACCCGGCGATGTTTTTGCCTTCGTTACGGGTATTGACGACAACCGTTATTGGCTTATCCATGTATTGTAATTATATAATATCAGCCTTGCCAAGGGCCTTATGGTATCATTGTTTAATGAAATTGCTCAAGCGATATTGGCCTTTCCTGGTTATTCTTGTAATTGCATTGGGGATGGGGCTCCGTTTCTACCGGATCAATGACGTCCAGGCGTTTGGTTGGGACCAGGCCAGAGACGCCTGGTTGACACGGGATATTATCCAGGGAAAAATGGTTTTGAACGGGCCGAGAACCGGTGTCGGCCACTTTCACTTGGGCCCCTTATGGTATTACCTTCTCGTGCCTTTTTATTTGATGACCGGGATGGATCCGGTGGCTGCCAATTACCTTAATATCTTGCTAAATTTGGCCAATTTCATGGCGATATATCTTGTAACCAAAAAAATTTTCGACGATCAGGCCGCCCTTTTCGTGACATTCTTCTATGCCATCGATCGTTACCTGATCGAATTTACCCGGGTTTCCGGCAACCCTTCCCCAATCCCAGGGGTTGCGGCGGTTATCTTCTATTGCATATATAAAGTAGTCTATAAAAACGAAAGCAAGTTTGTTTTTCCATTGGCATTTTTGACAGGCATGTTCTTCCACCTCCATTTTTCTGCCGTATTCCTGCCCCTGATAATCCTGGGTTCTTTTGCTTTGGTCAAGGACAGGCTCAAAGTATTTGTCAACGGACTGATGAGCCTGCCGCTGTTTCTTGTCTGGTTTATTCCCGAGGTCTTGTATGAAATCCAGTCAAAGAGCACCAACGTCAACCTGTTCAGCAATTTCATGAAAGACTATTTCATCAATGGATTCCATTTGAAGTTCTTTCTTTACCGTCTCTACGACGGATTCATCCAGTTCGAAACAATGCTTTCGCTCCCCAAAATCAGCCGATATCTGGTATTGGCCGTGCCGGCCACGTATTTGGCATTGGTTGCTTTCGACAGGAACCGGAAAAACAGGATAATGGCCTACCTCACGATGCTCTGGTTTTTGGTGCCCGCCTTCGGATATTCGTTTTATGCCGGGACGACGAGCGAGTATTACATGCTGATGACTTCGATGCTTGTAATTTACGTCATCTATTACTTTTTCAAGAAAGCCTTTTCGTTTAAGTCCAAATTGCCGGCGGTCGTCCTATCGGCATGTTTTTTGGTATTCGTTTATTTCCAGGTTCAACCCGTGGTTACGCGAAGAATCGAAGGCGGCCTCAACAAGCAAAAGCGGGAGGCCAGGGAACGGATAAAGACCAACAGCAAGATAAGATATAATGAAGGAGACATAAAGGCATACCTTTGGCAGGTCTGGGTGGAGGACAAGAAAAATGAAATTCATAAATAAATTCTGGCCGCTTCTTTTTTTGATTGTTTTTTTTGGCTTTCTTTTTTTCTTTCGGTTTGATTGGTCAACCCTAGCCAATTGGGACGAAGCCTGGTACGGGTCGGTCGCCCGCAATATAGCAAAAACCGGAAATTTCATGTATATGGATTTCAACGGCCGCCCTTACTATGACCATCCTCCGGTCGCATTCATATTGATGGCCTTGTCGATCAAGATTTTTGGCGTCAATGCGTTTGCGGTCAGATTTCCGTCAGCGCTTCTTGGACTGGGATCGATAGTCATGATGTATCTGTTGGGCAAGGAGCTTTTCAAGGAAAGGTTGGTTGGTTTTGCTTCGGCTTTGATATTGGGAACAAGCGTTTGGTATCTGATACGCGTCCGTTCCGGGGATCTTGACGCCACTTTTGTTTTTTTCTACTTGTTGACGGTATTCATGTCGGTCAAGTCGTCGAGGAATTTTTATCTTTTTCCGCTGACAATGGCTGCATTCGCGTTGCTGGTTTTGTCTAAGACGTTTGTCGGTTTGTCCGCCGGAGTTTTGATAATATTCACCAATTTCAGCCAATTTTTCAAGTCAAAAAGAAACTTACTCGTGGCCTTTGCCGGCGTTGCGGTTTTTGTCGCCTTGGCGTTCCCATGGTATTATGCGCAATTAACCAGATTCGAGAATTTCTATGAAGAACATTTCATAAAAGTGGGATTAAGGAGCAAGGGATTTTCCTCCTTCTTTCATCTGGAAACAAATTTACCCCTCTTTTACCTTCACATGGGGGTGAGAAAGTGGTATTATCTTTGGCTGGCGTCGTTAGGCTTGATTTTGTTGAGCCTGAGGTTTGTGAAAAAAGAATACTTTCTTGTCCTATTGTGGAATTTGGTAATCCTTTACCCGTTCTTGACGACAAACGAAACCCACATCTGGCACCTTATACCGGTATATCTGCCGATGGCATTGATAATCAGCTCCGGATTTTATTGGGGAAAGGAATTGTTCAGGCGGATTGCCAAGATCAAAAAACTGGACTGGCTCTTGAATCTCGGCTACGCCGCCCTGTTCGTCGGCCTGTCCATTATCCAGGTAAAAAATTTTTATAAAGAGGTCTATCCGACCTCGATCTATACCCCATATGACGTGGATGTGTCAAAACATGCCGCCGGTCTTGACAAAAAAATATACCTTGACGACGATTTCTATCCTATTGCAATTTACTATTCCGGAAGGCAGATGAATGTTCTGGCATTCCAGCCGGAGGGGAAGCGGAAAGCCATGGATATTTTCAAATCGGAGGAAAAGGATTTCAGCATGATCACGCGCAATTACGTTTTGAACCTCCTTTCGGAAGCGGGTATCGACTACAAGGTCGACTACCGGAATAAATCCTACTCGATCATTTCAAAACCCACTTCTCAACCGTAACGTTTCCGTTGAGTTGCTTTTTCCCGGCCATTGTTGCCCCTTTTGGGGTATTGTCTTCGCGCCATTTCTTGATCCTGAAAGCGTAAACATCGCTCTCGATCACAAAATAACACTGGTTATCCCGGAAGTTGTAGCTCGAGATTTTGTACCCTTCGGCTTTTGCCTGCCAGTTCATCAGGTACACATAAGTGTGGGGGATGACGGGCGGGGTGTAAATCCTCAGGCAATAGTCGTTTTTGCCCGTTTGTTTGTGGATGTAATCGAAGGCCGCCTGGGTTTCGGCAAGACCTTCCAGCCGGACGGTTTTTTTTGCCAGATTATAGTTGTTGAGGGCGATCAGGTCGACAATGACAAACACCATCAATAACGCATATGCGGCCTTTTTATTCCACTTAGCCAAAAGCGAACAGGCGCTTACGAAAACAACCAGATAAAGGTATTGGATGCCTTCGTAGTAATTGGCCCAAAAATTATCCTTGTAGAAAAGGGATATGGCAAATAGCATCAAAACAAGCGTAGCCAAATAAAGGGCAATGTCCGTCTTTTTGTTCTTTTTTTTCAGGGCGAAGAAGACTATGACGGCAAAAGCCGCCATCAATACCGCATAGAAGAGGGAATATCCGTAGGTAATGCTCTTGGCGTAGTCTATAAAAAGGATTATCCTGTCAGACAACATTTTCTGGAAGGGTGCGGGATTATGAAGTTTTGGGTTAATGAAGAAGCCGATAATCGTCTTTGTTTGGATGAATCCGTTCTTGATCTCGAAAAGGGCTCTGGGGATAAACGGCACGGCCAGCCCGGCCACAATCAGCCCCAGGTTTTTGAGGGAATAGATTTTATTCCTCAATACCCTGAAAAGGAGAGCGCTTGCGAAATAGGCAGGTATCAAAAGAAGCCCGAAGGCGACTTCAAACTCGAATACGAATCCAAGAGTCAACCCTAGCAAAAAATAAAGCCTTTTGTCATCCTTTTCGAAAAACTGGAAACTCAAACCAATGAGGGCGATCAATAAATACGGGACAATCACGTTGTTGCTGACGGTGAATGCCAGTTTGACGAAATACGGGGAAACGCTAATTACCGCCAGAAAAACCAAGGCGGTTGGAGTGTCGAATTTGCGCTTCAAGAACTGGAAGAGCCAAAGATTTGCGGCCAACGATATGGCAAAAACGAAATAGTAAAAGGCGATCGGCGAACCATGAGTCAAAAGGCTCGGTATGGTCAACAGGTAATACCACCAGGCCCCGTGAAACAAACCCATGATCCCGGTGGTCGGACCGATGAAAGTTGGCCTTTTGGCGTCGATCATTTCCATCACCTTTAAAAAATCACGCCCCTGGTCATAAGTGTAGGGCACGGTGTGATGGATAATTGGATCCACCCTAAGGTAAACAAAAACCGCCAAAATCAGTCCAAACATTATTTTTTGCCAAAGTTTCATATTCATATAGATTTTAGCTTTTTCCAAGCAAGTAATTTTTGACAAGGTGGATTTTGGTCCTGAGGGGAGCATATTTCAGACCGAATGCCAGGCGGTTCTTTTTCTGGTATTTTTGGTGAAGGGGCGATCCCGACCCTCCGGTTGACTGGGCGTTTTTATGGTAGATGACGACGCGCGGATTATAGTAAAGCTTGAAGCCGGCAGCTTTGGCCCTTTCGCAATAATCGGAATCCTCGTAATAAAGGAAGTAACTCTCATCCCAGAGCCCGATCCGCTCGACCACCTTCCGGTTGAAAAAGAGCATGCACCCGGTCACGAAATCCGTTTCCTGGAAACGGTTGTACTGGCCATGGTCCACTTCATCTACGCCCCGGTGGTATGTGTAAACGTTTTTCCAGTCATCGATGCCTCCCGCATACCAAAAAACTTTACCGATGTCCGACTTCCGGTATTTCTTGTGATACTCGTATCCGGGCGCATAATATATCTTACCTCCAAAGAAATCGGCTTTCCCGAAACCTTTTTCGGATTCGATGGCAAAATTCTTGTCAAAAAAAATATCGTTGTTGATTGCGCAAAATTGGTCAACACCCTCTTTCATGAAAAACTTGACGCCCTGGTTTATCCCGTGTGCATATCCAAGGTTCTGGTGGGGTTGCAAGACAACCTCAAACGGATATTTTATCCCGAGGTCAAAATCCTCCTTCTTGGTTGAAAGGTCGGCGATATAGACGATGATATTTGATGCGTTCTTCACGTTTTTCAGGGAATCCAGGTATTCCCTCGTCATTTTGTATTGGTTGTAATTAACGGTGACTAATCCGATCATGGTTTCTTTAAATTGGTTAACCGCCAATAAACCGTGCCGCTATGGTCGTAAGCCTCAATATAGGGCGTTAACTTGTAGTCTGGCGATTTGGCTTTATTCTTCCTGACGTCACAAAGATCCCTCTTAATTATATACAAACTTTTGTCGTCGAGCCTAACCGTAGGACACATTTCTTCAATGTAAACATTATCCACCCGATAGTGTTTATCGGTGGACTTCAGAATGGAATCCTTAATCTTCCTGGCGTCGTCAATCTCGTAATAATCGTAAATCAATGTGTTTTCCCGCGATTCGTTGGTAAGGAAGTGCACTTCCCTGTATTGGTTTTTAAGCTTGCCGATTTCCTCGCTCAGAGCTTTTGGACTGTATTGCCATTGTTCGCTGGAGAAAGGTTTTATTTTCACCTGGTAAATGAAAAAGAAAAAACAGAACGAAATTAAATACATAATCGTACTTACCAAGTAAAAATATTTTTTGAGGAAGGAAATGCAGTAATAACCACCAAGACTTATCAGGAAAACGTACGGCAAAATCAGCGGGTAGGCGCGGAAGATGAAGGTAACGTCCGCGCTTGTCGATATGGCAACGGGAATGGGACTCACGAGCAATAAAAGAAAAAACGGCCACAGGATAACGCTTTTCTTGCCCAGGATTTCATTTGCCTTCAGGAGCCCGATAAATAGAAATAAAAACTCGAACAGATAAAAAAGGCCAAAATAATAAGTTCCGTACAAAGGATGGGGATCTCCCTTATAGAAGAGAATCCGCGGGTCAAAGGGGACAAGGTATCTTTCGAAGAACATGCTTGAAAAAACGGTCAATTTGTTGGAGACGATTTTCTTGACCAACTCCGGGGATTTCATGACATACCTTTCGTACCAAACCGTATGTTCAATCGAAGGCTTGTCGAAGAAAAGGATTTCGCGGGTTATCCGGCTCTTGAATCCGTTGTTTCCCGGTGAGACGACTACGAGCGCCATGAAGGATACGAAAATGAATAAGGACAGCAGGGAATACCTTACAATATTACCGATGCCGATTTTTTTCTTTTCATATATTCCTTTTATCACAAAGGCAATGACAGTCAGGAAAAGAAAGCTTACCTTGATACCCATATATGAATTAAAGCTGAGGAACATGAGGATGATAAAAAAAATGTTTTTAGTTCTTGGCTTGATGTCCGTTAGAAGGACCGATACGGCTGCCAGATAAAACATAAAACTGGGCGGTGAATCAAAAGCTGCCTGGCTGGAAACGTGCATCAACCAGGGCGAAAAATTGGCAACAAGAAACGAAAAAAACGACAGTCTCTTGTTTTTGCTCAATTTTTCAACGATGTAGTATACGAGAACCGGAATAAATGAGTTGAGGATGGCAAATGGCAGGCGGCCGGTAAGGACGGTTTTCGGGAGAAGAAGGAAAAACAGGGCGCTAATGTAGACCGGCACCGGCGAGATCGAACTCAGTATCCCGGAACTCAAAAAGAAAGTATTCCCGTGGATGTCCGATCCGGTTTTGGCCAGCATGTATCCGTTAAGGTAAAAATCCGCCTCGTCGTGGGTAATAGAGGGAAACCCAAAAAAAAGGAAAGCAAGCCTTGTCAGCAGGGAAACAAAAAAAAGTTTTATCAGCATATCTTTTTGACAATCCACTCCTTTACCGAACGGTTCTTCTTATAGTGGAGCGATTGTTTTAGGCCTTGTCGGAAGAACTCGGTCGTATCGATATTTTTTTCGTGTTTGTAGCCGTTTGCCTCTAGGTAATAAAAATAAACAAGAAAGTAATAAAACATTTGGAAACAGGCGAGGATGAATCCCTGGACTCCGTCCTTGTATCCCTCCCCGGCGAAGTAACGGCTGAAAAATTCGTTCAGGGATCGCCTGACGGTTTCATCGTGGGTCAAAGGGATTTTATTCTCGACGAATTCCCTGGCTTCGCTTTTGGCATACCTGCGGGCTTTCGACAGATATTCATCAAGATTTTCGTAATTGTAATGGAGCAGGGCATTATCCTCTGTGGCCCCAACCACGTATTCTTTTCCCTTGGTTACTGGCTGTTTGTGGATGATCGTCGGCCATTTCACAAAACTTTTCCTAAATAACCGAACTTGGTAATCAGGCCACCATCGGGAGTGCTTTATCCAGCGGCCGAAAATCAGGTTTTTCCTCGGGATGCGGAAATAGTCGAATCCGTCCATGTTGTCGATCATGATTTTTGCCAGTCCCGGGGAAACGATTTCATCGGGATCTAAAAGCAGTATATATTCGTTTGCGGCATACTCTTTGCTTTTTTCCCTAATGAGTTCGACATAGGGAACAGGTTCCCTAATTGTCTTTAGTTTGACTTTGGAATTGCCGGCTAACTGTTTTTTGAGCTCAGGATCGATTCCGATGTCGACGATAATGATTTCCGAAACGAACTTTTCGATTGAGGAAATGGTTTTGGGCAGATGGGGCGGATTGTCCTTAACAACTATGATTGAGGATATTTTTTTCATGATTTTACTCGGCAAAATATGACTTTCGAAATGTTTATAATTTTTCCTTATGCTTAATTTTTTTGCTTTAGAATGTCAAGCAACTCGTGCGAAAAATCAATCCGGAATATGAACCTGACCGACAGAATATAACTTATTATACCGGTCATAATCGCCGTAATCAAAGCAGGCAATTGCGGCAGGGAAAGTCTGAAACTTGCCAGAACCGCAAGCCCCATGACGACAGTTGCGAAAAAAAACGGATAGACCGACTTGGCAAAATTGAAGTCGACAGATTTTTTTGTGATCGCGATGACGATAACGAAAGTCGACGAAAGGATAACCAGAGTCACCGGAAAACCGATATAGCCATAGTAATGAATAAAGGCAGGCGTCAATATCCAGGTAAGGGCTGTCCAAAAGACCATAAAATAAAAAGATACCTTTACGCGGCCGATGCCGTTAAGGAAATTGATGAAAGGCGTTGAGTACGAAGACATCAACGCCGAAAGGCAAAACAGATAAAAAAGCGGCAAGGCCGGCTGCCACTGGGAATACTTGGGGATTATGGCGACGATCTTGTCCATGACTAAAGCCATTCCGGCGATCGTTGGCAAGATCAGAAAGGACTGGTAGTGGATGATTTTTTCAATCAGTCGAGACAGCCGGCTGCGGTCGTTTTGGAACCTTGAGAATAACGGGAAAAGCACCCGCGATATGCTGTCCATAATAATCCTTATGGGAGATTCCGCCCATTTTTTTGCCCAACCGATATAACCCAACCCCGTGAACCCGAGGACCTTACCAAGATATAAGGTCAGAAGGTCGTCTTTGACCAGGGCAAGAAGGGAGGAACCCTGGAAGGGAAGCCCGAAGGATATGAGCTTTTTATAGGAATTGCGGTCAATCCCGAGCGACATCTTCCACGGCGAGAACCTATAAATGAGAACGACTCCTATAAGGGATCTCAGGAGTACCGCAACCGTAAAGCTGTTGAGCTTGTATCCCAGGATCGCCATGACAATGACCGTCAGGTAGAATACCGTATTTTCGACGATCTGCACCAGGACAATCTTTTCAAATTTTATTTCCTTTTCAAGCAATACCGAGGGAATGGTTTTCAACGATGACAGGAAAAATCCGGCCAACAATGCCCAGTACAGTAATCTACCCTCGGACGGGAGTTTATAAAATGAGGCAATGGCATCAGTGGCAAAGAAACCCATAGCGACCAGGCTGATGACGAGCATCTGCTGGATTGTGAAAGCGGTTTTTTCATCTTCGTGGGTGACTTCTTTCTTTTGGATCAGCGAGGCGGCCATTCCTATGTCGGAAAAATAGTTGAGGATCGATATTATCGACAAGGTGGCTATATAGATGCCGAATACTCCGGGAGACAAAAGGATGGTCAAAACCAGATTTGCCGCCAGACCCAATACCGCCGAGTAGCCACTTTGAAAAAAAAGGCTCAGGGTCGAAAGGATGGTTTTCCTTTTGATACTGTTTACAACATCTCGATTCTTTTCCATAGTTTCCGGTTTTTAACAATGGTAATCAGCAACGCCATCGTCACCAGGGATAAGATATTTCCCGATTTCTCAATCGGCGTTTGTTCATATTTTACATCTATCAGGGATGGTGATTTGAGATTGAAAACCGGGCGACCCATGTCGTCGAATTTTTCCGGAAAGACCTCTTTTTTATTGATATATATTTTCCAATAGGGCATGTAATGGACGTTTATGACAGCGGTCCCGGGTACGGTCTCCGCCTGCTTTTCAAACAATCCGTTTTTAAGCAATTGAACCCGGCCGCCTTCGAGCAGGTGGATGAATTTTCCGTCGTCAAGGGTCGGATCTTTTTTCCACGGCCTGCCCTTTATCGGTTCATAGGTCAGCCAGGTTGAGTAATTAACGGCTTTCGGGAGGTATTCGGCGACCTTGTACACAACCATCTTGGTTATATAGATATCGCTCAAATAGTCCTTGTTGAAACGGGCATTGTCCATGAGGTGTTTGGTGAAAAACTTGCTGTTGTAAAAGACTATGAATAGAGCGGCAAAAGTCAGGAGAAATTCGGATTTACGGGCAAATTTGGGGAATCTTATCGCCGAGGCGGAAAAAGCGATGGCAAAAATGGAAAATGACGAAAAACGCCACGGAAACTGAAAAAAAGATAAAGCTGGTTCGAGCATTTTTGAAACATATGCCGACGGGGTGATCGAGAGGTAAATTGCCCCCAACCCGGTTGCCATCATGAACAGATATATCTTTTTGTCGGGGGATTTCCTTTTGGTTAAAAGTTCTTTAACAAGAAAGGCCAGTCCAACCAGACCCAGAATTATCTGGGGCTTGCCTAGCATAAAAGGCATCCCGTCGTTGTCGCAGTCGGGTCCGGACCCGCCATATCCCCAAAAACGAGTTGTCCAAAGTTGCCAAGGACAAAGAAGGTGATCGACGTAATGGCGGTTCTGGGCAATCGCGGCCGCCTGCGTCATACCGACCTCAAGTACCGCCGGAACGAAGAAGTAGGCACTCAACATGAACGCCAAGGCCAGAGCCAGATAATTTTTCATGCGCTTCGAATTTAGGAAAATAAAGACGATTGTCATGGGCAGGAGAACGATCGACAGGACGTTGTGGGAAGTCAGCCCCAAAGACAGGGAGATGACAGTCAACAGGAAAATCGTTGGTGATTTGGATCGCCCGTTTATGGCGATCATATAAAAAACCAGGGGCAGAAGAGCCAAAAACCATATCTCCGCCAGATTTCCCCTTATGAATATCTCGACCGCCATCCATGGGGAGGATGCGTAGAGCAGTCCGCCGAAAATAGACTGGTATTTGCCGAAATAAAGATTCAGGAATTTGTACATGAAATAAAATCCAAGCAACAACGCCAAAAGGAAAGACACTTTTAGGGAAGTGATCACGTCCAAACCCGCAAAATGGAAGGCCGAGGTTATCCAGTAGGGGGCGGGGGCATAGAAGTTGAAAACAGGGAATCCGAGTTTGTTCGAGAAGGATGGTGCGATGCGCGGTGGGAAGTGGGAATTCCTTATATTGAGTACAAATTGCTGGATGCGGGCAGCTTGAGTATCATCATGGAAATTGAACATTTTGCCGTTTAACGGATTGAGAGCCGCGCGACCTAGAAAAAATGCCAAAAAAACGAAAGATACCGCCAGCAAGAGTCTTTTCATTGAAGATTATTATACCAACAAAGCTGTGTTAAAATATTTTAGAAGTGACCACCATCAAAAAGCACCTGTTTGCCATTCTGTTTTTTATTGTATTTGCGGTTCTCCTCTTGTACCGGCTTTTCGCGTCTTTCAATTTCCATCCCGATTTTGCCCGTGACATCTTTGATATGCTTACCATAATCCAGGGCAAGCTTACCCTCATAGGCCCAAAACTCAGCTTCGGGGGGATATATTCCGGGCCATACTATTACTACTTGCTGACGCCAGTCTTATACATGTCAAATTTAAATCCGAACGCGCTTCTGGTTTTCAACGCCCTTATTTTTATTGCCGGGGGCGTGGCATTCTACGTGCTTTTGCCCAGAAAAACAGGGGTGCCTTTCAGGATACTGGCGACGGCCGTGTTGTCAATGTTACCCTTCTATGTGACCGGCGCACGGGGGCCATGGAATGGATGGACCTACCTGCCCCTGCTTCTTGTATATTTTTCCCTGATTTTTTTCGTAAATATGGAAAAACGCCCGTTGGCGCTTTTGGCAACAGGTTTTCTTGGCGGAGTGATTGTCAACATACATTTGGTAAGCCTGCCCGTCGTACTTGTTGCGGCCCTATATCTTGCATTAACTCTTGAAGATAAAAAATGGCTGGTCATTTTTGCCGCTGGTTTTTCCGCGGCATTCATTCCATTGGCGGTTTTTGAAATAAAGCACAATTTCGTGATGTTCAAGAATACGTTCCTGGTCGGGTCGTACAAAACGTTTGTCGAGAACAACAACATCCCGAACGCCGTATCGGGCAAAAAGAATGTACTGGAAAATTTTGGATTTATCGTCGAAAAATTGTCCCAGCAAGTCGGGATTGCGCTGATATTTTACGGCGCGGTAATGGCATATGTCTTCAAGCCTGCTGACAGAAGGGGAAAATTTTTGGCAATAGCTTCCTTTATTTTGGTGGCCGTATTTGCCGTGGCGTTGAGGTTTCAGTTCGGCGGTCATTATCTTTACCCGGTATCGCTTTTTTTGACTTTCGCTTTCGTCAGCAGTCTTATCAAGACCAACTTTCGATGGATCGCCTTGGTGCTTTTGCTGGCGGAAATAATATCCTTCCCAAAAAATATTTATACCCAATCGGCGAGGATGGCCTCGACATTTGAGAAACGCGTTTCGTATGTGATCGATCATAGCCTAGTCAGACGCGGTCAATCGTTCAACGTTATTCAAATATCCAAGGAGTATGGCGCTTACATACCGGTTGGGCATGAATACCGTTTCTTTTTCAGAAAGAACGGCTTCGTTCCCAAGACGGAATTCGAATACAACGCTTCGGATACCCTCTTGGTTTTCAGCGAGATCAGAAATTTTGATTTGTCGAAACTTGATAACTGGGAAGTTAGGGAATACGGCCGGGAAAATCTCATCGGAGCCAGAAAATATGAAGACCACGGCACAACGTTATATGTCATAAATAAAACCAAGTGAAAAGGATCCTCCTGGCGGTTTTCGTTTGGTTGATCTTGCTTAATTTAGTAAACGTCGTTTCTTCAAGGCTTATTTTTGACAAAACCAGTTACGAATTGCCTAAAGGGGTTTCGCTTCCAATGCGCCACTTGACGGTTCCGTGGGCCAACTTCGATGGCAGAAATTATCTCAAGATTGCCATCGATGGGTACGATCCGAATTATTATTTGGACCTGAAAGTTTTTTTCCCAGCATATCCCTTATTGATCAGGATTTTGTCGTTTAATCTGTTCCTGAATCCGGTCGTCGCCGGTCTGTTTGCGTCGCTTATGTTTTTTGTCGCTGCCCTTGTCATGATTGACAAAGTCCTGTCAATTGACAAAACAAAGGAAAATAATCGGCACAAAACCATCCTCCTCGTATTGGCTTTTCCGACGAGTTTTTTCTTCGCAAGTTTATATACGGAAAGCCTGTTTCTGTTTCTTGCGGTAACCTCATTTTATTTTATGAGGAAAAGAAATTTTGTTCTGGCCAGCATACTGGTTGCTATCGCAACCGCCACCAGGATCACGGGTTTGGCATTGATCCCGCCCCTCCTCTGGGAGTCCTATACCGCTTACAGGGAAAAGGGGAGGATTCCATGGTGGGTTCTTGTCTCACCGTTGGGGCTCGCGTTTTATGGAGCCTATCTCCATACGATATCGGGCGAATTTTTTGCTTTTATGTTCGGTCAAAATCATTGGAACAGGTCAATCGGGTTGCTGAGCCCTTACAACGCTTTCAGGGAAGGGCTGATAAACGCCTTGCATGGTTCGCAGATCACCCGCCACGACTTCATCGGACGATCGATGGAGGTATTTGAGGTAGCGTTCGCCGTGCTGTTTGTCGCATTATTGGTAATAAGTTTCAGGAAGATGAGGTTCTCCTATTGGCTGTACGGAGTTGGTTGCGCGATACCGGTGTTTTTTTCCGGAATACTGTCATCCGTTCATCGCTATATTATTGTGGTTTTTCCGCTGTTTTTTTTCCTGGTCAAGTCGATGCCAAAGAAATATTTTTATGCTTGGCTGGTCATATCTTCAATCCTGCTTGCGTATATGGCCGCTTTGTTTTTTCGGGGTTACTGGGTCGCCTGATCATGGTTTCAGGAGATCGAGGGAGTTGATTATAAAAGCGCCTTCAGGGATATTTTTTTGTTCAAAGCCGTATATTGCCTTGATGTCGCTTTTCGGAAAATAAAGATCGATGAAGTTTTGGTCCCCAAGAGCGGTCTTCAGATGCTTTGATTGGCCCCAAGGATTGTAATCCTTAAGGGCGATATCCCGGAAGTATATGTATTTTTTTTCGCCTATCTCTTTCCGGTTGGCGTTGACGACCGATCTCAGATGATCGGATATCCTGGACTCGAGAAAAAAGGTGCTGGACGATTCATGGATTTTTATGCCAATGAGATTGACGAAAAAATTAACGATCAAAAGCAGATAGGCCGCTTTTCTGAAAACGCCGTTTTCGACGAAAAATTTGAAGATGACGTATCCCTGAAACAGAGATACAAATGCCAAAGGCACCGTCAACCGGACCATCCATTTGTGGGAAAAAAACGAAACGGGAATTATGAATATCAGGAAGCCCGCAACAGAGAACACCACCATCGGGCCGATTTCCTTCAAGCGTTTTGACTTATTCAGCATGTAGGCAATGAGGCTGCCGCTGAAAACCGTCAAATAGAAAGCCAAGAGGCCGAAGTATATTTTTGTTTCGGGAAAATTCCGGAACACCTTCCAAAATTCCTTTATCGGCGGCCTAAAGAGGCTGGTCATGTAGTCGGGCATATAATTTGGAAGACCAAGGCTCCATAGAGAATACCAGATGATATTGTTGGCCGCCATCCTCGGATTTATATTCAGCTTGTAGTTGTCGACTGATGCAGTTGCGCCCAACCCGTTTCTGTAAACAAATGTAAAAAAAATGCCAAGGGCAAAATATGGAAGTAGTCTTGGCCAATCGAGAGGCGCCTTGAGCTTCCTTGATGAAAGAAACTGAAATATAAAAATGAAAACGGGGAAAAAAATAGATGTTTCCTTGCTCATGAGAGCCAGCGTGAAAAACAGGACCGATAAAACCTGTTTTTTGTTTAGGAAATGGAAAAATGCCCCCGCAAGAAAACTGAACATCGCCACTTCCTGAAAAGTTCCGAAATAATAAAGCTGAAAGACATGCGTGAAATTGATGGCGTAGATGAACGTCACTATTCCTGATAAAGACTTGCTTTTCGTTATAAGGATCAGGCTCCGATAGAGAAAGAAGATCCCCAGAAGGTAAACGGCGAATACCACCAGATGGGATACGGCGAGATTGTTCCCGGCAAGATGGGTAATCCAGTAAAAGACTTCGGTTGCAAGCGGCCGATAAAAATAATTCTTGACCGGGGAAAAGAAGTTGATGAATTCGGAAACGGTTTCGGCCCGGCCGATTTTTAGAAAAAAATAGTCATCGGCCAGAAAGTTAATCGAAAAGGCGTTCCTGAAAAGGAAAAAAACCAGACCAAAAAGAAGCGTAAGAAACATGTTGAAATATTATAGCAGACAAAAAAATGTGGACTATAATTAACTTGCTATGGTAGAGGCATTTATTCCCAAAGTCCAGGTCATTGGCTCTTTGCGCAATCGACACTTTGCTTTGGACAAGGGCGGTAGAGTCGTCGAAGCCCTCTCCGGAAGGGAATCCAGGGTTGTTGCCGGGCCCGGCCGACTCGGGCAAATAAACTTCCATCCGCTTCCGGGACTGAAACTGGACGCTTCCCATTTGCCCAAAATTGCCCGGGGCGCCCAAGTTCTTCTTGGGGACGAAGGCGAGCCGGATTACGATTCAGCGCTTCACCATAAAACCACCGTCAAGAAAGTCACCGCCGAAAGAGGCGACAAAAGCGAGCGATTACCCAAAGACAGCGGATTCGGTTCCCCACATGAAAAAAGAAAAATCCAGGATATCAGGAAAGCCAGGGAACTGGAGAGGCAAAGAATGGCCGATACAATTGAGATTGAAAGATTGAGGTTTATGCTCGATGAGGAAAGAATAACGGCAATGCAGATCGGCGAACCGCCCCGTAACGATGAGAAGAAGGGTCGGGCAGAACAGTTCATAATCGCCCACGGCGGCAACCTCGGACATAGGCTGGATAAAAGTTTGCCTACTTCGGCAAGGATGCTTCATCACGAAACAACCGTTAATGTTTTCAGCTACGCGGAATAACCATGACGCTCGTCAAGGTAAGGGTTTTTCCCCGATCAAAAACCGAAAGCCTTGCGAGAAAAAACTCGGACTCGTACATCTTGAAGGTCAGGGAAAGGGCCGAGGGAGGCGCGGCCAACCATAAAGTAAGGCAAATGCTGGCATCATATTTTAAAATCCCCGAGGGAAGGTTGAAACTTGTAAAGGGCGGCAAACAGCCCAATAAAATCTTTGAAATACCGGACTGATCATCTGTCAACCAGCCTGAAGATCATGAAGTTGGACTTATTGCCCGGCTTGGTCAGGGTTTTATACTCCACGATCGGCCAGCTGCCCGGGAATTCGTCTTCGTGGGAAAAAAAGGCGTAAACGTCATTGTCTTTCAGAAGGGGAATATTCTCCCTAAGCTGGGATTCGCCCAAAGGCCAATATCCTTTTATGGTTATTTTTCCCTCATCCCCCCTTTTCAAAAACACCTCCAAAACATCTGAGGCCATTCCGAAATTGCCTTCGGCCAGTATCACCACCGGACGGGATTTTGACTCGGCCCTGACTTCATCCATGAATTCCTTGATTCCCCAACCGGCCGGCCAGCCTTCTATGTATTGGCCGCGATCGACCTCGGGAAACGGAATCGCGGACGGCGCGAAAATAATGGTGTAGTCAAAGTAAACGACTGAAAGCAAGAACAGGGTAAAGAGAACTTTCCTCCACTTGTCGCTAAGGTAATGGAAGGCGGCGCCGGCGGCGATTATCGACAGACCGGCGAAGAATATAATATACCTTGGAAAAAGGACCTTCATGAAAAAGGAGACGACGACGTAGGGGGCGACGATCCAAGCCAGAAGATAAAGAAACAGCCTGAAATCCCGTTTTGCCAGGATAACCAAACCAGTCAGGGCGATCGCAGTCAGGACAAATCCCGATTCCCACGAAAAGTAAAGGGGTATAAACCCGAGGTTATGGGAAAAATATTTGAAGGGGGTTTGCATGAACTCCGAAAAACTCATAATGAAAGTGAGGTTTTTCTCGGCGACATAATGCATGAACGGGGAGAGGCGTTGGATGTTATAAATCAAATTGGCAATAACAGCACCCAATATAAAAAGGATAAAATAGTTTACGGAGCCCTTAAGGAAATTCTTGATTTTTTTTTCGAATATCAAAACCGGGGCAAGCGCCGAGAGACCAATAAACATCTGGACTGACGATTTGGCCAAAAGAAAAAGTCCTCCCAGAGCGCCAAAAATTAACGACGTCTCCAGGCGTCTTTCCCTGACCATAACGACCGACAAGAAGAAAATCCAGATTACCCCGGCCGACACGTATGAATCGACTAACGCCAATCTTTCGTAAAATAAGAAATAAGGAGTGAGGACGTATGCCAAAGTTCCCCAAAAGGCCGACCTCTTTCCGTATAAGTAACTCAAAAGGCAGTAAACCCCGAGCATGGTTATGAAACCTCCGGCAACGGCAAAAAGACGACCTGCCAACAGCATGTCGTCGGGGAATACCTTAAGGAATGGGATGGTAGCCCAGGTTTGCAGAGGTTGCTTGCCATCCGTTAGGGAAATGAAACGCCACGCGGCGTCATGCCAGGCAACTTTTGCCCAATGGATATAAATACCTTCGTCGGAAAAAATCGGATGAAGGGTGAGATTGGTCAACCTTGTGGAAAAGAACAACGCAATTATGCCCACAATACCGAAAACATCGCGTTTCTTGAAGTCCTTGCCTACGGCTCCGAAGATTCTAAAAATATCGAACATATTATTTTTTTATCAATCTTACTCCCAAAAAATCGCTTCTCAGTTGCTCAACTCCATTAATTTTATCACAGAGATCCTTTTGGCAAAAAACCAAGGTTTCGTGGCAGAATAAATTCTTGGGATACCGGTAACCCTGGTAAAAAGCCAGGTATTCAAGGGCTTTGGGAGCGAACATCAGATCCGGATCGGAAATTTCGTAATATATGCAGTTTTCGGAAAGGCGGGATTGCCTGACCACGTCAAGCGACTTTTCGAAAAATCTCAGGGACGAGTCGGTTTTTGCAAAGGCCGGACTCAATGCAAGATTCGCCATTACAAGAACAATCAAAAGCGGTTTGAACTTGCCCATGGCGACGGTCATCACGATTATCAAGGGAATAAGGGCAACCAGGAGATAGTATGGAACAATCCATTGGCGATACACGAAAAGCGTCAAAAGGAGTATAAAAAAAATCAAGGATAGGGTTTTTTCGCGAGCGTTTTCCTTGGTCGTTTTGATAAAAATATTTTTGGCCACGATAAAATAAGTCATAAACGATGCCACAATCCCGAGGGGCTTGTATCCAAAAAAAGCCACTCTGGCGATAAATTCTGGATAATCGTTGGTGAATACCCTCAAGGAATTGGCGACCCCGAGCGACCGGCCATGGGTAGTCCTGCCAAGGAAGGATAAAATTTGACTGATGTTCGGATATCCATTGACGAATTCATATAAGAGAAATGGCGCCAAGAGGACGACAAAAAAAACAATAGACCAGGCAAATCTTTTCCAATCACGCTTGAGAAGCGGAAAGACGAATACGGCGGCGACCAGCAGAAAACCCTGGTAATGGGATTGAAAAGCAAGATTGGAGGCAGCGACCGCAAGATAAATATAATTTCCTTTGTTTTGGTCATATATGTATATGAATAATGCGTAAACTGCCAGAATCACGAAAAAGGGGATCGGGTTCGGGTTCCATGCAAATCTGGAATACTCTATGGAAAAGGGAGAAACCGCATACAGAAGAGATGATATCACTGCCGTTCGATTGTCGAAAAAACGCCTGATAAAAAAATAAAGGACTATTGTTGCCGCAGAATTTAAGACTGCCACCATAAGTGCAGGAGCGGTCGGGGAGTGCGAAAACAAATATGATACGCCCATGAGATAATACCAAAGTGGCGCAAGATAAAAATTTCCGACCGACGCTTTGGGGCCGAGCCAAATAAAACTCGTTGCATCGAAATGCTCTTTGATGAAATAAAGATCCCTCACCTGGTCCTGGTGATAGGCTATGAATTCCGGAAGACGGCAGGTTCTCAAAAACAACGCCAACAGAAACAGAAGGAAAGCTGTGATGATCGCTGTGTTTTCTTTTATGAACTTCATTTGTATTTGAAATTTATATGCTTCAAGGTTTCAGGCAGTGTTGGTTTGGTTTCAAATGCCGAAGGGAAAACTTTGGCCTGGTAAACAAAATATGTCCGGATCTCATAAAGCGACGATACGAGAAAAAACATCGCCAACAATGCTATTGCCGCCCGGGTACGTTTTATTTTTTTAACAACGGATAGCGATGAAACTCCGGTGAAATAAATGACGGAAGGTATTGCCGTAAAAGTGCGGAGCATGTTCGGGTTTTCCCATGGATATATCATCAACGACGGAAGTATCGATACAAAAAGATATGCCGCAAACATCAAGTTTTCGGCGCTTTTTATTTTTCGCAATGAGATTAATAATCCGGACACAAACAATAACCCGATAATCGGATTGAGTGCCGGTTTTCCGGGATAATTGTGCTTTCCGCTCATGTCGCCCTTGACGACGAACATGGAGCCGACCGAGGAAATATTCTGCATGGTGCCGATGACTTTTTCCTGTACGGTCATTTCGTGGTTTTTCCAGAAGAAAAGCTTGTCAACCCGGTTGTCCTGGTGTGTGGCCAGATAAACCGTCAAGGGGGCAATCGCGATCAGGAAGGGGACGGCGTACATAAATGTCCTTCGCGCAAGTTGTTTTTTGTTTTTTAATGACGTTGCCAGTATGTAAACCAGGGGGACAACGAAGAAGAAACGACCGGGGGTATATGAATTGAAAGCCAGTCCGGCAAACAAACCACTTAATGCCAACCAAAAACCTGGCAAGGCCCCCCCTTCATTAAGGCGTGACCTTAATAAAAAATAAATTGACGCGAGCTCCAAAAACAACAGGAAAGTGGCTTCGAAGGAAAACCGGGCGAAATTGAAATACCAGCGCGTCGTTGCGAAGGTCAAGGAAAGTCCGAAAACCAGCCAAAAGTTTTTTTTGAAAACCTTATCCATAACCAGGTAAAAAATCAAAGATCCGAAAACGCCGAATAATGCCGCCGGAAACCTCAAGGCAAAATTCCCGACGCCAAACAGCTTGAATGAGAATAAAAGGATATAAAAATACAATGTCGAATGGCCGGTAGCCAAAGACGAGTAGGGGGTAAAGGGCTTTCCGTCAAGGGATAGGGCCAGCTTGGCGAATTCCACTTCGTCAAAGGTGAGGTTTTTTGGTATTTGATTAAATCTTACGAAGATTACCAAGAAAGACACGAGGGTGACAAAAAGAAGCGATAATTTCCTTTTCATAAAGATTACTATCTATTATAGATCATCTTTATAGGTTTGGCTTTTGTGTTCAGAACGAGAGCGCGTCAAGCAATTTTGACATCAAAGTCTGGTTGGTGTCAACCAATTGGCCGGTTTCAGCCGACATCACCACTTCCTTTTCAACCTCCACCGGCATGATGCCAAACAGTTTTTCTCTCTTTCTCCCTTTCACCTTATATACAAGCTTTTCCTTGTCAGTCTCCATTTCTATGTCAGAGGAAAAACCGGTGTCGTCGACGACTCCAAGTTCTTTGATGATATCGGCGGCTTTGTCTGGTAATACCGCTATCGTTTTTTCTCCGGCAGGCGTGGTTACCGTCAAGGCCTTTGTTTCGGGGTTAACGCTCAAAGGATAATTGGTTTTAACCATTATTTTATTTCTTTCGATTTTAAATTCGCCCTTTCCTTCACCAGTTGATATCTTGACTTTATCGGTTTCAGGGTCATCGGCGTCGTCAGACTCGTCATCGATTTCAAAATTGTCTTGCACATTTTCTATTTTTTCCTGTTTCTTTGTTTCGATTTTAATTTCGATTTGATCATCATCCGTCCGGTCAAGATCTATGCGTTTGATTTCTTCGTTTTTGATTTCTTTTTTTTCTCTCATCTGGTTTCTTTCTCTTTCCTTTTCCATCTCCTTTTTAGTCTCTCGCTCCCTTTCACCCAACTTTTCCTCATCCACTTTCCTGTCTTCCATTTTTGACTGATCCTCAACCTTATTTTCATTTTTTTCTTCCTGCTTTTTTTCGTCTTCGTCTCCCAGAACCTGGGGTTGGGAGTAAATGAGATTGCCCGAACTATCCATTTTCCAGTCGGCAAAAGCCGGATGGACGATAGAGACTAACAACGACCCACCTACCAGGAGGCTATAAAAGAGTTTTTTTAACATAAACATACAATTTAAGTAAGAGTATGACGAATGTCAAGCCCCTTTGTATTTTTTTTGTATCTCGTACATTTTTATTTTCAGGATATCCCGCAGGGTTTCGACCGAGTCCTTGATGAAATTAACGTTTTTGGTTTCGACGTGCCGCCACTGCACCGGGATCTCCTTGATTTTGTATTTCAGTTTTGACGCCAGGAAAAGGAACTCCATGTCAAAGGCGGCCGATACCGATGATCCTTCGACTTTCCTTTTGTCATGGAATACCAACAATCTGTCGATGATTGTCATGGCGGCGCTTTTTTGGAATAACTTGAATCCGCATTGCGTATCCCTTATCCCTTTGATCCCGATCATGAAGCTGCGGACTATTATCGCCAGATAAGCCAGGATCTTGCGCAATAGCGGCGCTCCGTCGCGAGCCTTGGACCTGGATCCGATGACTATCTCAAAGCCTTTTTCGGCGCTTTCTATAAGTTTTTCCGATTCTTCGATCGGCGTTGCCAGGTCAATGTCCGAAAAAAGCACGTGGTCACCGGCGGATTTTTGGATTCCGGTAATTATGGCAAAAGCTTTTCCTTGGTGGGGATTTTCCACCAATCTGAATTTCGGATAAATCTGCAAATACTTGTTTTTTATGACCATTTTTGAAGTATCGGTTGAACCGTCATCGACTATCATAACCTCCAAGAACCTTTCATCGTTTTCGGTAAAGTTGCCGATCTTGTCCAAAACCCCTTTTTGGATATTTGATTGCTCGTTATAGCAGGGGATGATTAAAGATATTCTCATATGCGTTAAATCAAACGGGGATACCTATTTCGACGGTATCAGGTTTTTATCTTTGTGCACCAATCTATAAATTTTAACACCATCAACGCCCCAGTCCTGCGCAATATCGAACTTTCCGAACATGGTAACGTTCCAGCTTCGGGTTTTCTTGAGATTGCATGGATTTCCGCAAACGACAAACATCTCGTCGCCAACTTCGAACTTGCTTCTGTCTTGTGGTACTTTGCCATTGAGTTCCAGGAAATACAGATATGAATCCTCCTGCCAGCCGTCCGGCTGGACGGCAAAATTGAACTTTTCCCGGGTTATCTTTCGGTTAAGGAAATCGGCGACCTTCTGGGCGTGGACGATCTGCCTGTTGGGTTCTGTCCAGAAGAAATCGTATTTTTGGAAATTAAGATACAGATATGCGGCCAAAAATAGGATCACCAATGACTTGTCGAAAAGTCCGTACTTGAAGATGTCGGACATGATGACGGAAATCACAATGATGTAAAACGGGTACAGCATCCCCAGGTAATGGGCATGTTTGACGCCCGGGTAGAGCGAGGCGACTATCAAACCGCCGATGAGAAAAACCAGGAAAGATGACAGATCGTATTTACGTTTATATAGATTGACCGTAAGTAGCACAATAATTATAACCGCCATGACAATGGTTGTGATGCTGTTGGCGCTTATGTTGAACAGGTACCTGTTGACGTCCGAAAAAGTTTGGATAATCCCGGCAAATTTACCGTCTCCGACGCCGGCACCGCTTTCAAGGAATTTCAGCAGGTTTCCGAAATTGAGGAAACCGTGCCTTATGTCAAAAATTATGAGAGGCGAGGTAAAAACAACGAATGAAACGAAAGACAGGAAATAATTGAATGACTGCCTGACAAATATTTTTTTGCTGTTGGCCAAGTCGATAACCGCCAAGACAAGAATCGGAAGAGCCAACGCCATCGCCAGATAATGGAGTTGGATCGAAAAGGACAGGAAAGCGCCAAAGAGAAGGAAATGCCATGTTTTTTTTGTTTTGACGGCTTCGATGAAGAAATAGGCGGTCAAAAGGGAGAAAAGCGGAAGTGGATTGGGATTCCACGAAAATCTTGACGATTGGATCAGCACGTAGGAAAAAGCAGACAGGAAAACGGCAAAAACAGCTGCGGTTTTATTGAACAGCTTTCTGACAATAAGGTATGTAACCGCCAGGTAAGCCAACGAAGTGACTGCCATGCCGACGGCCAGTCCAGCCGGGTTGAAATTAAATACAAGGAGCCACGGAGCTATGAAATAATAATAAAACGGACCCAAGAACACCTGTCCAACCGATGTCGGAGCCCCGATGGCGGGGAAATGTTCTCCGGTCGCGATTCTCTTTATTATGATGGCGTCGCGTCCCTGATCGGCGAGAAACGTGGCGAAGTCGGCGATCCTGTAAAAACGAAGGTAGGCGGCAGCCGCGAAAATTAGGATTGACAGCCAATTTTTTGCTACAATATTCTTGATGCGCCGCATATATCCATATTTTACCTTAACTCTCCTGGTTTTTTTGAGTACTCTTCTTGTCTGGCTGCCGTATCTCTTGAAATCTCCGGTTTGGATGGGACTAAAAATTGACGGGAACAGCTTTGAATATTTATATAAAAACTATGACGGACCGCTTTACGTGACGGCCGCCAAAAACTTCTATTTCCAGACACCCAAGTACTTTGCCGCCCACCTTCCCCTATATCCTATTCTTATCCGGAGTGGCCGCGAAATCATGAATACGCTTAACCTTAACGCCGACAAGTTGGGGTACCTTAAGTCCATGCTTTCCGTCAACGTTCTTTCGACGGCGGCGTTGACGTGCCTTTTTTACTTCGTACTCAAAAAGTTCAAACTGACCACCAATCCATGGGCGTTGGCGGCTGTTCTGTTGTTCCTACCAAGGTTCTTGGTTGTCAGGTCCGTGGGGGCACCGGAAAGCCTCTTCATGGTTCTGGTTTTGGCATCTTTGTATTTTTTTGAAAAAGAAAAATATCTATGGGCCGGGCTCATGGGGGGGTTGGCGGTGATGACCAAATCGCCGGGAATCCTGCTTTTTGGCGCATATACTTTGGCGATTGCCGAAAAGCATTATCGGGAGAGGAAAATCGACTATAAGTGGTCGTGGATTCTTTTAATACCTTCAGGCCTTTTGGCGGTATTCTTGATTTATTGGAAACAGATGGGTGATTTTCTAGCTTATTTCCACTCCGGTGACAATATCCACCTGGTCTTTCCCTTTTCGGTTTTCAATTTCCAAAAAACCTGGATAGGTACGGCTTGGCTGGAAGAGATATTCTTCTATCTTTTTATATACGGGCTGACGATCGTAAATCTTTGGAAATCAAAATACAGAAGCTTTTTTTATTTTGCCCTGGTGTTTTTTATCGCAACTCTCTTCATCCAACATCGCGACATCGCCAGGTATTCCCTTCCCCTATGGCCTTTGGCATTGATTGCCAACGAAAAATTCTTTACTTCGAAAAAATTTTTGATGGTTTCACTGGTCTTGATCTTTGGAATATATCTTTACGCATGGAACTTCATCACCTACAACATCATGCCCATTGCCGATTGGTCGGCTTTTATGTAAACTGATATATTATCCGTTTTATCGGTGTTTTTTTATAGGAATGCTCAAGTTTTTGAAAAGGAGATGGTACTTGGTTTTGGTAATCCTAGCCATTGCCGGATTTGTTTTTTTTAGGTATCAAAACGCCGCATCGGCCGCCAAAAGCAAAACCGACACCTACCGCGTCAAAAGACAGGACCTCAGGGAAACCCTCACTCTTTCCGGAGAAATCGATGCCGACGAAAACGTATCCTTGAGATTCCAAACATCCGGACGTTTGGCTTGGGTGGGTGTCAAGGAAGGCGACTATGTCAAGAAAAACCAGGTTATCGCAAGCCTTGACCAGCGCGACTTGAAAAACAGGATGCAGAAATACCTCAATACCTATTCCAGCCAAAGACTGGCTTTTGACCAAACCAGAGACGACTACTGGAATAAACAATATGATTTGTCGGAAACGGTAAGGCGCAGCGCCGAAAGGACTCTCCAGGATAGTCAGTACGATCTAAATAATTCTGTTCTTGACGTAGAGCTGCAGAACCTCAGTATGGAATATTCCAATCTTTGGTCCCCGATCGAAGGCATAGTCACCCATATTGATACCCCCTTCGCCGGAGTCAATGTTACCCCTGCCGGATCGGAATTCCAAATCGTTAATCCGGATACCATATATTTGACAGTATCGGCGGAGCAGTCCGACGTAGTCCACGTAAAAAAAGGAATGAAGGGCGAAGTAATCTTTGATGCCTATCCAGAAGATATTTATTCTGGCCGTGTCGATTATATTTCGTTCGCGCCAATGAGCGGGCAAACTGGTACCGTATACAAAGTAAAGGTTCTTCTTGATGCCAGATCAATGAAATTGCCCCTTAAACTCGCCATGACATCGGATGTGACTTTTGTCATAAGGGAAATCAATGATGCCATAGGCGTGCCGTTGAAGTTCTTCAAAAAGGATGATCGGGGCGAATACCTCAACATTGAAAGAAACGGGAAAAAGGAAAAAGCCTACGTAAAAAGAGGCGACGAGGTTGATGATATGATAGAGGTTAAAAATGGCATTGAGGCAGGGGACTTGGTTTATGATTAAATTGACCGATGTCTCCAAAGACTACGTAATTGACAGCGAATACACCTTTCATGCATTGAAGAAGGCGAGCATAGAGATAAAGGATAGGGAATTTGTTTCGATAATGGGGCCTTCGGGGTCGGGCAAGTCCACCCTGATGCACATAGTCGGGTTATTGGACAAGCCATCGACGGGCAAAGTTTATGTCGACGGCAAGGAAATATCGAAGATAACCGACGATGAGCTTTCACGCCTTCGCAACGAATATATCGGATTTGTATTCCAGCAGTTCAACCTGATCAACAAGCTTACGGTTTTGGAAAACGTCATGCTCCCGACCTTGTATTGCCGGAAAGAGCTGGATTTTGACCCAAGCGAGAGGGCGATCGAACTCCTGACTAAGTTCGGCTTGAGTTCGAAACTGAATTCTAATCCAAACAAGCTTTCGGGCGGCCAGCAGCAAAGGGTCGCCATATCGCGTGCCCTCATGATGAAACCCAAGCTGATCCTTGCTGACGAGCCGACAGGAAATCTCGACAGCAAAACCGGACACGAAATAATGGACCTGCTTGTGGAGTTGAATCGCAAGGAAAAGATCACGGTTGTTCTGGTGACGCACGAATCGGATATTGCCGCGTACGCGAAAAGAATTATAAAAATCAAAGACGGGGAAGTCGTATGAAAAACCTGATATTCATTTTCAAGTCGGCTCTGGAGGATTTCGGTCGCAATAAGATGAGAACCTTCCTGACGTCCCTGGGAATCCTTATCGGGGTATTTTCGGTTATTGTGTTGATAGCGTTGGGACTCGGACTGAAAAAATACATCGGCGATCAGTTGAACAGCCTTGGCTCTAACCTGATGTTTGTAATTCCCGGCACCAAGGAAACCATGATGAGAGGGGGAGGGCTCGGGGGAATGAGATTTGATGATCAAGACGTCAAAAGGCTGCAAAAAATCAAGACGCTTCAGTATATAGCCCCAATGTACGATAATCCCGGCGGAATTATCGAAGCGCTTGGCAAAACCGAGGTTGTGGAAGTCATCGGCAGCAACGAAGATATTATTCAAATATACAATCTCGAACTTCAGGACGGAAGATTAATGGACAGCCGCGACAGTCAGAAGCGCGAGAAGGTTATCATGATGCATGCGCCGAAAGCGGAAAAACTTTTTGGAACGTCAGTAGACGTTATCGGAAGAAATGTCGTATTGGAAAATCAGACTTTCAAGATAATAGGCATACTCAAAGCCAAAGGTGGCGGGGGGTTTGGTCCGAGCATGGATGACCAGGTTTACGTTCCCTTTAAATCAACTTTTTCGTTCAATCCTGAAAAAACCTATTACGGCATAAACCTGAAAACTTTTACCGACAGCGAAGTCCCGGGGACAAAAGAAGAAGTGAAAAAAGCCCTGTTGAGGAGATACGATGAGAACGATTTTTCGGTTATGGAACAGAAGGATCTCATGGAAACGATTTCTTCTATATTCGGCATTATCAATTCAGTCCTGGTCGCGATTGCCGCGATTTCCCTCGTTGTTGGAGGGATCGGGATCATGAATATCATGTATGTGACAGTTACCGACAGGATTAAGGAAGTGGGTATCAGGCGTGCCATAGGCGCAAGAAAATCAGATATTTTGTCCCAATTTTTGGCGGAGGCGATCCTTTTATCCTCCATTGGGGGTATTTTGGGGTTGGGGCTGGCTTATTTGGTGATCATTCTTATTCAGCCATTTTTCCCGGCATATTTGGACATGGGATCTGTCATACTGGCGCTTGGCATATCATCGGCGATTGGAATAACTTTTGGTGTATTCCCGGCCAAAAAAGCAGCTGCGCTTGAGCCGGTTGAAGCCATCAGGTACGAATGACCTGCCCTATCGTTTTTTTGTATAGATATTTAGTCCAAATTTTTTTTATATACGGCATCGTTAATGTAGACAAAAGAAAACCTAGACTGGGAACGATGGCGTTGAGCCAAGGGTTTTTGACGTTGATTGCCTTAAGGTATAATCCCACCGACAAATAGGTGAATAATATTAAGATCGTTTTTCTCGTTAAGCTGGTTTCCCAAGCCTTATTCTCCTCGACTACGGAATTTCGTTTTTTTATTTCGTCGATTTCTTTTTCCAATTGAGATAGGGTTTTCATATTTTTTGGCAATTGGGGCAGAAGTAGCTGCTTCGCCCGTTGTGCTTGATTCTTTTGATGATGGTTTTGCAGTTGATGCACGGTTGCCTTTCACGCTGGTAAACCAAGAAATGCCTTTGATGTTTGCCCTTTGATCCATCGGGCAGGATGAATGCCTCATCCGCCCCGGACGAACCCTGATCACTAATGCCCTTATATATTTCTTCAAGGATAGCTTTATGGAGTCTATGAGTTTCCTTGCTCGTTATGGAGCTGGATATTCTCTGAGGATGGATCTTGGATTTGAATAGCGAATCGTTCGCGTAGATATTTCCGATGCCGGTTATCCTATCCTGATCCATAAGGGTGACTTTTATAGGTTTTCTTGTTGATCTTAAGACTTCAAACAAATATTCCGGGCTGAATTTTTTGGAAAGTACATCCACTCCTTTTGGGGATTCCGGCCTATCGGTCAGCTTGATCCACCCGAATTTTCTCAAGTCGTTAAAAAACAAGGCGCTTCCGTCCTTGAACTTTATGATTATTCTGGTCGTATTGGCCGGCATGACATTTCCATGTGTGAAGGGGATATTGTTTTTGAAAACAGCTTTACCGATTTTCTTGGCGAAGAGCATTTGACCCGAAAGTTTGAAATGGGCGTTCAGGTATTTGTTGTTATCAAGTGCCATAACCAGAACTTTCCCAAACCGCTCGATTTTAGTGATCTTATGTCCGTAGGCCGCCTCCTTTTTGCCTGAAAAATTTTTGGGTGACAAAACCACTATTTCGGAAATGGTCTTCCCGGTGACGCATGGCTTTAACTCCCTTTTTATGGTTTCAACTTCCGGAAGTTCTGGCATGGTTATGCAATTAAGTTCTCTCCTTCTTAAGGAGAGAACTTGTAAAAGATAGTATATTCTTTTTGAACCTGTCAAAAGTAAATCTTTCGGCGGTTTTTCTTGCTTGCACTCTCATTTTCGTATATTTGTCAGGGTTCATTCTATTCAACTCCTTAACCTGACTGGACAGCGAATCTTCATCCAATCGATCGAATAGAAAACCGTTGACGCCGTCTTTGACATATTCCGGGACTCCGCCCGACCTGTAGGCAATAACCGGAAGTCCATACCCCATTGCCTCGACAGCGGCAATCCCGAATTCCTCGTCGCGAGAAGCAAACAGAAATGCCCTGGCTTGCTTATTTATTTTTTCGAACTTTTGATCGCTGACATTTCCCAAAAATTCCACGGTCGGGCCGGCCAGGGATTTTAGATATTCCTCATCTCTTCCCGTACCGATGATTTTTAATTTGAATTTGATTTTATTGGCGGCCCTGATGATGACATCTATGTGTTTTGCGCGTGCAAGACGGGAAACCGTGAGAAAATAATCGCCTTTATTGAGGTAAGAAGATTTTTCCGGAATGTCAACCGGAGGATAAATAACATGCGACTGACGACGGTAAAATTTCGCTATTCTACATTTTGTTTCATTGCTGTTGGCGATAAGGAAATCGGGACGGGCGGTTGAATGGTAATCCCAGATACGGAGGAAATGGTTTACGATGTATGCGTACATCCTGACTATCCAGTATTTTTGCCATTCGAGCGCCGTTTCGTATCCGTAAAGATAGCGCGGGGGATGATGTATATAACTAATGTGCACTGTCGGTTTTTTAGTCCTTATTCCCTTACTCATCCATGATCCACTCGAACTGATCACCAGATCGTATTTGGAAAAATCAAAGCTTTCCCAGATGAGAGGAGTCAAAAAGCGGAAAGGCGAGTAGAAGTTTCTAACAAAAGGTATACTGCCAAACCAGCTCTGCCTTATTTTCCAACCGTCAAAAAGCCTTTTGTGCGTTCCAAGCGAATAATAGTTATAGACAAGTGTATAGACATCGGCGCCCGGAAAGATTTTTTTAAGGGCGACCAGGACCCTCTCCGAACCCCCGAATTCGCAAAGCTGATCATGTACAATCGCTACTTTCATTATGGTATATTATAATCGAACGATAAGTGAGATTAAAAGACTACAATATTACCTTTTAATATTCGGGCGAAACATAGCTCGCCCGAATGTCTTATATACTTAGGATCCAATGAACCTAGTTAATTCTCTGATATTGGGGATTGTTGAGGGAATAACCGAATTCCTTCCCATTTCCTCGACCGCCCATCTGATAATCGCCTCCAAGCTTCTGAATATGCCCCAAACGGAGTTCCAGAAATTCTTTGAAGTATTCATCCAGGCAGGTGCCATCCTGGCGGTTGTCGTATTGTATTTCAATTACGCCAGAAAAAGCTGGGAGATCATGAAAAGAATTATCGTTTCTTTCTTGCCCACGGCGATAGTAGGTTTTTTGTTGCATAAGATAATAAAAACCGTTTTCTTCGAGTCTTTCGGGCTTATTACAGGCTCACTTATGGTAATAGGCGCGGTTTTTATGATCCTTGAGTATCTGGTCGCCAGCAAACAGCTAAAGCTTCGCAAGTCCTTGAAAGATCTGTCTTTTGTCGATGCCTTTATAGTCGGCATCGGTCAATCCCTGGCGGTGGTTCCCGGCGTATCCCGGGCAGGGATCGTCATGGTGACGATGATGGCCAAAGGGTATCGCCGGGATGAATCGGCCCTGTACTCTTTCCTTTTGGCTGTTCCGACAATCCTGGCGGCGTCGGGATACGATCTTTTAAAGAGCGATTTAGCCACAATTCTGGTCCCGAACAATCTTTTGTTTTTGACAATTGGATTCGTTACCTCGTTTGTAACCGCTTATTTTTCGGTAAAATGGCTTATTGATTACCTGAAGCTTAAAACCTTAGTTGGTTTTGGGATTTACAGAATGATTTTGTCTTTGACACTCATTATGGTATAATGTGTACAGTTTAGAAGAAGTTAAACTGCGAACACAAAAAAAAAGGTTCAAAAACTCTTCAGAGATTAATGCTAAATTTTAATATCAATCACAGATCGTCATACTTAGATTCTAAGAATTATATTCTTTGGAATGGGAAGGGGGTGAAATAATATAATGGACAAGAAAAAGCTTTATGTAGGAAATCTTCCATGGAGCGTTACCAACGATTCCTTGAAGGAATTGTTTGTTGCCTATGGAGAAGTTGTGGAAGCTGTTGTCATCACAGACAGGATGTCTGGTCGATCAAAAGGATTTGGTTTTGTTACTTTTGCCGATGAAGCCGTTGCCGAAAAGGCCGCTGCTGAGATGAATGGAAAAGACGTTGAAGGACGCAAAATCGTCGTTAACGTTGCTCGACCCCGTGAAGAACGACCAGCAGGTGGTAATCGCGGAGGTTTTCGAAGAGACGACAGACCAAGATTCTAAAAATCTTAAAAAAAACGCTATCTGATTTGCATCTGCATATTTCAAAAATACGCAGGTAATGAAAGGGTAGTGTTTTTTTATGGTAAAATTTTGACAATGCACCCGTAGTTCAACGGATAGAATAAGGGCTTCCGAAGCCTTTGATGGCAGTTCAATTCTGCCCGGGCGCACCGGTAGGGGCCTATGGTTCAACGGTACAACGCGGCATTCGCATTGCCGAAATCGGAGTTCAATTCTCCGTAGGTCCACAAAGTTGTATAATAAACTAGCTTTTGAGCGTCCGTAGCTCAGCGGTAGAGCGCCACTCTTATAAAGTGGATGTCCTTGGTTCGATCCCAAGCGGACGCACACTTCTTGCTTGGTTCTTATCTGTTTCTACTCCAAAGATGTCTGGGGATCAGCCGGCCAATTAACCATCAATCGATTTTTTCCTTACTTTGAGGTAAAATATGTAATCGTTTTTCCAAAGCGAAGGTAGCCAAGGTGGTCACGGCGGGGGTCTGAAAAACCTCAGATGCGTGTTCGACTCACGCCCTTCGCACTTTTGCCATGAAAAAGCATCCGGTCTCCAATCGTTTACTCAAAGTCCCCGCCTCTCCTATCCGTAAGCTTGTCCCGTTTGCAACCGAAGCAAAAAAAGAGGGAGTGAAAGTCTATCATCTGAACATAGGAGATCCCGACATAAAGACTCCCGATGCAATGATTAGTTTTCTTCGGGATTGGTCAAAAAATCCGGTGGGTTACAGCCAATCGCAAGGAGAGCCGGAATTTTTGAAATCACTTGAATTTTATTACTCTATGATAGGTTTCCATTTCATCAACACCGCCGATATCCAGGTGACTACCGGCGGATCGGAAGCGATCTCGATGGCGCTTTTCGCCATATGCGACGAGGGGGACGAGGTTATGGTTTTCGAGCCTTTCTATACCAATTACAATTCGTATGCCGCCGTTAATAACGTCAATCTTGTTCCGGTGAAGACGGACGGCAGAACCGGATTCCACTTGCCTGATCGATCGGAAATAGAAAACAAAATAACTCCCAAAACAAAAGCGATTTTGATCTGCAATCCGTCAAATCCGACGGGGACGGTTTATACCAGAGAGGAAATGGATTTACTGGTCGAGCTCGCAAAAAAACACAATTTATTTTTGATAAGCGACGAAGTGTACAGGGAATTCGTATACGACGGCAAGAGGCATATTTCGCTTTTGGAATACATGGAAGCCCTTCCCGAACAAACGATCATGCTGGATAGCCTTTCAAAGCGTTACAGCTTGTGCGGGGCAAGGCTTGGCATGCTGGTTTCAAAAAACCGCGAAGTCATGGAGGGGGTTTTGAGGATTGCCCAGGGGAGACTATCTTCGGGTCTTGTCGATCAGCTGATGGCCTCGAAATTAACCGAAGTCAAAGACTCGTATTTTGAAGCAGTTCACAATGAATACCAAAAAAGGAGAAATGTGCTCTACGAAGGCCTTAAATCAATTCCGGGCGTGTACCTTGAAAAACCGGAAGGGGCCTTTTACACCATTGTGAAATTGCCGGTCAAGAACGCCGATCATTTCAGTCAATGGCTGTTGACCGATTTCAGATTGAACAACGAAACCGTGATGGTGGCGCCGGCTGCCGGGTTCTATGCAACTTCGGGATTGGGCCTGGACGAAGTAAGGATCGCCTATGTTTTGAATACCGAAGATCTAAAAAAATCAATCGAGGTATTGCGACACGCCCTAAAGGCATATTCTTCATCATAGCTTTTCTAATTCGACAGATTGAACCATAAGAGTTATCGTAATTATGTATGGTCAACGGTCCAATAAATATAGAGAACTACAACAAAGTATTGAAATTAAGAAAATTTGGTGATAGTTTTAACTTAATTAGTAAAAAACTTCGAATACCCAAAAGTACTATAAGCTATTGGTTATCAGGGAATAAACTTTCAGAAAGCATTAAGTTACAGTTAATACAAAAAAACAAGATAAGAAGTTCTAATTATTTAACAAAAGTTAACGCTTTTAAACACTCCATTGCTTTAAAAAGACATGAATCATATCGTAAAGAAGCGCAACTTGAATTTATAAAATTAAGGAAAAATAAGTTGTTTTTGACAGGATTAGCGATATATTGGGGTGAAGGAGAAAAAACAGAAAGTGGCCGCGTATCTGTTGTTAACTCCGACACAGAGATGCTCAAAGTGATGATTAATTTTTATAGAAAAATCCTAAAAATTCAAGAAGAGAAACTGCGAGCGGCCTTGTTTATTTATAAAGACATAAAAGAAAAAGATGCAATTGCATTTTGGGCTAAAGCACTAAAAATAAGCACAAATAGTTTTATAAAAACACAGATTCTTCCAAGCAGAAGCAAACTAACGAAAAGTAGAGTTGCTTATGGTATGTGTAATATATATTTCTCAAACACTAAAATAAATGTTAAAATAAGGGAATGGGTTAGCTTGCTGGCTAAGGAAATGCGGGATTAGTACACCGGTAGTATGCTACCTTGCCAAGGTAGAGAAGCGAGTTCGATTCTCGTATCCCGCTCCAATATTAAAGACTTTTTTTCTTCGCGAAGAAGTAACCTTCCATCATAAAAAGGAGCCCGATTATAATCAGAAGCAAGGCTACAATCATCGACCTTGCTTGTGACAATACCAGGAAAGCGACCCCCAAGCACACGTAAATCAATCCGCCTGTTTTTTCGTTCTTGAAGGCAATGATTGTCGAAACGGCCAGGATAAAAGTGGGTATCAAATGCATGACCAGCGCCAAAAACCACCTTGGTTCGTCAAAAACGTCCAAGGCAAACAGGCTTATAAAGATGATATTGATGATCGCAAGTGTCCGTGGCAGCCAATGAAACAGTTTTTTCATATCTACCTTAAGTGGCGGCCGATGAATATTATTTGCCAAAATAAGGCTAAAAAGAAATATGCGATCTCAAACATGGCGGTTTTCTGTCCTATCGCCAATGAGAACATTACGACCGTGGTTTGGGCAACAATAATATTATTGGTGAGATATGCAAAGCTTTCGCTCCTGGTCAGTTGGGCAAAGACATATTCCGATATCGTCCAGAAAATGAAAAGGGAAATCGCCAGTATCCAGTGGATTACGAAAAACCGGTTAACCGGGAAAAACCCGATAGATCCGAACGAAATAACGGCGATGAGCCAGACAATCGAGGTTATGGCATTCAGTTTCAATTCGAACTTCTTGAATACATAATAGGTGAAGCTAAGATCCAAAAGGCACTTGATGATGAAAATCAGGTTAAAAAAGGACAACTGGGTGGGATTAAGGAAATAGCTCATCTCCGAGATCGTATATTTATTGAAGCTGTAATTCGGAAGCTGTCCGGATAGATAGAAGGTGGAACCGATAAAAAACAGTGCGGAAAGTATGGCGTTATACCGGAACAAGTCCAGCAGGTTTCGTTTCTTTTCTGAATTTCCCTCCATGAAATGATTATACCTTTGTAAGAATTATTTCGAAAGCCCGCTTGTCGGAATCGTAGGTTAGGGTTTTTTTGACGTCTTCGGCAGTTGCAAATCTGGCATCAATCATTTCCCAATCATGATCCGCCGGGTCGCCGGACAAGTATTCCATAACAAAATAAAAAACGGTCTTTTTGATCAGGTCGCCCTCCCATTGGTACTGGTAATGGGTTTCGATTGGTTGCTTTTCGACTATACGCGCCTTGACGCCGCCCTCCTCCTCGACTTCCCTCAAGGCCGCGTCCTCCATGGTTTCGTCCACGTGATTATCGCCAACCAACCCCTTCGGAAAAACCCACCCCTTGTGCTGCGAATGCTGAGTTATGAGCCAAAGAACCTGGCCACCTTCTTTTTTGCAGACGATTCCGCCGGCCGAGATTTGATTGATTGTTTTCATGGTTTTTTGGTAAACAGATAGATACTATAAGTGATTATTACGGCACCGACCACCTGGGTCATCAATGGCGCGTTCCCGAGAATAAAGAATGCCAGAATCGCAGTAAATAGGGGAAGAATACTCGAAACTACCGAAAAAAAAGTTGCTCCACCCAGGCCGATTGCGGTATTGACGCAAATGAAGCCCAACAGGGCGATTATGGAATTTGACAATATGAAGCCTGGGACCGGCATGGTTTTCAAAGGAAAAAATATAATTGTTACCGCGCCGAAAAACAAAGCAGAAACCCCGTACATGAAATACGTCAGCTGGATGGCTGGCAAATGTTTGTAAATTTTTTGTCGGAACAAACTGCTCACGGTAATGCTTATGGAAAACAGCAAAAAAAGAAGATCTCCCGGGTTGATGGCCACGGCGGATTTAAAATCGTAGACAACAAAAAGCCCACCGACAAAAGCAAGGATTGCGGCAACCGTTTTATTTTTTGTAAGCGTTTCCTTGAAGAAAATGACTGCCAAGACATAAGTAATGATTACCTGAAGCCTTGAAATCAGGGACATATTAATCGATGAGGAATACTTCAGTCCGAACATCGAGGAAATATCGGCAATCATCCATGTTAATGTTGCAGCGGTAAAAATCCAGAAAGATTTTTTTGTGAATTTTATTTTGAAAAATTTGCTGTTAAAAAACAACAGGTAAGCGGTTATCAATATAAAGGCGAAAAGGTTTGTCAGGAAAGTAAGGTGCAGTGGGGTGATGGAGTTGCGTAAAAACAACTGCTGAAGTACCAATTGCAAGGAAAAAAATACGCAGAACAAAACGGAAAATATAAACGCCTTTTTCATTTCAGTATTCCTTCCCGACGGCTTCCTTAACGTTTTTGTAGCCGTCCCTTTTGAGAAGATTTATCAGTTCAAGGTTGATTTGGGAAATGACTTGGGGCCCCTGGTAAATCATCCCGGTAATGAGCTGAACAAGCGATGCGCCAAGTTTGATTTTTTTATAGGCGTCTTGTCCATCAAATATTCCGCCGCAGCCGATTATGGTAAACCTGTCCTTGTATCTTTTGTAGGCAAACCCTATTAGTTCGTTTGATCTCTGTTCGCAGGCTTTCCCCGAAAAATATCCGACCTTGAATTTTTTGACCTCGGACTGAATGAGAGACGGATCCTTTTTGTTTTTTTGCAGGTTTCCGAAAATGACCCCTTTAATGATCTTATATTTTGCCAGCGTCGAAAGAATAGCCGAAACTTCCCGGTTGGTTTTTTCGATAGGCATTTTGACGTATATGGGTTTCCTGATCCTTAAGCGATCGATTGCCTTAAGAAGCTTCTCCAGGTTCTTGGGCGGGTAAAAACTGAGGTTTTCCGTATTTACCAAATTAGGGCACGAAATATTGAGCTCATAATACTTGTTTTTTACCTGGTTTTGTTCGAATGTCCTGAAGGCTGAGACTATGTCCTTTACGGCTTTTTCAAGCGTATCGATCTCCTTGGAATTGGTCACGCCGATACTCACTCCGACCGGGATCAGGAATTTCGCGCCGGCAAGTTTCTCGGATATGGTTTTTGCTCCCTTGTTTTTGAATCCCTTATTGACCATCAGCGATTTGGATTTGGGGAGACGGCCGAGCCGGGGATAGGGATTTCCGGCGTAGGAGCTATTGGTGATCGTGCCGACGCTTTGGAATCCAAAATCCAGATAATAAAGCGTTTGGGTGAGATCGGCGTTGTAATCAAATCCGGCCGCCAGGCCTACAGGATTTTCAAAGAAAACCCCATCTAGCCTCTGGTTTAACGACTTATCCTTGAAGACCAATTTGCTACCCATTATCTTTATGAGCGGCGTGCGTGACAGAAAGCTGCCCCTGGAGACCATGATGTTATGGATAAACTCCGGATCAAACAAAAAGAATATTGGTTTAATGATATTCCGGTAAACAAAGGCATAAACGGATGTATGCATCTCAAAGCGCTCCCTTTTCAAAATTACATATACGATAGCGACCAGGGTAAAACTGACCAGGGCCGAAAGGGTGCAGTAAATGCAAATGCTCCTGATGACCCCAAGCTGCAAATACATGAAATAGGCCGAAGCCAGGGCTCCGGCAATCGACTGGAGAACGATAAGGTATTTAAAAATTTTGCTTCTGGAAAAAAAAGTTGCGATTATCAAGGAAGACAGGGCTCCGTAGTGGACGACTCCCGCAAGGGCCAAGGGAACTCCGAACATGACGGAGTAGGGGCTCGACAATACCTTTCCGCAGTCAGACAAAATCGGCAAAAATCTATTGACGGTGCATGGGGGGATGACTTTGTTGAAATGTTCCCACGTAAGATAAATGGAATCGGTCAGTCCGGACAATGCCAACAATAGTACGATTATCATCGGGAATTAATTTTATCAGCTTCCCGGCAGATTGTATCAGCCAATGGAAGAATTTTTAATTCCGCCACTTCGTCGGAGGTAAACCAACCGTATTGGTCGGCCTCCTCGTTGAGGGCGATCTTTTTTTCATCATCTTTCAGGGAGGCGAGGTAACAGATGAAAATTCCCTGCCATCCGTTTCGGGTTTCGGAAAATACTTTCGGCAACAGACCGGTAATTTCAACTGTTACTCCTAGCTCCTCCTTCATCTCGCGGATTATGGCCTTTTCCGGACTTTCCCCGAACTGGATTCCTCCGCCAGGCAAATTCCAGACATAGGGGGCGTATTGCTTTTCCTCGGGATCGAAGTCGACTCTGCGGGTAAGAAGGTATTTGTCGGCGCGTCGTATGACGGCGATGACAACGGGTTGGATTCTCATGGCGGAGAGGGCGAGATTCGAACTCGCGATGACGTTTCCGCCATGCAGGTTTTCAAGACCTGTGCATTCAACCGCTCTGCCACCTCTCCTGGAGGCGCGTGCCGGAATCGAACCGGCGCAGTAGGTGTTTTGCAGACACCTGTGTTTCCTCTTCACCAACGCGCCAACACCACCCCTCAATTTTACTTCAATTGGCCTCCATTAACAATGGATGATATGATAAATCGATGAGCAAATTTACACTTTTGGCAATTTTCTTGGCCATCAAAACCATCTACCTGCCTCTTAACAAGAGGAAATCAAAATATTATTGGAAATCAAAAATGGACGACATGATTCCCTTGGTGCCCGTTTTTGTCATACCTTACATAGGATACTTCTTTCTGGTTATAGCTTCGGTTTTTTTTCTTTGGAATTCCTTTTACGTCGCAGCCTTCCTGAAAAGTTACATAACATCCTATGTCCTGGCGGGCCTGTTCTGGTATCTCGTCCCAAACGGCGTCGCCAGGCCGGTTATCCATTCCCGGGATATATTCAGCCGCCTGACAAAATTCATATACAAAAACGACGACGATACCAACGGTTTTCCGAGCGCCCATGTATTCTCGACGCTGATCTGCTGTTATTTCCTTTTACTGGTTTATCAAGAAAAATCGGTGCTGATTTGGTCATCGGCATCACTGATAATCGTATCGACGTTGCTTACCAAACAACACTACCTGATCGATGTCGTTGGAGGGGTAATCGTGTTTGCGCTTAGCCTCCTTATTGGCACGAACCTCTGGTAAAATATAAGGCACAGGAAGCGTGCCGGAGGTGTTTAATTATGCGTGTAGTAATACCTAAAAAACACAGATTGACATATTTTAATAGCTTAAAAGAAACAACGAACCTTTCATGGAGTAATTTAAGTAGGGAGCTTAAAGTAAATGAACGTCTTATTCGATCATGGCGTCAAGGCGAATTTACTATACCCATGAAATTTCTCAAAAAAATAAAACAAAGATATGATATTGCTATTCCGGATGCAATAAAAACATTACCTAATTATTGGCACGCTAAAAGTGCAGGAAGCATTGGTGCAGTAGCACATAATATAAAATACGGTAATCCCGGAACCGCGGAAGGCAGGCAAAGAGGGGGAATGCGCTCGATTATTACGCATAATATAAGGCATACAGGATTTGTACTAGAGAAAAGAATTAGGAAACCATTACTTTCCGAAGAATTAGCAGAATTGATTGGTATTTTAATTGGTGATGGCGGAATTACAAAATATCAAGTTACGGTTTCATTGAATTACTTTAAGGATGATGTATATTCAGAATTTGTTAAAAACCTATTCCAGAAAGTTTTTGACGCAAAAGTTTCAATAAATAAATCTCAAAGCAGGTCATTGATTTCAATATTAGCCAGCGGGAAACAATTCGTTAGTCATTTGGAATATCTGGGATTACCTATCGGTAACAAGATTAAGCATAAAATAGATATTCCGCAGTGGATCAAGGATAACATGTTTTACAGAAGAGCTTGTATTCGAGGCATTTTTGATACCGATGGGTCAATATATTTTGACAGACACAAAAACGGAGAAGTATTTTATAAAAGTTTGAATATTGCTTTTACAAGCGCGTCACCTAAACTGCTCAATAGTATTCATGAATTTCTAATGGCAGAAGGTTTTGGGCCGACATTGAGCTCAAATAAATCGATAAGATTAAGAAATGGCAAAGATATTTCATACTTTTTTGATATCATTGGAAGTAGTCATAAAGGCAATATTCAGGTATTTAAAGAATTCACAAAAGGAGGGTTCGCATAGCGGCCAATTGCACGAGTTTCGAAAACTCGAGGGGTTTTCCCCTACACAGGTTCAAATCCTGTACCCTCCGCTTTTTTATGACAAAAATAAGAGCCGTCCTCTGCGACTATGACGGAACCCTCGTTGACAATGACCATATTTATAGCCAGAAAACAAAGATATTGATAGGCGAACTCCAAGCAAAAAAAGTTAGGTTTTCGATTGCCACGGGGCGTTTTTATTTCGGCAAAATCGAAGAGGTAATCAAAGACTTGGGGATAAACGGCCTTCACATCATCCATGGAGGCGGTGGGATTATCGATACCGAAAAAACGCAATTTGTTTTTAAACAGGTGGTTTCCCGGGAAACAGTCAGAAAAATCGCTGACTATCTCCATTCCAATAAAGTGATTTTTGGCTTGGAAACCGACAGTTTCATTTACGTTTCACCTTTCACTCACACATCCCAATATCTGATAAATGCGAAAAAAGAGGATTACGCCAATTACAACGGCGGGGAAGATGTATATAAGATATTGGTATTCTCGAGCGGCAATAAATTCGACAGTCCAACCCTCGAAAGACACATCAAGAACATCCAAAAATTGGCAACGGACATAGAAATCATCCGTTTCCAGTTCATGTACGACAACCAGCCGAGTTTCGGAGTGGACATCACCTCGGAATATGCCACCAAGCATACGGCCGTTCTGGAATATTGCAAAATACTGGGTCTGGATCCGTCGGAAGTCGCGGCGATGGGTGACGGTTACAATGATTATCCGCTATTGACGGCCGCCGGTTTCAAGATTGCCATGGGGAACGCCAATCCTGAACTTAAGAAAATTGCCGACCTGATAGTTGCGCCGGTCGATCGCGGAGGGACCGAGGAAGCCTTGAGTTACATATTGAAAAACTTGACCTAAATGGGCTGCATACTTTGCGTAATCGGGGTTGGGGGAGGATTGTTGTTCATAAAAAAATTGGGGATTGACGAATACATCGTTGCCATCTGGCTGTCTGCCCTCAACACTTCCCTGGCTTTTTATATTGCCTCGAGGATAGGGCGGAAGATTCCGGGGCTCCGCTTCATTTTGGCAACAGCATTATTCCTGATGACTTACTTCTATTTTTTGAAAACGCGTCAGATGAATCATCGGATATTTGTCGGCATGACCGTCGGCCTGGAAACCTATTTCGTTGCCCATTTTCTTGAGGCTTTCATGTTCCGGAAAAATAATCGCAAGAGCCTGTTCAAGTATCAGAAGGTGGTTATAACCGTGGTCTTTTTGTTTATTGCCAGTCTAGCCGCAGCTCTCGCATTTTAAGGCCTCCTTTATGCTGTCGAGGATTTTTTTTAGTATCTTCATTATGCCGTTCATAGTTCATTGTAACACGCCATTGTGATACAATTAAGCCTATTGTATGGATTATCAAAGTCCGACATACGGCAAGGTGGATCTTGAACGACTCAGGGATATCGTTTCCGATTTCATGAGCAAGGACAAGAAAGCCAAATATGAAATCATAGTAGGCACCGACTCGCAGAAAATAGAAAACAATAAATACGACTTCGTTTCCGCTTTGGTCATTCACAGGGTAGGGTATGGGGGCATTTACTTCTGGAAGAGAATCGTCCAGGACAAGAAAATATCACTAAAGGAAAGGATCTATCAGGAGGCGACAATGTCCCTGACCACTTCCGAGAATTTTGTTTCCTTTTTCAAGACCAACGGCATTTCCAAATATAATGTCCAAATCCATGTCGATATCGGCCCGAACGGGGAGACGCGCGAACTGATTAATGAGGTGGTTGGGATGATCAGGGGATCGGGGTATGAGGTGAAGATCAAGCCCGATTCCTACGGCGCTTCAAAAGTAGCCGACAGGTATACATAATATTCAGAACTCCAAGTCGGTTTTTTCCTCGATCCAATCTATAAAGGCGGAAACATTGGCGTAATACGAGTCTGTGCCTCGATTGACCGTTTGATTGATCACTCCGACGGAATAAAAGGCGTTGCCAATTTTTGCCAATAACGGACCACCCGAGTCATACGATTGCGGCCGGGTTAATGTTGACGAAGTGAGGACGCTGGTGTCGCTGTAATAATCATAGGTGATGTCGCCTTCCTGCAATATTTCTGACTTTTGGCTGGACGAAGACACGTACCCCCATCCCAATATAGTGCCGCTTTTTCCATAGACCGATATATCGTCTGAATTAAGGCGAATAGGGTTGACGCCGGTGTAGGATTTATTCAGTTTTATAAGGGCAATATCATTGGGATTGACGGTATTGTACTTCGGGTCATAATCCTCATGAGGAATCAGCTTTGAAACAGTCCTCAAATTGCTTTTGTCGACTTCGTCCTTCAGATTCAACACATTGAAGGCAACACCGATATTGGATCGCCTGTATGTGTTGGCGCAATGGGCGGCAGTCAAAACCCAATCCTTGTTGATAAGAACTCCTCCGCAAAAGTGTTGGGAATAAAGATCTGGTTTTTTTGTTGAGAACGGTTGCCGATAATAAAGCGTAACCATAAACGGGTATTCCCCGGCGCTCGCATCTCTACCGCTGATAACGTAATCGATTTTCTTTGCCGGTTTTGGTTTGTATCCGACGGCGCGGGTATTTGAAGAATATTTGTCGTTCGAAACCGCCTTGACGGCTATCAGAACCAAAGAAACAAACAGCAATATTAGGCTTATGACGACCGCCAAGTTATTTTTGGCGAAAAAAGATTTCGTATTTGTCTTTTTTCTTATCCTTTTTCTCATGTTAAAGATATTCCTTTACATTATTATCGTTAATCGTGAAGGACTGGCCGACTCCGGAGACAATCTTGAACGACACTTTCCTGACTATGCCCTCAATCGTTCTTTCGAGGCTTCTGATTCCGGCGTCAAAACCCATCGGGCGGGTAATTTTAGGCCAAACGGAATCTTCGATTCTCAAGTTCTCCGAATCCAGGCCGGTTTCCTTGAGAAGGCGCGGGAGAACATAACTTTTGGCAATGGCGATCTTTTCCTCGTCGGTGTAGGACGGCATCTGGATTACCTCTAGGCGATCCATGACGGCCGTTGAAACGTTATTGGTGTTGTTGGCGGTGGCGATAAACAGGACTTGCGATAGATCAAACGGGTAATCCAGGAAATAATCGGTAAAGTTAGAGTTCTGGTTGGCGTCCAATAGTTCGATAAGAACTCCCATGATGGCGGCGCGAGATTCCGGGGTGATGCGGTCCAACTCATCAAGCAATATGACCGGGTTCTTTACTCCGGACCGCCTGATTGCCCTTATGATCATGCCGGGTTCGGCTTCCATGGAGGTCTTGGATTGGCCTCTCAAGTCCAAAGCAGAGGAGAGGCCGCCGAACGGGATCCTGACGAACTTGCGCCCCAACGCCTCGGCAACTGAAATGGCGATGGTTGTTTTTCCCGTGCCGGCCAATCCGACGAAAAAAAGTGTCGGGGCATGGAAAACATCTGTTTTCAAAGTGTGCCGTTGGACTATCAGAACGGAAAGGAATTCCAGGATCCTCTCCTTGATCTTGGTCAAGCCGTAGTGGTTCTTATCAAGGATTCGCTTGGCCGATGCGATATCCAGAACGTCATCCGATTTTTTATTCCACGGCAAATTGGTTATCCAGTCGATGTACTTGGTGGTGATATCCAGTTGCGAAAGGTTCCCTCCGTATTTCAGCGCCAGCCCAATCCTTTCGATCTGCTGTTCGGCCTTTTCGCGAAGAGTGGAAGGAATGTCAGCGCCTTGGAGCGCTGTCTTCAGTTTTTCTATCTCTGAAAGGGTTTTCTGGTCATCCATAAATTAGCAGAGTAATGTCGCTATTGACAAAATGAAAATAATTAGTTATAAATATTTCACTTATTAATTCATTTTATCCTAATTTTTATGGCAAAAACAACTGGATCTGGCATAAAACCCCTTTTCGATTACGTATTAGTTAGACCACTTCAGAATGAAACCAAGACCCCTTCAGGGATCGTCTTGCCCGATACCGCCAAGGAAAAACCGCAAGTAGGCGAGATAATGGCCGTCGGACCGGGATCCGACTGCTGCGGAGAATGTTGTGATGATGAAAAAGATGCTTGTGCAACAATGGTAGTTAAGGTCGGACAGAAAGTCCTTTACAAAAAATGGGGTGGGAACGAGGTAAAGGTTGGATCCGAAGAATGGCTTTTGATTGAACAAAAAGACATTATGGCAGTTGTCGAATAATTATTAAAAATTAATTTAAAAACTTATGGCAAAACAGATTAAATACGGAGCCGATGCAAGAAAAAAATTACTTGATGGTGTTAATAAATTGGCTGACGCCGTCGCGACCACACTGGGACCAAAGGGCCGCAATGTCGCACTTGACAAGAAATGGGGCGCACCGAACGTTGTCCATGACGGAGTCTCGGTAGCCCGTGAAATCGAGCTTGAGGACGCATTTGAGAACATGGGTGCCCAACTGGTGAAAGAAGCATCCTCGAAAACGGCCGACATCGCCGGGGACGGAACTACAACCGCCACGGTTTTGGCAAGATCGATTGTAAATGAAGGAATAAAAATGATCACCGCCGGCGCCAATCCGATGGTGATGAGGCGTGGACTCATGAAGGCGAGCGAGTATGTTGTCGGCCAACTGAAGGAAATGTCGACGAAAATTACCCTTAAGGAAGCGGCCGATGTTGCGACAATTTCGGCAGGGGATGCCGAACTCGGTAAGCTCATCGCCGATGCCTTGAAGCTGGTCGGTGGGAAGGACGGTGTCATCACCGTTGAGGAAGGAAAGAGCCTTCAAACCACGTTTGACCATAAGGAAGGTATGCAGTTCGACCGCGGTTTCGCCTCGGCCTATTTTGCCACCGACGCCGACAAGATGACCGCCGAAGTCGAAGATGCCTATATCCTTATAACCGACAAGAAAATTACCGCCGTGTCGGATCTGCTTCCGTTTTTGGAAAAATTCGTTAAGGTCTCGAGGAATTTGGTAATTATCGCCGACGAAATTGAAGGCGAAGCATTGGCAACTTTGGTTGTAAATAAACTCAAGGGAACCTTCAATGCCCTCGTTGTGAAAGCGCCGGGATTTGGAGACAGGCGCAAGGAAATGCTTGAGGATATTGCCATCCTAACGGGCGGAACTGTCGTGTCCGAGGATTTGGGCAAAAAGCTTGAAACCGTTGAGATCGAGGATTGCGGACGCGCCGACAAGGTCAAGTCAGACAAGGAAAACACATCAATCATCGGCGGTAAGGGACAAAAATCCAAGATCGAGGCAAGAGTCGCCCAGATAAGAAAAGAGTTGGCCGCTTCAACAAGCGAGTTTGACCGTGAGAAACTCCAGGAAAGATTGGCCAAGTTATCAGGCGGAGTCGCCGTCATCAATGTTGGCGCCGCAACCGAAGTCGAGATGAAAGACAAGAAGGAGAGGGTTATCGACGCCGTTGCCGCCACCAAGGCCGCTCTTGAAGAGGGAATTGTTCCTGGAGGAGCCGTCGCCCTTTTGGATATAAGCCAAAAAATGGATTCAGGCAAGGAAGGTATTGCCAAGGATGAAATAATCGGTTTTGAGATAGTCAAGACCGCCATCGAGTCACCGTTTAAAAAATTGATGGAGAATGCGGGATTGAATCCGGGCGAACTCATCGCCAAGGCAAGATCCGCTTCCGCCAAGGGACAGGGATTTGACGTTTTGACGACAGAATCAACCGCCACCGCCAAGACCATCGACATGATCAAGGCCGGGATCATTGATCCTTTGAAGGTTGTCAGGTCGGCAGTTGAAAATGCCGTGTCGGTCGCAACGATGATCCTGACTACCGAAGCCCTGGTCACCGATTTGCCGGATAAAAATCCGCCCGCCCCTCCGATGGGTGGTGGAATGCCGGGAATGGGTGGTATGGGATATTGAAATAAGTAAACCCTTATTAAGAAACCCCGCCGAAAGGCGGGGTTTTTGTATACTGGGATATGTCAATTTATGATTTCCTTTTAAGGCATAAGGATTTACTGCCGTCAGGCGTTTCTGCAGAAAGCCAGGCAATAAATGCGCCCGGTTACTTTACAATCTCAGGCTCGGATATCAAGGTTTTCAATATTGATGTTTTGTCTAAGCTCAACAATCAAGACTCATCCAGTTGGGATATTTTTGAAAAACACTTTCTATTATTGGAAAAAATCAGAAATAACATCGTCAGATTGAACCATATGGGTTTCGGGTATAAAACCGCCGACATCGAGGCGGAAATAGATAAATACAGAAAGCAACTGCCGAAGGGCTTTGATTTGGTTGAGGAGGACTCAGGCGACAAATTGAACAACCGGTGGTTTTTCATAAAACCAAACGACAAAAACCTGCCAAAAATAGAACTGATACTTTATTCATCAAACAAGTACAACGATTTTTACCCGCAATTCCAAATGGACATCGATACGGACATGACATACGAAGAACTTAAAAATACAACTTCCCAGATTATCGGACAGGACTTTTTCTTCTGGACATATGATGTTCCAAACTATGGCGTCGTTATGGCGATGGGGAAGATCGGTAAGATTAAAGGTGTTAACATATTGCTGGGCTTGGGAACAAACTTGAGAAAACCCCAGTCTTTCAAAAAAATATGAACAGGAATATCTCGGTCACCTTGGAATGTTTTATAAAGAAAGGCGATAAATATCTTATGCTTCATCGTCATAAGGACAAAAAAATCATGCCGGATGTATGGATGGCGCCCGGGGGTCATCGGGAATTCAATGAAGGGCTTTTTGAGGCGGCCAGACGTGAAGTTTTAGAGGAAACGGGTCTCAAGATAAAAAACTTGCAGGTAAAAGCAATCGGCAACGCCCACCTTAAAGATTTGGATCGCGAATTCTACTTTTCCATGGTGACCGCCGATTACGATTCAGGCGTTTTGAAATCCAACGCCGGAGACGGGGAATTTATCTGGCTCACAAAGGACGAAATTCTTAGGCTTGACAATCTATTGGCAGAATTGAAACACGTATTGCCCCATATTCTCTCCGATGGACCAGGCATCGTTTCTTACAAAGCCGTTTACGAGAAAGGAAACGAGATGTCATTTTTTGAAACGGAGTCTTCGGTTTGATTTTCTGCTAATATATGAGTAGAAAGAAGGTGATTAGTGATGGCCGATCAAAAAGTGGGCAGTGTTTCCCACTACTACAATCATCTCGGAGTCGCAATCATTGAGGTTGAATCTCCATTTGCAGTTGGTGACACCCTAAAATTTATCAGGCACGGTGACGGTGCGGAACTGTTCCAGCAAAAAATCGAATCGATCCAAGAGGAGCATAAGCAACTGGATAAGGCCGGTAAAGGCATGAGTGTCGGTGTCAAGGTCGATCAGATGGTTCACAGGGGCGTTGAGGTTTTCCGGATTTAGCGTGTCTGGTAGAATTATCACATGTCTTACAAAGACGTAGTTGTTGAGTTGTTGGGGAATTCTTCCTTAACTGCCAAAAAGCACTTTGGCAAAGTTACATCGTCCGTCAAACCCGGCGATAATAATCAGGTATTGACTGAAGCCGATCTTGAAATAGGTAGTTACCTGGTTGGAAAGATCCAGGAATTTTATCCCGACCATAATGTCATTGACGAGGAATCAGGCATAAAGGACAAGAAATCAGAATATACGTGGGTGATAGACCCGATAGACGGCACATCCAATTTTGCCATGGGTTTGCCGATGTATGGCGTCATTATCGGCTTACTCGATAAAGGTGCACCGGTTGTTGGGGGGGTTGCTTTGCCATTTTTCGACGAGCTCTATTACGCCGAAAAAGGGAAGGGTGCGTTCAGAAACGGCGACGGCATATCGGTATCCAAGGAAACGTCCCTTATAAAAACTTTGGTGGCGTACGGGATCGACAGCCGTCAGGACAACCCGGATTTTACAAAAAAGGAAATGGCAATCTTGGGAAATATAATCAATAACATCCAAAACCTCAGATGTTCCAATAGCGTTTACGACGCCATGCTTGTCGCATCGGGCAAGTTCGGGGCATATATTAACCAGCGGATGAGAATATGGGATGTCGTTGGACCCCAGGTTATAATAGAGGAGGCGGGAGGAATCGTCACCGATTTCTATGGTTCCAAACTGGATTATTCCGAGCCGATAGAAAAAGCCAAAGAGCATTTCACATATTTTTCCGCGTCTTCAAATCTATATCCGGAACTTCTCAGGTTGACAAAATAACCAAGAGATTCAATCGGAGAAAACCTTCTTGTATATTTCCAGAAGTTTGTATTGCGTCCTTTTGGCGTGATATATGAAATGCTTGATTTTGTTGTATTTGGGGCCGTATCCGAAGTTTTCGATCGGTCGGAAGAAATCCATTTGCCCGGCGTTGTGAACGATGGCAACCTTGGTTCCATTTTTTTTATAAAACACCCCTCTTTTCAAAATAAATCCGTCCTTGGTGGTGCTCATCATGAAATTATATTTTTCGTTCAAAAACTTGAAACCGTTTTTGTATAGATGATAATTAAGGATGATCTGGTCCGGCCCGAAGGATTCCTTGTTTTGGATCATTTTTTCCATCTCGGCGCACATGTCGATGAATTTTTTGACGGGGGCAAAAATTACGCCGGCATTCAAGACGGGCTTGTTCTTTACCTTTTTCCAAATCTCGATTTTAGTCTTGTCGTTGAAATTCCCGAAAAGCGATATGAACCATTCGAAAAACAACACCTCCATGCCTATCGGGACAACCCTAAAAGCGTTCTTGTCCTTCTTGAACAGATGCGAGATATCGTCCTGGAATATGACGTCACCGCCGTCGACGAAAAGGATCTGGTCGTAGCGGTTTTTAGACAAAAATTTTCTGGCGTCGAAGAATCGTTTGTTGACAATATGGGCCTTTTTCGATCCCTTATGGATAATTACATCCTCATTCATCAGTCTGGTGACGATTTTGGGTTTTAAGCCGTAATCTATAATCACAATGTCGGTATTCGAGAGATTGACATTTTCTTTAAGCGATCTCAACCAATGGTTGATGAGAAAGCTGGATATTTTTGCGTCGGCGGAGGTCATGATGACGTTTTTTATCATAGCCATCCGATCTCTTTGAACAATTTAATCGTTGGGCGGGCAAGTTGATATTTTTTTAGATCGCTTTTTTTAATCCATTTCAGTTCAACTATATCATCACCTGGCATCTCCAGGCCTTTATCGTATTCTGCTGTGTAGACCAGAAAAAGATAATGTGTTTTGACGCCGGTTTTATCCGGTTCGATGTCCTCATCGAAGGAAAGCCTTTTAAGGTTCTTTATTTCCAGTCCCGTCTCTTCTTTTGTTTCACGACGGATGCCTTCCTCGACCGATTCTTCTTCTAAACGTATTCCGCCGCCTATCATCACCCAGGTATTCGGATACGGACCGGTATTGGGCTTCTTCTTTCCAAACAAATATGAGCCGTTTTTTTCGATAAGAACGCCAATCACGATGCGGGATTTCATTAAGATATTTTACCAGTAAATGATATAATTTATATGCTTTTGCCCTATACCAGGGGTACCCAAGTGGCCAACGGGGTCAGACTGTAAATCTGATGGGTTTTCCCTTCGGAGGTTCGAATCCTCCCCCCTGGACACTTTGTTTAGAGCTTCATGATAATCCAATAATTTGAGAGGCTACTGGACGTAAGAACCTTCTTGATATAATGTGGAATGTCTTACATTATTTATGCTTGGATTGCTTCTATTACTTACGGTCTGGGAAGTATTATCGGTAAACTTGCAACTAAATATCATATAGATAATCCATACCTATACAATGTTATTTGGTCCGTACTAACATTGATTTTTATTATTCCTTTTGCATTGATCGGTCATGTTGGATTTCCGCAAGACTGGAATAGCATAATATGGCTTGGTCTATCCAGTGCTGTATCTTCTATTACTTTTACGTTGGCTTTTTATGCAGTTGATCTTTCTATCTTGTCGCCTTTAGCAAATATGAGGGCTCCATTCACAGCACTATTAGGAGTAATGTTATTCCACGAATCTTTATCGTCATTTCAATGGGGTCTAATATTTTTATTATTTTTTGCAGGTCTGTTTATTCATGCGGATGAACACTTTAGTTTAAAATCATTTTTAAGTAAAGCAACGTTACTAGCGTTTATCTGGATTTTAACTTCAGTTTGGTTTAATACAATGATCAAGACGGCCTCAATTCATAACGGATATTGGGAAGTTTCACTATGGTCGAGCGTTCTTACGGTAATTTTTTTAATACCCACTTTACCTCTTTTTATCAATAGCATTAAAAAAACGCCATTTAAAAATTATTTAGGTATTGCTCTCAATACAGCGCTTTATACAGTTGGGCTTTTATTTTCTATTAAGGCACTAGCGGTTAATGTTAGTATTTCTATGGCTATCATATCTGTTCCCTTGACATTAATTCTAACGATGATACTATCTTTCATAGCCCCAAAACTTTTGGAAAAACATTCTTTAAAAATATACGTGATTCGTTTAGCAGCAGCATCTGTCATGTTTTTTGCCGCGTTGGGTTTATCAAAGTAAGAATTTACAATACTAAATTTGAGCGTAAAAAGTTCTGAGTCGAGACCAACTGTTTCAGATTACCGTTATAGGTCAATGTGGGGACAAAAATATTATAGAGTCATATATAATTTTGTATGAAATTATTCCTTTTCGGAGGAGCTGAAATCGATAACCCTTCGCGTTCGGTTGGCATACTCAAGGAATTATTAAAGAAAACGTTTTTAGAAATAAACGTCAAAAGCATACTCCATATACCGTTTGCCCGGCCACATTCTTTTCCGGAGGACAAAGGGGAGTGGGATGACGGATGGCTTAACGAATTATTGAAAGATACAGGCATTCAAATACTGGATGCGAGAAAACAGGAGGACATCAATAATTCGAATAATTCAGCCATTTTTATCAATGGCGGCCCGGAAAGAAGATTGCTGGCAGAGTCAATCAAAAATAATAAGGGACTACTCGACAAAGTTTTTAATTCTAACTATATTGTTGCAGAATCGGCCGGGTCAATGGTGATGGCGGATTATATGAGAATCTCAAGGACAGATAACAATGTTATGAAAGCTTTGGGTGTTCTGAATAACGCGGTGATCGAACCGCATTACACAGAAAGAAACTATAAGCAGTATTTACCGGGCGATATGGAAAAATCGGGAGTAAGATACGGAATCGGCATAGATAGCGCAACTGGAATTGTTTGTGAGTCTACAGAATTTCCGAACAATTGGGAAAAGATTGGCGCAGGAAATATCTATATCAGAACCGTCTGAACAACTCATCTACCTTATTTCTTATTTTAGAAAATGTTTTTTCCGTCAAATTGATGTGATTTATGTCGGTTTCGATTCCGGGAACGGTCGAGGGGATGAATCCGTCCATTTCGTTCAGGTCCGGGATATTCCATACCTCAATAGGTTTTTTGTAACCAAGTTCTTTTTGACAATATTCCAAATGGATTTTCCCCATGCAAATCAAAATATCGACGTTTTCCAAAGTATTTTTGGTGGTTTGGTTTTCATGCCATGACATATAGGGTATAAGGTCATTCCTTTTCAATAATCTCATGGCGTACCAGCATATCGGTCCATTGCCGGATCGATGTTTGCCGACGGCGATTCCACTCGAACTGACTGTTATCTTTTTCTCCTTCAGCTTTGATCTCAAATATGCCTCCGCCAACCGGCTTCTATAGGCATTTCCGGAACAGACAAAATGAATATGCATTTCTGAAATTATAGTTTTTTTGGTATAAATTTACCATGGGTTTTGATGATACTGCATATCAAAAAGGCCAGATAGGGGTTGTAAACGAAATCGAAAGGCAGGTTGCAAACAACCAAGTAAGTTTCAGTACGGTATCCGAGTCCGAAGATTATGGAAGCGATCCCAGGATTTGCCTGACGGGTGTCCATTTCCCATCGAAATCCTTGATTGATAAAATTCAGTCAGAACTGATGGATCCTTTGATGATGATCGAGCGCGGCCATTATTATTATCCGTCCGATAGTCTTCATATGACGGTCAAAAACATAAGGACGATTTCCGATCCGCCTAATTTTACGGAAGGCGACGTTAAATTGGCAGCGGAAGTCTTTGACAACATCGTGCCGAAGCATAAAAGTTTCAGGACGTTTTTTTACAGGTTATTACTTTTTAAATCCAGCCTTGCATTGATAGGGACAACCGACGAGGAGCTTGATAGAATCCATCTTGATCTTGACAAGGGGTTGAGGGAGGCGGGGATTCCCGACGACAAAATATATACAAATGAGAATCATTTTTTTTGTAATATGACCCTGGTCAGGTTTTCAAGCCCCATATCAGGCAAATACAGGAAAAAAGCGCATGAACTCTCCGATAACATAAGGTGGGATCCATATGTTATTGATTCGGTAACCCTGCTGGTGGCAAATGCGGTCATGGGTAAAAGGAATATAATCGGGCAATTCAGCTTGGAGAAATCTATTTAATGATATTAGTTGCTACCAGATTCAGAAATCGAGTTACTTCCGAAATATTTTTTACATAAAATTCGGCAGAAGAGTTGCTGTCTTTACCAACTCTAACGGTTATACCGTCATTAAGTTTTTTGAACATATCCTCGTCGGTAGTATCATCCCCCATGGATATTGCCAACGGGTCGCCAAGTAACTTCTTAATTTTTTTAGCAGCCATTCCCTTGTTCCAACCGGTTTTTGAATAAATATCAATAACCTTTTTACCTTCCCTGAAATGAATTGCATTGTTTTTGCGTGGCTTAGACAGAGTTTCATAAAATTTTTTTTTGAATTCATTCTCTCCAACGTTTTTTAAATTGCGATAATGAACAGATAAGGATAAGATCTTGTCTTGAAGATAAACATCGGGAAATTCAAGTTTAATGCTGGATAGTAGTTTTTTTGCAGAATCCAGCGACTCAAAATCATTTTTGTCCATTGGGTACCTGTCGTAATTTCCGTTCAATTCCCATTCGAGACCATGATTTCCAACATAATCAATACCTTTAACGCGGATTTTTTTCTTGAGTTCGGATAACATCCTCCCACTAATTATGATTATTCTAATTTTTTTTGACCGGATAAATGTTTTCAATATAGTTTCAACTTCAGAATCGATTCTGGCCTCGTCAGGATTTTTTACGATGGGCGAAACAGTTCCATCGAAATCAAGAAAAAGTAGAATTTCTGAAGATTCCCTAATTCGACGCTCGATTGTTTCGATGTGGTTCCAAAGATATTTCATCCAAGATTGATGAGGTCTCTCAGCAGATTTGCCGACCATTTGTAAATATCGTTTCTTTTGATTGCCATTCTCATCCTTTTCATCCGCTTTGATTGTTCAATGACGCCCATTTGCAATGATTGATTGATTGCATCGGCAACTTCGTTGCCGTCATAAGGATTAACAATCAAAGCGTCTTTTAATTCACGTGAAGCGCCGGCAAATTTACTGAGTATCAAAACACCTCTTTCGTCACCGCGAGCAGCGACGAATTCTTTGGCAACCAAATTCATTCCGTCATGAAGCGATGTGACCAGACAAACATTCGCTATTTTATATAGTTCTCCAATTTCCTCATGATTATGATGTTTCTTCAGAAGAACAATTGGCTGCCACTTGCCGTTTTTATAAAGATTATTAATACGATCGACTTCCTTTTCAACATGAACCTCCAAATCGTGATATGCCTTGATTTTACTTCGACTTGGAGGGGCAATCTGAATAAAAGTAAAGTGGTTTTTGTAGAAAGGCATTCTTTTCAAGAGAAGTTCTATAGCCATGAGTCTTTCCAATATCCCTTTTGTATAATCTAACCGATCAACACCTACTCCAATATATTTAGTTTTTCTAATATCCATCTTTTCTAATATTTCATCTGTTTTCACGGGTTTGAATTCCTTACTGTCATTAAAAGCAATACTGATCGGGAACGATTTCACCAGGCTGCGGTGGGAATTTTTTGTCACGGAAAATTGTTCAAGATCAATAAGCGACTCCAATTCACGACCGACAGTCTCAATGAAATTATTGCAATGGAGCTGGGTATGAAATCCGATCAAATCGGCGCCGAGCATTCCATCTAATATTTCCTTTCTGAATGGACAGATTCCGAATGCCTCAGGGTTTGGCCAAGGTATATGCCAAAATAAAACAATTTGGGTATCGGGACGAGCATCTTTAATCATCCTGGGTAATAGAGAGAAATGATAGTCTTGGATGACGATTATTGGTTTTTTGATGTTGTGTATTTCTTTCAGTAATGTCGAGGCGAATTTTCCGTTGACGGATTTGTATACTTCCCAGTCATCCTCCCTAAAAACCGGTCTTGTGTGGGCCATATGGCATAAAGGCCAAAGTCCTTCATTAGCAAATCCATAGTAATATTTTTTTTCTTCCTCTTCTGTTAGCCAAACCCTCTTTAGGGTATATTTTGGTTCATCGGGAGGCACGCGTACTTTATCGTCCTTGTCAACAACCAAACGATCGGCATCGCCTGAACCGCTGGCAATCCAAGTTCCACCACAGGCTTCAATCATAGGCTCGATGGCTGTAACCATTCCTGACGCAGGAACAAAATATCCAATTGAATTATTTTTTTTAGTGTGGATGTAAGGTTCGCGATTCGAAACAACATACACCGATCTGCTTTCCAATATTTTTTTTACGTATTCATGCAGTCTTTGTTCCGTCCAAGGTGAATCGATGTTTTCTATATTTGTTCTAGCTTCTTCTCTGACCGCTTGACGGGCTTCGTACAAGCTTTTGGTAAATTGCGAAAGTTCACGTATTAATGGCTTTAAGATAAAATTATGAGGCAATGGTTTGGGATTTGGTGAATTTTGATTAGTCCTGGACAGTCTTATGGCTTCCGCTATGTCCTTAATGGGCTGGTATATTATGAAACGAACCGTTAGGATAACTGCAAGTATGATAAGCGTGTCCTGTATTCCAAGACGAACCAGATTATTTTTCCAGATCTCGTTTAGACGATCATCAATAAAACCTGCATTTTGAACTAAAACCAGAGAACCTATAACATTTGTATCCTGGTGCAACGGCAATGCAAACACATAGGTCTTTTTATCTTCATCCTTTGCAAAATCTGCGCTCAGTTTATCTTCATCCATTGCGTTGGCCACAATCATATCAATTGACTCAAGGTTTTTTATTAACATTCCTTCGGACGAAGCTATAACATTATCTTTATTGTCATATATGGCAACTCCGGATATTCTTTTCTCCTCAACAAATTGATTTATGATCCTCTGTAATTGAAAGGCGTTGTTGCTAATCATGTAGGGTTCGGCCCGTTCCTTGAGAGAATCAGCCAACAGGGTGGTTCGGTATTGGAGATCAGTTGTCAGTCGCTGTTGTTCCCGGGCAACTTGCTGCAGGGTAAAAAATAATATGACCAGGGAAACAATTAGCGTCAGTATAAAGGTTGTAAATATTGTTTGTTTCATTTTATAAAGAAGTTCCCACGCTTTTAGTGCTTATGGCAATACAATCAATTATACCAAAATCCGCAAAAGGGTGTATACTTACACTAAATTCATATTAGTTTATAAACTATGGCCAAAGTTATCACTGCCATCATGCTGGTAATCGTCGCGGCCGGGCTCGGGTTTAATATCCTTAACGTAAAAAGTCCGAAAACCAATCTGCCCGATGAAAAAAATGAACAATTATCCCGGAAACAGCCAACCGGCAGATATCTTAATTATTCACGGGGAGCTTACAACGACAGCAAAAATATGAAAAGGGTTTTGTTCTTTCATGCGCCTTGGTGTCCCACGTGCAAGGTGGCCAATGAAGAATTTATGTCCCAACAGGATAAGATCCCCGAGGATGCGGTCTTGCTAAAAACCGATTATGACACTGAGCAAGAATTGAAAAGCAAGTATGGCATCACCTACCAGCACACTTTTGTTTTGGTGGACATGGATGGGAATGAAATTAGAAAGTGGAACGGAGGGGGGATAGAGGAGCTTGTAAATAATATTTAACACATGATACTACTCATAGGTTTTTCCTTTATTGCAGGCATTGTTACGATATTATCGCCCTGCATTTTGCCGATACTTCCGGTTGTATTGTCGGGAAGCGTAGGTACAGGGAAAAATCGCCCTTTGGGTATTATTGCGGGCTTTGTCGCGAGCTTTACTTTCTTTACCCTTTTCTTATCCGCGATTGTGAGGGCGACCGGACTTTCAGCAGATCTGCTTCGAGGACTGTCGGTCCTTATCATCCTTGGATTCGGTATAAGCCTGGTCATCCCCAAGTTCCAGGAAGCGGTTGAAAGATTTTTTTCCGGACTTGCCAGGAGAGCCCCCAGCGTCATGGGAAAAAACGGTTTTTTTGGAGGTCTTCTCATCGGCCTAAGTTTAGGACTGGTCTGGACACCTTGTGTGGGTCCAATTTTGGCATCGATAATTACTTTATCGGCTTCAAACAACGTCAGCTTCGGGTCCCTTTTGATTACTCTATCCTATTCAATAGGTACCGCCATACCAATGCTTATTATCATGAAAGGAGGGGGGAATCTGTTGGCGAAAGTTCCCTCAATTGCGAAAAACACCCGCACAATCCAACAAGCTTTCGGCATTCTGATGGTGATTACCGCCATAGCAATTTTTTTTAACCTTGACCGCCGCTTCCAGGCCTATATACTGGAAAAAATTCCCAGTTATGGAGTCGGGCTGACCAGTTTTGAGGATAATCCAAGGGTCAAGGAAGAATTGAATAAACTGAAACAAAATAATAGCGTTATCCAGGATCTTGGAAGCTCCCTACATCTTGCGGCACCAGAACTTATCCTGGGTGGGCAATGGTACAATTCCGAACCATTGAGTCTATCAAGCCTTAAAGGGAAGGTGGTTCTCATAGATTTTTGGACATATACCTGTATCAACTGCATCAGAACCCTTCCATACCTCAAAAACTGGCATGAAAAATACCGGGATAAAGGCTTGGTTATCATAGGTGTCCATACGCCTGAGTTTGAATTTGAAAAGAATCCAGAAAATGTTTTCCGGGCGATTTCAGACTTTGGAATAAAGTATCCGGTCATGCAGGATAACGATTACGCAACCTGGCGCGCATACAACAATCGTTACTGGCCTGCAAAATATTTTATCGATAAAAGCGGGAAAATCCGGTCGACTCATTTCGGTGAGGGGGAGTATGACGAATCAGAGGCAATGATTCAACTACTTCTCAAGGAGGCTGGAACATTAAAAGACGGCGTGCCAATATCAAATGATTCATATTCTGTCGATTCCCAAACGCCGGAAACTTATTTGGGCAACGCCAGATTGGGCAACTTGCTGTCGGACAAACCGGTGCAGTCTGGAAAATTATCAAGTTACTCGGCGCCGAAATCGTTAGGTTATAATCAATTTGCCTTTGAGGGCGACTGGAAAATAAATGAGGAAAATGCGGAGCCTTCAAAAGGGTCGACACTAATTTTCAATTATTCCGCAAAAGACGTCTTCCTCGTCATGGGGCCGAAGAACAGATCCAGCGGCCTGGTTTCCGTTTATTTGGACGGGAGGTTCATCAAGGAGGCAAAGGTCGATGATTATCAATTGTACGATCTTATACGATCATCCGCTCCTGGAAGGCACGTGTTGAAATTGGAATTCCTCGATTCGAATCTGGAACTTTTTGCATTTACTTTCGGATAATTTTGTTAAAATATTAATTCATCGATAACACCGATAAAAAAATGACACCATTTGCCCATGTTGCCGCCGGTTACCTGACTACCCAGATCGTCGACCTCCTTTATCCCGGACTTAACTTTAATTCTCCGGGAATAATCGTGACAGGAATCATCGCCGGGAATATCCCCGACCTGGATTTTTTGGTTGTCAAAAACAAACTCCATCATAGGGATACCTGGACGCACGCCCCCATCATGTGGGCCGTCGTAATACTGGTGCTCCTATTGATTGCCAAATATCTGAATAACGATACATTTTTTCCTTACGTTCTAGCGTTTTCGCTCGGTGTGACGTCGCATTTTTTCACCGATTGGTATGCTGCCAGGGAAAAGGACCACGGGGGGATAAGGCTGCTGTACCCGTTTTCCAAAAAACATTTCGGAATGCTCAAATTGAAGGAACCTCTGATTACCGAAGACAAGGATTTTGACCTAGTCAAATACGCAAAATATTACATGGAAAATGCGTTTCTCTTTTATTCCGAGGTGGTCCTGATCATTCTTGGTGTGGTAGTCTTCCTAAGTAGAAGTCTCTCAGTTTTTTTGGGAATTTTTCGATAGCGTATCTTAACGTCGTTCGAGGCATGGTCTTAAAATGCTTTTTTAAAAAATCCTCTTCCAGTTTTTGGTCGATTTTGCCGACCTCCCTCAAAGTCCAGCCGACGGCCTTATGAATAAGGTCGTGCCTGTCGTTCACTAGTATTTCGGCAATCCTCAATGAGTCCGAAAGATCACGGCGGCGGATAAAGGCAAACGTCGAGATTATGGCAATTCTTTTCTTCCACAGATCTTTTGAAATTGCAAGTTTGTACAGTATTGCCCGGTCCTTATCAAGTAAATATTCGCCTAGGATATCTCGACAGGTAACATCCACCAGGTCCCAATTGTTTATGAAGTGCGTGTTTTGTAGGTAGAATTCGAAATATTCCTTTTTGTTTTTTTCATTTGCGCGCTTGGCCTTCATAACCAACATGATCAAAGCCGTCAAACGGTATTCGTGTATCGGGTTACTGAGAAGTTTTTTTATTTCCGTGAGAGTGATCTCTTTGTAATATTTTTTTACTATTGTCCTTTGTGCGGGCAGCATCACTCCTATAAAAATGTCCCCCTCGCCGTACTGGCCTTTACCGGTTTTGAAAAAGCGCGACAGATTTTTTGCTTTTTCCGGATCGGAGGATTTATTAAGTTCGGCAATTACCTTATCGACAATCATATATTTGTATATATAATAGTAGATAAACATATGGATGACAAAACCAAAGTGGCCGTTGTCGGTTGTGGAAAAGTGGGAATCACCGCCGCCTACACCATGTATCTGAAAAACTCGATTGGTGAAATTATACTTTACGACAGAAATAAGGAAAAAGTCGCCGCCGAGCGTTTGGACTTTCTTCATTCATTGTCGTTTTTGGGCAACACCCAGGTTAATATTGCCGAAGATATTAAAGATCTTGAAGACAGCGATGTCATCGTTTATGCCACCGGCGCCGCCCAGGCTCCGGGGGAAACGCGCCTGGAACTTGTCAAAAAAAACACCGATATCCTTGAAGCCATGCTTCCGGAGATTTTAAAACACGCACCCGAAAGCACCATTCTTATGGTGTCAAATCCTGTTGATATCCTAACCTTTAAGGCTAATGAGATAGCCGGCGTAAAAAGGGGTAGGATATTCGGATCGGGAACCACACTGGATACGGCCCGCTTCCGCTATTACCTTTCAGAAACACTCAAAGTCAACCCCATAAACATCCACGGATACATATTAGGAGAACACGGTGACAGCTCCTTCCCGACGATTTCTACCGCCAATATTGGCGGTGAACCCATTTCAAGCATGGAAGGCGCGTCGTATGAAATACTTATGGATGCTTACAAAAAAGCCAGAAACGCCGCCTACGAGATAATTGCCGGCAAGGGAGCCACCTACTATTCCATTGCCGTTGTCGTTGACCAGCTGGTCAACGCCATACTCTCAGACAGCAAAAGAATCTTTCCCGTTTCAGTCCCATTGGAAGGTGAGTATGGTATTAAGGGAGTTTCATTGAGTGTTCCGTGTATCATAAGCCGACAGGGGGTTGAGAAAATAATCGAACTCAATCTCTCACCTGAGGAAATGAAGATGATGTCTAATTCTGCCGAAACTTTAAAGAAGTTTATATAATCAATGGAATTTTCTGTCGTTGGTAAACTACTTTTGTCTTTGATCTTGGGAGCCGTCATCGGTCTTGAACGTGAATCTTATGAAAGGAAAATCGACAAGTCGCCCCTAAGCGGAGTCGGCAGTCTGGGAGTCAGAAGCTTTTCCCTGATTACAACCTTGGGTGCCATCGCCGGGCTTTTGTATAACAGCCACAACAGTCTCTACCTTTTGATATCCGTTACTTTTATGACACTTTTGGTCGTTTACTACGTTGTCGGCAGCATCTTTACCAAAGACAACGGCATAACAACAGAGCTGGCGATAATTTTCAGTTACGTCATTGGTGTCCTAATCTCGCTTGAAATTTTTTCGAACCAGCTCATCATCGCGCTGGTTGTAGTTGTTATTGGCATTCTCTCCGTTAAGGAAAAGCTTAAAAGCTTCATTTCTGGTGTCAAAGAAAGCGAAATGGCCGCCTTCTTGAGTTATGCCATAATCGCGTTGGTAGTTTTGCCTTTCCTTCCAAACACTAGCTATTCCCTTTCCGACATCCCGGGTTTTTCGGATTTTCTAATAACCGCCAACCTCGGGTTAGGTGAAATTGCAAACCTGCCGCTTTTTAACCCTTTTAACATTTGGAAAGTCGTTGTGATAATTACCGGCATAGATATTTTCGGGTATATACTCGAGAAAACGATTGGACAAAAACACGGATGGATATTGACTTCCTTAGCCGGAGGCTTTATCTCTTCAACCTCAACCACCCAATCGCTAGCCCAAAAAAGCAAAAAGTCAAGTAACATCAACAGGTTGACTGCCGCCGCCATTCTTGCCAACTTTTCAAGCTTCATCCAACATCTCATTCTAATCGCCTCAGTCAACGGCCTGTTTTTTGCAAAGTCCATAGGGTACGTCCTGTCTTTGATCGTCTCGTCTCTGGCGCTGACTTTTTATTTCACAAATAAGGAAGAAAAAAACAAGGAAGAACTGGTTGAGACTAAGGAAAGTCTCCAGAATGATAAAATTTTCTCTCTCGGACCGGCTTTAAAATTCGCTTTAATTTTTCTGATGGTGACGATTTTTACCAGAGTCTGTCTGGTTTTCTTTGGCGACAACGGTTTTCTCTTGTCAAGTGCCCTTGCGGCCGCCACCGGCCTTGATGCAACCACCATAAATGTGTCGCAGCTGGCTGGAACTGGTATTGCCTACCAGGTGGCACTTCTAGCCCTCATTGGCGCCAATGCGGTTAACTTGGGAACAAAAACCGTATATGGATTCCTGCAGGGCGATCGTAGGTTTGCAATCAACCTATTTGTGAGTATGGCAATAATCGTTGCCTCAAGCGTTTTCGGATTCCTCCTTTTTACGAGATAACGAAAGTGATTTCTCCTTTGAAGTTCATACTCGACAGGCCTTTTGCTTTGCCCCTTAACGTTTCGTCAAATTTTTTAGTCATCTCGCGGGAAACAGAGATGTCCGGATCCCAACCCGACTGAGAGATAAGAGTTAAAGTCTCGTTAATCCTTTGCGGTGATTCATAGAAAACGAAAACCATATCGGGAAATATTTTTTTGATATCCGTAAGCTTTTTTAACATCTGCTTACCTTCATTTGTTTTTTTAGGAAAAAACCCCATAAACGAGAACCCTCCCTGTTTGGGAGTGGGGTTGAACCCGGAATAGATGAGAGCCGTTATGACGGCCGATGGTCCCGGAACAACCGTTAACGGTATGTTTTCCTTAATGGCGGTTCTAACCAGAAGGTATCCCGGATCTGAGACGAGGGGAGTGCCATTTTCGCTCAGAATACATATATTCTTTTCCTCTTTTAAAAGTTCAACGATTTCGGGAAGTTTTTCAAATTCACGATCTTTGTAATAAGAAAAGATTCTGGGGTTATTGTCGGCAATATTTTCGAAGCGGGATTTTATCGCTCCGATAATAGTCTGGGCTGACCGGGTATCTTCGGCAAGAATGATATCTGCGCCCATTAGGATTTTTGCCTGACGCAACGATAGGTCGTCTAAATTACCTATGGGAGATGAAACGACATAAAGCATATTACTTTTTCTTTTTAAGTTTTTTGCTTACGATCTCAAAAATTATAGGTACCAGGGAAATCAGGATGACGCCGATTATAACGAGGGAAAAGTTTTTTCTTACGAATTTTATATTTCCGAAGAAGTAACCGGACAAGGTAGCGGCGAATACCCAAACGATTCCCCCTATGATATTGTAGGAAAGGAATTGGTCGTATCTCATTCTTGACGCTCCGGCGACGAATGGTGCAAACGTTCTTATAAAGGGCATGAACCGGGCAAGGATAATGGTTTTTCCACCGTATTTGTCAAAGTATTTCCTTGTTTCCTGGATGTGGGATTCGTCTATGGGAATTTTGGGGTGGGCAACGATTTTTTTACCGAAAAAATGACCGATCCAGTAGTTGGCGGTGTCTCCTAATATCGCGGCCGAGGTCATTACGAGTAAAAGTACCCAGATATTAAGGGAATTCAAAGCGGCAAAAGCTCCCGCCGCAAATAAAAGCGAGTCGCCTGGAAGGAAGGGTGTAAAAACTAAACCGGTTTCCATGAAAATGATAAGAAAAAGAATGACGTAGGTCGCAATACCGTATGTGGAGACTATTTGACCCAAATGAACGTCTATATGAAGGATGAAATCTATTAGGAACTTTATTATGTCCATTTTACCATTATTCCATACGGAGCCTGTTTGCGCAACAGGTACTTGTAAACTCATATAAAATGGGTGTAAAATAGTAGGTTGCGATTTTATTCCAATATGTTCAACCTTAAATCGTCATTCTCGCCAACCGGCGATCAGCCGCAGGCAATCAAGGGGCTTATAGAAGGCGTAAAAGACAACCTAAAAAATCAGGTTCTTATTGGCGTGACCGGGTCGGGTAAAACCTTCACGATGGCCAACGTCATCGAAAAAACCAACCTTCCGACATTGATCATATCACACAATAAAACCTTGGCCGGTCAGCTCTATCAAGAATTCCGTGATTTTTTTCCGCAAAACGCCGTTTCCTACTTTGTTTCATACTACGATTATTATCAGCCGGAGGCATATATTCCGACAACCGATACATATATCGAAAAAGAGGCGGAAATAAACGAAATGATCGACAAGTTGCGGTTGGCGTCGACAACCAACATCCTGACGCGCAAGGATGTCATTGTCATCGCCTCGGTTTCGTGCATATACAACATCGGGTCGCCGCAGGAATACGGTAAGTTCATCCTCGAGTTGGAGGTCGGTCAACCGATCGGTCATCATGCGATCGCCAAAAGACTGGTGGAGCTGCAATACGAAAGAAGCGAGTTTGAGTTCAAGAGGGGAACATTCAGGGTCAGAGGGGATAGGATTGACATTTATCCCGCTTATGAGGACAACGGTTACAGAATCACCCTGAAGGGTCCGGATGTTGCCGCCATAGACCGGTTCGAACCGATTTCCGGAAAACTGATCAATGCCGGGCAATCGCCAATTGCCAAGACAATCATCTACCCGGCAAAGCATTACATGACCGATCCTCAAGTTTTCAAGAACGTTGAGAAGCAAATAAGGGACGACTTGAAAAAGGAATCTGAGGCCCTCAAGAAGCAGGGGAAGTTGCTGGAAGCGGAAAGGCTGATCCGCCGCGTGAATTATGATTTGGAAATGATTTCGGAATTAGGTTACGTAAACGGAATAGAAAACTACTCCCGTTATTTTGATGGCAGGCAGATCGGTGATCCGCCGTATTCGCTTCTTGACTATTTCAAGCAGACATATGGAAACGACTGGCTGTTATTTATTGACGAATCCCACATGACGGTTCCCCAACTGCGAGGGATGTATAACGGGGATGCCTCAAGAAAAAAAACCCTCATAGATTTCGGATTCAGGTTAAAGGCTGCCTACGATAATCGGCCGTTGAAATTCGAGGAATTTTACCCCGTGCCTTCGAAAATAATATACGTGTCGGCGACTCCTGACCAATGGGAACTGGACCGCTCAAAGGTTGTCGAACAGCTCATAAGGCCTACCGGGGTCATAGACCCCGAAGTTATTCTCCGCCCTTCTTCAGGCGAAATACCGGATCTGATCAAGGAGATCGCCGCCCGGGCCGCCAAAAGGGAAAAAGTTTTGGTGACGACTCTGACCAAGAAGACCGCCGAAGACCTGACGGCCTACCTGACGGAAAAAGACATTAGAGCCTCATACCTCCATTCGGATATCCAGACTCTTGAAAGATCCGATATCCTGGACAACCTGAGAAAAGGAGAGTTTGACGTTCTTATTGGTGTCAATCTGCTGCGGGAGGGGCTGGATCTGCCAGAGGTAACCTTGGTCGCCATACTGGACGCCGACCAGGAGGGATTCCTCAGATCCTACACGTCACTCATACAGACGATGGGAAGGGCGGCGAGAAATATCACCGGGCAGGTAATCGTTTATGCCGACAAAATGACAAAATCGATCGAAAAAGCGGTCACCGAAATCAAGAGGAGGCGCGAATATCAGATTAAATACAACAAAAAACACAATATCACCCCCAAGACAATCGTAAAGCCAATAAGGCAAAGGATAATCGACAGAGAAGAACAGGAACTGATATACGACCGGAAGATCGACGAGGATTTCCTTGAAAATACGGATGAATCGTCGTTGACGCCTTACGATAAAAAGAAACTATTAAAGAGGATGGAAACGGAGATGAGAAAACAGGCGGAAAGCCTTAACTTTGAAAGAGCCATAAAGATCAGGGAAAAAATTAAACAATTCAAGCAATAACATGGATCAAATAAAAATCAAGGGTGCCAGGCAGCACAATTTGAAAAACATATCGGTATCGATTCCGAAAAACAAGTTTGTCGTCATGACCGGAATTTCGGGATCAGGAAAATCCTCTCTGGCTTTCGACACAATTTATGCCGAAGGGCAAAGGAGATATGTTGAATCCTTGTCGGCCTATGCGCGTCAATTCTTGGGGATCATGGACAAGCCGGACGTCGACAGCATTGACGGTCTGTCTCCGTCGATTTCAATCGACCAGAAAACCACCTCCCACAATCCAAGATCGACCGTCGGAACCATAACCGAAATTTATGATTTTTTCAGGCTTCTTTATGCCAGGATCGGTCATCCGCACTGTCCAAACTGCGGACGTGAAATCAGCCGGATGTCGTTGGACGAAATCGTCGACAAGGTAATGGAGAGGGTAATAACCACAGTTTCAGGGGATAAAATCAAACCCCAAAGTTTTTTGATTTTATCGCCTGTTGTCCGCGCCAAAAAAGGCGAATTCAGGGAACTGTTTGACAACTTGAGGAGCAAGGGTTTCTCAAATATTTATATCGACAAAAAAGAGAAAAGTCTCGATTCGGAAGTCGACTTGATAAAAACCAATAAGCACACGATTGAAGCGATTGTCGATCGTTTTAACGCGACATTTAAGGAAATGAAGGACGAGGTATTCGCCGCGAACCTGAGGTCGCGTCTGACGAATTCGATCGAGCAATCGTTAAATCTATCGGAAGGGTTGGTGATCCTAAAACGCGATAATGAGGAACACCTTTATTCGGAAAAGTTTTCCTGCCCCGTCTGCAATATTTCGCTACCGGAACTGGAGCCGAGGATTTTTTCCTTCAACTCCCCGATAGGGGCCTGTGAACAATGCAAAGGTATAGGCACAATCCACGCGGTGGACGAGGATTTGATTCTCAATCCCAAACTTTCGATTCTCGAAGGGGGCATCCTGCCTTTCAATAAATTGTTTTTCCATGAAACCTGGTACGTGCGGTTGATTAAAACCATGTGCGAACAAGAGGGGATAAACATGAATACCCCGATTAAAAACCTTGACAAGAGGCAGGTCGATACGCTTCTCCATGGCACCGATGAAACCTACCGCGTTCCCGGAGTCAACCGTTACGGCAAGGCCACGACAATTTACGAAAAATTCGACGGCATCGTTGCCGAATTGGAGAGGCGTTATTATAATGCGACCGGCGAGTGGGCAATTGGGGAAATCCAAAAATATATGAGGGAGGAAACCTGCCCGAGCTGCCAGGGTGCCAAGCTCAAAAAAGAAGTATTGGCGGTTACCATAGACGGCATAAACATTTCGGAATTTTCCGGCAAAGCGATCGATTTTTTGGTTGACTATCTTGATAAAAGATTACCTCGGGTGATGAACGGGTACGAAGAACAGATTGCGAGACCTATCGTCAAGGAGATAAAGACAAGACTTAAGTTTTTGTTTGACGTTGGTTTGTCGTATCTGACGATTTCAAGGACGGCCAGGACTTTGTCGGGTGGCGAACTTCAAAGGATCAGATTGGCATCACAAATCGGTACCGGCCTGACGGGAGTGCTGTATGTTTTGGACGAACCGTCAATCGGCTTGCACCCTAAAGATGTTTCCTCGCTTATTGGAAGCTTGAAAAACCTGAAGGAAATGGGAAATACACTGGTGGTTGTTGAGCACGACCGGGAGACAATTGAGTCGGCCGACCATTTGGTCGAGCTTGGGCCATACGCCGGGAAACAGGGAGGGGAAATCGTTTTTGAAGGAACCTTGCCGGAGATGATGAAGTCCAACAAATCGTTGACGGGCATGTTCCTGAGGGGCGACAAAAAAATCGAAATCGGCAAAAAATCGCTGACTAAAACTCTGGGAACAATCAAGTTAACGGGGGCAAAACAATTCAATCTGAAAAATATAAATCTTGATCTGCCATTGGGTAATCTCATTGCCGTTACCGGGGTATCGGGTTCGGGTAAGTCGACCCTGGTGGTCGAGACCCTCTATCCGGCCATAAGATACCACCTTGACGGTTATTATACGGGTATGATGGGGGATTTTATGAGACTCGAGGGTCAGCAATACCTGGATCGGGTTTACCTGGTCGACCAATCTCCGATTGGCCGGACGCCGAGAAGTAACCCGGCGACCTACGTTGGATTTTTTGACGATATCAGATCGATCTTTGCCGAAATGCCCGATGCGAAAGAGAGGGGTTTTCAAAAAGGAAGATTTTCATTCAACGTCAAAGGCGGCCGGTGCGAAAAATGCCAGGGGGCGGGTGTCATAAAAATTGAGATGCAGTTTTTGTCGGATGTTTATGTTACTTGTGACGTTTGCGAAGGCAAGCGATACAACAAGGAAACCCTTGAGGTCAAATATAAGGGAAAAAATATTTCCGAAGTCCTGAAAATGACGGTTACGGAGGCAACCGAGTTTTTCCAGAATCACTTCCCGATTTTTTCCAAACTGCAATTTCTTGAGAGAACCGGATTGGGTTATCTTGAACTCGGGCAGCCCGCTCCGACACTTTCCGGAGGTGAGGCGCAAAGGCTAAAATTGGCAACCGAACTATCCAGGCGCGATTCGGGCCGGACTCTTTACATTCTGGATGAGCCTACAACAGGGCTCCATTTTTATGATATTCAAAAACTGGTGATAACCCTTAATGATCTGGTATTGCGGGGCAATACGGTTGTTGTCATAGAACACAATCTTGATGTCATTAAAAACTGTCAGTACGTGGTTGATCTCGGACCCGAGGGCGGTAACAAGGGAGGGCAGATTGTTTATCAGGGCGAACTGAAAGGGATAACGAAAGTAAAGGGATCGCATACCGGACAGTATTTGAGTAAAATGAAATAAGAAATGCCTAAGTTCATAAGATTTTTTTTCGCAGTCCTGTTTTTTTTTGCCTTTCCGGCTGTAAATGTTTTGGCCGCCGATTTTGAGTCAACCTACAAAGTGGTTTATGAGTTGAAGGAACAGGGGAACAGCATCAATTCCAAGGTCAACTTCCAAATTTCGATTACCAACAATCGCTCCGACGTCTATGTCAATAAGTTCGCCATAAGTTTCCCAAAATCATTTGCAATCAGCAACCTCAAGGTCAGAGACGACAACGGCGAAGTCGAACCGATTATAGAAACAAGCGACAACAGCAACAAAATATCGATGGAGTTCAATAATCCCAACATCGGTCGGGGCAGTGTCAATAATTTTCATGTCACATTCGAACAGGCAAACCTCTTCAAGGTCAATGGCAACGTTTGGGAAGTCATCTTGCCGGTTATCGAGAACCGCGACAACAGCAGATACGACGTTACTGTCCTCATGCCTGATGCTAGCAAAAAAAAGATTACGATTGCCAAACCAGCGCCGACAAGCGTGAACGGGCGGGAAGTAAAATGGTCAAACCCCACGACAAAGACAATCTATGCGGTTTTCGGCGACAGCCAGCTTTACAGGGTCAACCTCGCCTACCATCTGAGAAACTACCGGTTTACCCCGACGCCTGCGGAAATCGCTTTTCCTCCGGATACCCTGTACCAAAAAATCACGCTGGCATCGATATCTGAGGAGCCGGCAAAAACTTATCAGGACGAGGACGGCAACTATCTTGGCGTTTACAATCTAAAACCAAGGGAGACGAAAAACATCAACGCCGAATTTGTGGTTGAAGTTTTTCCAAATCCCCGGGAAGAGGCCATGGAATCGGTAAGGAATCTATTCCAATACCAGAGCCGGTATCTTTTGAACACGCAAAAGTACTGGGAGCTGAAAAGCATCGACAAGATCGCAAATTTAAAAACCAATAATGAAATCTATAATTTCGTCACGAATACTCTCGATTATTCCTATCAGAGGGTTAATAAGGATAATGTCCGGTTGGGTGCCGAGGCTATCCTCCAGAACCCCGGCATGGCGGTCTGCATGGAATTTACTGATCTGTATGTCGCCGCGTCAAGGGAAAAAGGCATCCATTCCAGGGAGATCGAAGGGTATGGCGCCTCCTCGGATCCGCAACTGAGGCCGTTATCCCTGTCTTCGGATGTATTGCACGCCTGGCCGGAATACTACGACCAGACAGCGGGCATTTGGCGCCCGGTTGATCCGACCTGGGAAAAGACTTCGGGGATCGATTACTTCAATTCGTTCGACCTAAACCATATCGTCTTTGCGATTCACGGGAAAAGGGCGGATTATCCATTGCCGGCCGGCATGTACAAGCTGGAAAATTCCAAAGACATAGAAGTCACCGCCATCACCAGCAGGCCTGAAGAAAGGGAAGAATTAAGTATAGTCGACATTACCATACCGTCGAAAATAACCGATAACAAAATGTATAAGGGCAGATTCATGGTCAAGAATTTTGGAAACGTGTACATGTGGAATATACCGGTAAAAATCACCGCCGCCGGATTGACGGTCACAAACTCAACGGCCAACATCATGTCGTTGGCGCCCGGAGAAAAAAGGGAAATCGCTTTTGAATATCAAGCGCCGAATAGACAAACAACCAACGTAAAAGACATAAAAATCTACGTAAGCAATCATGAACTTTTGGATCGCCAGATAGTGGTGTCTTCTTTTGTTGTTGACTTGTCCATCATGATTGCCGGGGCGGTTGTCGCGATCGCGATTCTGGCTTTAATCGTTAGGAAATTCAGGTCATGATATCGAAAAAGGATCTAAAAAACCTGCCTTCGACTTTTGGCGTCTACATTTTCAAGAGGGGCACGGAAATCCTATATGTCGGAAAATCGGTGAACATAAAAGCCCGGGTCGCTTCCCATATTGAAAATGCCAAGCTTGATAAAAAAGAGTGGCTCATCGTCAACAATTCCGACGGCCTTGAATTCATAACCACCGAAAACGAGCTCAAAGCCCTTGTTTTGGAATCGGAACTTATCAAAAAACATACGCCAAAGTACAATGTCAGATGGCGCGACAATAAAAGCTACCTTTACATTAAAATCACCGTTAAAGACGAGTTGCCCAAAGTCCTCGTCAGCCGCAAGGAAGACGACCAAAAATCCCTGTATTTCGGTCCGTTTTCCAACAGCGTCCAAGTCCGTGATTTGATATCGGACATCCGTCATATCGTGCCCTTTTGCACTCAGCCTAAAATAGGCAAAAAGGCATGTTTCTATTCAAAAATTCACCTGTGCGATCCATGTCCGAATGAAGTTTCCAGAATAGACAATAATATTGAATACCGCCAGAAAAAAAGAGTCTACAGGAACAACATCAACCGGGTAGTAAGGATACTTAGAGGGTCGGTCAATGCGTTTTTATCAGACTTATACCGCGATCTGAAAAAACTTTCTGGCGATGAAAATTACGAAGAAGCCATTAAAATCAGGAACAAAATTTTCCGGATGGAAAGGCTGATCCACTATCCGTTGACTTCCCACGACCAAATTCTCAAAAACACCATGGATTTCAAAAAACCATTATTGGAAATCCTGGCGCCGTATTTTTCCGGACTGGTGGATCTTGAAAGGATCGAGTGCTATGACATAAGCAACCTTGGCGACAGGAATCAGACCGCATCCATGGTCGTTGCGACCAACGGAAGAATCGATAAGAGCCAATACCGCCGCTTCAGGATCAAAGACCCAAAATTGAAAAGCGATTTTGAAAGACTGCGCGAAGTCATAACCCGGAGAATGAAAAACAAATGGCCAGAGCCGAACCTTATTGTCGTTGACGGAGGTGAACCCCAGGTGGAGACGGCGCTTGAAGTTCTCGGTTCGCTTGGAAAAAAAATACCGCTCCTGGGAATTGCCAAAAACCCCGATCGATTGGTGATAGGAAAGGCCGGCACAAAAACCGTCCGACCGGCGTTAAACAACCCAGGGTTTAACCTTATACGGCTGATTCGCGACGAATCCCACCGTTTTGCCCGCAAATACCACCTCTATCTGAGGGATCGCGATTTCCTGGCATGATCTTTCTGACCACTCAGTTCGATAAAAATTAAAATTTTAGGTATAATTTGGGGATGAAAAAGATATCCAGAATGATCATATTCTCTTTGATTGCCCTCTACCTGACAACGCTTTGGAACCAGGGATTTATCATTGAAGCCAGTCCTTGGGTGTTTGTGAAGGCCGCCCTGTTGAGCGCGGTTGTCTATTACATGGTAAGACCCCTGACGAAACTCGTCCTTCTTCCCTTAAACATCCTAACCATGGGAATGGTCGGGGTTGCGGTCTATTGCCTTCTTTTTTATTTATCGGCAAGTTTTTTTTCTCTGGTGTCGGTTACGGGCTGGACTTTCCAGGGGATAGACATAACGCAAACGGCGAATATTTTCGTTTCCGCTTTGTCGGTTTCTACAATTATTAATTTATTGGAACACGTATTGTAATCGATGAAAAATATTCTTTTGATCGTTAACATAATACTTTCGGTTGTCATCGTTGTCCTAATTCTTGTTCAAGGCAAAGGGGCCGGTTTGGGGAGCGCTTGGGGAGGGGGAGGGGAAATGTTTACAACTAGGCGTGGCATAGAAAAGGTTATCCTATGGCTGACGTCAGTTGCGATTGCGGTTTTTCTCGTGATCTCGCTGGTCAACCTTTTCGTTAAATAAAAGACGCCGGCCTATTGAAACAAACCGCGGTCAGTTAAATGCCCCCAAAAGGTATTAGCCCAAGAAAACAATGAGAAATAACATTTTTCGTTATTATTACTGGCTGTTCCTGGAATTTTTCAAAAAGCACGGCAGGTTGATGGTAATCAGCTTCTTCATCAGTTTTATAGGCATAATCGGATTCCTGTCGGTTTCCCCGTTTATAAAAACCGCTTTGGAGCCGGAGGAAATCGTTGGCTTGATTGGCAACTACAGCGTTGATAACCCTCCTGAGGAAATCGTCAACAAAGTTTCCAACGGACTGGTAACCGTTACCGACAAAGGAGAGATTATCCCCGTCATTGCCAACTCCTGGGAGATAAAAAACAGCGGCAAGGAATACCGGTTTCACCTGAAGGACAATCTTCTGTGGAGCAACGGCAAGAAATTCACCGCCCAAGACATCGCTTACCAATTCAAGGATGTTGAAGTAATACCGGTTGACGACAAAACCGTTGATTTTTCCCTGAAAAAACCTCTTGCGATATTTCCGACATACCTTAACAGACCTTTGATAAAATATCCGATTCTCGGAGTGGCAGGGTTCTACAAAACAGGCAAAATAAAGACTCAATACGGCTACCTCAAGGAAGTGTCGCTTATCCCAAACACAAAAAATCTGACGCCGGTGACTTATAAGTTTTACGGAAATGAATCATCATTGGTTAATGCCTACAAGAAGGGTGAAGTCAATAAGATCACCTTGACCAAAAAATCCGTCGCCGACATTTTTCTTAATTGGAAAAATTCTGTTGTGGAGAAAAACGTTGACCATAGCCGGCTCCTGACTTTGTTTTTCAATTCTGACAATCCGGTATTGGCCAACAAAAACATCAAGGATGCTATTGCCCTGGCGTTCGACTACCAGAAGCTTTCGGAATACGGCGAAATCGCCAAGGGCCCCATCCAACCCGAGTCCTGGGCATATAATCCGAATCTCAAAAGCCCCAACTACGATGCGGCCAATTCACAAATTATCATCAAAAACGAAATCACGGCAAGCGAATCCGCCAAGCTTAATTTCAGCACCTCATACGATTATTACGATGTCGCCGACCAACTGTCAAACAGCCTGAAGGCCGTTGACTTGGAAAACGAATTGAACTTTACCAGCATTGACGGATCAACCCCGTTTGATCTATTCCTGGCTTTTTGGACTGTCCCAAAGGATCCCGACCAGTATTATTTCTGGCATTCCACTCAAACGGTCAGAAATGGGGGGGGAAATATAGGGGCATATAAAAACGTAAAAATCGACAAGCTCTTGGAGCAGGGGAGGGATACTATAAATCTGGACGATAGGGAAAAGGCCTACTTCGATTTCCAGAAAAACATCCAGGATGACCCGCCGGCTATTTTCTTGTACTATCCTTACGTTTACACCATCAAAAGGAAGTAATATCGCATCAGAAAGTGTTATAATTTGTACTGCACTTCCATAGTCGGGGTGGCGGAATTGGCAGACGCGCTAGCTTGAGGGGCTAGTTTCCTTTAAAAAGAAGTGGAGGTTCAAGTCCTCTCCCCGACACACTTTCTCTGATTGATCTTCAAATTATCCTTCCGATTCGCTACAATAATACTATTAGCAGTTTTCGTCAATCCATGTTTAACCTCAAGGGAAAAAATGCGCTGGTAACCGGAGGATCAAGGGGAATCGGTCGGGGAATTGTTATTGCGCTTGCCAAGGCCGGAGCAAACGTCGCCATAAACTACCATTCCAGAAAAGAGGAGGCCGATAAACTGTCCGACGAGCTTAAGTCGATGGGTCTTAAATCGTTTGTCGTCGGCGCCGATGTTTCAAAAAAAACGGAAGTTGCGGCAATGTTTTCCGAGGTCAAAAGTCAGTTTGGAAACCTTGACATTCTCGTCAATAATGCCGGAGTCGTTTCCATGGGAACCGTGGACAAACTGACGGAAGACGATTGGGATAAGGTAGTGGACACCAACCTCAAGGCCCATTTCTTGTGCATTCAGGAAGCGATAAAATTGATGGGTAAAGGTTCTAAGATAATCAGCATTTCGTCAATCGCCTCAGGTGGGGTAGGTGTCGGTTTCGGGAATATCGCCCATTATGCGGCGTCAAAAGGCGGGGTCGTGGGGATGGTCGAGGATTTGGCAATCGAGCTTGGTCCACGGGGAATAAATGTCAATGCCATCGGACCGGGTGTCATCGAAACCGATATGACCACGGGGATTCTGGCCGATGAAAAAACCAGGGCTGGTATGCTGGCGAGAATTCCGAAGGGAAGGGTCGGCAAACCCGAAGACATCGGGAATGCCGTGGTTTTTTTGTCCTCCGATGAGGCCGATTATATAACCGGCTCCACCTTATACGTTGACGGCGGCTGGTTGGCGGTTTAACTATGACTTTAACTGAGTTATCATACAATGTCCGGCGCGCATTGCCGTATGTCGTCCTTTTCGGATTGGTATTTTTCATTATTTTTTATTCCTTCAAACTTTACTTCATCTTTCTGGAGGCTAACAGGCAGGATGTAAGTTATACAAAAATAGCTTTCGGAAAAATCGAGCCGCCAAAGCTTCTTGAGGCGACTTCGTCGGCCGGTTTTGAATTTACCCTTGATACGATTGAAGGGGTGCCGGTTACCGCCACCGAGACGGCAAACATATATTTCATGCCGGATGCACCGACGAGATTCGGGTACAGGGAAAAAATTTACCTGATGGCCAAAACCTTTGGCTTTGATACCACGACCATAAAACACAAGCTCGAGGGAAAAACGGCGGTTTTCGAGGATAAGGGGGCAAAGCTTACCGTTGATATCGGAAACTTCAATTTCAATTACGCCGACAATACCATTGAAACCTCGTCATTGCGGACAGGATCAGTCACCATGTCAAAAACGGACATCATCAACAAGTCGATCGATTTTCTCAAGCAAACGGGCAGATATCCCGATGAGCTTTCCCGGGGTGCAACCAATGTGATTTATCTCAAGTACGATCCGGCACACGGAGATTTCGTAAATGTTGAGAGGGCTTACGAGGCGTCCGCGGTTGAGGTGGATTTCCAACGGCCTTCGGTGGGCGACATACCCGTTGTCACCCCAAAGTTTTTCAACAGTCAAAATTACGTGATAATGAATTTCAAGAATAATGAACCGAGGGTGATTCGCGCCCAAGTAGCTTTCTATGAGAAGTCCGAAGAACAGTACGGCATATATCCGGTAAAAACCGGCGAAGAGGCGTGGGAAAAATTAAAAGCCGGACAAGGGAAGATTGTCGCCGGGACCGCGGGAAAGAAGAATGTAACCATAAAAGAGATGAAGTTATACTACTTCGATCCTGACATTTACCAGACATATTTCCAGCCGGTTTATGTTTTCTTCGGGGAGGGAAACTTTGTTGCCTACGTGACCGCAGTCAAGGACGAATATCTCCTCAATTAGGGAATAATGTAGTCGACATTGCTTTCGATCCAATTAACTATGTTTCTCGTATCCTGAAAACGGTCCAGGCTTTTCAAGATCACTATAATGAACTGGTGGCCGTTTTTCTTGTAAAAGGATACAAGATTTTCTCCCGCCTCTTCGGTATATCCGGTTTTCAATCCGCCGATTCCCTGGATCTCGCCCAAAAGCTGATTGACGTTCGAAAGCCTGTGGAAATTTTTGAAATCGGTGTCTGAAATCGTGATTTCCTTTGTCGAGGATATCTTGGCCAAGTAATGGTTTTTGAGGATTTCCCTTGCCGCCAACGCCAGATCGAAGGGCGAACTGTATTGGTTGCCGTTATCCAGCCCGGCGGGATTTTCGAATCGGCTGTTTTTCATGTGCAGGTTCTCGGCTTTTTTATTCATGAGCTTAATGAACTCATCAAATCCGTAATTGTCGGCCAGTGCATACGCCGCATCGTTTCCCGAATGGACAAGCATTCCGTAAAAAAGGTTTTCAACGGTAATAGTTTCGCCTTCAACCAAACCCATGGTTTGCCCTTCGTTGAGGACGTTCTTCGTAGTGATTTCAGTATCCGGTTTATAGACGTCATAGGCGACAAGGGCCGTTATCATCTTGGTCGTTGAAGCCGGGAAAAATCTTTGATCCTGGTTTCTTTGGAGAATTGGCGTGAAGGAAGGAAGATCGACTACATAGACGCCGGCAGCGCTGGTTTCCGGAAAGTAAGTAGGGTTTTTCAAATATGGGATTGGACTTATTTTTATTTGGTTTCTTTTGGTTGTCTTTTCAAAGACAGGTCGGTTGTACGCGAGAGCATGGAAATAATACGAATCTCCAGGATAGAACAGGAAAAGAAGGGTAAAAAAGCCAAAAAGAAAATAGAATCTTGGTTTCATTTAGAAAAATCAGCCAAAATAGGATTGGTTATTTTTAAAAAGTCCGCGTATTTCATGTCTATAGATACGGTATGGGAGCCGGCATTGAACGTCATCTCCTCGTTTTTCTCGAACTTTTTGTCTACATATAAAGGAATGCCTATAAGGTTTCCGTACGGAGGAACTGCCCCTATTTCAACCCCCGTAATCTGCTTGACCTCTTCCGGAGTCGCCATCCTCAAGTCCCGGGCGGGAATGATTTTTTTTAGCATTTTTGTATCGGCTTTAAAATTGGCCGGCAACACCGCCATTATTGGTTTTTTATCGGCAACCATTATAAGCGCCTTGGCGCCCACTTCCAGTTTTGTACCACGAACTTCGGATGCTTTTTGTGAAGTGCGCACGGCTTTGTGTTCGATCTTTTTGTAAATGACTTTGTTGGCGTCCAGGAACTCGACAATTCTCTGCAACAGATCAGTTTTTTCTGTACCGGTTTTTTGGGCATAACGAAGTTTGATTCCAAGTTCAACCAATTTTTCCTCCCTGACGGAAGACGGCGCTTTCATGACCGCGGTCCGCCCGCCCGAAGTCATCGGGTAGGCGATCACCTCCCGAAGGGATGGTTCCCCCGTTATACAGGTCAAAAGCCGGTCGAGTCCGGGAGCGATGCCTCCGTGAGGGGGTGCGCCATAACTTAAGGCTTCGATCATATGGCCAAATTTCAGGTTGATTTCCTCCTTCTCCAGCCCCATAATCTCAAAAACCGCCCTCAATCCCTCCGGTGTGTGGTTGCGGATTGATCCTCCGCCAACTTCATAGCCATTGCAAACCAAGTCATATTGGGTGGTCAATATTTTATCAATGTTTTTCTTGTCTAAAAGGTCCTTCATGAATTCCGGTTTAGGTGCCGAAAAGGGATTGTGGGTGAAAGTCCATCCGCCGTTCTCGGTTTTCTCAAAGAAGGGAAAGTCAATTACCCAGGCAAAAGCCTGGATATTTTTCTTTTTTTCCTCCTCGGTCCTCATATCGAATTTGTCGGCACCGTATTTTTTGAGGGCTTCGTCATAAGTGAATACGGGAAAAGGTTTATGTTTTATCGGGATATTCAGTTTTTCATAGACGTCGATTATCATCGCCTCAATAAGATTCATGACATCTTCGCGCTCGACAAAACTCATTTCCAGGTCAAGTTGCGTGAACTCCCCGTACGCTCGGTCGGCTCTCGGGTCCTCGTCCCTGAAACACCTGGCGATCTGGAAATATTTTTCAATGCCTCCAACCATTAGGAGTTGTTTGTACTGCTGGGGGGACTGGGGCAGGGCGTAGAATTTGCCCGGCTGAAGACGGGATGGGACAATAAAATCACGGGCACCTTCGGGCGTAGTTTCAGACAGGATGGGGGTTTCGATTTCAAGGAACCCCTTTGCGAACAGGTGTTGGCGGATGAGGTCGATGAACTTGCTTCTTAAAGCAAGGTTTCTATATATTCTTGGTCTCCTGATATCCAGATAGCGGTACTTGAGCCTGACTTCCTCATCAATTTCCAGGCCATCGGTATTGACCGGAAGCGGTAATGCCTTTGTCTTATTGAGAACCTTTACTTCCTTGGCTTCGACTTCAATGGTCCCGGTCTTTATTTTTGCATTGACAAGGTTTCCCGGTCTTTTTTTGACTTCGCCTTTGACCCAAATGACATCTTCTGTCGAAAGCCCCTTGAAAAGTTCGCCTCCGACCACCTGGACCGTGCCGGTCCGATCCCTCAAATCCACAAATACAACTTTCTTGTGATCGCGCTTGGAATCGATCCATCCGTAAAGTTCAACGGTTTCGCCAATTTTATCCGGTGTTTGTTCGATGTATAGGGTCTTCATTGGATTTTCTTATCATACAATCTTTTGCCTTGATTGACAAGGCAAACACGTCTCATGAGTATTATAGGGCATTATGTGCTATAATTTTCAAAATCAATATGAAAATACGCTTTTGCAGGATCGTCGATCTTTACACCCGTTACAGGCGGAGGTAATTTGTTTAAATAAATTTACCCCGCCGGAAGGCGGGTTTTTTTATTGTATGAAAGAGGCTAAAAAAGTTTTAGACATAGGTATAGGCCATGGAGGGCTGTATGTAAAAAGAACTCCGGATGTAATCCGCATAGGATTCGACAAAAGAAGCAACAACATGCGTGATTGTATGCGCTTATATCCGGTTCATGGAGTAGTGGGCAATGCCAATCAAATGAGCGGAAGTTTGCCTTTTGCCGAAAAATCCTTTACCCACATTGATGTACTGTTTCCTCACCAGTCTCTTTTCTATTCGATGTGTCATTCTATTGGTTTTTGGCAAGAATTGAATAGGGTTTTACACGATCAGGGATCGGTTAGAGCCGTTTTTGATACGACTAACGACAGGAGATATGTAAGCCGAGGTCCGATAGACAATCCGGAGAAACTCATATTGGACATGATGGATTGTAGCGGGTTCGACGGAAAAATTATTACAATGAAGAGGTATGATATAAATAAACTTGGAACAATGTTTTCCCATAGCACGCTTGTTAGAATGCGCAATGAAGGTAAATCGACTAAGGTGTACAGCCTAATCGGCTATAAACGATAAAAGCTTTGCCCGGAGTCTTTGCCTGCCGCCCCACGAGTCGACTTCAGGAATATAGGCCACCCTTATTCTCATCCCCCTTTCCAGTTCGCTAAACAGTTGTGCCTTACCAAACGAAATCATTTCAATTCCGTCCAAGAACACTTTTAAATGGCTATTGGTTTTCCCGAAAATTGATGCTCCGGTTACCTGCCCTTCAGACAAAAAAACCGGCCTCGGATTGCCGACGCCGAACGGTTCAAGCCTTTCAAGGGCTTTAATAACTTCAAGGGATATTCTAGAAGCCGGAATCTTGATATCGGCAATAACCGTTTTCTCGAGATCGTTTTCACTCAGTTCCCTTTCGGCCTTTCTTTCTGCCGCTTCAACGAACTGCTTGGTTTTTTTGGCGTCTATAGTGAACCCGGCCGCCGCCGCGTGACCGCCGACATCCACCAAATATTTTCTGAGGGACTTCAAGAAGCTGGTGATGTTTAGGCTTGGTATCGATCGTGCCGAGCCTTTGTAGAAACCATTATTTTTTGTCATGACGATAACCGGACGATAATACTTCTCAAGGATCTTTGAAGCGATTAGTCCGATTATTCCCTCATTCCAATGTTCAGAAACCAATAAAATGATTTTTTTGACGTTTTTTGGAATCATGCTCTCGGCCTCCGTGACTGATTTCTCGACAAGCGCCTGCCTTTCCTGATTGACGCTTCCCACCTTTCGGGCAAGTTCAAAGGCTTTTTCCCTGGTTCTGGTGCAAAGCAACCTCAGGGCGTCAATGGCGTGTCCCAGGCGACCAATGGCATTAATGCGAGGCGCTATGACGAAACCGATTTCGTAGGGGGTTATGGCTTTTCCCTTGAGACCCGCCTGATCGATTATTTCCGTTATCCCGTGTCTTTTGACTTTTGAATATGCCGCCAATCCGTATTTTACGACGGATCTTGAAGGTCCAACCAGTGGCACGAGATCGGCGATTATACCGGTTGCGGCCAATGCCAGGTAATCATATTTGAAGTTGTAATCGAGCTCCCCATTTTTGCCGATTTGGTCTATGAGCGCATCGCGCACTGCCCTGGAAAAAAAGTATGAAACTCCGGAACCGGATAATGACGGAACATGAAATATGGCCGATGCCTTATCTGGCATGTCCTCGCCCTTCAGATGATGGTCGGTCACTATGACCTTGATGTTCTTTTTTGCCGCATATTCTATTTCCCTTATCTTGGTAATACCATGATCAACGCTTATGATAAGAGACGGGTTGAAAAGATTTATAACGTTATCGATTCCTTTTATCGAAAATCCGTATCCTTCGGTTTTCCGGTCGGGAACATAAGGCATGACCTTGAATCCCAGAAGATTCAAGGTTTCCCACATGATCGCGCCGCCGGTTATTCCGTCCGCGTCGTAATCGGTATAAACGACAATCATTCCATTATCCTTTTTTATGTCTCTCAGGATTTTGATTACCTTTTCAAATTTTTTTTCATAACTTTTGTCAAAGTGGAACAACGATATTCCATCGGGGTGGGGGGGGTTCATGAACTCAGCCGCATTTTCCACTTTGCGGGCCCTCAAAATAAGGTCTACAAGCTTATTTCCGTCAATATCGTCACCGGACTTTATTTCATGATTGAAGATTATTTTCATTTAAGTAGGGTATCGCCCTTTAAGGCGAGGTGTGGGAAGAAGAATCTGATAACAGATTGGTTGTGGTTAGTTTCTGTCCCAAAGAGGCAAAATTTTTTGATACTTGGGACGACTGGTTGTATGCGTTGGCGATATGTTTGTTGAGAACGGACAGGTTTTCTTCCGTTCTTTGGTAATCTTTTTTGATTGCGTTTAAGAGTGTAATCACTTGGCGGGCACGCTCCTCTATTTTTTGCCCCTCAAATGATAGAAGGATGGCCTTGAGGTACGCATAAAAACTCATCGGGGAAACGGGCAGAACCATTTTCGACCCCGCAAAGTCAAAAAGTTCCTCGGCATTGATGATTTCGTAGTAGACGTTTTCTGAGGGGATGTACATCAGCGCATAATCGACCGTTCCTTCGTCCGGAAGAATGTATTTCCTGGCAATGTCCCCGATGTGTTTTTTGACGTCGGAAATGAACAGTTTTTTTAACGCCTCCCGCTCCTTATGGTCTTCGGATCTGGAATATTTCTTGAAATTTTCCAGCGGAAACTTGGAATCTATGGGAATAAGGCCTTGAGATGTCTTTATGACAGCGTCGACTTTTTCACCGTTCCTGAACGGGTGCTGGGTAGCGTAGGAGTCCCTGGGAAAATATTGCTTCAAGAGATCCTTGAGTATCTGTTCCCCGATATTGCCCCTTATTTTGGGGGACGCCAGGAATTCCTGCAACTCCTTCATCGACCGACCGATCTCCGAAAATTCGCCGATGTTCTTTTGAACCTGGGCGATCACCTGGGCCGCCTTGTCCAGTCTTGAGTTAAAGGTATTCATCTGGTCGGCCATCCGGCGATCGGCGCTTACGCTTTGCGATTTGAGCCAATCTACGAGCTCCGTGGAAAGTTTGGTTTTTTCCTCAAGCCTGTTCAACCAACCGCGAACGACAACAAGGATCACCAGAATAATGAGCGTGACAGCCCCGAGGATTATAAACACGGCGGAATACATAATGTATATTCTAGCATCAAATCAATCCGCCGTTTTTGAAGATTTTTGGTTTGAGCCAATCCGAAGGACTTTTCTGTTCAAAGTTTGTATCGGTAGGCGTCTTTTCCTGTTCGACTTTTTCGATTGGCGTAGGCTCTCCTTCATTGGACGAGGAACGCGAAATTACTTGGTTGACCGGTTTCGAGAAAACGGGAGGCTTGGCAATCTCCGGCTTCTTGACAAGTTTCTTGACGGCGCCCATTCTCAGAAGAGTGGCGATGTGCTCGAACGTCTCCGCCGACACGGAATACGACGTGAAGTTGTTGGTGGCGGCAGCAATTCCCGCGTATAGGTTGGTAGCCATGTCGCGGTCAATCTCCACCTTTAATTCCTGGAGCATCCCAAGAATAAGTTCGGAAATAGAGGAAGCGGTTTTGTTCACCAGATTCACGGTCCCGAAAAAAGCATTGGTCAAATGACGGTCTATGTTGATGATATCATGCCCGGTAAACTGGTTTTGGTTGTCCGTGTATATGTTTCCGAGATTGTTAAGGGTTGGCGAGTCAATAACGATCAGGAAATCGACGCTTCCGCCGGTGTAGGAATACGATACCTGTCCGGGATCAAGCTTGGCAAAGCCCGGACGGGGAGTGACTATCAAGTTGAACGAATTCCCCTGGATATTGTAATCGACCTTGTCGATTGATCCGTCGGAATATGGGAATGAAACCATCAACGAGTCGCCCCCAGTTGCAAACTGGTTTTTGATTTTGTCGGAACCGACAACGTCTGATTGGGGGACTGTTGAAGCTGCCAAAGCAACATTTTTGCCGATTTTGGTAAGTCCGAGATACAGGCTGCAAGCAGCGGCTATCGAGTCTGGAGTGGAATTGGGGGGAATTAAGATGATCCCGGAGTTACCCTTATTGATGATTTCGTGAATGCGGCTCAGGGAATTCTGATTGTTGTTCATAATTCTATAGGATAGATTTTACCATATCTCCTATAGTAATGTCAAGTGGGGGAGAAAAGACCATTCCGGCTTCCTGATCTTTCTTGACTTCCGAAACTTCGCGGGCCCTTATTTTGAGCGACACCAGCTTGGATCTTCCAAGCATATTGTTGTTTCTGTAGATCTCCAAGCCGTCATTTAGGTTTATTTTTCCTTTAGTAACCTTAACGCCGTATATCGTTTCACCCTCGATAATAAAGGTTGCCAATACCTTGGCTTCGCCTTTGAGGCTTTTTTCCTTTTCGGCCTTTTCGTTAATGAGATCAGCCACCTCATTGAGTTCATCAAGGAGTTCGTAAATAATATTATAGGTTTTAATTATAACTTTTTCCTGTTTAGCAAGGCTGACAGCTTCAGCCGACGTGGCGACTCCAAAGCCGATTGCGATGGATTTGGTAGTTTTGGCCAGAAAGATGTCCGATTTGTTGATTTCCCCTATGGCTATGAGAATGATTTTTACATTGGAGTTCTTGTCCAACGCTTGTTTGATTGCCTCATAGCTCCCCAGATTATCGGTTTTTATGACCAGCGAAAGTTTTTTTTCGGTCTTGGGAGTTGCCAACAAGTCCGCCATATCGATTTTTTTCGGATTTGCGGCGGCCGCCTCTTCCTGCTTGGCTTCAGATTGGCTATTGGTAACCACCGACCCGACGGTCGGCATCATCTCGAATCCGCTCATTTCAAAGGGAGTTGACGGATAAACAACGTCAACCTGGCGCCCCAAATCGTTGGAAAGGGATCTGACTTTGATTCTCTGGTTCTGCTCAAAAAGAACGTCACCGACCTTGACGCGTCCATCCTTTATTATCAGGGATGGGGTAATGCCCCTCTTGTCTTTTTTTGTTTCAATGATATATGCTTTCGGCGGGTTATCGTCGTCGTATGTCAAATTAAGGTCGGCGGTCATCAGTAAAATCGTTTCAAGAAGCTCCTTTATTCCTTTTCCAGTTTTAGCCGACACCAAGGCGACCGGGACATTTCCTCCCTGTCCCTCCACAAGCACTTCGTATTTCATCAGGTCGCGTTTAACCTTATCCGGGTTTGCCTCGGGCAAATCCACCTTATTGATGGCAACAATAAACGGTATGCCGGCGGCCTTGATGTGGGAGATGGATTCGATGGTTTGCGGCATCAACGAATCCTTGGCGTCAACCAGAAGGATGGCAATGTCGGCGACATTGGCTCCCCGGGCGCGGATTTTTGAGAAAGCTTCGTGGCCTGGAGTGTCTATAAAAGTAATTCTGCCTGTTTTGTAATCTTTAAATCCGGTGTCGATCTCGTAAGCGCCTATCTTTTGGGTGATTCCACCATGTTCCCGCTCGGTTATGTTGCTTTTCCTGATGCTGTCGAGCAGAGTGGTTTTTCCATGGTCAACATGCCCCAAAATGGCCACAATTGGTGGTCTGGCTTTTGTCATAATACGTCCATTATAAACTATTATGCGTAAAAGGTGAGAGTTTAAGCTTTGACTTCTTCTTTTTTCTCTTCTTCCTTGACCTCCGGTGCTGGGGAGGCGGGAGTTTCAGCTGGAGTTTCAGCGACCTCACTTTTTGTTTGAATGATATCGATTTCGAAATCGGTCAATCGGGAGGCCAGGTTGACGTTAATTCCGCCTCGTCCTATGGCCAAGGGCGCCTCTTTTTCATCAACGGTCACCTTGGCTTTTCGAGTAGCGCTGTCGATTTCGACATCGGCGATCTTGGCAGGAGAGAGGGCAGAGATGAGGAAAAGTTTTTCGTCGGCATTCCATTGGATTATATCGATTTTTTCCTTGCCTCCCAGTTCATCGGTCACGGTTTGAACTCGTACCCCCTTTTGGCCGACACAGGCACCGACCGGGTCAACACCCGATTGGTTCGAGAAAACGGCTATCTTGGCCCTTTCGCCCGGTTCCCTGACGGTTTTTTTTATCTGAACCGTGCCATTCCCGATTTCGGGAACCTCTCTTTTGAATAACTCTTCGATCAGTTTGGAGTCGGCGCGCGATACAACGATTCTCGGATTGCCGAATTTGTCCTGGGAGATTTCCTTAAGATAAACGATCAGGGAGTCGTTGACAGAGTAGCGCTCTTCCTTCATTTGCTCCTCGCGGGGCAAAACCGCTTCTGTCTTGCCGATGTCAAGATAGGCGTTGTAGCCGTCAAACCTGATGACACGGCCTTTTATGATGGTTCCAACCTGCGATTGATAGTGGGCGGCAACGGTCTTTTTTTCCGCCTCCCTGATTTTTTGCAGAATGACTTGCTTTGCCGTTTGGGCGGCTATCCTGCCGAAACCCGGAGGAGTGATGTCTTTACCCTCTTTCATTATCTTGGTTTCTCCGGTTTCGCGACTGACATTGGCTTTAAGCTCTTCAACTTCCGCTTCAGGGTACTCTCTCTTGTAGGCGGCAATTATGGCAGCCTCGATCGACGTCAAAACGTCTTCGGGCGAGATACCCCTTTCCGTAGCTACCTGGTTCAAAGCCAAAGCAAACTCAGTTTTGATGATTGTCATGATGTTATTTTAACACAATTTTTTTACTTTTTAGGTTCAGCAGCTTCAGCTTTCGCTTCGGCTGGTTTACCACCTTTTTCGGCTGGAGCCGCGCCTTCGGCCTCTGCATCAGCTTCGGCAGCCTTCTCGGTGGTTACCTCTGGAGCAGTTGATACTGTGTCAGGAGTAACGCTTTCTTCCTTGTGGGCGACAACCGAAACGACGACCTTGGCAGAATCGGTTTTGAATTCGTATTTTCCGGACTTAGGCAGATCCGACACCTTGATCTCGCCGCCTATTTCCTTTATTGTCGAAATATCGACTTCGATCGAAGTCGGAATGTCGGTTGGCAGGGCTTCGACTGAAAGGACGTCCGACTGGATCAAAAGAACGCCTCCCTTGATGGAAACAGCTTCAGAAACCCCAACCGTTTTGACGGGAACGTCGGTCAGGACTTTCTTCGAAAGGTCGATTTTTCTGAAATCAACGTGGAGAATTTGGTCCGTGACCGGATGCTTTTGCAAATGCTTGATAAGGGTCGGAATTTCTTTTTTATCGACTTCCAAAGTCACGACTCCGGTCTCACGGGCGGTGCGGTAAACCTTGAGAAAATCCTTCATGTTTACGCTTACCGACATGGATTCGAAGTCGGGTCCAAAAATGTTGGCCGGCAGAGTGCCTTCACGTCTCAATTTCTTTAATTTTTTACCGAAGAGATCCCTTTTTGCAGCCTGAAGTGTTAAATTTTTCATATTATTGTTTCATCAACTCGACTAAAAATATTTTGTCGGTTGATAAATTGGTATTATAGATGATTTCACGGCCTTTGACAACTGGAGAAAAATTCTGATTTAGCACATAAATATTTTTTCCTGTGGTGAGCTCAAGAACGAAATCCGAGTTTGATGCCCCTATCTGCTTTTGGATGACAAACTGGTATATCTGCCGGTCGGGGACAACGGCATTGTTAAGGGCATAGTCGATTTTAACATCAGCAGTTTCTCCGGGTTTTACTTCGAAGAAAAAGCCAATTGTCTTGTACGTATCGTCCTTTTGATCGACTTCGTCGACCTTGACGCCATTTTTTGTTACCTGATTAACGACAGAATTTATTGGCAGAAGCACTTGGAAATAATTGCGATAAAGGCCGGTAGGGAAGACTAGTGACGGCGAATTGTTTTTATATTGGATTGACAATAAATGATTTATATTCCCCCCATCGTCTATATTTGTTTTCAGGTACATGCTGCGGTTTACGAAATAATTTGCCTTATTGGCGCCGACATTGGTATCGTACGGAAATAGATAATCGGCGATGCAATTTTGCGGCAAGGTGCACTTCGGCTCGATAACGCGCCCGGACCAAAAAGACGAATCAAAAAAAGTCTGAACGGTAGGATCGTTCACGTAAACAACGATCTGCTTCTCGTCGAGGGATTTTTTTATTTCGTGTCCCAGACTCTTCAGTGAAACCTGATCCAGATTAATGAAGATCTGATTCATCAGGAGAGACAGGTAATTTCGCTTTTGAGTTGATCCGGGAAAAAAATCCTTTTCGACATAAGATTGTGTCTTGATATAAAAATTTTTGGCATTTATATATTCGTTGTAATCAGGAATATATAAGTTGCCGAAGGCGTTCAGGACATTTTCTATCGCCGAGGTCGTAATCAGAACCGATCCGCTGAAATCCTTTAAGTCCATTTCCTTTTCAAGAAAGAAAAGGGCTTCTTGGTAATTCTGCAAAAAATCAGGGGTGAAATTGGAGTCCCTCAAGAACCAGTGTGGCACCCCCAAGTATTTTGATAACGGTTCCGGAGGATCGATGTGGACCGTCAATTGGCCGTCGGCGTCATAAACGTCATAGACCTGTATGCCCTGGATCTCGTAGTTACCGATTTTCAGGATTCCGAACGACCCCAAAAAGCCGCCCCCCGGCCTGAGCTCCCTGTTGTTGGCAAAAAATATCAAATATTTCTTTTCCGAAGGGGAAGCGATCCGGTTTTCCAAGTAGTCTACTATTTTTCCGGATTTTCCTATAAGATCGACGATCTCGATGAGGCTGGTCTTGAATTTCTTCATGGACGGCAAGCCCGCCGGCAGCTTCTGGTTTATTACCGACAAATTGTCGTTTAAAACAGTGAGACCTTCCTTAATCCTTTTGAATCTTAGCGTCAAGTCGTCTTTTTCGTTATCGGTCTTATTTCTCTTGAAAATCAGGGACTGCATATCCCTAGCCTGGGAAATCAGTCCCGAGGCCTCGTTGATCACCGTCAATCCCCTGGAATTCAAATCAATGGCGGTATCCGGGTAAAGGGCGACTCCAAACAACAACCAGGTCGGGCGGGCGAGCGTAAATAGTTTTTTTGAAATGCCGAGATACGAAGCGCTTACGGCTGAACTGATTTTGGACCGATCGTAAGATTCTTTTTTAAGTTCGTCGTATGATCTGTATGCATAAAATAAAGACATCGACAACGGCGGGATGAACGCCAGATGATATGCAATCATGGATAGGAAAAAGAGAACCATAAAATTCCTGATGGTCAGATATTTTTGGAAATCCCAGGTCAGTTTGATTTTGGACGGGTGAACCTTACCGAGGGGGTACGGATTCAGGAACAAATGGTTTTCGCCGGTATCGGAAAATGCAAACCAAAGGATCTTGTCTATGTCATTATTAGTCAACGTATTGGAAGAAATGGATACGACCTTGGCCGTGTGGGGAACTTCATCAAACTTCTTCATGTCGTTCTTCCGATTCATGAGTATGTAAACCATCTTTTTGCGAGGCTGCTTTTTTTTGCTTCCGGAATGAACGGGTTCATTGATAAAGAAAACATAATCAAAATTGTCCAGTGCTTGTGGGGCATGGGAAGAGAAAAAATATTCGACGGAGGAACCCTCGAGCCGTTTCTTCAGGTCCTTGATGAAATCGTGGTTTTTCCTGGAGACGATCAGGGCTTTTTGTTTTTCGTTGACGACTTCTACGCTGAAGGGCATAATAGATATTGTATAATCGTTGAGACTAAATATCTTATGATAATCCCATATAACGAATTAGGCAAAACGAAGGAGATTCTGAAGGGAAAAAAAACCGTTCTGGCGGGTGGATGTTTTGACCTCTTGCATTACGGCCACCTGAAGTTCCTGAAAGCGGCAGCCGAAGAAGGTGATTTTTTAATCATTGCCTTGGAGAGCGATGAATTCATAAATATGCACAAAAGAAAGACCCCGGTTCACAATCAGATGGAAAGGGCGGAGATCCTTTCCGAACTGAATTTTGTCGATCTGGTGATATTGCTGCCTCTGTTTGACGACGAGAAGCGATATGACGAACTGGTTGAGGCTATACGCCCGCATACGATTGCGGTGACCGAGGGCGATAAATTCTTGGACAAGAAAAGAAGGCAAGCGGAAAAATTTGGAGCCGACGTGAAAGTGGTAATTCCGCTCGTCAAAAATTTTTCCACAAGAAAAATCGTTTCCGAATTTTAAAATTTTTAAAAAATATGCGACTATTTCTGGCAATCGAATTACCCGATAAAGTAAAGTCCGAACTGGACAAGCAATTGACCGACATAAAAAAACAGTATCCGGAATTCATTTGGGTGACGCCTGAAAATTTTCATATAACCGTTCATTTTTTCGGTGAATTATATTCGCCGGAAGTGATAAAAAAGAAAGTTAAAGACCTACTTTACGATCAGGAAGATTTCTACCTTTATTCCATCAGCCTTGACGTGTTTGCCCACCAAAAATTATTGATGTATCTGAATTTCAGGCGCGAAAAAAAGCTCGAATCCCTCGCGGCATTAATCAAGAGCAATTTTGCCGGCCCCTATGACGATCATAAATTCGTGCCCCATTTGACGATCGGGAGGGGAAGGCGTTCGTCGAAACAGCAGTATTTTGTCCTTAAAAAAAGAGTGGAGAAAATAAACATAGACATTTCCTTTAAAGTTACCAAGATCGTCCTATTCGAAAGCATTCTTTCCGGAAAAAAACCGGTCTACAAAAAATTGTCGGTTTTTCCTCTCATTAAAAACTAAAAACCACTCGCAAAAAAATCTGAGTGGTTTTTAGGTTAAATATTTTATTTAAAGAAAATATTATGCCGCACCGATCTTATACATACCGGTTCCACAATCTGGGCATTTGGCTTTCATAGCCGGCTTTCCGTTCTTCATGGTGACTTTTTGTGGATTAGCGACTTCCTTTTTTGCACGACATTTTACGCAGTACATTGTTGCCATATATTTGTTGTCACCTCCTTCCTATCTCGGGACAGAACCTATTGGTTCTTTCCCGACGATTTTCCTTAATTGTGTCGAAAGCTATTCAGACCCGAACCACACGCTCTCGACGATTTATATTTCCGATCTCAAATTAAGGCTAAGCGTCGTTTACTTAATAAGCCTAGCATAATATAAAACGATTTCAAGCGCAATCACGGCTGTGACCAGAAGGAGGCTTTTTTTCAGATCCGAAAAAAAGTAGCGATTTTGTTCCGGAAGTTGCTGCGTCTCAACATGAATTTCTTCCGTCAGGGTTTCCTTTTTTATGACGGCAGGACCCGTTTTTTGGTCGACGAGTTTGATCTGTTTGTGGTAGGCGGCCAGTATTTTTTGCCGTTTGGTTTTTTTTGGCATATCTTTGTTCGACTGAATGTGTTGCTTTGGTCCCTTAATCTCGTTCCACTCGATTATAGATCGGCATTAGGGGAAAAGTCAAATTGACACGCCATTTTTCAAAAGCTATCATTATTTCATGCTGATGTATATATTAATAGGGGCGGTTTTTTTGTGGCTCCTTATAATCACGGTTTTTTTCTTCAAGTTGAGAAACCATTACTATAATTTGATCTCGGCTACAAAAAAGGAAAAACTCGATGACATCCTAGATTCCCTCATAGGCGGGGAGAGGATAATGAAATCCGAGATAGACGAATTAAAGAAGAGATTGAATGAAGAGGCGAGAAAATCAACGCTTCATTTGCAAAAAGTCGGACTGGTCAGGTTCAATCCTTTCGGAACCGTCGGCGGCGAACAGAGCTTTGTCGTCGCTTTCACCGACCAGGAAAACAGCGGGATTGTCGTTAATTTCATTTATACAAAAGAAGGCCTGAGAGTGTATACTAAAAGGGTAAAAAAGGGAGTCGGCCTCGAATACGAGTTGTCAAAAGAGGAAGAAAAAGCCATAGAGGCAAGCAGTTAAATAATTTACCAGTTAGCATTTCAAACATAGTATGATCGATAAAAAAATCGCTTGGGTGGTAGTTTTTTTTGCCTTCATGTTGTCAACGGTCAGTTCCTATTCCTTTTTCAAGGGTGGGGGCGTTGCCACAATTCTTTCGCCGCTTTCAAATTACAAACCGCCTACTTCAAACGGAGCGACTGCGATCCCGGACGAACCAAAGACCGAAGAATGCCCGATAAATGGGGAAATGCTGACCAAAAGTCAAAGATTGGCGTGGGAGAAAAGGAGGCCATTGGGAGTGATGGTTGAGAACCATAAGGAAGCCCGGCCACAATCGGGTTTATCTTACGCGGACGTTGTTTATGAAGCAGTGGCTGAAGGCGGCATCACGCGCTTTTTAGCCGTTTTTTATTGCAAGGACGCTCCATACGTTGGACCCGTAAGATCGGCAAGGATGTACTTCATAAACTTTCTTGAGGGGTACGGATCAAATCCTCTTTACGCACATGTTGGGGGAGCAAACACCCCCGGACCCGCTGACGCCCTGGGATATATAAAGGAAATTAGCTGGTCTTCGTATAACGACTTGAATCAATTCTCGGTGCCGTTCCCTTACTTTTGGAGGGATTATGAAAGGCTCCCCAACAGGGCGACAGAGCATACAGTTTACTCGTCGACCGCCAAACTTTGGCAGTACGCCAAGGACAAGCGGGAGTTGACGGAAAAGGATTCGGATGGCATTCGATGGGATAAGGGTTTTACGCCATGGGAGTTTGCGGATGATGCCAAAACGGGTGACCGCGGAAATATAACCAAGGTAGATTTTGGTTTTTGGGACAGCTTTGCCTCCGACTTTGGAGTTGTTTGGTCTTATGACAAAACCTCCAATTCCTACAAAAGGAACAATGGCGGCGTTCCCCATCTGGACAAGAATACCGGTCGCCAACTAACCGCCAAAAACATCGTCGTCATGTTTGCCAAGGAATCGCCGGCGAATGACGGTTATGAGGGAGGCCATTTGCTTTATAAAACGGTTGGTAGCGGTGATGCCTTGATTTTCAACAACGGGCAAGCTATAAAAGGGGAGTGGTCCCGCGAAGATACGACAGATAACCTGAAATTCACGGATGAGCAAGGTAAGGCGGTGTCGATGGTTCGGGGACAGGTATTTGTCGAAGTATTACCAATAGGTAATAAAGTCAACTATTGATATGTTGCAACACATAATTCCGTCGAAAGCAAGGAGAAAAATATTGGAATTTTTTTTCCACCACCCGGGCGAAACTTTTTACTTGCGCAAGATAGTTAGGGAAATAATCGAGGAGGTAAACGCTGTCAAAAGGGAGCTGGACATACTCTCTGAGGAGAAGCTGCTTCTTAAGGAAAGACGGCTGAACAAGATTTATTATTCATTAAACAAAAACTATCACCTTTTTGACGAATTCACGAGAATTTTTACCAAGACTACACCGTTAGCCACTGCGGTTTACAAAAACCAATCGGCATTGGGTAAGATAAAGTACGTTGCCGTATCCCTCAAATTTTCCAAGAACGTCATCATAAAGGAGGACGAAATATATCTGTTGTTTGTCGGCGTCGTCGTCATCGCCGAAGTCGAGGGCATTATCCATGAAGCCGAAAGAACCTTCGGTCGCCCCATAAACTATACGGTCATGACCGAGGACGAATTTGTTTTCAGGAAAAAGAACAATGATCCGTTCATTTGGAGGTTTTTGAAGCAACCTAAAGTTATGCTAGTTGGCCAGGAGGACGACTTGCTCAAGTAACCGCACAAATGAAAATACTTAAATATATTTTTCTTCTTTTAATTGCAATATTGATAATTTGGATAGATCTGCCCGAGAATTTAACGATCGGCAAGTTCAAGGTGAATCCACTTTCCATAAATGTCAGCTTATTCGGAAACCAGATAAAACGCGACTTCAAAACCAAACTCGGTCTTGACTTGCAGGGTGGTAGCCATCTCGTGTTTGAGGCGGACATCCGCGGTGTCAAACAGGAAGATCTTCAAGACGCCTTGACTTCAAGCCGCGACATAATCGAAAGACGCGTCAATCTGTTTGGGGTTTCGGAGCCGACGGTCGCCACGATCAAGTCAGGTCAAAACTATCGGATTACGGTTGACCTTCCGGGCATAACCAATGTTACCGACGCGATTGCCCTGATAGGAAAAACTGCCCAACTCAAGTTTATGGAGCAGTCGCAGAAGGAGGCGACTACTTCGCCGACTTTTGCGGACACCGGTCTTACCGGAAAGCACATAAAAAAATCCACGGTTGTTTTTGACCAGCAGACGGGAAAACCGCAGGTTGCTCTGGCATTCAGTTCGGAAGGGGCAAAAATTTTTGCGGATGTTACCAAAAGGAACGTTGGTAAACCGGTTGCAATCGTGGTCGACAATGCCCTGATTTCGGCGCCGACCGTGCAACAGGAAATTGCCGATGGTAACGCCGTAATCAACGGCACATTTACGGTTGACGAAGCTAAAAAATTGGCAATTTCCATAAACTCGGGCGCTTTGCCCTTGAGCGTTAAGCTTGTTGAACAAAAAAATGTCGGCCCCACCTTGGGAGCGACCGAAGTCAGAAGGAGTCTGATCGCCGGAGGCATAGGTTTGGTCGCGGTTCTGCTATTTATGATCTTTTTTTATGGAAAACTCGGGGTTATTGCGGCGATGGCCTTGGTCATATACGGGTTGATAACCTTTGCGATTTTCAGGGTCATTCCGGTTGTCATGACTCTGTCGGGCATGGCCGGTTTCATTTTGTCGATCGGCATGGCAGTTGACTCCAATATCCTCATATTCGAAAGGATCAAGGAGGAATTGAGGAGCGGAAAAACTTTCGATATTGCCGCCCGACTCGGATTCGGGAGGGCGATCGATGCCATCAAAGACGCCAATATTACAACTCTCACAGTTGCTTTTATCTTGTTCAATCCGTTGAATTGGGATTTCCTGCCCCAGTTCGGTCTGGTTAGGGGATTTGCCCTCACTTTGGCGATAGGCGTCGCTACCAGTCTTTTTACCGGGGTTGTTATCACCAAGAGATTGATTAACATTTTTTACAAGCTGAAATAATTTATGGTTAATTTTTTGAAGTACCGATTTCTGTATCTGTTCATTTCCATGATCGTCATAGGAAGCGGCCTGTTTTCGATAGTGAAATGGGGATACCGTTTTTCGATCGATTTCGTGGGAGGAACTAGCCTTGAGTACCAAATAAAAAATCCCATAAGCAAAAAAGACCTGGAATCGATTGCCAAAAGCAATAAAGTGGAGATGGTCGATCATAAGTACGGGAACAAAACTTTGGCCATAAGGTCAAAACCAATGACCGAAAAACAGGAATCCGATTTCAAAACCGCCATCGACAAGAAGACCGGTGGGAATCTTCTGATATTACGGTCGGAAACGGTCGGTCCAACCTTGGGAAGAGAAACAATGGTCAAAACGGGGATCGCCTCGCTTCTTGCCATTTTCGGGATTCTGCTTTACATGAGTTTTGCTTTCAAAGGTTTCAAATTCGCCCTGTCGGCCATACTGGCGATGATTCATGATTTTCTGGTGGTTGTCGGCAGTTATTCCCTGCTGTCTCGTTTTTTTGGCGCCGAGGTGGATACGATGTTTGTGACGGCGGTTCTGACAACGATGAGTTTTTCGGTCCACGACACCATCGTCATTTTTGACAAGATAAGGGAATATGCACAAACCGAGGAAAGCGTCAACATCGAACAATTTGCCAACCGGGCTTTGACCGAAACCATGGTTAGGTCGATAAACAATTCGATGACAATCATTTTTATGCTTCTGGCCTTGTCCCTGATGGGTGGCTCAACAATCAGGTTTTTTGTGATTACGCTTTTGATCGGAACCATAACCGGCACGTATTCTTCTCCGTTTGTTGCAACTCCGATTTTGGTCTGGCTCGTGAAACAAAAGAAAAATGGCTCTCACGACAATTGAAGAGAGTCATCCTGAATGATCCGCGGAAAGCGGAGAATAGAAGGAACCTATTAAAAATTAATCGGATGCTGAAATAAATTCAGCATGACAGAAAACATATGACTGACAAAAAAACAGAGGAAGTATGTCCTAAATGTGGTGCTCCGTTGGGTGAAGTTGTCGAGACCAAATCCGGCAAAAAACTTCAGCGTTGCTCGGCCGGTAACTGGAACCCGGAAACGCGCGAAAACGAGGGCTGTGATTACGTGAAATGGTTGGCCGTGGAGCCTAAGGCTCTTGATGAGAAGTGCCCGAAATGCGGTGCTCCTTTAATGCTCGTGACGACCAGAATGGGCAAGAAGATGAAGAAATGCTCAACCGCCACTTGGGACCCGAAAACCAAAACCGCCGGTGGATGTAATTATGTTGAATGGCTTAAGGGAACTACCCAAACGCTTGAGGAAGATTGTCCAAAATGCGGCTCCAAACTGGTTCTTTTTACAACCGTTTCCGGCAAAAAACTCAAGAAATGTTCGACCAGCCAATGGGATCCGCAACAGAAAATGGCAACGGGTTGTGACTTTGTCGAATGGCAGAATCAATGATGAAAATAGCAAAATTCCAGCTTGGCCAACTGCAAGCCAACTGTTACGTCTTGTCTATAGGCGGTGATTGCCTGGTGATCGACCCGGCTGACGACGCCTCGTTTATATTGGAAGAACTGCAACGACGGAGATTAAAGCTGAAGGCTATGCTGGCGACTCACGGACACTTCGACCACATGCTGGCGGTTGGGGAAATTCAACTTTCCTTGAAAACGCCATATTACATCTTTAATAAAGACAGGTTTCTCATAGACAGGGTTAAGGAAACGGCCGGACACTTTTTGGGGTATGAACCGGCGGTGATAATGCCAACGATATTTGAAGATCTTGAGCCCGGAGAGCTCATGCTAGGGGACTTTGATTTCGAAGTTATGGAAACTCCAGGCCACACGCCCGGATCCGCCAGTTTTTATTTCAAAAAAGAGGGGATTGTTTTTACCGGAGACACTTTATTTAAGGGCAGTATCGGCAGGACGGATTTTTCCTATTGCGACAAAAAGGAGATGAAGAAGTCTCTGGAGTCGTTGTTCGGATTGCCGGAAATTACCAGGGTATATCCGGGCCACGAGGAGGAAACAACCATCGGCGACGAAAAAAGGAACTCAGGAGTATTTTTTGACTATCTCAAGTAAAACCTCTTTTTTGTTTTCAATTTTTTTGTCGACTACCTGGTCAAATATATTTTTCAAGATTTCTCCCACTTTGGGACCCGGATCAAGTTTCAAGATTCTCATTACGTCATTTCCGCCAATCTTAAGGTCTTTGATTTGAAACGGCTGTTTCTGAACCTCGATCAGCCTCTTTCTGAACAAATCAAATCTCCAGGAATCGGGTTTGGCTCCCGAACCGATCCGGTCGCCAAAGCGGAGGTCAATGATGTCGTTCAAATATTCCGGGCCGACATTTCTTATGAAACGTCTGACTGCCTTATCCGTTTGGATCTCGGAGACCGTAAATTGATGGTGTTGGACAAGTCTTACAAGCTTTTCTTTCTGCTTGCTTGAAAGCCGGAAACGATCGGCGATCTTTTCAGCCTGGTTTTTGCCGGCGACCTCGTGATTGTAAAAAGTGATAAGGCCGGTCTTGTCGTCACGCCTAAAGGTTTCGGCCTTTCCAATATCGTGGATCAACGTTGCAAACCTTGTGATCGGATCCCGACTTGGGCAATGTTTGAGGGCCTGAACCAAATGAGTGCCAACATCATATATATGGTGTCTTTTCGGGCTTTTCTGGGGAATCATGAAACAGATGTCGACTTCCGGAAGAATACGCGACAAAAGCCCGAGGTTCTTCAGAAAGACAACTCCTTCGGATGGGAAATCACTTCCCAGAATCTTCAAGAATTCATCCCTTATCCTTTCCCAGGAAATTTTGGTTATTAAGGAAGAATTCTTGTTTATGGCCGCTCTGGTATTCTCCTCAATCATAAACCCCAACTGCGAGGTAAAACGGACGGCTCTTATCAACCTCAAGGCATCTTCATTGAACCTTTTGTCTGGTTCGCCAACGCACCTTATCAACTTTAATTCAAGATCCTTCCGCCCGTCGAACGGATCGACTATCTTTTCGCCGTCGTGAGCCATCGAATTAACGGTAAAATCGCGCCTTCCCAGATCCTCATCAAGTGTTTTGGCCCAAGCGACCGTTCCGGGGTGGCGGTGATCTTTATAATCTCCTTCCCGCCTGAATGGCGTCACTTCGTACAATTCATCGTTTTCGGTTACCGTAACGGTTCCGTAATCGTTATTGTAAAAAGACTCCGGATATAATTTTTGAATTTTTTCGGGCGTGGCGCTTGTTGTAAAATCCCAGTTGGTTATTTTTTTGTTCAAAAGTAGATTGCGGACTGCCCCCCCGACCACATAAATTTCATAGCCTTTTTTCTTAAAGGCTTCCATGAATTTTTGGACTGGTTGGGGTAAAGGTTTCATGAAGTAATTATAAGACATTTAGGCGCTATCTTTGATGGAAAGGACAACCGTCTTGTAGAGAGGGATATTCATCAGTTTCATGGCTTCGTCAAACGTGACCCATTTAGCGTCATAATACTCTTTTTTTATGTATTCAAATTCAATTCTGGGGACGTCAACCAAGTACCAAAAATCAAAGTGGATTTTACAGGGGTTTCTCGGGTTGTCGCTTATATCCTTGATTGTCATGGACAGTGGCGAAACCTGGCTTTTTGTTATCTTTTGGTTCAGTTCTTCTTCAAACTCCCGGATAACCGTTTCTACCGGATGTTCAAGGTCATTTATGTGTCCTCCCGGGGGGATCCAGCAATTGGCTTTTATGTGATGGCCTAGATATACGGAATGAGACTCGCGGTTATAAGGGACAAAAAAAGAACATATATGTTCATCGATGTTCGCGGTTTTCGTCAGCTTGTCGGTTGACCTGACATGGGATATGAATTTTTCAAAAGTTTCGCGGTCGATGGCTTTGCCGGAAAAAGACTCGACTTCCTTCTCGATGAGTTTCTGGTAATTATTCATTAATGAGGGATTTAAGAATATCCAAATTTTTTTTGTCCGGGCCTTTGCCGTCAAAACCCGGCGTTTCTATTATTAATGGGTAGTCCCTTGTTTTCGGGTGGTTCATGATAACTCGAAATTCCTCAAGTCCGATTGTTCCCTGTCCGATGTTCTCGTGCCGGTCCCGTCCGGAATTCAGGGAGTCGCGGGAATCGTTAAAATGCCAGACCTCAAGTCTATTGAGGCCGATGTTCTTGTCGAACTGGAAAAGCAGTTCCTCAAGCTGTTTGTCGCTTCTTAGGTCGTATCCATTTGAGAAGAGATGACAGGTGTCGAGGCATACTTTAATTCTTTCGGAACCGACGTCGTGGATAATCTGTCCGATTTCCTCGAGAGTCTGTCCGATTTTCCGATTACCGGCGTTTTCGATCATGAATAGGGAATCGTTATCAGTTTTGTCGATAATTTCGCTGATGTTGCCGATCAAAGTTCGGTATTTTTCGGGTGTCGTTTCGGTCTTATACGATCCCAAGTGGACAATCGATCCTTTGATATTCATTTTGGGGGCAAGATTAAGTTCGTTTATCAGCGACTGTTTGGACAGGTGGCCGATTCTTGAATCGTCGGCCAGGTTAATGAGATACGAAGCATGGAAATAAATGGGGTTGATGTCCAATCTTTTCTGGGCTTCGAGAAATGCGTCTATTTGACTTTGGTCGGGATTGGGGAAGCTCCAGCCCCGTGGGGACGAGGAAAAGAGTTGCAAAGCATTGCCGCCGATTTCGGCGACCCTTTCGACCGCCTTATGGTAACCGCCGGCGCTAGACATATGGGCACCCAATTTGATTTTCATAGAATTATTTCCATCGTTTCCCGGAGTCCTCTGGGGATTTCGTATTTATCCAAATCCTTTTTTCCGACAAACGCAAAATCGGTCAAGTTTTTTTCCAGCTTGAGATGAGATGTGTTTTTGCAGTGGCACAAAAAATGCTGGGCATGGTAATGGAAGCCTCCACTTCGGAAAACGTTATCATTTACCCATTCAGGGTTTTCTATTTTCAGATTGACTTCCTCCATAATTTCCCGCTTGAGGCCGTCCAGTATGAATTCGCCTTGATTTATTTTGCCACCCGGAACAACCCACATTCCCGCATCGATCTTTTCGGCAGGGGATTTCTTTACCAGCAGCAATTTTCCTTCCTCATTTTTTATAAAAGCCGCAACCGCAAGAATAACCAGGTATTTATTGAGCATGAGAAGATTATATATTATTTTACGGGTATCACGAAAAGAGAAGCTTATTTGAGAAGCGGATTGCGAGGTAACGAGTAGAGCCTCGCAGAAGAAAAGTTGTCTTGAGTGACGGGACCTGGTAAACATAACAAACAAATATCCCTTGACAAATTAGCAGACATATTTTAAGATTGCTAATATGGAAGACTTAACCCAGAGACAGGTGGACATTTTGAAATCCATCATCAATGAGTATTCGGAAACCGGCATGCCGGTCGGCAGCGACATCCTTGAAAAAAAATACAAACTCGGGGTGTCTCCGGCCACAATCAGGAATGAAATGGTCGAACTGGCAAAAAAAGGCTACCTGAAGAAAAACCATTTTTCCTCAGGGCGTATTCCTTCGGCCAAGGGCTTCCGTTTCTATATAAAACACCTGATGAAGCAAAAAGAACTGTCGACGACCGACGAAGTCTCATACAAAAACAGCATCTGGGATGAAAGGGCCGAGGCCCATCGTTTGCTTTCCCAGTCTGCCAAGGTCCTGTCGCAAAAAACCGGACTGTTGTCGCTCGTGACCACCAACTACGGAGATTTATATTACGCCGGAGTAGCCAATCTGTTGACGCAACCGGAATTTTTTGACTTGAATATTTCCAGGAGCCTTTTCGGAAGGCTTGATGAATTTACTTTCTGGGACAGGATCCTGAACGAATTCACGTCTATCGAGGACGAGGTCATGTGCATGCTCGGCGAAGAGGATTTTCACGATTCGGCCTTCGACAGCATGGCCTCGGTTTGGGGAGAATTCGAGGGCAATAAAATCAAGGGTATGGTTGGAGTCGTCGGACCCAAGAGGATGTATTACGAAGAAATCATTCCGCAAATCAGGTACTTTTCCAAACTCATCGAGAATATCATTAAAGAGCAGGGGCTATAAATCGTATGGACGACAAAAAGAAGAACAAGGATCATAAAAAACCTGTGGTCGAAAAATCCGTCGAAGGGGCGGAAAACCTTAAAAAACAGGTAGACGAATTTAAAAATAAATATTTGCGGGCGCTGGCTGACTACCAGAACTTGGAAAACCGGGTCAGGAATGAAAGGGAGTGGGTGGTCGAAAACGCCAATCGCAATCTAGTTTTGAGATTGTTGCCTTTTCTTGACAATCTGGAGAAAGCCGAGGTCTTTGTCAAGGATCAGGGTTTAAAGATCGCCAAAGACCACCTGGAAAAAGTGCTAAAAGAAATCGGCCTTGAAGAAATCGTTGTCAAGGATCGTGAATATGATCCTTATACGGCCGAAGTCATCGATATTGTCGCGGGCGACAAAGACAACATTGTTGTCGAGGTTTTAAGGAAAGGTTACAAAATGCAAGACAAAATATTAAGAGTTGCTCAGGTAAAAGTGTCGAAGAAGACTTAAGCCTTCGTCATCCTGAGCGAGCAGACTTAAATCTGCGAGCCGAAGGATCTTATTAAAAATTTAATTTAAATACATATGGCTAAAATAATCGGAATCGATTTAGGAACAACCAATTCGTGCGTAGCCGTCATGGAAGGCGGAAAACCAAAAGTTATCCATTCCGCCGAAGGCAGAAATGTCATCCCTTCGGTCGTTGACCCGGTCAAAAGAATTGTCGGGGATGTTGCTAAAAGGCAAATGGTCGTCAATCCCAAGAATACGATCTTCTCGATAAAACGCTTGATGGGTAGGAGATATTCCGATCCGTCGGTTGGAATAGACAAGAAATGGCTCCCTTATGCCATCAAATCCGGTCGCGATGATATGGCCGACGTTGAAGTCAATGGAAAAACCTATACACCGCAGGAAATTTCTGCCATGATTTTGCAGAAGATCAAGACCGATGCTGAGGCTTATCTTGGTGAGAAAGTTGATAAAGCGGTCATAACCGTCCCGGCATATTTTGACGATGCCCAAAGGCAAGCAACCAAACAGGCCGGCGAAATCGCCGGACTTGAGGTCGTCCGCATCATAAACGAACCAACCGCAGCCTCACTCGCATACGGATTGGACAAGAAACATGCCCATACGATTGCCGTTTACGACCTGGGAGGCGGAACGTTCGACATTACCGTTTTGGAACTTGGAGAGGGAGTTTTCCAGGTAAAGGCCACCAACGGAGACACCCACCTTGGAGGGGATGATTTTGACAAGGTGATCCTTGACCACATCGCGTCCGAGTTCCAAAAAGAGAACGGGATCGATCTCAAAAAGGATCCCCAGGCTCTTCAAAGACTGAGGGATGCAGCCGAAAAGGCCAAGATCGAGCTCTCTTCATCCTTGGAAGCGGAAATTAACCTGCCGTTTGTCACGGTCCGCGACGGACAACCATTGCACTTGGTGCAGAAACTGAGCCGCGCCAAATTGGAATCACTTGTCGGCTCTCTCGTTGAGAAGACATTCGAGTCGGTCAAATCGTGCCTCAAGGATTCCAAAGTCGATACTTCAAAGATAGATGAAGTCGTTATGGTGGGGGGAATGACCAGGATGCCGTTGGTAATCCAGAAAGTCAAGGAGTTTTTCGGCAAGGAACCAAATAAGTCGGTCAATCCTGACGAGGTAGTTGCCGTTGGCGCTGCCGTACAAGCGGGAGTTTTGACGGGCGAAACAAAAGACGTGGTCTTATTGGATGTAACGCCTCTCACTCTCGGAGTCGAAACCCTCGGCGGAGTAATGACGCCGCTTATCACGAGGAATACGACTATCCCGACGACAAAAGCCGAGACTTTCTCGACCGCCGGAGACAACCAAACGCAGGTTGAGATTCATATCCTCCAGGGTGAGCGTCCGATGGCTCGGGATAACAAGTCATTGGGTCAGTTTATACTGGACGGAATTCCGCCGGCACCCCGCGGCGTTCCCCAGATTGAAGTATCTTTTGACATCGACGCTTCAGGTATCCTTTCGGTTACCGCCAAGGATAAGGCAACGGGAAAATCCCAGGGAATAAAAATCACCGGATCGACAGGCCTTAATAAAGAGGAAATCGAGAGGATGAAGGAAGAGGCGGAAAAGAACGCCGAAAAAGACAGTCAAGAGAAAGAAAAAATCGAAGCCAAGAATAAGGCCGACAACATGATTTATGTTGCAGAAAAGTCCCTGAAAGATGCGGGCGACAAAGCACCCAAGGACGTTAAGGAAAACGTCGAGAAGAAAATTAAGGAGCTCAAGGATACGATCGGCAAAGGCTCAAAAGAAGAGATCGAGACAAAGACCAAAGATTTGTCGGACGAATTGACCAAGATCGGCCAGGCGATGTACAACAAACAGGGGCAACCTGGTTCGGGCCCAGGCCAACCGCCGCCAACCGGAGGACAGACGCCCCCCCAAAATGATAAGAAGGACGACAAAAAAGACAAGGTCGAAGAAGGCGAGGTTGTCAACTGAACAAGGCTAAAAAGTTATATAATTAGCCTGCTCCAAAAGAGCAGGCTAATTTTTAAATCATCATATGGCAGACTATTATGAAATCCTGGGTGTTTCCAAAAACGCCTCGGACCAGGAGATAAAAACCGCATACAGAAAACAGGCCTTAAAATGGCATCCGGACAGGAATAAGGAGACTGGAGCCACCGAAAAATTCAAGGAAGTGAATAAGGCTTATGAAGTCCTGTCCAATCCCCAAAAGAAACAGATGTACGACCAGTACGGGGAATCGGCTTTCAAGGGGGGTGCTGCCGGTGGAGCGCCGGGTGGCGCGGGAGGGCAATATTATCAGGACGGGCCTTTCAGGGTATATACCAATTTTGGAGGTGGCGGCAACCCTTTTGAAAACGTCGATTTTGGCGGATTTTCCGATCCATTTGAAATTTTCGAACAGTTTTTCGGTTTTCAATCTCCTTTTGGAGGCGGCCGGGGAGGAAGACGCCAACAGAGAGCCATGTATCAGATGTCCCTTACATTTGATGAGGCGGTCCATGGAACCGAGAAGCAAACGGTCATAAAAGGGGATACTAAAACCATAAAGATTCCAGCCGGCGTAAATGACGGAACAACCATCCGTTTTTCGGATTTTGACCTCCAGGTAAAAGTAAAACCGCATAAACGCTTCAGGCGTGAAAATCAGGATATATACCTTGAAATGGAAATCTCATATCCAATGGCGGTTCTGGGAGGAACGGTCGAGGTTGAAACCATTAACCAGCCGGTGACTTTAAAAGTCAGGCCCGGTACCCAATCGGGAACAATGGTGCGCCTGAGAGGCCAAGGTGTCCCTTATCCGAATTCTCAAAGGGCCGGGGACCAGTATGTTGTTTTCAAGATTAAGGTTCCGGAAAGGATATCCCACAAAACAAGGAAGATTCTTGAAGAACTTAAGGAGATAACATAATGCAGATAAAGACCAATCTAGAAAACCTCAACGCTTACAAAAAGTACCTCCTCGTTGAGGATGCGACTAACGAGTTCCTGAAAAAAAATGGATACTTAAAACTCGATCTACCTGTTCTATCGCCTTCCTTGATACCGGAATCTTATTTGGAGGTTTTCGAAACCGACTTCAAACATAACGGTCAGAACCGGAAACTCTATCTTACCCCGTCGCCCGAATTATTCCTAAAACGCGCTCTAGCTTATGGCGTTGGCGACTGCTATTATTTAGGGAAATCCTTCAGGAACAGCGACCCGGCGGCCACTCTTCATTCATTTGAGTTCACTATGCTCGAGTTTTATAAAATGGGTGCCGACTATATGGATATCGCTTCAGAGGTACTGGCATTACTTCAGTTCATAAACACAAAAGTCAAAAACCGAAAGATCAATCTGGACAAATGGGAAAAACTCACCGTCGCCGAAGCTTTCGAAAAATACGCCCAAATCAAGGAAAAGGAATTGTTCGATCATAATCTTTTCGAAAAGAAAGCATCCGAAAAGGGTTACAAAACCAAAGGTTTTACCTATGAAGACATTTGGAGCCAGATTTATACCCAGGAAGTTGAGCCATTCATGGGCAAAAACGGTTACCCGACTTTGATTTACGATTATCCGAAGGAATTTGCTGCTTTGGCCAAACACAACGTAGGCGGAAAAACATCCCAAAGATTTGAGTTTTATATAAACGGAGTGGAATTGGGAGATTGTTATACCGAATTAACGGATTGGAAGGAGCAGGAAATGCGTTTTGCCGATGAGGAAAAACGAAGGCGGGATTCCTTCAAAACAATCCATCCGATTGACAAAGGGTTTATAGAAGCGTTAAAATATGGGCTTGGGAACTGCAGCGGAATAGCAATTGGAATGGACAGACTGGCAATGGTTTTTGCGGATGTCGATACAATCGCCAAATTAAAGTTAATTAACATTTGCTGATTTCCAAAAAAGGACCGACATGTATACAAACGCAGGGAACCTCAAGAAAGGGGAATTCGTTAGACACCTTAACGACATTTGGCAAGTGCAGAAGGCCGACTTCTATTCTCCGGGAAAGGGATCGGCATTGATGAAGGCCAGAATCAAGAATCTCGTAACCGGAAAAAACATCGACTACGCCTATAAATCAAACGAGCAGGTGGAATTGGTTGACGTCGCATCCGTCGAAATGCAATATCTTTACAAGGATAACGAAAACCTTTATTTCATGGACGAAAGGACGTACAACCAGTTTTCGGTTCCATCAGGGGTTGTCGGGGAAATTTCCAGGTTTTTCAAGGAAGGCGAGAAGATGTACGTTTACCTTCACGACGATGTGCCGTTGACGGTCAGGCCACCTATGAGCGTAAAACTCAAGGTTACAGAGGCCGAGGATGCCGCCAAGGGTGATACCGTATCGGGGGCCAAAAAACAGGTTACCGTGGAAACCGGCGCTAAAGTCCTCGTTCCCATTTTCGTCAAGGTTGGGGAAACCATCAGTATCAATCCGGAAACCGCTGAGTATACGGGAAGGGTGTAAAATTAGATTATGCTTACAGTTGGCGAAATCCTAAAAAAAGAGAGGTTGAATCGTGGATTGACTCTCGCCATTATAGAAAAACAACTCAAAGTCAGAGAGAAATTTATTCGCGCCATCGAGGAAAACGACTGGGACTTTTTCTCTTCAAAAATATACATAACCGGAATATTGAAAAATTATTCACGAATATTGGGCCTGGATCAAAAAAAAGTCTTGGCATTTTTCAGGCGCGATTATGAAAGAAAAGAGGAGGTTAAGTTCAAGGAGAAGGTATCATCCTCGGACTTGACATCGGAATCAAAAAAATTCTTCAGGTTTGTCATCGTATTGAGTGTGCTCGTTTTTTTGGTTTACTTTGGTTACCAGTTGAGACTGTATTATCTGCCGCCTACCTTATCGATCAAAACGCCTACGACCAGCAAGTTCACCACCGAAAAGAAAATCACCATCAAAGGGGTGACCGACAAGGACGCCATTTTAACTATCGTAAACCAGAGGATCTACCTCAACCGTGACGGCAGTTTTGAGTACGATTTTCCGCTTCACGAGGGGGCCAATAAACTCATCTTTGACCTGACTGGTGCCAACGGCAGAAAAACAACCATAGAAAAAATTTTCTTCAAGAAGTCACCTAAGTAGGTTCTTCAAATCGCGTATATTTTCTATCTGCCTACCCGAATATATTTTTTTGAATCCAAGTCTTTTGGCATCGGAAATCACTTTGTCTTCGAGTGCAGTTTTTCTGACTTCGCCCAATAGTCCGACCTCTCCCATGAAAAGTGAGTTTTTTGGGAGGGGTATGTTTTTGAAGGAGGAAATTAAGGAAGCGATTAATCCAAAATCGGCCGACGTTCCGGAAATCGTTACTCCGCCTATGACGTTAATGTAGATGTCAAATCTGTCTAGCGGCAAGTGGAGGTACTTCTGGGCAACCGCTATCAAAAGCTGTACCTTGTTGTAGTCCAGGCCCTTGACCACCCGTCTAGGATACGCCATGACGGTTGGGCTTGTCAGGGACTGGATTTCAAAAAATAACGGCCGGTTACCTTGGCTGACACCGATAACCGCCCGCCCCACCTCAAGGGCCCCCTTTTCCTCCACGAAAAGCAGGGGATCGCCGGCTTCCTTCAAGCCTTTTCCGGTCATCTCAAAAATGCCAATCTCGTCGGTTCCACCATAGCGGTTCTTCGAAGCCCTGAGTAATCGGTGGTTGGAAACTTTTTCACCTTCGAAGTTTAAGACGGCGTCGACGAAGTGCTCAAGCGTTTTCGGACCGGCGACGGCACCTTCTTTAGTGACGTGACCGATGATGATAACTATGACGTCGTTGTTTTTGGCAAAAGTGACGATTTTTTTGGTGACTTCCTTAAGTTGGGAAACCGAAGCCGCACCGGATTCGACATCCTTCGAGTATACGGTTTGTATCGAATCGATGATCAGTAAGTCTATCTTCGAATCCATTTGGGGGATGGTCTCAATAATGCTTTCTATCTGAAGATCATTGGAAAACAAAAAGTTTTCCAGGTCGATTCCAAGACGGTCGGCGCGGTTTTTTACCTGTTCACCCGATTCCTCACCCGATATATATAGGGTTCTTATTTTTTTTAATGCCTGAAGAACCAGGGTCGATTTGCCGATTCCCGGCTCGCCGGTCAGAAGAATTACTTCTCCCTTAACCATCCCGTCCCCGGTCACCCGGTCAAACTCTGAAAGACCGGTCTTGATTCTCGTTCCCGATTGCGACTTAATCTTTTTCAATGGGGTAATGGATATTTTTTTCACCGACTCGTTTTTATTTTTTGCGGATTTGGAAAAGTCTGGCTTTTCCACCATCGTATTCCACTGTCCGCAGTCGGGGCAGCGCCCGTACCAGGAAGCCGATCCGTATCCGCAATTGGAGCAAATAAAAAATGCCATATTACATTTTTTCCACGGTTTTAATGCCCAAAAGGTCGAGGCCTTTATTTAGAACGTTGGCGGTCGCGTTTGTTATTAGAAGCCTTATCTCTTTTGACCCCGCTTCAGCTTTAAGTATCGGATTTTTCTGGTAGAAAACGTTATACTCGGACGCCAGTTCGTAAAGATAGGTGGCGATCACGTTGGGTGAAAATTCCGCAGCGGCCTTGCTGACGATTTCCGGAAATTGCTGCAATTTTCTCAAAATGGAGAGTTCATCCTTATTGAGTCTGGCGACGTCAATTTTTTTGTCATTTTGATTATCTTCCACTTTACCCAATACCGATTTACACCTCACATAGGTATAGATAAGATATGGGGCCGAATTGCCCTCGACGGAAATCGACTCGTCGATATCAAAGTGGATGATTGTCTGGATGCCGTTTCTCAAAAATGAATATTTGGTCGAGGCGACTGCCAAAGTCTCGGCGGTGCTGTCGTCACATTTGAATTTTTCCAGGATTTTGTTTTTGATCTGGTCGATAAGCCAGTTACCCTCTATTATGTTGCCGACGCGTGAGGACATTTTCCCTTCTTTGAGTTTGACCCATTCGTAGGCCAGATGGTACTGCTTGTCCTTGTATTTTTTTTCGTCAATAAGCTCCTCCACTTTGAAGGTAATTTTGAAAAAGCTCGTCTGTTCAGGCGTCACGACGTGTATGGCTTTATCCAGTTCTCCGAAATCGGAAAATTCCTTTTCGGCCAATCCCATTTCCTTGCCTTCATAAGTTGGGAATCCGAGGGAATTGATGAAGACGCGGGTGTCCAAGCCGTATGGCTTTCCGTTGAAAACAATGGCCCCCTCACTTTTTACCAGGATGCCTTTTTTGAAAATCTCTTTGGTTATCTCCAACCCCCGCTTGGTGACTTCGCTTTCAAAATAGAGTCTGTCAAAACGGCTATAGACTCTTTTGTAGACTTCGCCGTAGTAGTCAAGGCTCCATTGCCTGGTTTCCTGCCATAGGGGTAGGATTTCCGGTGACTGGTCGTAGATCATCTTGTTTATCTTGAGGACTTCTTCTTTGGCGTCTTTGCTGTCCTCATAGGCGGCGGTACCGACGGTGTACATTTTTCCAATAAACTCGATTTTCTCCTTGAGCGACTTGAGATTTTTATAGTCGACTTTTGAATGCCTTATTCCATAAAGGCATTTGGCGATGTGGAGTCCGACGTCTCCCTGGTAGTTGGTTCTGATTACTTTATTGCCGACCGCCTCAAAGATCCGGACCATCGCTTCTCCGGTTGAAATGTTTCTTAAATGTCCGATATGGAAAAGCTTGTGGGTGTTGGGATGGGCGAACTCAACCATGATTTTTTTGTTCGGTCCCAAATGGAATTCGGGAAATGCGAACTTGTTGTTGGAATACTTTGATGCCATTTCTATAACGTCGTTTTTCTTAAGCCAAAAATTAACATAGCCCGGTGCTACCGCTTCAATTTTTTCCGTGCCATTTGGAGGAGTGATAATTTTTGCCAGCGATTCGGCAACTTTCATGGGAGGCATCTTCAGTTTCTTTGACAACTTAAAAGGGATCGAAGAGGAGTAGTCGCCGAATGCGGAATTATTTGGCGGTTTTACGTCAATTTCAACAGCCTCCATTACATCCATTTTGTTCAGGGCGTCTTTCAAGCTCTGTTCTATTTTATCCTTGATCATGGTTATATTATAAGACATTTTGGCGAGTTATATTTCGCCAAAATATTTAAATGTGTCATTTTAGTCTTTTTATCTCACTCCGTTCGATAATAAACGATTATAAAGGACAGTCCTCCTCACGGAGGACTGTCCTTGTTAACATGCTTTACTTTTTGCCTTTTTGATTGGCCAATTTCATTTGCAGTGTATAGATTTCCGTGAAACCGGCGCTGGCATTGACATTGAACCCGTATCCTTCGGCGTTGTTAAAAGACGTATGGTCCAAGCCGTATGGCGACTTCATGGCAACCGCCTTGGCGCTCCCCTTGAAAAGCTTTACCGTGACTTCACCGGTGACCTTTTCATTGACTTGGTCGTTGAAGGCGTTAATCGCCGACATCACCGGGTCATACCACATGGCGGCGTAACAAAGATAAGCCCATTTGGTATCCATCGTTTCCTTGAGTTCGTTGAGATATCGGGTCGAAACATATTTTTCAAGGTGTTTATGGGCCTTGATAATTACGTCGGCGGCCGGCATTTCATAAATGCCCCCATTTTTTACGCCAACCAACCGGTCCTCAAACATATGGATAACTCCAACTCCATGCGCACCCGCGATTTTGTTTAACTTGTCGATCAAACAGGCCAATTTCATTTTTTTCCCGTTGAGCGTTACCGGAACTCCCTTATTAAACCCCAGGGTTACCAGCTCCGCTTTGCCGGGCGCTTTGGCGGCCAGGGTATAGGTCGTCAGGAATTTTTCAACAGGTGCGATCAAATGTGGTTCTTCGATCTCTCCGCCCTCCCAAGTCATGCCCCACATATTGTCATCGACGCTGTAGGGAAAGTTGATAGATGCCGGAACCGGAATTCCATGTTTTTCCGCATATTTTATTTCCTCGTTACGATCCATCTGCCACTCACGGACAGGCGCGATGATTTTCATTTTCGGATCAAAACTGAGGATGTAACCCTCGATTCTCACCTGGTCGTTGCCTTTCCCGGTGCACCCATGGGCAATAGCGTCGGCGCCAAATTTTTTGGCAACCTCGACGGCTTTTTTGGCCAGGACCGCCCGTCCCATAGGGGTTGAGAGGTGGTAATCCCCTTGGTACGAGGCGTTCGCCTTAATGCCGACAGCTATAAATTCTTCGGCGAACTCATCCTTTGCATCAAGGACGACCGCTTTGACGGCGCCGAACTTCAGGGCCTTTTTCTTGACCGCCGCCAGGTCGTCTTTTTGCTGACCGATGTCCAAGGTCAGCGTGATGACATCGGCCTTGTACTCGTCCTGGATCCACTTGAGCATCACCGACGTATCCAGGCCTCCCGAATAGAGGAGTAGAACTTTTTTAACTTGCCCCGTTTGGGCTTCGTATGATGCGACCTTCAAATAACTAGTTGTGTTTTTCACTTTTAAAATAAATAAATAATAATATTGGTTGAGTTTCAGGTTAGGGCTCGCCTGAAATTAAATATATTCATGTGTTTACTTGATGAGTGAACTTATAACGCCATTAAACTTAACCGATTCTTTTGTCCACAATTGTTGTTGTTTCACCAATAACTCGTAGGTTTTTTTGAGCGCCAGATTGCCGGTCCCTCCGGTATGCTTCGATTCCTTAAGAAATTTAACAGGGTCGGGGACGGGCATTTCATTGAATTTTTGTTTTACTTCAAGATAAGCGTTTCTGAACGGGACTCCTTCGATCACTTTCCGATAGGCTTGATGGGTGGCGTATATTTCGGCCGTGCAGCCCTTTTTGAGGATTTCCTCATTTGGCTTTATTGACTTAACAACAACCTTAAGCACGTCGAGAGTTTTATCAACGATTGAAAACGAATCCATCAGGGCGCCTTTGATTTCTCCGAAGTCGGCGTTGTAGCCCGAGGGCAATCCCGAAGCAATCGTTGCCGTCTTAAACTCATAAGCCATGACAGCGCCCGTTTTGGCACGGACATATTCCATAAGGTCAAGATTCTTTTTTTGCGGCATGATGCTTGACCCGGTACAAACCGATTCTGAGACGTCGAAGAAAGAAAATTCCCGGGTCGTGAATAATAATAGGTCCTGGGCAAAGCGCGATGCTGCCAGCATTATCTGAAAAAGCGCCTGCTGGGTGATCAGCTGAATTGTCGGTCTTGAAATTTGGGTGTAAAGGGAATTGTTCTGGACTTTTGAAAACCCAAGATTTTTGGCAGTCAGTTCCCGGTCAATGGGAAGGCTGACGCCGTAAGCGGCGCCAGTTCCAAGCGGGGATTGGTTGTTTAAGTCGTAGGCGGATTTGATCAAGACCAACAAATCGGCAAACTGCTCGGCGAAACTGCCGGCCCACATGGCCACCGATGATGGCATGGCTTTCTGCATGTGGGTGTATCCGGGCATTGGTACAAATTGGTATTTTTCGGCAAAATGCAGAAAAGAATCCGATGCGGCAACTAAATTCTTGGCGATTTTTATCAAATTAAACTTTGCATATAGTCTGAGATCAAGAAGCACCTGGTCGTTCCGGCTTCGGCCGGTATGGATTTTCTTGCCAAGATCTCCCAATTTTTCAGTCAGATAAGATTCGACTTTTGTATGGATATCCTCATCCGCCGGAGTTACGGAAAATTGACTTTTTGCATGCAAATCCAATATCTTCTTCAGGGATTTCTTGAGTTTGTTGTATTCGCCATTATTAATGATTCCGGCTTTTACCAGCATTTTGGCGTGAGCGATCGAGCCGTAAATGTCATAGATTGTCAGGTAATTGTCCCAGGCGACACCCTCCTTGAAACAGTAATCATCGACAATCGATGCAGTTGAGTTGTTATTGTCTGTCCAGATTTTTTTCATATTTCTAATTAGATCCCTCGGTTTGCTCGGGATGACCGATTATTAATGTATATTTCGGTCAATTTATAATTTTTGGCCAAAAAAAATCCCCGGATCTTGAATCCGGGGTCGGGTATTTATGACTTTTGGTTTTATGCCATAAAAATACTACCTTCCCCTTGCTGCCTCCTCAAATTGGTGAAAGATAGTAATTTCATGAAAAATATTATAACATACAAAATGTGGTTTTGGTTCGCATTGACTTCGGCATTGACTTCGGCGATATCCGTTACCTTAAACAAAAAGGCCCTTTACAGGGTTAATGCATCGCTTGTTTCTTGGACTTTGTTTGCTTTTTCCCTGCCTTTTCTGGCATACCCTTCTTTCAAGGATGGGCTGCCCAAGCTAAATGGCATATTCTGGTTGGTTATGTTGGGGTCGGTTTTGAGTTTTACCTTTGCCAAAACCCTGTCGTTGAAATCCCTGAAATCGAGCCTTATGTCCGAAGTTGTCCCATTAGCGTACTTTAATGTTCTGTTTCAATATGTTCTTGGTCTGGTGTTCTTTTCCGAAACGATTCGTTTTCTGCCCGTTTCCGGATTGTTGCTGATAGTCGCCGGCGGCTATATTCTCAAAGTGGAGGAGGCCAAAGAGGGTTTTTGGCAACCCATAAGGCTTTTGTTCACTAACAAAAACGCATTTATGTATCTGTTGGCCATGTTTATGATGTCCTTGAGCACGGTTTTTGACAAGGCCAGTCTTCTCAACATGAGGCCGGTCAACCAGTCATTTTATCTGTTTCTGGGTAACGCCATCAGCACAATATTGATCGGCGCATATATGGTTAAAAAGAAAACGGACTGGGTAGGCGACATAAAAAGGAATTTCTGGGTGCTTTTTGGCAGCGCGCTTGCATATGTCATTGTTTCGCTGGCATATCTATACGGCATATCTTCCGGACCGTTGGCGCTTGTTTCTGGCGTAAAAAAACTTGAAGTGTTTTTTATTCTGATGATCGGGCTCGTGTTCTTCAGGGATAGACCAAAAAAAGGGGTTTGGATAGGGAGCATCATTATGCTTTTTGGAGTATTGCTTGCAAAACTTGGCTAGTCATATTGAAATCCGCCCCGTATTAAAATACAATAATAGTGTGAAAAATAAGCTGATGCTGTTGCTGATATTGGTGGTGCTCTTCATTATCTTTGTTCTTATCCGTTTTTTTGTGTTTGACCAGCAAAACGCGTATGGCAGAATGAAAATAGTTTCCTCGCCCGGCGCGTCTGTATTCGTAAACAATTCAATTATCGGGAAAACCCCATATGAGGACAAGTACAAAGTCGGGGAATACATACTGAAGTTAATTCCGGAAGGCACGTCAACCGATACCGCTTCATGGAGCGGGAAGGTCAGCGTATACAAAAATGCCATGACCTACGTTAATCGGGAGCTCGGATCGTCGGATATAACCTCAGCCGGAGAGATTTTCACAACCCAAAAAATGGCCACACCGCCAAAAAACGGCAATTACGGAGAAATTTACATAGAAACCGAACCGCAGGGTGCAATCGTTACCCTTGATAATGACGAAAAAGGAATTGCCCCGCTCATTCTTCAGGATGTTTTAAGGGGCGACCACGAAATCTCCGTCTTCATGCCGGGTTTCTTCCGTAGAACCCAAAAGGTCAACGTTGATCCCGGTTTTCGGGTCAACGCTTCTTTCAAGTTGGCAATCGACCAAAGCCAAACGAGCGTCAATACGGCACCCAAAAAGGAAGCCAGCGATTCGGCAAAGACCGACGCCGGTTCCTACGTAACAATCGACGACAACCCGCAGGGTTGGTTAAGAGTGAGGGAAGATGCCTCGGTTGACGCAACCGAAGCCGCCAAGGTGAAGCCGGGCGAAAAATACGAATTTCTGGACGAGAAATCGGGCTGGTATAAGATTAGGTATAACGATAACAAAGATGGATTAGTGTCCGGCGAATTTACCGAGGGTTGGGTATCCAGCGAGTACTCCAAGAAAACCGAATAAGGATTCATTTGTTCTTCCAGACGACCTTATTGTAGAGAATATACGAGTAAGGGATTATGACAAAAAATATTATTCCGACCTTGTAAAAAATCCAGTAACTTTTTCCGAAAAAAGATGTCAGGAACTGCATTCCCAATGTCTGGATGGCGATCGATCCGGAGGATACCAGGTTGAACTTCACGAAGCTCAATATCGACGAGCCCGCCCCCTCGATCTTTTTATGGGCAAAGCTCCAGTAATTATTGAGCAAAAAGTTGGAGACAATGGCGATTTCGGTGCTCGCCAAGGTTCCCAACCATACCGGCCGGTGAAGGCGGTCTATCATCAGGTAGGAAATCCCGAAGTCGATAAAAAAACCTATAAACCCGACGACAATAAATTTTATGAAAGAGGAATGGCTCAGGACATAAATAAATACCTGAAAGGTGTATTGGATGGCGTCTATTTTTGATTTGTCGAATTTTCTTTCTTGAAAATGGACGGGAATTTCCGCCATGACGGCGTTTTGTTTGATGGCAAAATCCATGAAGGCCACCTGAAACACGTATCCGGAATAATTTTCAAGGTGTTGGTAGGCCTTTTTCACCAACCAAAACTTGATTGCCCGGTATCCGTTGGTCCATTCGGTTTGCTTGAGCCTCATGAAGCCCAGCCTGACAAAAAGATTGGCGCCAACGGACAGTATTTTACGGTGGAGCCCCCAGTTTGAGGGAATCGATCCGCCCTTGGAATAGCGGGTGCCAATGACAAAGTCGGCACCTTTTTCAATCTCCCTCAAAAAATAGGGTATCCTAGCGGGATCGTGTTGGCCGTCTGCGTCTATTTCCATCACCAAATACGGATTGATATTTTCTTCGGCATATTTGAAACCCCGGATATACGCCCTTCCCAATCCTTCTTTTTCCGTTTCCAGCAAATGAAGATTGTCAAAACTTTTTTTCATTTTTTTGACGGTATCGACGGTTCCATCCTTCGAATGGCTGTCAACGATAAGAAGGTGGATTTCCCAATTGGAAATTTTGGCTTGCTGGTCAAAGACCTGTCTTATCAGATTTTCGATATTGCCGATTTCGTTATAGGTGGGGGCAACAACAACGACTTTTTTCATGTTATCTATATTATAAGTTTTCTCCTTTTGAAAGGCGAAAACTTGTTAAGTCAATTTTTTGAAATAATTAATGGTTTTTTCCAGTCCTTCTTGAAGGTTGACTTTTGGCGACCATCCCAATAATCTGCTGGCAAGAGTTATATCCGGGCAACGCCTTTTCGGATCATCCTGGCCTATTTCGGTAAACGTTATCCGAGAATTGCTCCCAACAAGCTTTTTGACTAGTCGAGCGATATCGACAATCTTTCTTTCGTCAGGATTGCCAACGTTTATTACTTTGCCCTTAAGGTTGTCTTTCGTTCCCATAAGATACAGCCCTTCCACCATATCAGATACAAAGCAGCACGATCTGGTCTGGGATCCGTCTCCATAAATGGTCAACGGTTTATCCGTAATTGCCTGGTTGATGAAATTCGAGATCACCCTGCCGTCGGCTTTGCTCATGTTCGGGCCATAGGTATTGAAGATCCTGACGATCCTGATATCGAGGTCGAATTTTCTGATATGGGAATATATTAATGCTTCCGCAAATCTTTTCCCTTCGTCATAACATGCGCGGGGACCGAATGAATTGACGTTTCCAAAGTAGTCCTCTTTTTGCGGACTGATCTGGGGATCGCCATATACTTCGGATGTTGACGCGAAAACCAGCGTACGGCTCCGGCTTTTTTTGAAAAACTCAAGGAGTTTCATCAAACCGACGCTGTTGGTTTTGAGGATTTCCAGGGGAATCTTGTCGAAAAGGATTGGCGAGGCGGGAGATGCCAAGTCATAAATGATGTCGAACGCCGGAAAGTTCTCGTAATTATAATCGGCGATATCGGATTCCACGAAATGGAACCGTCCGTTTGTTGTCAGGTCGGCAACATTATTCCTGTCTCCGGTGACAAGATTATCGATAATCCACACCTCATCGCCCTTCTCGAGAAAAAACCTCGATAAATGGCTACCAATAAAACCAGCGCCGCCGGCTATCAATATCTTCATTATGTTTTATGATCGGCCTATCGAATAATACTTAAATCCCTGCTTTTTCATCACGACCGGATTGTATATATTCCTTCCATCAAAAATGACCGGATTTTTGAGCAGTTTTTTTATCTTGTCCAGGTCGATTTTTTTAAACTCGTTCCATTCCGTGCTTATTATCAGGGCATCCGCACCGTCCATTGCCTGGTAAGGATCCCGGCTGAATTTTATTCTGCCGTCCAAGATTTTTTTGACGTTGTCTGCTGCGACCGGATCGTACGCCTTGATTTCAAAGCCGCTTTTTAGAAGGTCTTCGATAAGATAAATTGATGGGGCCTCCCTGATGTCGTCCGTGTTTGGTTTAAAGCTTAAGCCGAGTATGGCCACTTTTTTTCCAGGAGACATTTTTCTGATCCTGTCGGTGAAGCTATTCCTAATCGTAGCGTTGACTTTTTCAACTTCCTGGAAAAAGCCGGCGTCGATTTTATGATTACGGCCTATCGATATGAACGCCTTTACATCCTTGGGTAAACAACTGCCTCCGTATCCAATCCCGGGATAAAGGAAATTGCGCCCTATGCGACGGTCCAATCCAACCGATTCCAAAACCATTTCGACGTCGGCCCCAAGTTCCTGGCAATAAAGGGCAATTAAATTGGCAAAAGATATCTTGGTGGCGAGCATGCAGTTTGAGGTATATTTTATAAGCTCGGCCGATGCCAGATTGGTGACGATTTTCTTGGATTCGATTGGTTCATGAAGTTCCAAAAGAAGCTGAATGGCTTTTTTTGAATCCGACCCTATGACAACCCGATCGGGCCCATACGTGTCTGATAAAGCTGTTCCCTCGCGCAAGAATTCGGGAACCGAGGCAACCGCGAAATCAACCGATTTGCTTTTATGGCGGTTAATGATGGTTTCAATCTTAATATTTGTACCAACAGGAACGGTGCTTTTGCAGGAAACGACGGTGAACTTTTTTTTGAGGTTTGCGCCGATTTTTCGGGCGACATCGATGACGGCGGTCAGATCGGCTTCCCCGGTCTCCTTGGGAGGTGTTCCGACGGTAATGAACACAATGTCGGATGCGCCAACGGCTTCTTCATATTCCATCGTAAAGATAATCCTTTTTCCGTCGAGGTTTTTCTGGAGAAGTTCCTTCAGGCCGGGCTCGTAAATTATGGGATCGCCTTTTTTCAACCGATCGACCTTTTCCTTGGTATGACCAATTACATAAACAGTATTTCCAAAATCGGCAAATACACAGGCGGTGACCAATCCGACGTAGCCGTGGCCGACAATTGTGATCGTCATAATAAGTTATTAATTTTAAATTTTTAATGTCTGTTTTTCAATCACAGTCAAACCTTCCTCAAAACTCCTCATTTTATGGAAATCATTTTTTTTGCTTTTTATTTCCGCAAGGCGCGGCAATCCTGGCTTGGACTTGGAATACGCCACATAAGTGGTTTTTCCTATAAGCGACTTGTCCAGCTTGAATTTGTCGGCGACCATCATGGCAGCGTCATATGGTGAGAGTGAGCGCGGCCCGACCAAATGGAATATCTCCGGTGAGTAATTGTTTATGAGATATTTTAATCCGTAGGCGATATCGTCTATGAACGTTGGTGTCATCAGGGAATCGGTGATCATGGTTAAAGGTTTTCCTTCCGAAAGGTAGGCCTTAAAAGTCCTGTAGAAATCACGCTTGGCGTCAAATTTTGCCCTATACGGATACGAGATCCTGACGATCATTCCGCCACCGTCAACGACTTTTTCACCCTGATATTTGGAATCGGCGTAAGTACCTGAGGGGGAGGGAGGGGAGTCTTCGAAATAAGGCGGATTTTTTCCGTCAAAAACAAAATCGGTGGAAACATAAATGAATTTCCTTTTTTTCTCGGTTACCGTATCGAAAACGTTGCTTGTGCCGTCGCGGTTTATTTTGTAAGTCAATTCTTTGTTTGATTCTGCACCGGCAACATTCGTGTATGCAGCCAAATGGAGGAAAACGTCAAAGTCGGATGAATTCAGGGCATCGGCGACTTTTTGTTTGTCAGTAATGTCCATCCGGACCTGGGGAAAGTTTTCGAACCTAAAGTCGTTTCCCAAAAGTTCAACAATCCTTGAGCCGACAAGCCCGTCACCGCCCGTCATGGCAACCTTAAGCATACTGTTTATCGTAATATTTTTGATATTCTCCTGTCTTTATTCTTTTCCACCAATTCTGGTTATTGACGAACCAGTCTATGGTCAACTTCAAATAGTCCTCAAACCCGTGTTCCGGTTTCCATCCGAGTTCCCGGTTTATCTTGGACCAATCCATGGCATATCGGCGATCGTGACCGGGACGATCCTTGACGTATTCAATCTGATCTTCGCCTTTTCCCATCAATTTGAGAATTTTTTTTACGACTTCAATATTTGGAATGTCTTCGGTTAAACCGCCAATAAGGTAAGTTTCGCCGATTTTTCCTTTTTTGAGGATCGAGTCTATTGCCCGGCAGTGATCGTCGACATAAAGCCAATCGCGCACGTACAATCCATCTCCATATACCGGAACCTTTTTATTTTCGATCAGGTTGGTGATTGCAAGTGGAATCAATTTTTCCGGAAACTGGTATGGGCCGAAGTTGTTTGAGCAGTTGGAAATGGTCACGGGCAGGTTGTATGTAACGCTGTATGCCCGGACCAAATGATCCGATGAAGCTTTTGAAGCCGAATAGGGTGAACGTGGGTCGTATGGGGTCTTCTCATCAAATCTTTCGGTGGAATCCAGTTTTAAAGCTCCAAAGACCTCGTCGGTCGAAATATGATGGAAACGGGCGACCTTGTTTTTTAGCGCCGCCTCCAAAAGAACGTAAGTTCCCTCGATATTAGTCTTCACGAAGGGGGCAGGGTCCATGATCGATCGGTCAACGTGGCTTTCGGCGGCAAAATGGACAATCGTATCGACAGAGTGCTTCTTGATCAGCTCGTTCACGGCCTTCGGGTTGCAGATATCTTCATGGGCAAAAACATAATTTGGTAATTTCTCGATTGATTTCAAGTTTTCAAGATTTCCGGCGTAGGTAAGCTTGTCGAGATTGACGATCTTGTCTTCGGGGTGATTTTTCAACCAATAAAGAATAAAATTGGAACCAATAAAACCGGCTCCGCCGGTTACAAGCATATGCATAGGTTGATTATATTATATAATACTTACCGATGTTTAAAGGTCTGATAAAAAGAGCCTTCGGTCGCCAATATCAACCACTAAACCGGGTGGAAATATCGGGCGATAACCTAAAGTCCAACTACAGGACGCTTTCAAAAATATGCAAGAAGGTCAAGGTGGCTCCCGTCTTGAAAAGTAACGCTTATGGCCATGGTTTGAAGGAGGTGGCAAAAGCCCTTGATGGAGTAGGGGCGCCGTTCTTTTGTGTCGACAGCATTCACGAAGCGTATACGCTTAAAAAAAGCGGCATAAAGACAAAGATACTGGTGATGGGTTATGTGGATGCAAAAAACCTCAAGTTCAGGAGGGCTGATTTTTCGTTCGCGGCATACGGTATTGGCCATTTTATGGACTTGATGGCTGTTCAACCCAACGCGGGAATCCACATTTTTGTCGATACCGGCATGGGCCGCGAGGGGATACCGATGGCCGAACTCGTCCGGTCCATCGGTAAAATTCCGGATAAATTCGTTGGCAATATAGAGGGAGTGATGTCGCACTTTGCTGCATCCGAAGATCCTGACGATCCGCGCACTCGGACGCAGGTTGCCAATTTCAAAGAAGCGATTGGGATGTTTTTGAAAAGGGGCATCCGCCCAAAGTGGATCCATATGGCCAATTCTTCAGGCCTAATTAACTGCAGAAAATTGAAAATGGATAAGCTGACCAACATGGCCAGATGCGGCATTGCAACCTACGGTATTGATCCCGAAGGAACCGGCAAAAAACTGCTCCCGGCAACGAAACTGATTACGCACGTTGTTCAAGTGAAAGACGTTTACGCCGGAAATACGGTTGGATACGGTTTTACCTACACTGCAAAAAAAGACATTAAAATAGCAGTCTTGCCTATAGGCTACAATGATGGCGTGGACCGGGAACTGTCCAACAGGGGAATTGCATACATAAGAGGAAGTGCCTGTCGCATAATAGGCCGGGTGAGCATGAATATAACGGTTGTCGAAGTGTCGGGATTGGAAATGGTGTCGGTTGGCGATGTGGCAGTGATAGACTACATAATCCCCTCAAAAGGCAAGATCCCTTACGAATTTCTGATCCATCTCAATCCTGCAATCAAAAGGGTTTTGGTTTAACCTCGTTTCTTTTGAGATGGGGCTGGTTTATCAGATCCTCAAGGATTTTCCAGCGCTTCTTTTTTACGGGATGAGGAATGTCATCTTCGAATGCCCGGGTGGCTGCGGTGTTGAAGCGGGGAGAGTACATGGCGACGTAGGCTTTTTCGAAATTAACTTTGCGGGCGAGCTTTACGGTGTTTTTAAATTCCTCGTCAGTTTCCCCGCAAAAACCGACAATAATATCGGTTGAGAACCTGATGTCAGGTATTTTTTTCCTCAATTTTTTTATTAAGGCCAAATACTCCCTTTGGGTATACCAGCGGTTCATCCTTTTGAGGACCCGGTCGTCCCCTGATTGAACCGGCAGGTGAAGGAGGCGCGTAATGTTTTTGTTGCGGGCAATCACTTCGATCAGTTCGTCGGAAAAATCCCACGGATTGGAGGATATGAAATCGACTTTTTTGAAACCCATTTTGGCCACTTCCTCAAGAAGAATCGGGAAAAAGGTTGGGATTCTGTATCTTCCCAGGTGCTTAACGTAAACAGGCTTCAAGTTTTTAGGAAGAGTCGATATCATATTTTTCACTCTGTGGGCGCGCTCGCTTGGCTCCGCACCTCCCAAGTCGTTCAAAATAGATATCTCCTCCTTCTTAAAATATGTCTTCGGTAAATCTCTCATCACTTGAATATTTTTTTCATTGATTATTAAGTCGGCTCCGTATGAATTAACGTTTTGTCCCAAAAGGGTTATATTCTCAAAACCTTTTTTTCGCAATTCCAGGCACTCATCGACAATATCCCGGTACGGACGACTTATCTCCCGTCCGCGGGTAAAGGGGACGATGCAGAATGTGCAGAAGTTGTTGCAACCGTTGGAAATCGGTACCCAGGCATTAATCCGATCCTGCCTTACCGGGGCAAAATCAAATCCCACCTCTTCGATGGGCATGAATTCATCGACCTGAGGCATGGTTTCCCTTATTTTTTTGAGATATTTTCCGGTTTTGTCCCTGAAAGCCAGTCCGACCATACATCCGGTGACGATGATTTTAATCTCCTTGTTCTTTTTGAGTTCTCCCAGGTTATTTACAAGGCCGTACACGCGGTTTTCGGCGGATTCCCTAATCATGCAGGTGTTTATGACGATATAGTCGGCGCTTCTGTACGATCTTGCTCTTACCATCCCCCGACTCTTAAGATTGCGCTCAATTCTTTCCGAATCGGCATGATTTTGTTGACAGCCAAAGGTCTTTATGAAGTATTTCATTATTTATATTTTTTTCATCCGGTCAATGATCAACATGAATGCGAGTAGGGCAATTCCGCAAGTGGCAAAAGCGATGATCTTTTCGACTCCTTTAAGAAACAAGCTTGAAATACCCAATATGAATGAAACGAGCCAGTAAAAAACCGCGATCCTTCTTTTTCCCCAACCGATCTCCATCAATCGGTGATGAAAATGTCCCCAATCCGGCCTGAAGGGCGATTGTCTCTTCTTTAGCCGTCTTAATATCGTATAAATGGCGTCAAGCATGGGAACCGATAGGATCAGGACAGCCGTGCCCAGTTTTCCGAAGGAAAGGATGGAGAGTACGCCGAGCAGAAAGCCGGCCAGGCCGCCCCCGCCATAACCCGGCATAATTTTTTGGGGGTAAAAATTATATGGCAGAAAACCCAGAAACGCACCGGCGACGATGTAGGAAAAAAGGGTAACCGATTGAACGCTTATGTCGTGGGCGGTGAATCTTGCGCCCAAAAGCCCCATAAAAATTGCGGTTATGGCAACAAATCCGGGCAACTGTCCGTCGACCCCTTTGCTCCAATTGACCATGTTTGTAGTCCACGTAAGCCATATGATTGCCAGTATATCCGCCCAAAACCATATGGAATGTCTACCTAGAAGATCAAAATTGATCCTAAAAGTGTCAAGACGTATTGCTTCCCCAAAAGGATTGGACAAGTACGGGATCCCGAGCCCGAACCCTATGACAACAGCGGAAATCGCCAGGTTAAGGATAAATCTTATGTAGGGCGAAACGTCGCTATAGTCATCGATCGTTCCAATAAGGACCAGTAGGCCGCTTGCGACAAGAATACCGAACATTATCTTATTTATGGGAAGGAATAGTAAAGCGGTTATGAGGATTGAAGCGAAAATTGGTATCCCGCCTCCTCTTGGTACGACGCCGACATGAGTATGGGCAGGGTGGTATCTTTTTGACTTATCGGTCACCAGTTTTAATTTTTTCGCCAAGCCGATCACGGGTTTGGTTAACAAAAACGATATGGCAAAAGAAACCAAAAGTACCGCCCAATCTGTAAACATCATGAAACAAGAAAAATAATTCTAACGAAAACAAAAGCCAGGGAAATCGTGATAAAAATCGACAGGTATTCCAGGATTTGCCTGACAAGCGTGTTGCCGGAGAAAAACTTTTTGTAAAAGTATTCGTTCAAAAAGTAAAGAACATTAACGATGATTGGCAGAATAAATATCACCCAAAAATCCACCAGTTGTTCCTCCCCCCATGGTCGAGTATAAAAAAGCGGCAATTGGGGAGGCAAACCACCGAGTTTTAGAAGGAACGTTCCAATCATGAGAATGTTTGCCGCAACGAGCGTATAGAACATGATGTATATTATAACCGAACGAAGTGAGGTTAAAGAACTAAAATATTCCCTCAAATTATTTTGGTTTAACATAATAAACCAAAATGTTCTATAAGCAGAACGAAGTGAGGTTAAAGAACCAAAATATTGCCGTAAATATTTTTGCTAATGATAACTCTCCCAAATGTCTTGCATAATCACTTGCAAACAGGAAAATATTTGTTTATGATTTTAACGTAATGACATGAGATGCTGTACTACCTAATAAACCCTTTCCTTTTAATATTATTAATTCCTTATTAATTTTCCATGAAAGACATTCAAGTTTACGACCTAGTTAAGAAAGAAGAGAAGAGACAGAAAGAAGGTATTGAACTCATTCCTTCCGAAAATTATGCATCGGAACACGTCAGACGGATACTGTCCTCATATTTTGTCAATAAATACTCCGAGGGATATCCGAAAAAAAGATATTACGGCGGCAATGAAAATGTTGATTCGGTGGAACTCATTGCGATTGAACGCGCCAAAAAACTTTTTAAGGTGCCTTTTGCCAATGTTCAGCCTTACTCGGGATCGCCGGCCAACATGGCCGTTTGCCTGGCCACATGCCGCCCAGGAGACACTCTCATGGGACAGGCATTGACGGCCGGAGGACACCTAACTCATGGTCATAACGTTTCGGCAACAGGAATATTTTTCAAAAGCGTCCAATATGGACTGAAATCCAAGGGGATATATGACGGGAAAGACCTTTTTGATTACGATGAGATCAGAAGGCTTGCGCTCGAACATAAGCCTAAAGTTATTTGGGTTGGGGCGACGGCGTACCCATTAAAGTTCAACTACAGGAAATTCGGCGAGATAGCCGACGAGGTCGGGGCGTTTCTTGCCGCCGACATTGCCCACGTCTCGGGGCTGATTGCCGGAGGAGCGCATCCGTCGCCGGTTCCGCATGTTCACATTGTGACTACTACCACTCACAAGACTCTAAGGGGTCCAAGAGGCGCAATGATACTGGTGACCGAGAAAGGATTGAAGAAGGATCCAGAATTGGGGGACAGGATCAATAAAGCGGTATTTCCGGGTTTGCAGGGTGGACCACATGACAATCAGACGGCCGCGATCGCCGTCGCCCTTTTTGAAGCCGCCAGACCAGATTTCAAAAAGTATTCCGCCCAGATAGTCAAGAACTCCAAGACCCTGGCCGAAACCTTGAAAAATGGAGGCCTTAAGCTGGTAGGAGGAGGTAGTGAAAATCATCTGATTCTTATAGATCTTTCAAAAACCCTTGCACCCGGATCCGGCATTTTTGTCCAGAGGGCGCTTGATTTGGTCGGACTGACACTCAACAAGAACACCGTTCCGGATGAGCCTATGTCACCGTTTTATCCGTCGGGTGTAAGGCTGGGAACGCCGGCCTCAACAACGCGGGGTATGAAGGAGAAGGAGATGAAGTTTATCGGAAAAAAAATTCTCGAGGTGATCGGTCTTCTAAAGGCCTATCAGCTGCCCCAAGACAAAAAGCAAAGACTGGCTTATGTAAGTAAGTTTCAGAAGGAAATGGAAACCAACAGGGAGATCAAGAGAATCAGACAGGAAGTCAAATCAATGGCCCTGAAATTTCCGATTCCTTAAAAAGATTGAAATATGTGGTTCAATTTTGCCATTTTATCGGGGATTTTTTACACGGCTCAAGGTTTGTGGACCAGAAAAGTCCTGAAAGGGCAGAGGGATTCGTGGGCGTTCTCGTTTTATTTCAGTCTGGTCGGCGCCCTGGTATCTCTGCCGTTTTTTTTACATGAACCAAAAATCGGATCGACGGCTTTATCGTGGGCATTGATTACCTTTGCCGGGATTTTCATTGTCGCCCAGAATTATTTGACTTTCAAATCCCTAAACTACATTTCAGCCTCAATAAACGGGTCGATCAACAAATTCCGGCTCGTCTGGATTTTCATATTCGGCACCTTGATTCTTGGAGAAGTTTTTTCACCCGCAAAAGTAGCCGGAACCATACTTACCATAATCGCAGGACTGATTGTCGTAGGGGGCCTAAAAACGAAAGGCAATTCCAGAGGTTTTCTTTTGGCATTTTCGGCGACGTTTTTTTACGGCGTTGTAGTGCTTTTGTATAAATATCTCTTCACGGATTTCAATTCGCAGAGCCTGACGTTCTTCATTTTCCTGATTCCAGCCTTGATAAATATTTTTATTATGCCCAACGGCATCGCCCGAATTATAAAGCTGGCAGAATCCGACGGTCCGGCGGTTGTTGCCGCCTGCGCATTGGGGTCGGTCGCCAACCTGGCGATGAACTACGCCCTATCGGTGGGTGAGGCCAGTCGCGTAAACGTAATGATTGAAGCGTTTCTTGTGGTTACCTTGGTGGGGGAGAATCTTGTTCTCAAGGAAAAGGATAACCTGAGCGTAAAAATATTGGCAGTGTTGTTGAGCGTTGTGGGGGCCATTTTGTTGAAATTATGAAAAAAAGGATTCTTTTCATACACCACTCCACAGGCGCACTATTGTTGTTTTTCGGCGGTATAAGGAAACTCATAAAGGAAAAATATCCTGACATGGAGCTTTGGGATCACGCGTACAACCTCTATCCATTGAAAATCATATCATATCTGGTAGGTCCTTTTACGTTCAGAACCGGACTATCAGACGGTAACGGGATGATGGTCGGCCGCGACTTTGATATAACGACAAGCAACGATTCACCCAAAGATTACGCGGAAATATTTTCAAGGACAAAAAGTGACAATACGTTGAAAAAAATCCTGGACTTTGATGTCGTAATTTTTAAAAATTGTTTCCCTACTTCCAGGATCGAAACGGGCAAAAAACTTGCACAATTTAAGCAATATTACGACAGGATAATGCTAAATCTGTCTAGATACAGCAATCAATTTGTGATATTTACGCCGCCGCCATTAAGAGCGGAGATGAACAACCAAAATTGGGCAAACAACGCCAGAGCCCTTTCTGCGCACATAATCAAAACCGCAAGGATGTACAGAAACATTTCAGTTTTCGATTTTTTCGGACTGTTGTCGGATGATTCGGAGGGTAACATCAATATGCTCAAAAGAAGCTACTGCAATCTATTGCCAATAGATTCCCATCCGAACATAAGAGCCAATATGGAAATTGGAAAAGAATTTGTTGAATTTATCGCCAAATATGCCTGATGCATTTGACATTGCCGATATTTTTTGTACCATTGGGTATGGCAAAAAAAGTCACGAAAAAAAGAACTACTTATAAAAAAGATATTTCCGTTAAGCTCCCGGTTGTTGAAACGCAAAAAGTCCAGGCGCCGGCAAGAATGCCAAGAAAATTGTTCCTCTACGGCATTGTCGTCCTGATGGCCGGAGCCCTGATTTATTTTGGGGCAAGACTGCTTTTTGTTGCAACCGTAAACGGACAACCGATCAGCCGGCTTTCGGTCGTCGAGGAGCTTGAAGCGCAAGGAGGCAGGCAAGTTCTCGACGTTATTATTCTGAAAACGATCGTAGGCCAAGAAGCCAAAAAAAGAAAAATAGAATTTACGCGGAAAGAAGTGGATGCGGAATTGGCAAAAATTGAAAAAAACATCGTTGCTCAGGGCTTGACGCTAGATGCGCTCCTGTCCCAACAGGGAATGACAAAAGAAACATTGGCCGATCAGGTAAGAATTCAGGGTCTTTTGACAAAGATGATTGACAACAATGTCAACGTGACCGAAAAGGAAGTTGATGACTATCTTGCCTCGCAACAGCAACAGCAGGCACTTGGTTCCTCACAACTGACAGAGTTGCCATCAAGGTCGACTGTTAAGGACCAGATCAGACAGCAGAAACTTCAGCAGAAAATGCAGAGCTTGATAAGCGAGTTAAAAGCAAAGGCGAAGATTACATACCTCATTAACTACTGATTCCGGTAAACTGATATTTTTCCCGATACGCCGATTTTCTTGAAACTACCGATTCTGTTGCTTTCGGTTTCACCCTCAACTATAAGATAAATGCTATTTGAATAGTTGACTGGGCGGTTTCCGAGCCACCATAACAAAAATTCATAATTCTCCCTGAATTGATTTTTATACGTATCAAAGGGGCCAATTCTTTGAATCATGTAATCTTTCCCGTCGGCATCATTGGCTATGATTTTTGCCGCTTCGAGCTGATTGGCGTAGGGAATGAACTCGCGGGAGACCTTTGGATCATAAAACCCGAATTTTCCGGAAAATACGAAAAGGACATTTGTCACTAAAACGGTCAAAACAATCACTGCCAAAAGAGGGCGGCCGTTTTTTTTAAAAACGGATACGATTGCCCGTGTGAGAAGAATTATCGGCAGGCAGAATATGGGGACAAAATAGTGGACCGGAGGGTTTTTGTGGATTAAAAGGACAACGACTCCAAAAGCAAGCCAATAAAATAGCACTTTTTCAAACAGTGTCCTTCGGCGTGACAGGAAAAACAATAGAATAAAAGCCATCAAACCCAAACCCAATGCGGTAGGAAATTGGAGGGGAAAGACAGACCCCTTGAAAAAATCAGCCACGATCGCAATGGTATTGTCAGAAACGGCATCCCGGTTCAAGCCAAGGGTTTTGCCGGTCAAGAAGTTCCAGAATTTATATGGAACCCAAATCATCAGGCTCTTGAGCATCGAGAATCCACGCTGGGCATCGATCAGGATGAATGGCACGTTGGGAATGAGAAAGGCGATAATGCCGGTTAAATATTTTTTTGTGCTTGGCTTGACGACAAAAATCATCAGCATGACAAAAAAAGGCATGAGCATGTATGAAGCCGCGTGGAGCGTGCTCATGATACCAACGATTAGAAAAATAACCCAAAGATTCGCTCCACGGTTTTTTAATGCTTCAAATACCTGGATAATCAGCAGATATGTCAGCGGAATAACAAGGCTGAAAAAGCCGGGTGCCCTGGCAAAGACCAGATCCATGGGCGACAATGCGAGAAATAGGGATGACAAAATGGCGGTTTTTCTATCGAAGATTTTCCGGACGACGATATAATTCAAGGGGACGGTCAGTATATTGGCCAAGATAGATACGTAATTCAAAGTCATGGGATCAAATCTTAATATCCAAAAGATGGGAAAAAATAAATAATACGGAGTGGCGCTTAATCTCAACCAGATATGACTTGTCAAAGGGCCGCTAAGTAGCGCTTGTCCTTCCAAAAGTCTAATTATTTCCAGATAATGCTGGGCGATTTCTGAAGTCAGCGTCATGAAGCTTCCGGAGTTCAAAAGCCTAACGAAACAGGCGACAAGAAAAATCACGATCAATATAAGGGTTTCCATTTGTTGCCCAGCCTCGACTCGAACGAGGATAAATAGATTCAGAGTCTATTGTCCTACCATTGAACGACCGGGCATCTTAAAGACATTATATTTTACCAAATGCGGAGCTTTTCCGGATTGATTCGGATGATCTTGTCGTCCCCCGTACGCAGAGTGCCCCGGCCGTCCTTATTGCTTGTTGTAATATAAAGCATGTTGTCGGGCCCAATCTCAACGTCGCGTATCCTCCCGAATTCATTTTTGAAATACTCGGCTATTCTGGGTTTGCCGCCGGTAAAGACAACTTGATATAAGGCTGATCCCCTAAGCCCTCCGAAATAGAAAGCGCCTTTGTAAAATGCCAATCCCGCCGGCGCCCATGTTTCTGACGGCCCCGAGTTAAGTTGGGGAGTGGACATTCCGTCGCGGGTTTCGTCCCCTTCGATAACAGGCCATCCGTAATTTTTTCCCGGCTCGATTCTGTTGAACTCATCAAGTCCCGACATAATGCCGGATCGGCCGTGCTCGGTTGCGTAAAGTTCGCCGTTTTCATCCCAAACCAACCCCTGGGAGTTCCTATGTCCAAAGCTGTAGACGAGGTTATCAAAAGGATTGCCAACGGGTTTTTTGCCTTCATCGGTAACCCTAAGGATTTTCCCGTTCAAGCTGGTTTTGTCTTGGGACAGTTCCGGCTGCTGGGCGTCTCCGGTCGTGATGTATAGGTTTTTGTCCGGACCAAACTTGATCCGTCCCCCGTTATGGTTTGACTGACCGGGAATGTTATCGATAATGATCTTTTCATCGGTCAATTGGCGATTTTCGTATTTCATCCTGACAACCCGGTTTAAGGTATTGCCTTTGGTTTCGTGGTATGTGTAGTAAAAATAGATGAAGCGGTTGCTGGCAAAATTGGGATGCAGCGTCATCCCCAAGAGTCCGCCTTCGCCGACTTCGGCAACTTGTTTGAGTGTTATCGGTTTCGTATCCATTTTTCCGTCCGCCCCTATGAACCTAACCCGTCCAGGCCTTTCAGCAACGAGGATGGAGTCGTCGGGAAGAAAAACCAGAGACCATGGAGTGTCGAGGCCCTCCGCCACGATGCTCGTCTCCGGATAATCATCCGCCTGGCTCCGGTTTACGTCTTTGACAGCTGGCATATTTCGTATTCGCATGGCCGTTTTGTTCATGGATTGGCCGGCAAGCAGAAAATAACCAAATCCGGCGGCAACTATAAGGAGAAATATCTTCGCAATCATACAGAAATATTACAACATTCTTGCGATATTTCTGTAATAGTTTATATAATATTGTGTAAGTATGATAACCGCAGACATAATACTTGGGATGCTCAATCTTCTAGTTGGTTTTGCCGAGACGGCGATTGCCGTAAGGATACTTTTGAAACTTATGGGAGCTTCCGTTACAGCTCCATTTGTCCGTTGGGTATACGACATGAGTTCGCCCCTGATTTCGCCGTTTATAGGCATGTTCCCGTCTCCGACCCTGACCGGTCCTTTTACGATTGAGTTTTCGGCGATTTTTGCGCTTTTCGTATACATGTTCATCGGCTATCTTCTCCAGGAGGCGATATGGTATCTGAATAACCGGATCTTTAACAGGAAAGCGGTCGTCGTCAAAAGGGGAAGAAGGGTATACACGGAAGAGGACGACGAATAGTTTGACAAAAGTGTAAAATATGCGAATGACTTTCCCCAATAACCGGCAAATGGTTGGATCAAGTTCTTGCGGACCCGTATCACTTTACAACATTTACGCACATTTTGGAATAAAGACAAGCCTTCGTCAGATACTGAATGACTTGAAGATTGATGATAAAAAGGCAACCTATCCTGCGCAACTTGCCGTCGATATAAAAAAGCATGGATTGGGCACGATTCTTTTGACTTCAAGCCCTAGATTGGTTGCCCCGAACTGGGTGAATCATGAAAACAGGGAAATCATTAAAAAACTGTCGAAATGGTTAAGAAAACACAAAAACGACAAGTGGTCAGTAAACGTAAAACATCTACTGACATATCTAAAACACAGTGGCGATATTTTAATTACCGATCTGACAACAAAATTGATTGATGAATATCTGGATCAGGGTTATCTGGTTATGCCGTGTCTGGAAGATTCTTGGATATGGGGCCAAAGGAAGATAAAGGGAAAAGCTGAGTTTGACGATATTGCAGGTGAGCCGAGAGGACACTTCGTTGTTGTTTACGGCAAGGAAGATAATGAGTATCTTGTGAGCGACCCCTACCCCACCGGATTGCAAAACCGTGAAGGCATTTATAAGATAGATAAGGACAAATTATTGGTGGCGACTTTATTTTGGAGTGCCACAATTGTTGCCGTCAAAAAATGAAAGCTAAAAATTTTTCCTTACCGGATCAATTCGGAAAGATCCATAACATTTCGGATTATAAAGGCAAATGGGTAGTCCTATACTTCTATCCCAAGGACGATACCCCCGGCTGCACCAAGGAGGCATGTTTATTCAGGGACAACATTGAGGAATACAAAAAAAGGGGAGCGGTTGTTATCGGGGTCTCGAAAGATACGGTGGAGTCCCACAAAAAATTCGCTGACAAATACCGTCTCAATTTCACCATTCTGGCCGACCCTGAAAAGAAGACGATCCGGGATTACGGAGCCTGGGGCGAAAAAACATTCATGGGCAGGAAATTCATGGGAACGATGAGAAATACTTACCTTATAAACCCTAAGGGGGCGCTGGTTAAAACTTACGAAAAAGTAAATCCTTTGACCCACTCTGGGGATATCCTTAGGGATTTGGATGGTCTTTTATCCCACTAAAAACCCCGCCTTAAGGCGGGGTTAAAAGATCTTTTTTTGTTTTATTACTTTTCGGTCGCCCGAACGGCGATTTTCTTCGGTTTTGCCTCCTCGGCGATTTTTCCGGTAATTATGACCACCCCGTTTTCAACTTTGGCATCCAGGCTCTTGGCGTCGATCGCGCGAGGCAGGGTAGTGGTGTAGTCAAAAGATGCTACCCGGTCCATTCTGTAAATCACTTTTTTCTTTTTCTTTTCCTCTTCGCGTTCCTCGACTCTGGCTGTGATTCTCAGGACTCCGTCTTCAAAAGTGACTTCGACTTGGTCGGCGGAAACCCCCGGGACGGCCGCCTTGACGACTACCCGGTCGTTTTCCTCAAAGACATCGAGCCCTTCAGTCATCTTTATTTCCGGCCATTCTTCGTCGTCCCAATTTGAAAAAAAAGGTCTCACAAAGTGACGGTTCATAAAGGGATCAAATCTTATGATTGCCATGATTTTTTTCACCCCCTTTCTATTCTTGGGACAAAACCGATGGTTTTTTCCCAACGATGTTTCTGTCCCTAAATTTGTAGTAATTATCTATTAGCAGTATATTACTAACTCTGCTAATTTGTCAAGAGGTATTTTTACGCTATAATGATTTAATGACACCGCAACTCTATATTCTGGCCAGAAAAATTCATAGGCTGATGGTGATAGTAATAAGTGTCTTATCATTGGTGATGATTGTTACGGGACTGAGTATGAAATATGGTTGGTTTTTCATTGACGCAGGCGTATCTCAGGAAATACATGGAATCTTGAGCCCGTATTTTGCGGTTGTACTCGCCGCCAACATCATAACCGGATTTTATATGTATCTTTACATTCAGCCAAGAAAAGGCAACGTAAATAAACCTTCCTAGAATCAATACTGAGCCACTATCTCGTAGTTACCCCATTGGTCGACCACAAAGGCCTTGTTTGGATAAATCGGGAGGCTTTTAGCTATCCTGTCTTCGCGCAGGAGGACTTTGCCGATATAGTCCGGAATCTCTTCATAAGTTTTGCCGTATACGTACACCCCATTTTCATCCAGGTAATATTGGGCGGTGAAGAAGTCAAGCTCTGACAATACGTAGACCGAGTCACCGTCTTTTATCAGGTTTTTTATCTCGGTAAATGTCTGCCTCATCGGAGCCTTCGTCCGCTTTGCTATCTCAATTTTTTGGTAATTGATGGAAAAGGCAATAAAGAAAGCGATGGCGAACGCCTTGACATAAACCGGCATTTTTTCAAAGGCATAGACCATCAGCAAGCAAAGTCCGACCGATGAAAAAATCAGGTAACGGGGAAGAAAAAGCGGCTTAAAGAATGAGCCGACGAGGACGAAAAGGGGAATAACTGTTCCCCAAATAAACAACGTCCTGAAAAATTTTCCGTCATCCTTTTTACTCTTCAGGTGGGCGATCAACGAAAACAGGACAACCGCTAGTATGGCAAGGGAAAAATAAACGATCTTCTTGTCGAAAAATCCCAAACTTTTTTCGTAACCCGTAAACAATTCCCCCATGAAAGTCACAAACTTCATTGGCGAGATCTTTTCGATCCAGAAAGCATACCCGTTTACGGCCTTGTTAACGGCTACAAATGCTAGCCAGGGCAAGAAGGCGATAATGGCGTATTTCTGCTTAAACCTGGCCACTATTAGTTGGCCCACAACAACCAGGATCATAAAGTAATGGGTGTAAAGCCCGAGGATGGTCGAAATTATGTACAGTCTGGGATTTTTTTTTAGAAACGCGTAATAGGATAGAGTCGCGAGAAAAGCGAAAAGGGAATACATTCTTACCTCAAAGGCAAAATAAACCAAAATCGGATTGGTGACGAAAAACAGCAGATAGATCAAGGATTTTTTGACCTCGTACCTGAATACCTCATTTAAGATCAGAAAAACGACGTAAATGGTTGCCCAGAAGAAAATGAAAGACAGACTCCTCAAGGCTATTTCGCTATTTCCGAATATTTTGATCCAGAAATGAAGCAGGAAATAATATAATGGCGGGCTAAAATCCTTTAGCGTTAAAACGACGATGTCCAGTAAATTCTTTTTGGCCAAAAGGTATGAATAAGCCTCATCGCGCCAAAAGGATTGGACAAGAAAAACCAGGGGAGTCTTAGTAAACAAGAAGTTGAGCATACGTAAAGTGTAGTATTAAATCTCTGTAAAGTCTAGACTTTTTCGGTGACCTTATACTTCAGCTTTTTTCCCAAAAGAATCCTTGTGTGAGCGTCAAGTGCCGGCAAAGACGAGAAAAAGAAAGAAACAATCGGCAACAGGTACCACTGGATAATCAGGATAGGCAGATATAAAGCATTGGTTTTTACGTTAACCTTCTGGCGAAGTTTTATATCAAGGTATATGTATAGGACCAGCATTGCCGAAGAAAGGGTGAGAATAAGTCCGGATAGTTGTGGGAGCAGGAATCCCAGGACGGTTCTCTTGAAAACCGGATTGATCAGGGGGGGGATCGATGCCGACACCGTCAGGATGAAAAAAGATACCGGCCAAAGCAGATGGGTCTCCGAAATGAAAAGGGCTTTTTTCAACTTGGTCATAAAAGAAATGTGCGGGGTGACAAAAAACTTCTTAAACACATAGCCAACATCCGACACTCCCCAGGCCCACCTTTTTTCCTGCTCATACCTGTTCGCCAGTGTTTTTACGATTCCGCCGGAATAGACGGCGTCCCCGTTGACGATTGTAAAAAGAGGTACGGTTTTGACAAAATCCCCGAAAGCGAAAAATGCCTGGAAATATATGTGCCAGTCCTCAGGGATGATGTCAACGTCCCAATAACCGATTTTTTTAAGCATCCAGAGATTCGTCGAATATGTTGACACTTGTATGAGGTTGTCCTTCTGGGATAAAAAGGCAAGTCTGACGATTGACGAAAGCGTTGCCTGTATACGGACGAACAACGGCAGTTGCCAGAAGTTGTTGTAAAGCAAGACCGGAGCCCAATAAAAATGATGGAGCCTCCCCTTGTCGCGCAAAAATTCGTACGTTAAATATGAAAAATAGTTTTTGGGAAGAAAACTGTCGGCGTCGCAGATCGTTATCAGAGATTCCTTGTCGTTTATTCTATTATCCGTGCAGTATTTTTCTATTTCTTTGCATGCAAAAGTTTGGTTGCTTGCTTTTCCCTCCTCTTCGTTTGGCAAAAGGGGGTGATACGTGCATATTACGTCTTCAAAAAAATATCCGTATTTTCTGATCAGATCGTTCGCTTTTTCCATGGCTTGGGATTCTCTCTGCTCAAAGGCTAGCACGAGGTAGATATTTTTGTACGGGAGATCGTTCTGGGTGATCGCCCTGATTGTTGCCTCAAGTTTATAGATCGGTTCCTTGTAGTTCGGAATAACGACAAAATGGTTTACCGCGGAACCGCCTTTGGTCCTTTTGACTTTTTTGCCATAGTTTATTTTATTGTGGAAAAGTATTTCGTTATAACTTTGTACCGCTCGGTAAGTAGTGGTGGCGGATTTGTAAAAAAAATAAAGATCGAAGGCGATAATGAAATAGGCGACAACGGCCGGGTGGAAGGGGGATAGCCACAAAGGCAAGCTAATCAGGATCCAAGATAGCGCGGGAATTGTCATGTCGAGTATCCGATTGAATACTCGTGACTTGACGATTTTATCTGTCATAGACGTTTATATGATACCATAGGCGTGAAACGATTGGGGTTAATTATTGCGCTAAAACAGGCGGTTAAATTTGGATCAAGCTTATGAGGTGCCAACAAGCAGATATGAACCGATCAAAGCTAGGGTGCCGGCGAATATTTTTTTACCGATCGCTTCCCTTTCCCCTAAAAATAAAATTCCGGCAATGACCGTGAGAAGAGTCGAAGCTTGGACTATGGGTAAAATTTGCGTGGCGTTTCCGACCTCCAAAGCCTTAAGCTGCAATAAATAACCGATGACGTTCACCAAGGCCGGTACAAGGATCTTCCAGGATGCAACCCTTAGTTCATATTTTATTTCCTTTAGCCTGATGCCGGGGAAAACAACGAAAACTATTGGAAGCACCCAGACGAGCATGCTATAAAAATCGGCTCCAAAATAAGTGGCGCCTTTTTTGTCGAGCATCCAGGCCAATCCAAGTAACGTGAACAGAAATATGCCAAAACCGATATCTTTTATTTTTCCAATTGGTTCGTTTTTGGAATAGGAAATCAAAAAAAGGGAAATAAATATCATTATCGCGCCGGTGCCGTTGATAAAGGTGAGGGCCTCGGAATACAAAAAAATTGATCCGGTGAAAGCGACTACAAGACTGACGGTATTGATGATTGACAGAGTTGAGGCGTTAAGTTTTTTTGCGGCAATATACCTCCCCCTCTCAAATAGTCCGTAAAGCGAAAGCGCAATGAAAACAAAAACCCAGGCCCAAGGAGCAGAAGGAAGAACGATTTTTTTGTATACCCCGGTTCCAAAGAAATAAATGAGAGTAAAAAAAATTGCGCAAATGTTAAAAAGAAAAGAAAGAGCCCTTGGATACTTGGTGTTGACGGCGAGAATTCTCTGGATGAGGTTTAGTACGGTAAAGAAAACCATCGATAGGATTGCCAGGGTTAGCCAGTTCATGTAAAGATTCTACTCTTTACTGCCAAGCCTCGCAAATCATCTTGAAAGGGCAGAAATCGCATTGAGGGCCGGGTTTCGGAGAAAAGTCGTTGGTTCTTATTCTGTCCACTATATCGATAATCTTCCCTTTGGTTTCCATAATGTCGTCAGGCTTTCTATGGAAAGAGATTTTTTCGGGCTCTTGGAGATAGTAGAAGGAAAGAGTCACATCAGCCAGTCTGCGGTTATAAAGACCGCGGTCGGTTGCCGCCATGGCATATATTGACAACTGAAGGCTTTTCTTTATTTCCCCCTCTTCGGGCTTTTTGCCGGTCTTGTAGTCGACAATCTCGATATTTTTTCCAGACAGAGCGTCTACCCTGTCAATTTTTCCCACGATATAGGTGTCAAAGTTTATTTTAATCTTGAAGGGTTTTTCGATGGCTGCGATGTTAATCTTTTTGTCATGATATTTTTTAAAATAGCTGGTCAGGATTTTTTCGCCCTCGTTCTTCATGCGCGCTTCATGCGACGGGGAAGCATAACCGACCGGAAGCCAGGATTTTTTGTAAAGTTCGAGCAACCTTTTCAAATCGACCGACTTGTCCTTCACAAATTCCGTATAAAAATTCTGAAGCGCCTTATGTATAGAATCACCGAAAGCGATAGCTGCAGTCGGCGGCGTCGGCACCTTGAGTACGTAATGGTATTTATATTGGAGCGGGCAACGAACGTACGTCTCAAGCTGGGTATATGAAAAACTGTTTTGATGGAACTTGTCTTTCATCAGTGGTTCTTTTGGTTTCCGGAAATCGAATATCGATAGTTGCTGTTTCTCCTCTTTTTTGATGACAATTGTTTTTTCGATGGCTTTTTCACCGACCGATTCAATTACGAAAGGTGAAATTTTCTGTTCGCGTTTTCCTTCGCCGTAGAAACGCGAAGCGGTCATGTATATTTTTTGTTTTGCCCGGGTCAATCCGACATAAAAAAGTCTCCGCTCTTCCTGCATATGAAAATCGCCTGTAGGGAGCATTTCCTTGATGAGTGCCGTTGGTATGGGAATGATTTCACGGCGGTTCACGGTCGGGAACCGGCCGCGTGTCAGATTAACCAAGAAGACAACCTCGAATTCTAACCCTTTTGCCGAATGGGCGGTAATGATGTTGACGGCATTAAATTCGCTTACATCGGTTTTGGCGGCGATCGGTGATTCCCCCAGTTCCATGCTCATGTCGATATAATCAACAACGGCCGAAACTCCGGCGTCTTCATGGTCGGACTCGAATGATTTCAGCTTGTTAAAGAATTTTGAGATGTTGAGGGCAATTTGTTCGTCGCCTTCGGTGTCGTAATTAGTTAGCTTTAGAAGCAGCGTGGTATCTTCGAGGAAATAAAATAAAATCTGGCCGGCGGTATCTTTTTTTACCCGGGAGAGATGTTTTAGAATCATTTTGTAAACACCCAGTATTTTATAGCGGGAGTCCTTCCTGATAAGTGGGATGAATTTTTTGTAATTGTCGTATTCTTCAAGATACATTTCGTTTTGCATGAGTCCCAGATATGTCTCGGTCGCCGAAAAGAGACTCAGGTTCGCACGTTTGGCAAAGGACATAAGCAGCGTCAGGTCCCTTGCGTCGATATCAAAAATCCGCATACTGAAAACCCGAAAAAGGGAAACAGAGTCTTCGGGGTTATTCAGGATTTTGAGGTAGGCGATCAAATCCTTGATCTCGGGCTGTTTATAAAGGGTTGACGGGCCCAGGAATTGAAAAGGTATTCCGTTTCTTATGAACGAGTTTATGAAAACTTGCGCATGGGAGTTGGCGCGGGTAAGAATGGCGATATCGGAGTATTTGTGTTTTTTGGAAAGCCTGACTATCTCACGTGCGACGTATTCGGCCTCGTCTTCGGCAATATCGGAATAATAAAAAGATATGGGGTTTTTTAATTCCGCATTATCATGGGCGACGAGCTTCTTGGATATGCCGAGGCGCGCTTCAAGCGTATCGGGATCATTGTTTCGTATAAGACGGTACGCGGTATCGAGAATTTCTTGGCCCGAACGGTAATTTTTGATGAGTGTAACCTGACGGGCGGTTTTGTAATCCTTCATGAAATTCAGGATGTTCGATACGGATGCGCCGCGGAATTTGTAGATTGCCTGGGAATCGTCGCCAACGATTGTCAAGCGGGGCCGGGACATCGGAGGGCACAAAAGTTTCAATAAATCGTACTGGGCAATGTTGGTATCCTGGAACTCGTCGACCAAAACATATTTGAATTGACGCTGGTACTTTTTTAAAATGTTTTTTCTGTTTTTAAATAATTTATCGAGATGGTAAATCAGGTCGCCGTAATCAAAAAGGTTTTCCTTCGCTTTCAGGGTCTGGTACGTTTTGTAGGCGCGGGACAGTTCCATGTATTTTTCCTTTTCGATAGGGTCTTCTGGTTTATGTTTTTTTGCCCACTCAACATAATCCCGGGGTTCGATGTTTTCATCCCTAAGCCTTGAGAAATGTTGCAAAAGGCTTTCCAGGAATTTGTTGGGGTTTCCAAGGGGACGGAAGTAACGGAGATTGAAAAGAAAAAGGTTGCTTTTCAAAAAAATAACCGTTTCCGCTTCGGTCATCAATCGGTATCCCGGAGATATGCCGATGTGCGCCGACTCTTCACGTAATATCTTGTCTGCAAAGGAATGGAAAGTTGAAATCCACATCTGGAAATAGCCGTAGGGCATTTCCCGGTCGACCCGGTCAACCATCTCCGACGCCGCTTTCTCGGTGAATGTCAGCGCCAGAATCTCTTCGGGACGGGCCAGTTTTTTCTTAATGAGGTATTTTATTTTTTCGACAATGACGGTCGTTTTTCCGGTTCCGGCGCCTGCGACAATGAGAAGGGGACCCTTGTTGTATAGGACCGCTTTTTTTTGTTCGGAATTGAGCATGAGCCCATTTTAACATATGTATATACATATGATAATTGCGGGCGATTTTGCCAAAAATGTCCTTGACTTTTTAGTGCCTTGCCTATATCATAAAAACAATTAAAAGAAAATAAGGCTTCATTATCTTTGAGGCTTTCTTTTTTTGTTATTATCAATTTTTAATTTTTTTGTAATATGGCAGATGCATTTCAGAGGAATAAACCTCATTTGAATATTGGTACCATTGGACACGTTGATCACGGAAAGACAACCCTTACTTCGGCGATTCACTACGTTCTTTCGAAAAAAGGTTTGGCAAAGGCAATGAAATATGAGGAAATTGACAAGGCTCCTGAAGAAAGAGCAAGAGGAGTCACCATCAACCTTCATCACTCGGAATATGAGACCGAAAAGAGGCACTATGCCCACATCGACGCTCCAGGACATGCGGATTACATCAAGAACATGATCACCGGCGCCGCCCAGATGGATGGAGCCGTTTTAGTTGTTTCTGCTCCGGATGGCCCGATGCCTCAGACAAGAGAGCACATCTTGCTTGCTAACCAGGTTAATGTTCCGGCCATCATCGTCTTCTTGAACAAGTGTGACATGGTTGCGGACAAGGAAATTTTGGACTTGGTCGAAATGGAAGTCAGAGACCTCCTCACCAAGTACAAGTTTCCAGGAGACAAGATCCCGGTCATCAGAGGATCAGCCCTCAAGGCTCTGTCTGACGATCCGGAAGCCGTCAAACAGATCGAAGAGCTTATGAAGACTGTTGACGAATACTTCCCGGAACCAACCCGCCCGACGGACAAACCGTTCTTGATGCCTATAGAAGACGTCTTTACCATTTCTGGTCGTGGAACCGTCGTTACCGGACGCGTAGAACGCGGAATTGCCAAGGTAAACGAGGAAATGGAAATCGTCGGAATCAAGGAAACGAGAAAGACCGTCATCACCGGAGTCGAGATGTTCAGAAAGTCATTGGATGAGGCTCGTGCCGGAGACAACGTCGGACTCTTATTGAGAGGAATCGAGAAAACCGACGTTTTAAGAGGTCAGGTCGTTGCCAAGCCGGGATCAATCACCCCGCACACGGAATTTGAGGCTGAGATTTATATCCTTACAAAAGAAGAGGGCGGTAGACACACCCCGTTCTTCAAGGGATACAGACCCCAATTCTATATCAAGACGACCGATATCACCGGTGAGGTTACCCTTCCGGCCGGAGTCGAGATGGTTATGCCTGGTGACAATGTCAAGATCACAGGAAAACTCATTTACCCAGTCGCCATGGAAGAAGGTCTTAAATTTGCAGTCAGAGAAGGCGGACACACAGTAGGTGCTGGTGTTGTCACCAAAATTATTAAGTAATATTGGATAGTGGAATAGAAGCACTTTTAAATTATGCCGAAAGGAAGAATTAGGATCAGACTGAAGTCATACGACCATAGGTTGATCGATGAAACATGCCAGAAGATTGTCGACACCGCCATAAGAACCGGTGCGTCGATCATTGGGCCAATTCCACTCCCGACAAAGAGCGAGGTATATGTCGTCAATAAGTCGACATTTATCGATAAGGACTCAAGGGAGCATTTCGGCTTAAAGATTCACAAAAGGTTGATAGACATTGTGAATCCCACTAACCAGACAATTGATTCTTTGATGCATCTTGAGCTCGCGGCAGGTGTTGAAGTCGAGGTCAAGATGTGATATTATATAGACCGATAAATGTTAAATATCCTTTTGTTTTCGGGAACTAAGGATTAACTAAAATAGTCCGGATTGGATAGCCCCAATCTGGGGCTATTTTTTTTGCCAAACAAAATAATATGTCCGGATTTATATTAGGCACAAAATCAGAACAATCCCAAACCTTTGATGCCCAGGGCGTCAGGGTCCCGACTACTCTTATTAAGACTGCGGGATGTTTTATGGTCGGCGTTAAATGGAGCGAGAAGCACGGCTACTTCGCTGTCAAGCTCGGACTCGGTTCAACCAAAAACATTAAGAAGCCGGTCCAAGGAGAAATAAACAAGGCGGGAATAAAAACCCCGCTTCGTTTTTTAAGGGAGATAAGGCTTGAAAAATTTGGTGAAAACGTCAAGCTGGTTGAGGAGAACGGAAAAAAGGGTCTTGATGTAAGTGGAGCAAAAGTTTTTGTGGGCGATGAAATCAAACCTTCGGTTTTATTTAAGAAAGATGGGCTTGTTACGGTAACCGGCACCTCAAAGGGTAAAGGATACCAGGGCCCGGTCAAAAGGCATCACTTCAAGGGCGGACCCCGCACACACGGTCAATCTCACGGAGAAAGAGCCCCGGGATCGATCGGAATGACAACAACCCCGGGACGGGTTTTTAAGGGTAAAAGAATGGCCGGACGCATGGGAAACGACCGCGTTACCGTCAAAAATTTGAAAATAATTGACATTAAAGATGATGGCCTGGTTGTTAAAGGCCTGGTTGCCGGACACAAGGGAAGTTTATTGGAAATCAAAAGTTCATAAGTAGTCTTGAAATATTTTAATTAAAAAATTATGGCAAAAATAAATTTATACGACATCAAGGGTGCAGAAGTAAAATCGATGGATCTGCCGGACGCAATTTTTAACGCCCCGGCTGCTCCTTCCCTGATTGCCCAGGCGGTTAGGGTTTATTCGGCTAACCAAAGAGGCGGCAATGCATCGACAAAAACAAGGGGCGAGGTCACCGGATCAACCAGAAAAATATATAGGCAAAAAGGCACGGGACGTGCACGCCATGGTGCCAACAAGGCCCCGATATTCGTCGGAGGAGGAATCGTCGGTGGTCCCAGGCCAAAGGATTATAGCCTTGGAATAAGCAAAAATATGAAACAGAAGGCTTTCTTTGGAGTTTTGACAGCCAAAGCCAAGGATAAGGCAATCGTCGGGTTGGAGGAAAAGGATTTGACCAAGACCGGTAAAACCAAAATTGTTTTTGAATTTTTGAAAAAACTTGGCATGGATGATATGAAAGTGACGGTAGTTTTTGCAAAAATGGAAAACAATCAATTCACGAAAGCCGTCAGGAATATTGAAGGTGTTGAATTGTCAGATGCCGTGTCTCTGAACACATACCAAGTTATCAAAAGCAAAAGAATCATTTTCCTTGAAACGGCTATTGACGCGTTAAAAAAACACTATAAGGCATAACCATAAGACATTTGGGCGAGTTATGTTCCGCCCAAATATTAAATAAATTATTTTAGTCTTGAAATTTAGCAAAACAAAATTATGAAAATAAACGAAACAATTCTGTCGCCGGTTTTGACTGAAAAGGCGACCGGCAATGCCAGCAACAAGGTGTATATGTTTCTCGTCAACCAGAAAGCTACGAAATCGCAAGTCAAATCGGCTTTGGAAAAGCTCTATTCGGTCAAGGTTTCGGATATGAGGGTCATGATCAGAAAGGGTAAGGAGGTCAGACGCGGTCGACGCATGATTTCCAAGAAAATGGCCGACCAAAAAATTGTTTATGTCAAGTTAAAAGAGGGGAAGATTGATATTTTCCCCCAAGCCTAATAAACCATGAAAAAGAAATATTTATCAACTAATGTCGAGCCGGTCAAATCACTGACTGTCATCCTGAAAAAACATTCGGGACGCGACTCGGCCGGTCATATTACCGTACGCCACCAAGGTGGACGGCAAAAAAGGTATTACCGTGTTGTAGATTTCAAGCGCGACAAAAGGGACGTTGAAGGGACAGTCGTAAGAATCGAGAAAGATCCTAACAGAAATGCCCATATCGCCCTTATCAAATACGCCGACGGCGAAATGAGGTATGTTATCCACCCGGAAGGTCTGAATGTTGGCGACACGATCATTGCCGGGGAAAACGTTGATATTAAGACGGGAAATGCCCTGCCTTTGAAAAATATCCCCTTAGGTATAGTTATCCATAATGTTGAGCTATACCCAAATCACGGTGGTCAGATTGCCCGGGGAGCCGGTACCGCCGTCACCGTCATCGCCAAAGAGGGGAACTACGTTCATTTGAAGCTGGCATCGGGAGAAGTAAGGAAATTCGACAAGAACTGTTATGCGACAATCGGTCGCGTCGGCAACATCGAATTCAAGGATGAGATAATCGGTTCGGCCGGACGCAAGATCCTTATGGGTATCAGGCCAACTGTTCGCGGTACCGCCATGAACCCAAGATCCCATCCGCATGGAGGAGGAGAGGGACGATCTGGTGAAGGAATGCATCCGAAAACTCCATGGGGAAAACCGGCCAGAGGCAAGGTAACGCGCAACAAGCGAAAATGGAGTAATAAGTTTATTGTTACAAAGAGGAAATAAACATATGAAATCAACGACATATTTAAAAGATTTGAGGATTCCGCCAAAGAAGCTCAGGTTCTATTTGGATCAAGTCAAAAAGATGACGCCCAATGAGGCCCTTAAGCACCTTTACTACGGAAAACAAAGATCTACCCAGGTACTTTACAAGTCAATCCAATCGGCAGTGGCGAACGCCGTTAGCGCTTTAAAAACAACTTCAGATTTGTTAAAATTTGAACTTTTGACGGTTGAGGAGGGACAGACATTGAAAAGATACCTGCCCGGTGCCCGTGGAAACGTCAAGCCCATAAAAAAGCACATGAGCCACGTCAAGATTGTTTTGATCTCAAAAGAGGCCGCAAAGCCTGTCCAAAAGATCGAGGAGAAAAAGGAAACGGAAGCAAAGAAACCAGAATTAAAAATTAAAAAATCGTCCGTCGCTAAATCCAAGGACGACAAGACAGTCGTTAAGAGCACGGCTAAGAAACAATAAATGGGACAGAAAGTAAATCCTAAGGGATTGAGAATCGGAGTGATTTATAACTGGAATTCCAGGTGGTTTTTTTCTGATAAAAAAGCTTACAGGGAATCCTTGACGTCCGATATCGCCATGCGAGACATACTCATGAAAAAATTGGGTTTTGCCTCTGTCACTCAAGTCGATATAGAACGTGCCATCAATAAAGTAACCCTTATCATCTACTCGGTCAAACCCGGAATGATAATCGGCCGCGGTGGAAAGGGCTTGGAGGATGTGAAAAGATATGTCGCGCCATTTTTGAAAAAGGGAGACAAAAGCAAGGAATTCAAGTTGGACATAAAAATCGAACCGGTAAAGAAGCCATATGTAAATGCGTATTACGTGGCACAAACCGTTGCCGAGAAGATCGTCAAGGGTTTTCCCCATAGGTCAACGATTCATAACGCGATGAATCGCGTCATCGAAGCGGGAGGACGCGGAGTGAAAATTCAGCTGGGAGGTCGTATCAATGGAGCCGAAATTTCACGCCGGGAAAAGTATTTCCAGGGGACTATCCCGTCCTCGACCATCAGGGAAGAAGTCGATTTTGCTAGATATCCGGCGTTAACAAGGTCAGGATACGTTGGAGTAAAAGTTTGGTTGTGTAGATAAAGATGTTAGCACCAAAAAGACAAAAATACAGGAAAACTTTTAGGGGGATCTGGAGGAGGTTGGCCGTCAAAGGCGACCGCTTGAACTTCGGGTCGTACGGTTTGAAATCAATGTCCCAGGGGTTCATCAAAGACCGTGAGATTGAAGCCGTCCGTGTAATCTTTGCCAGAGCAACACGCAAGACAGGGAAGTTCTGGACAAGAATTTTCCCCGACAAACCATATACAAAGAAACCGCCTGAGGTTACCATGGGTGCCGGAAAGGGCGATGTTGCCTATTTCGTCGCTTCCGTCGTTCCGGGTCGGGTTCTTTTCGAAATCGACGGTTTGAGCGAAGCGGAATCACGCTCGGTTTTGAAAAACGTTTCGTCCAAATTGTCAATAAAAACAAAGGTCGTTACAAAACACATATAAAAATGAAGAAACTAACCAAGGAAAATAAGGATAAATCGGCGAAAGAACTGACGATTGAGATCGCCAAGCTGAGAGGCGATATCGCCAAAGCGGTCCTGGCTTCGAAAGCCAGTCCGGCCAAGGATACCAATGCAGTTGCAAAAATGAGGAAGAAATTAGCAGTTCTTTTGACTTTGAGTTCACAAGCCAAATAATCACTATGAAGAAGACGTTAACAGGAAAAATTGTTTCGGACAAGATGACCAATACGGTTGTAGTCGTTGTTGAGTCAAAATTTAGGCACCCGAAATACAAGAAAATCATCATCCGCCACAAGAAATACAAGGCTCATAATGAAAACAAGGACTATAAGGTCGGGGACGTCGTCGTCATGGAAGAGACCAGACCGATTTCGAAAGATAAACATTTTATAGTTGTTAAGAAAGCCTAATTATGTTGCAACTGAGAACGATCTTAAACGTCGCTGACAACACAGGAGCCAAAAGGGTTTCGATGGTCGGTATGGCCAAAAAAGGCAATCGGAAGTTTGCCTACCTGGGTGAGGTAATCAACGTTGCCGTTCTTGAAGCGATCCCGTACGGGGCCGTTAAAAAGAGCGAAGTTCATCCCGCGGTCATTGTCAGAACGCGCAAGGAGAAAAGGAGAAAAGACGGAAGCTATATACGATTTGACGATAATGCCTGTGTCATATTGGCCGGCAAGGACGTCAAGGATCCAAAAGGAACCCGTATTTTCGGCCCCATTGCCAAGGAAATCAAGGATAACGGTTTCAATAAAATTGCCAGTTTGGCGGAAGAGATATATTAAATCTTGAAATTTTAAATAACCATGAAAATCAAAAAAGGCGATAAGGTAAAAGTCATTGCCGGAAAAGACCGTGGCCGTGAAGGCAAGGTTGAGAAAGTCTATAAAAACTCGTCAAGGGTATTGATCTCCGGCGTCAACCAGTACAAACGGCACGTCCGGAAAAACGACCAGATGCCACAAGGAGGAATCATTGATGTCCCGCGCCCGATTGATGCCTCGAAGTTGATGGTTGTGTGCCCAAAATGCAACAAGTTGACCAGAGTAGGGTACAAAGTAGAAAAGAGCAAGAAAGTTAGAATTTGCCTTAAGTGCGATTCAAAGATTTAAGGAAATAAAATATGACACTCAAAGAAAATTATAATCAGGAGGTCAAGTCAAAGCTTTTGAGCGAACTTAAGCTCAAAAACGTCATGGAAACCCCAAAGCCGGTTAAGGTGGTCCTGAACGTGGGTGCCGGCGAAGCGGTAGATTCCAAGAGTGTCATTGAAAAGATCACCGAACAGCTGACGCAAATTTCCGGTCAAAAACCGGTTGTCACCAAGGCCAGAGTTTCAATCTCGGCGTTCAAAATCAGGAAAGGTCTTCCGATTGGAGTCAAGGTGACCTTGAGGGGGGAGAAAATGTGGTCGTTCTTGGAAAAACTGATAAGGATCGTTATTCCTCGTTTGAGGGATTTCAAGGGATTGAATCCGTCAAATGTGGATGGTCACGGTAACCTGAACATCGGTTTTTACGAACAGACGATTTTTCCCGAGATAGAATTCGATAAAATTGATAAAATAAGAGGTTTGGAAGTTACTGTCGTGACAAGCGCACGAAATTATGACCAAGGTAGAAAATTATTTGAATTAATGGGTGTCCCATTCAAAAAGTAAACTATGGCAAAAACATCAGATGAGGTAAAGTTCAAGAAAAAACAAAAATATACGATTCGCCACCGTTCTCGTTGTCCGGTCTGCGGACGAGCGCGCGGATACATGAGAAGGTTCGGTATGTGTCGCATCTGTTTCAGAGAAAAGGCGTTAAACGGTGAAATACCCGGAGTTAAAAAAGTTTCTTGGTAAAAATATGGCAAGATCAGCGAAAAAGGGTCCTTATATAGACGAAAACCTGATGAAAAAGATAATGCGCCAAAAAGAGGCGAAGGTTAACGATGCCATAAAAACTTGGGCAAGGGATTCGCAGATTTCGCCCGACTATGTAGGACACAAAATCGCCGTTCACAATGGCAGAAAATTTATAGAAGTTTTGGTCACCGAAAACATGATCGGGCACCGACTGGGTGAATTTGCCCCGACCCGAACATTCAGAAGCCACGGTAAGGTTACCAAGAAAGTCGTTGAGGCGACATAACAAATATGCAAAACTCTGTTGTTGATTTGGCAATAAGGATAAAAAACGGTTACTTGGCCAAAAAGGAAGAAATCGTTGCACCTTATGCAAAATTTACCGAGGAAGTACTCAAAAAACTCAAGTCCTTGGGCTATGTCGGGGATTACAAAGTAGAGGGCGAGGGAGTGAAAAATATCCTTATAACGCTAATTTACAAAAAGGACGAATCGCCATTTACCGATGTTGCCATTTTCTCAAAGCCCGGTCGCCGTTATTATGTTTCTTATCGCGACTTGAAGCCCGTGATGTCGGGTTTTGGTCACTCGATAATTTCGACTCCCGCCGGAATCCTGACCGACAAAGAGGCAAAGCTTAAGAAAACCGGAGGAGAGTTACTATTTAACATTTGGTAATCTATGTCAAAAATTGGTCAAAAATCGATATCGGTTCCGTCAGGCGTCAAGCTTGATGTTGCCGGACGAAAAATAAAGGTAACCGGTTCTACGGCTGAAATAAACCTGGAACTTCCGGAAACCCTTGCATTGGAAAAGAACGATCAAAGTGTTGTTTTGAAAAGATCGAACGACGAAAAGAAGACTAAATCAGTCCACGGTCTGTATCGACAGCTTTTGGCCAATGCCATTGCCGGAGTCGAGAAGCCTTGGGAGAAAAGACTCGAGGTAGTGGGAACGGGTTACAATGTCAAGATGCAGGGCGAAGACCTGGTTTTTAAGGTAGGCTATTCCCACCCAGTCGTTTTCAAGAAACATCCGGGGTTGAAGTATAGGGTTGAGGGAAGCACCAAGCTGGTCGTTTCCGGAGCCGATAAACAGTTGGTCGGCCAGGTTGCCTACCAGATCAAGCTGATAAAAAAGCCCGATGCCTATAAGGGGAAGGGTGTCAAATACGAAGATGAGAAATTAAGAATTAAGCCGGGAAAGAAAGCAAAGGCCGCAGGAGCAGCAGCATAAAAATTATGAAAAAAATTACAACGGACAGAAAATTAAGGAGAAAAAGAAGAGTAAGTTCAAACATAAGGGGAACGGCCGATATGCCAAGAGTCGTCGTTTTTAGGTCTAATAGGTATATTTATGCCCAAGCGATTGACGATGTGGTTCGCAAGACGTTGGCCTCTTCGTCAGGAAAGGGCCTATCAGGCAAGAAAAGCGAACAGGCGAAGGCGGTTGGCATGAAATTGGCCGAAAAAATGAAGGGATTGAAGATTTCAAAGGCCGTTTACGACAGAAGCTCTTACACATATTTGGGCCGCGTTAAGGCTTTGTGCGAAGGATTAAGAGAGGGAGGAATTAAAATTTAACAATTATGATAGACAGAAGAAGACAGCAAAATACCGACGGCATTGAGGAAAAAGTACTCCTCATCAAAAGGGTTTCGAAAAAAATCCCCGGAGGTAATTATGTAACCTTTTCGGCATTGGTTGCCGTTGGCGATAAAAAAGGCAAGGTCGGCATCGGAATCGGGAGAGGACTTGAGGTTCCCCCATCAATCCAAAAAGCCATATCCTACGCAAGAAAACACATGATCACGGTTCCCAGGAAGGGGAAGACGATTACCCACGAAATCAGGCTCAAATATAAAGCGGCATACGTTCTGTTGAAGCCCGCACCCGAGGGTACCGGACTCAAGGTCGGATCGGTTGCCCGCGTCCTTATGGATTTGGCCGGAATCGAAAACGCCTCCGGCAAGATCATACGAAGCCGCAACCAGGTCGTTAACACCTATGCGATAATGAAGGCATTGGGGAAGTTAAAAAATTTAGGAAAATAATATGGATCTATCAAAATTGCCAAAGATAACCGAAAGGAAAGCCAAGCGAAAAGGTCGCGGCCTGGGTTCAGGAAAAGGTTCGAAATCCGGTCGAGGGACCACTCGTCATCAGGCAGCCCGCGAAAGCATTCCGCTCCACTTCGAGGGAGGCCAGGGAAGACTCGTCAAACGGTTTCCGCTTTTGAGGGGAAAAGGAAAAAACAAGTCAAGAAACATTAAACCCGCTATAATCAAATTATCGGCCCTTAATGTTTTCAACGATGGTGACTCGGTTGATATGAAGGCTTTGGTAGATAAAGGCCTGGTGGACGCAGAGATAAGGAAAGTCAAAATCTTGGATGACTCTGGCCTGAAAAAGAAACTGACAGTTGGCTTGTCTACATCAAAGGCTGCAAAAGCTGCCATCATTGAAGCAGGAGGAAAGGTCGAAGTTAAATAAATCCAAAATGCTAAAAACCATCAGGGAGAAAATCGGACTTCTCTTTAGGGATCCTGTTATAAAAAGAAAGATTTATTTCACCTTGATGATCTTCCTGTTTTTCCGGTTTTTCGCTTTTCTTCCCGTTCCGGCAATAGATATTGCCAAACTCAAGAGTCTTTTCGCCCAGAACCAGTTTCTTTCGTTATTGGACATATTCTCCGGTGGAACGCTCGTCAACTTTTCCGTTATGGCCCTAGGGCTTAACCCTTATATCAACGCCTCGATCGTGATCCAGCTTCTGACTGCAATGTTTCCTACGCTTGAAAGTCTGTCAAAAGAGGGCGAATACGGCAGGGCAAAGATTAATCAGTATACCAGGTTCTTGACGGTGCCTTTGACGATCGTCCAGGCAATTGGAATATTCATTCTCCTCAAAAACCAGCAGATCATTGGGGTTTTGTCTCCATTGGAGTTCTTTTCGTTCATTCTGACGATGGTAGCCGGGACATTTATCCTTATCTGGTTCGGTGAGTTAATCTCCGAATTCGGATTGGGGAACGGGATATCCCTGATAATCCTGGCCGGCATCGTTGGACGCCTGCCCGTCGTCCTTTCGAAAACGGCAACGGTCGCTACCCCTGAGACAGTCTTCAGCATCATCGTGTTTGTAATCCTTTCAATTGCTGTTATCGGTTCGATCGTATTCATAAACGAAGCCGTGAGGAGAATACCCGTTTATTATGCCAAGCGGATCAAGGGTAACCGCCTCTATTCCGGAGCCACCAATTTTTTGCCGCTTAAACTGAACCAGGCGGGGGTGATCCCGATAATCTTTGCCGTTTCGTTTGTCTTGATGCCTCAGCTTATTGGCAATTTTATCGTGTACTCGAAAAATCCGGCTTTGGCCGCGACTGGACGTTTTCTGACAAGCTTTTTTTCGCCTGAGGGATTTTTCTATAACTTTTTTTACTTTATCCTGGTTATAGGATTTACCTACTTTTATACCGTGGTTGTTTTCAACCCACAAAAAATATCCGAGGAAATCCAAAAGCACGGCGGCTTCATTCCTGGCATCAGGCCGGGAGTCGCCACAAAGCAATATTTGGAAAAAATCGTTTACAGGATTACGACCGTCGGAGCCGTGTTTCTGGGTGTGATCGCCGTGATGCCGGTTCTGGTTTCCAAAGTTACGGGACTGACCAATCTTGTTATCGGAGGAACAGGAATACTCATCGTCGTTTCAGTCATACTGGAAACTTTCAAGATGATTGAAGCTCAGCTTGTTATGAAGAGTTACGACAAATTTGTCAAGTAAATTAATAATTAATTAAAACTCGTATGGCAAAAAAAGGCTCAAGAATTCAGGTCGGGTTGGTTTGCGAAACGTGCAAGAGCGTCAATTATGTTGTTCCAAAGAACAAGATCAATACAACCACCCCCTTGAAGATGAAAAAATTTTGTCCTAAATGCAAAAAGCATACTCCCCACAAGGAGACAAAGAAATTGGACTAAATTTTGACAAAGATGAAAATAGTCTTAATCGGAATCCAAGGTTCAGGAAAATCAACCCAGGGAAACCTGTTGTCGAAACAGTTGGGAATCCCTTATCTATCGACTGGCCATATTTTCAGGACTTTGGCCAAGGAAAAGACAACGCTCGGGCACTACATAAAAGCCGTGATCAATACGGGGATGCTCGTTCCGGACGAAAAAACCATCGAGATCGTCAATACTTACCTATCAAGGCCGGAATACCGGAAGGGATATATTCTTGACGGATTCCCAAGGACAATAGAACAGGCCAAAAAATTTTCCAACAACGTTGACAAGGTTATATACCTTGATATTCCCCAAAAGGAAGCCATCTACCGCTTGGTTTACCGCCACAGCGAAGCCAGGGAAGACGAGACAATACCGGCAATAAAAAAAAGGATAGAATCCTTCAAAAAATTCACCATGCCGGTTCTTGAATATTACGCGAAGGAAAAGAAATTGGCTGAAATCGACGGTACCCAATCAATCGAAACCGTCAACCAGGAAGTCCTGAAAAGCCTAGGAAAGCAGCTGGTCAGGAACAAGATTGAGAACTGGAAGCAGGACAGCCATAAGATAATTTGTATTGTCGGACTGCCCGGCGTTGGCAAGACCGATGCCACGGAGTTCTTCAAAAACAGGGGATTGCCGACGATTTCATTCGGGGCTGCCATAAACGAATACATTGATGAGAATCACCTTCCCCATGTGGAAAAAACCCATAAGAAGGTACGCCTTGAATTGAGGGAGAAGCACGGAATGGCGGCCATGGCCAAGCTGAACGAAAAGAAGATCAAAAAAACCCTAAAGGAGCACATGACCCTTGTCATTGACGGGTTAAGGAGTTGGCAGGAATACGTTTACCTTAAGGGGGCATTGCCAAAAGTAAAGATATATCTTGTGGCCATTTACGCAGACAAGCAGCTCCGTTGGAGCCGATCCGTGAAAAGAACGCACAGGAACAAACTGTATGGGGAAGAACGGGATCTTGACGAACTCATCGGCATCAATATGGCTCCAACGATCGCCTACGCCGATTTTCTGGTAAAAAATAACTTTTCGATTGAAGATTTCCACGACAAGCTGGATGAAGTTTACAGGACGATTTACTATTCATGATCAACTATAAGAGTGCGTCCGAGATCGAAGTGATGAAGAAGTGTGGGGAAATCTTGAAGGAGGTAGTTTCTGAATTATTACCCCGGGTAAAAGAGGGGATGACTACCGAAAATATTGATGAAATTGCGACAAAGCTCATTAAAAACAAGGGAGGCGACGTCTCTTTCAATAAGGTAAAGGGCTATCGCTGGGCAACCTGTCTAACCGTAAACGAACAAGTAGTCCATACGCCACCTTCAAAAAGAAGGTTGATCAATGGCGATATATTGACGATTGACATCGGGGTTTACTATAAGGGATTCCATACCGATTACGCGACAACGATCGTTGTCGGCGGTAAAACCGATCCGGAAACTGAGAAGTTTTTGCGGGTCGGAAAAGAAGCCTTGGACAAAGCCATAGCGGTTGCCAAAAAAGGCGCCAGGATAGGGGATATATCAAAAGTGATCCAGAAACAAATCCAGGGGAACGGCTATTTTGTGATGAAGGAATTGACCGGTCATGGGGTCGGTCGAGAGCTTCACGAAGATCCATATGTTCCCGGCTTTTTGGACCGCCCGGTTGAAAAGACCTTGGAAATAAAACCAGGATTGGTTATCGCCGTAGAAGTGATATATTCCAAGGGTACGGAGGAAATTGCATACGAAGAGGGAAATGATTGGTCGATCGTGTCGGCGGATTCATCGCTTACGGCCTGTTTTGAACATACGATCGCGATAACGGAAAAAGGCACTTTAATATTGACTTGATTTTTTCAAATCGGAGGCCTGTCTTGGTTGCTTTCCAAGCTGTACTCGGCGGCCAGCGAAAGGCTGGAAAACCGCCTGCGTGCAGTTGGAAATCCTTCAATCTCGAACACCCGATTTAAAAATTTCCAGATATCATGAATGAGCGATATGAACCGGATTGCGATCTCAAAAGCAGAGGATTAAAGGTGTAATAGGCTCACGAGTGACAAAATCTGGAAGAATATTAAATTTGCTTGTATAAATTGGCATTTTTGTGCTAAAATATTAGGTTTATGAAGGATAACGTGGCAATTGTTGAGGGAGAAGTGATCGAAAATCTGCCCAACACGCTTTTTCGGGTTAAACTTTTTAATTCGGAAAAAATTATCCTTTGTTACCTTTCGGGGAAAATGAGGAAAAATTATATAAAAATTCTTCCCGGAGATAAGGTGAGAGCGGAAATGACACCTTATGATCTGAATCGGGGAAGAATAGTTTATAGAATTTAAAAATTCTATAAGACATTTGGGCGAGTTATATTTCGCCCAAATATTAAAGGAACAATAATAGTCTTGAATTTTTTTAGCTAGAAAAATATGAAAATAAGATCATCAGTCAAACTTGTTTGCCCGAAATGCAAAATGGTAAAAAGGAAAGGCAAAATTTATGTCGTCTGTTCCAATGTTAAACATAAACAAAAACAGGCATAAAGCTTAAAACACTATGGCAAGACTAATGGGTATAACCCTTCCGGATGACAAGAGAATCGACTACGCGCTTACGCTTTTGTACGGAATCGGTTGGACTAACGTCAAATCGGTTTTGGGACAATCAAAGGTAGAGGCTAACAAGAGGGTTAAAGACGTAACCGAGGAAGAATTCAAGAAAATTCTGGAAGTCATAGAAAAGAGTTTTAAGGTTGAAGGGGAACTTCGAGAACAATTGACCGAGGATGTTAAAAGATTGCGCGAAATCGGATCTTATCGAGGAATGCGCCACGTCAGGGGGTTGCCCGCGAGGGGACAGAGGACCAAGTCCAATGCCCGCACAAAGCGAGGCAAGAGAAAGACTGTCGGGGCACTTCGTAAGGAAGCCTGGGCCAAGCTTGAAGCCGGCAAAACCGGTGCAGCTACGGCCGAAGCCGCCAAACCCGCAAAATAATTAATTCAATCTTATGGCAAAACAAAAAGTTCAAAAAACAGTTGAGAAAGGAAGAATTTACATCACCGCAACATTTAACAATACGATGGTAACCGTTTCAGACGAAAAAGGCAACCCTGTGGTTGTTGGATCAACGGGAATGCACGGGTTCACGGGGACCAGAAAATCAACTCCTCATGCCGCCACCGTTACCACCGAATCGGTCTTGAAAAAGGCTACGGAACAGTACTCGTTCCGAATGGCGGATATTTTTATCAAAGGCATCGGACCGGGCAGAGAGGCTTCATTGAGAGCCATCAAGGCATCGAAAGTAGAGATAAACAGAATTATAGATATTACGCCGGTTCCACACAATGGAGTCAGGCCGCCAAAAATTAGAAGGGTATAAGACGTTTATAAAATTATGAGATACACAGGACCAAAAAACAGGATTGCCAGGCGCGAAGGGGTCGACTTGGGTTTGAAGACGCCCGGATCAAAATCCCACGCAAGGCTTTTGAAGAAACTTAATGTATTGCCGGGTCAACATGGCACTCGTGGAAGAAGGAAGGTTTCAGAACGTGGAATTCAGTTGAGGGAGAAACAGAAGCTAAGATTCATGTTTGGGCTTACCGAAAAGCAGCTCAAAAACTACTTTGGCACTGCCCGGGAAAAACAAGGCAACACGGCTTTGTATTTTTCGCAGTACCTTGAAAAAAGACTTGACAATATGGTTTACAGATTGGGATTGGCGCCAACCCGCGCAGCCGCCCGTCAACTGATTACGCACGGCCACTTCACGGTCAACGACAAGAAGGTGAGGGTGGCATCGTACCAATTGAGGGTTGGCGACAAGGTTACTTTTGCAAAAGAAAAAACCGCAGCCATTCCCTACATTAAAACGGCTCTTGAGAACAAGGATCTGATTGTTCCATCATGGATTGAAAAAAAGGCCGTTGTCGGAAAATTGGTCTCCGAGCCGACTTCCGATGAAATTGCCAAGCAGGTTAATTTAAGATTAATAATTGAGTATTATTCTCGATAAACAATTAACAGTTTTATTTTTATTATGGTTAATCCGAATTTCACAACCGTCAGCCAGGAAGAGGACAATTACGGCAAATTTGTGTTGGAGCCCCTTCCGCAAGGATTTGGCTCGAGCATCGGTCACGCCCTGAGAAGGACGCTTTTGTCCTCATTAAAAGGCGCCGCCGTCACCAATGTCAAAGTTGAAGGCGCCCCCCATTTGTTTACAACCTTGAACGGGGTCAAGGAATCGGTTCTCGACATTGTTTTGAATTTGAAACAATTGAAGTTCAAGGTGACCGAAGGCGGACCCTTCAAGATCAAGATCAATGTCAAGGGAGCCAAAAAAATCACCGCCGCCGACATTGAGGGCGAGGTTGATCCGATAAACAAGGATCTATATATCGGCGAAATCTCCGACGACAAGGGAAAGCTGAATATCGAAGCCATCGTTGAAGTTGGAGTTGGTTATTCATCGGTTGACGAACGCGAAAAAAAGGAATACGGGTTTATTCCGGTTGACGCCTTTTTCTCGCCAATCAAGAAAGTCAACGTCAAAGTCGAGGAAGCCCGTGTCGGTAGAAAGGCAAATTTCGACAAATTAACCGTCGAAATTTGGACCGACGGATCGGTAACTCCGCATGATGCGTTGAGGAATTCCTCGACAATACTGGCTTCTTATTTTTCATACATCCTTTCAGGATCCGATGCTCCGGCCACAACGACCGAAGGAACGGTTGAGGAGGAAAAGAAGGAAGCGATCGACAAGAAGCTATATGAGATCATAATTGACGAGCTCAACCTGCCGTCAAGAGTCATTAATGCCCTCTTGAGGGAAAAAATCGAGACCGTCGCCGATCTCATCAAGGCCGGGAGAGGTAAGTTGGCCGAGATGAAGGGCGTGGGAAAGAAGTCAATCCAGCTCATAGAGGAAGAATTAAAAAAGATGGATATAAGTTTGGACTGATTGCATACTTATGCGACACGGATTTAAAAAAACAAAATTTGCCGATGGTATTGATGCTGATCGCATGTTGATGCGAAAGCTGACGGTCAATTTTTTTACCAAAGGCAAGATAAGTACAACCTTTTCCAAAATCAAGGCTCTCAGGCCTGAGATTGAAAGGACCGTCACCAAGATCAAGAAAGGGACAGAAGCCGACAAGAATTATCTTTTGAGGAAGCTCGGGGACAGCTATAAAAGTCTGTCTTCGGTATTTAAGGAGGTATCGTCCCAATTATCCAAGGTTCAAAGCGGCTACACAAAGATCGTCAAGCTTGGATACCGCGAATCGGATGGAGCTCCAACCGCAAGTCTTGAATGGGCTTATCCGGTAGTCCTGCCAAGCGCCAAGAAAACCGGGGCAAAGATGAAAGAAGTTCCTGCGGCAAAAGCCAACGAGAATAAGAAAAAGGAAGTTAAGGAATAACAATTGTCTTGAAATTTTTTAAAGAAAAATTATGAAAGCAACAAATACAACAAAATCAATCAAGGAAAAAAACATCGTCAGGGGATGGCATAAGATTGACGTCAAAGGACGGGTATTGGGCAGAGTTGTCCCCCAAATAGCCAAGCTGTTGCAGGGAAAGCAAAAAAAGGATTATGCCCCTTATTTGGATTGTGGAGACAACGTTGTCATCGTCAATGCGTCGAAGGTGGAATTGAGCGGCAGGAAAAGCAATGTTAAGAAATACACAAGATATTCGGGATACCCGGGCGGGTTGAAAGTCGAGACTTTCGCCGAACTGTTGACAAAAAACCCCGCAAAGATAATCGAGCACGCGGTTTCGGGAATGCTTCCTAAAAATAAATTCAGAAGCGACCGTTTGAGAAGGTTATTCGTCTTTAAGGATGAACATCATAAATTCAGCGACAAATTTACCAAATAAAATATGGCAAAAAAAACAAAAAACGTCCAATATTTCGAAGCAATCGGCCGTCGAAAATTATCGGTTGCGAGGGTGCGTCTTTACCTGTTGTCTAAAGACAAAACCGCCACTGTCGGATCGCTGAAAATCAAGGAAGGCGAAGTTTACCTTAACGGCAAGCCTCTTGAGAAGGCGGTTACCGTTGCCTATCAAAGAGATTTTATGCTCAAACCTTTGAAGATGACAGAAAACGAGAAGAGATTTGCCGTTTCCATCACCGTCAAGGGTGGAGGGCCGACTGGCCAACTTGAGGCGATCATCCACGGTCTATCACGCGCCTTGGATCTCGTTGATAAAGCCCAATATCACGACATGTTGAAGAAAGAAGGCCTTTTGACGCGCGACGCCAGGACAAGAGAAAGAAGGAAAGTCGGTACCGGCGGAAAATCAAGGCGTGTCAAGCAGTCACCGAAGAGGTAATTTGTACGCCATATTTTATGCAGCTTTCAATCATTATTGTCTCCTTTAATACCCGTGAGATCACTCTTAAATGCCTCAAGGCTGTCAAAAAGAATTTTGACAAGTACCCGTTGGCGTATGAAGTGATCGTCGTCGACAACGGCTCGATTGACGGATCTTCGGTAATGCTGAAAACCCTTGAGAAGGAATGGAAAAACCTCAAGGTTATTTTGACGAACCGGAACCTGGGTTACGGAAAAGCCAACAACAAGGGAACCGACATTGCCCGCGGTAAATTTATACTTTACCTAAATTCCGATGCCATCATCGGGGATATTAATTTTTCAGACCTGATCGGTTTTTTTGATAGAGATGAAAAAGTTGGCGGTTTGACCGTCAAAGTCTTGTTGAAAAACGGCGACATTGATCCAGCTTCCCATAGGGGATTTCCCACCCCCTGGGCATCCCTTACCTATTTTCTCGGACTGGAGAAACTGTTTCATAAAGTACCGGTCCTTAACAGATATTTTGGCTTATACCACCTAACCCACTTGAATCTTGACACCATCCACGAAATTGAGGTACCGACGGGAGCGTTTTTGATGGTTAGAGGCGAAATAATAAAAAAGATCAAGGGATTCGACAAGGATTATTTTGCCTACGGAGAGGATATCGAGATGGCATATGACATCAGAGAGTTGGGATACAAGATTCTTTATTATCCTTTGTGGAACGTTCTTCACCTCAAGTCGGTATCGGGATTGAAAAAAAAGGACCATAAAATCAGATCAAAAACCAGACATCATTTTTATAACTCCATGAAAATTTTTTACAGGAAGCATTACGAGAAAAAATATCCGTGGATATTCAATAAGGTCATTTATTTGGCGATTGACTTAAAACGGATTTTTTCCTGACTTATGAAGAAAATCGGGATCGATGCCAGACTGTATTCGCAGACGGGTGTTGGAACCTACATAAAAAACCTGATTCATTATTTGGACGAAAGCAAAATAAAGGACGAACGGTTTTACCTGTATTTGATGTCCGAGGATCTCAAAAAGGTCAAACTTAAAAACAAAAACATCATAAAAAGAAAGGCTGATTACCGTTGGCACACTCTTTTCGAACAAATAGGTTTTTTGCGGGCGATTATGAAAGATAATTTGGATTTGATGCATTTTACGTATTTCAGTTATCCCGTATTGTACCGGAAAAAGTTTATCGCTACCATCCATGACGCCACACCGCTTTTGTTTAAGACGGGCAGGGCATCCACGAAGAGCGGCATAATATATGCCCTTAAGCATTTTTTTTTCAGAATAATTCTTAAGACTCAGATTGCCCGCGCCGCGAAAATAATTACTCCAACTCATGCGGTGAAAAAAGAACTTGTAGGAATCTACGGAGGGAAAGTCATGAATAAAGCCGTTGCCATACATGAAGGCGTCAATTACCAGATGCTTGAGCTGAAATCGCCGGCCGTTGCCAAAAACAACTACGGAAAATTTTTCCTTTATGTCGGAAATTTTTATCCCCACAAAAATATAGAAACTCTGATTCGTGCATTCAAAAAAATCGAGACCGACGTAAAACTGGTTTTGGTTGGACCGGACGATTTCTTTACTGCCCGCCTGGAGAAATACTTGGGAGATAGTGGAAAAATCGTGATTGTTAAAAATCCGCCAACAGAAAAATTGGTGTTTTTTTACAAAAATGCCCTCGCCCTCGTCCATCCGTCGCTATCGGAAGGCTTTGGTCTGCCCATATTGGAGGCAGCCTATCTCGGGTGTCCGATAATCGCCTCTGACATTCCCGTATTCAGGGAATTGCTCGGAAAAGACTACCTGTCTTTCGACCCCCGAAGCCAATCGGATCTTGAGGAGAAAATGAGTTCTTTCATCAGTAAACCCGTCGTATTCAGTAATAGAAACATCAAGAAAAAATTTTCTTTCAGATTGATGACTGACGAAACCCTAAAAATTTATAGGGCGCAGACGGCATGACAGCCAAAAGGAAGGTCGCCATTGCATATGACTGGATCGACAAATGGGGGGGCGTTGAGAGGGTTCTCATTACATTAAACGAGATATTCCCAGAAGCCCTATTCTACACATCGGTATACGATGAAAAAAATGCTGCCTGGGCAAAAAACATGTCTGTAAAAACTTCTTTCATGCAAAAATTTCCAGACTTCATAAAAAAAAGCCGGTTGGCGTCGGTGCCGTTTTATATGCTAGCCTTTGAAAACCAGGACTTCAGGGATTTTGACCTGGTTATTTCAGTTACGTCAAGTTTTGCAAAATCCATAGTCACGATGCCCGAAACAAAACATGTGTGTTATCTGTTGACGCCGACACGCTTTTTATGGAGCCACCAGGACGATTATTTTCATGAAAATTATCTGAATCGCCCGCTGGTTAACCACATAAAAAAATGGGACGTTGCGGTATCGAAACGTCCAGACAAAATAATTTCCATTTCGGATAGCGTCAGGAAGAGGTGTCTGAAATACTATGGAGTTGATAGCGAAGTAATATATCCGCCCTTCGACGTCGGTTACTGGAGCAAGATAAAGTCCGATGCGGCAAAGACGCCAAAAGCATTCGGGGATAAATATTATCTGATTGTTTCAAGACTTGAGCCATATAAAAAAATTGACTTGGCCGTCAAGACTTTTTCCGACATCGGCAAAAGGTTAGTGGTCGTTGGACGCGGAACCGGTGAAAAATACCTGAAATCGATCGCCGGTCCCAATATCTCTTTTCTAAAAGACATTCCGGATCGCCAGTTGGCCGTTCTTTATAAGGGAGCCGAAGCCCTGGTGATGCCGCAGGAGGAAGATTTCGGATACGTGTCGCTGGAGTCGCAATTTTTTGGGACGCCCGTAATTACCCACAAAACCGGGGGAGGATCTGAAACCGTTGCCGACAGAAAAACCGGATTATTTTTTGACAACTCCTCTGAGGCGTCATTTAGACGAACGATTGAAAGATTTGAGGTAATCGGGTACAATTTAAGGGCAAACTTGGGGAAAAACATGAAGGAATACTTTTCCAAGTTCGAGAAAAGCAATTTTATAAGAGAGTTTAAAGAATCTTTATAATATTACATGAAAGCAATCATATTCGCCGGTGGAACGGGAACAAGGCTGTGGCCTTTATCCCGGAAGAAATCACCCAAGCAATTTGAAAAGCTTATCGGTGAAAGATCTACGCTCCAGTTGGCCGTCGATCGATTGCTTCCCGACTTCAGGCACGAGGACATCTATATTTCGACCAATGCCGCCTACAAGGACATAATCGCAAAACAACTGCCGCAAATACCGGAAAAGAATATTTTTTTGGAACCGACAAAAAAGGATGTTGCGCCGGCTATCGCCCTTTCCATAGGTATCCTCACCCGGGATAACCCGGACGAACCGATCGCAATCCTTTGGAGCGATCACTTGGTAAAACAGGTCGATCTTTTCAAAAAAATAATCAAAACGTCGGCCGCGGTTGTCAAGAAGAACCCCAAAAAAATAATCTTCATCACCCACAAGCCGAGGTTTGCCAGCATCAACTTGGGTTATATCCACTTTGGCCGGAAAACCCTTGATCAATCGCACCTCTCTTTTCATGAATTCATAGATATGAAATACCGTCCAGATGAAAAAACCGCCAAAAAATTCTTCCATTCCGGAAAATACGCCTGGAATCTGGGTTATTTTGTGACCACCCCGGGGTTCATATACGATGCCTTCAGAAAACTGGCACCGAAAATTTATGAAAATACCGAAGCGATATTGGCCCATTACGGAAAAAAGGATTTCCAGAAAGTCCTCAAGGAGAGATACGGTAAAACCGAAAGCATAAGTTTTGACAATGCCATCCTCGAGAACCTGGACAAAAGCCAGGCGATGGTTGTCGTTGAAGACATAGGCTGGAGCGACGTCGGAAGCTGGGAGGCGCTAAAAGAGGCGCTTCAAATGCATAGTTATGAAAATGCCACGCGGGGACGGCTTTATTTGGATAACGTAAAGGATTCGCTCGTATACAATTACGATGACAAAAAACTCATTGTCGGCGTTGACTTGGACGAGCACATAATCGTCAATACCCGTGACGTTATTCTTATAGCCAAAAAGAACTCCATGCCAAAGGTTAAAAAATTGGTTGAAGGCTTCGATGGGACCGAAAACGAGGATCTTACATAAACTTATGAAGTCGCTATTCGCCGGCAAACTGTATCAGAATTTTTTGAAAAGAGCGATCGATATATTGGCGGCATCATTTCTTTTCCTGCTTTTTTTTCCGGTTTCGCTGGTGACGGCCATCATGATCAAGTTGGATTCTGACGGGTCAATTCTGGCGGATGTTCCTGAACGTATTGGTGAAAACGGCAAGAAGTTCAAGATGTATAAATTCCGGTCAATGATCACCAACGCCCATTTTCTTCTCCGTACCGATCCAAGATTCAAGCAACTCCTGGCAGAATACAAAAAAAGCAGTTATAAGCTCAAGAACGACCCGCGCGTTACCAAAATAGGCAAGTTCATACGAAAACATTCGATTGACGAACTCCCTCAGATCATAAACGTATTCAAAGGTGAGATGAGTTTGGTTGGTCCGCGCGCTTATTATCCCGACGAGCTCGATAACCAGCTAAAAAAGTATCCTCATACAAAGAAACTCGTCAAAAAAGTGCTCTCGGTCAAGCCCGGAATAACCGGCTTGTGGCAAGTGACGGGCAGGAGCGAGATAAATTTTGACAAGAGAATTGCAATAGATGCTAAATATGTCGACAACATGTCCTTTTTCGAGGACATGAAAATAATCTTCAGAACGCCGCTTGTGATGCTTACTGGAAAAGGGGCGGTCTAAGTTCGATAATAATATATAATATTAAAATGATTAAAAAATTTGATTTTTCAGATAATTCTTCAAATATGAAAAAAAACAAGATCGTAAAGGCAACTGCGGTGCTGTTAGGTATTTTGGTCGTCTTTGGTTATATTTTTGTCGCCAGGCCGGTCATGAAGATAAAAGCCCAAGCCGACGTGTTGATGAAGTCTGCACGCGAGCTAAAATCAACATTTGCCAAAAACGACATCGACCTGCTTAAATCGAAACTGTCGGGTTTTACCGTTGAATACAAGAAGTTTGAAGAAGTCTCGAAATCCATCTACTGGGCCTCATTTGTCCCGTACGTGGCCGATTACAAGCGAGGCGTCCAGGCCGGTCACTATATGGTGTCGGCCGGAACCGAGGCAGTGGCGGCGATCGAGCCCTATGCGGATCTGATTGGTTTCAAGAAGGGGCAGTCGTCTTTTGCCGAAAGATCGGCTGAAGACCGATTGCAGACGGCCGTTTTGACACTCGACAAGCTTTTGGCAAAAATAGATCCCATCTCCCAGGACATCAAGTCCGCTGAAGATCTGATCGCACAAATCAACCCCAACATCTATCCGAGAAAAATCGGAAAAACGGTTGTTCGGGATAACATCATAAACGTTAAGGAGCAGTTTAAGGGAGCCGCTTCATTATTTGTCGATGCCAAGCCTTTGATCAAAAAACTGCCGGACATATTGGGCGCCGACAAGGAGCAGACATATCTCGTGTTATTTCAAAACGACAAGGAAAGAAGGGCAACCGGAGGATTCCTGACATTCTGGACTATCATGAAAGTCAAGCAGGGTAAGCTGACGGTTGAAAAATCGGACGATATGTATGCGATTGACGATAATATTGCCGTACATCCGACCGCACCCCGCGAAATTCTTGCGTACCACAAAGACGTTACGAGGTTTTATGTCAGGGACAGCAATCTTTCCCCTGATTTTGTCGAATCGGTCAAGCTCTTTGAGAGTCTTTACCAAAAAGCGGGTAACAAGGTCAATTATGACGGAATAATCGCCTTGGATTCCAAGATCTTGGTCGATATGCTGACGATTTTCGGCGACACGGAAGTCGGCGGCCTGGTGTTTTCGGCAAAAAAAGATACCCGTTGCGACTGCGCCCAGGTGCTTTATCAGCTTTTTGACATTGTCGACCGTCCGGTCGGTTATGTAAAGGAAAATCGCAAGGGCATACTGGGAGACCTTATGTACGCCTTGTTTTATAGGGCGCTCGGGTTCTCGCCGTCTCGGTATTGGGGCACTCTCGCCCAGACGATGTATAAGAACATGCAGGAAAAACACATATTGCTCAATTTCCAGGACCCGGAAATCCAGAAATCGGTTGAAAAGCTAAATTTCGCCGGAAGGATCAATGCTTACGATGGGGACTATCTCCACGTCAATAACGTAAATTTTGCCGGAGCCAAGTCCAACCTGTTTGTCACTGAAACCATTCTTTCCAAGGCGATTGCCAAGAACGGGGAGATCGAGAAGGAAATCAAGGTTGATTACAAAAATCCGTACCCCCACTCCGACTGCAATTTGGAAAGGGGCGGCTTGTGTCTGAACGCAACACTCAGAAACTGGGTCAGAGTCTACGTGCCCCAAGGTTCAAAACTAATCGGGTTTACGGGTTCGATGAAAAAAGTCCAGACATATGACGAACTGGGCAAAACGGTCTTTGAAGGGTATCTGGAGGTTCCGACACAGGGCAAAGCGACCATAAACGTCAAATATACCCTACCCAAAAAAATTACCGAAAGGAATTACTCAATGCTTTTCGAGAAACAGGCCGGCGTTGAGAGCCAAGACCTTGAGGTAAGGCTCAATAACAAGACGTTGTATCAGGGACCGATCACGGCCGACCGTCTGTTTAAGGCCTTATGAAACAGGCTTTCAAGGATTTGGCTTTTGTCTTGAAAAAGAAGCCCCTCCTTAACCGCAACATCCTCATTGATTTGTTTACCCGCGAGCATGGGCATATCGCATTGATTGCGTATAACGCCGGCAAGCTGACAAGCCGCCGGGGGCCCCATCTTGAAACCGGCAACCTGATCAAAATCGAGGCAATCAAAAAGAACGACCGGTATTTTCTTTCGGAGACTTCCTTGGTTTCAGGCTTCTCCACGATCAAAGAAGACCGCACGAAAACCAATAATCTTTACGCCTTCCTGTTTTTTTTGGAGAATATTCTGCCCGAGGGGGTAAACGAGGAACGCGTCTTTGACATTTTTAAGGCTTATCTGGTGGCACTCTCGAAGGAGTCTGGCCCGGCCGTGGTCACCAGCCGTTACATAAACCTGGTTTTAGCAAATCTAGGCTATTTGAAAGATCCCATCCCTGAACAAGAACTTAAAGACTTTGTGGCCGACTTGATCGGCGAGCAGCTGCCCACTTATTAGTCCTTTAATCTCACCCATGTTCGATTATGAGACATTTTAGTCTTTTAATCTCTCTTCGTTCGATTATAATTAACCTTATGGAAGAAATTATTGCATTGGCCAAAAGAAGAAGTTTTTTTTACCCGTCCTCGATGGTTTACGGAGGATTGGCAAATACCTGGGATTTTGGTCATTATGGCACGCTGCTAAAAAACAACATACGCGACCACTGGATTAAACGGTTCGTCACCGACAAATCAAATATGGTCATGGTTGATTCCTCAATTATTCTCAATCCCAAAGTCTGGGAAGCATCTGGTCATGTGGCGGGCTTTTCCGACGCCCTGGTCGACTGCAAAAACTGTAAAACGCGGACTCGCGCCGATCATCTCATAGAAGACAAACTCAAGGACATCAAAGTTGAGGGCCTGCCGGTTGACAAGTTGACCGAAATCATCAAGACAAACAAGCTCAAGTGCCCGAAATGCGGATCAACAGAATTGACCGACGTCAGGAAGTTTAACCTTCTCTTCGAAACCAAGATAGGCATGGTCGAAGACTCGAAATCAAAGGCATATTTGCGGGGCGAGCTTGCCCAAGGGATATTCATGAACTTCAAACAGGTTCTAGACACGATGAGGGTAAAGCTCCCGTTCGGGATCGCTTCCGTCGGGTCATGTTTCAGAAACGAAATCACCCTCGGCCAAGGCGTTTTCCGCACTCTTCAGTTTGACCTGATGGAGTTTGAGTATTTCATACGGCCGGACGATTGGGAAAAGACGTTTGACGATTTCCGTCGCGAGATGCATGATTTCGCCCTGTTTCTCGGACTTGATGGAAAAAAATTGAGATTCAGGGAGCACGAGGAACATGAACGATCCCATTATTCCAAAAGAACCATCGACTTGGAGTACCAATTCCCCTTCGGTTGGAAAGAAATGTGGGGGTTGGCATACAGGACCGACTTTGATCTTAAAAACCACATGGATTATTCGGGGGTGAATCTAAAGTACCGTGACCCGGTACTCGGTCAGGAATTTATCCCTCATGTCATTGAGCCGACATTCGGATTATCAAGGTTGCTGATCACCGTTTTGACCGATGCCTATAGGGAAGAGGATGTCAACGGAAAAAAACGCGTAGTGCTGAAACTTAATCCGAAATTATCGCCGGTCAAGGCGGCAATCTTTCCACTTCAAAAGGACGACAAATTGGCAGCGGAGGCAAAACGTGTTTATGCAGAACTGAAAAAAACTCTCCATGTCGAATACGATGATGCGGGCAACATAGGTAAGATGTACCGAAGGCAGGACGAAATAGGTACGCCTTATTGCATCACGATAGACTACCAGACGATTGAAGATAATACCGTAACCGTGCGTGACCGTGATACTATGGCGCAGGAGAGGATTGGCGTCGGAAAACTTGAAGAATATATAAAAAAGAAGATTGTCTAATTAGAAATTAATATTTTTAAACTATGAAGCCTGAATATAAGAAATACGCAATAATCGCGGGGGTAGTGCTTCTTCTGGTAATCGTCGGGGTATTTGTTTTTGGCCGCTCAAAGCCTCAGAAACAAGAAACATCAATCCTTGAGCCCAATACCGATGTTTTGCCTACGGTCGACAGTTCGGTAAAGGTTGGACTCGAAACGATAAAAAAAGGCGAAGCGTCCTTGGTCGTAGACGATGCGCCGAAAGGAACAAATCTCATTGAATATGAACTGAGTTATTTGGTAGTCAACAACGACTTCTCGGGCGATGAGGGAGAAGGGGGGACGGTTTCCCAGGGCGCAATCGGAAAATGCTATTTGGACAAGGGTTCGTGGCAATGCGGTGAACCGGGCCAGGACGGCAGAAAGATTGTGCTCGGGACGTGTTCGTCCGGAGTCTGCCGCTACCATAATATAACCGGGCCGATAAAGGTATACTTGAAGTTCACGGGGGATTATGGCTCCAAAGCGTTTGAAAAAGAATTTACATTGTAAACTAAAAATTAGAAGAATTATTAATTATTCTAAAATTAGAAGTAATAGATATTGCGGCGTACCCAACAAGTAGAATAGCCGCGATACAATTAAGGAAAATCGTCGGGAAAAAACCAATAGGTTTTGTCCCGGGAGAGAAGGGAGGTGTAATAAGTCATGCCAATCATAAAATCAGCTATAAAAAAAGTCAGAAAAGATAAAAAAAGGACATTGAAAAACACCAAGGCAGTCGCGTCGTACCGAGACACTTTCAAAAAAATGAAGAAAAAGGGAGGGGACTTGAAATCCTTGATCTCTAAATTCTATTCTCAAATTGACCGCGCCGTCAAGGGAAAAACTATCCATAAAAACAAGGCTAAAAGACTGAAAAGCCAAGCAGCCAAGTTAGCAAAGAAAAAGTGAGATGAGATACAAGATCAACCTGATGAATAAAAAAGCAACTCCTTTAACGGAGAAGCTTGTTTATTTTTCGTTGAACTATTTGCGTTATATCATCGTTATTACCCAGCTGGTGGTTATTGGGGTATTCTTTTACAGATTTCAGATTGATCAGAAGATAATCGATCTGAAAGAGGCGGTTGACCAAAAAAAAGAAATTGTGCAAATTGTGTTGCCGCTGATGACGGAAGCCAATAGGTTGGACAAAAAAACGATCGAAATCGAGAAGATTATCAAAAAACAGGACAGTTTCCGGACGATGTTTGATTATGTTATGAGCATTTTTCCCGAATCGGTCACCCTGAGCGACATAACCATCGTCCAGGATTCGATGTCTCTGACTGGAACGGCATCCAATTCCAAGCATCTCCAGGCTTTTTACCAGAGAATGAAATCCGACGAAAAATTTACTGATGTTTCCTTTAAAAACATAAAAAAAGGCTTAACCGGTTACGATTTTACCCTCAACATGCAGAAATGGAAAAACTGAGGATAAAGGATGTTTTTACCAAGAAAACCAAGGATTATACCTTTGCGGTATTGTTCCTGTTGATTTTTTCAGGTTTCATTTTCTTTGCCATCAGGCCGTCGATGACGACCGCTTTTTCCCTCAAAAAGGAAGAGATGGACCTGAGTAAAGTCGATAGCACCTATGAAAGCAAGATTATGCAAATTGCATCCATACAATCCCAGATAGAGGAAAACCGCGACGATCTTTATTTGTTCGATGAAGCCGTTTCACAGCGCCCGGAGGTCAATAAAATGGTCGAGGATATCAAAAGGATCGCCGACGACAATTCGTTTGTAATAAAAAAAGCCAATATTGCCGACGTCAACTTGAGCGTAAGCAAAAAGACCATCGACAGCATCAAGTTGATCGTTGAAGGGAAAACCGATTTCGAAAGCCTGAAGTCGTTTTTAGACGATTTGCATAACCAAAGACGGTTGAAGACGATAGAGGAATTGGAAATGACCAAAGAGATAGAGGGAACCGCCAGCGGCGGCCTTAGGGTTATTATGACGATCGATGGGTATTACCTATGACCAGAAAAGAACTATTATTTTTGTCGATTGCTATTTTCCTGACGGTCTTGGCGTGGCTTTTTATAGACATCCATACTGCCACGACATTGGAAAAAATAAAAGTAAAGGAAGAGATTCCAACCCTCAAAGAGTACCAAATAAAAACCGATTTGTTGAATAATTTAAAAAGCAAAAGCCAGTAAAATATTATATGTCGTATTCGAGTCTATATCTTCAGGAAAAGGGTCCGAGGGTGCCGGTGCCCTTGGCGGCGGTGTTTGTATTGATTCTGACAGTGGTTTTCGGGCGCTTCTTTTTTATGAATAACGCCTCTTTCTCCCAGGCATCAAAGAAATCCGTAAGACGGGTAGAAATTGTGAACCTCAATCCGGTACAGGCCAACATATTCTGGCAAAGCGAAGTAGCGGAGGAAGGATATGTCTTTTACGGGGATTCCTTGGAGAATGTCAGGAGTATAGCCCTGGACGACCGGGACTTGACGGATAAAAAAGGCCAGTATCTGAACCATTACATCACTTTAAGGAACCTCAAGCCAGGGACTCCCTATTTTTTTAAGATCGTCGCAAAAAATCAGGTTGTCGTCAAACCCGATGGAACTCTTTTTAGCTTCAAAACGCCCAAAAGTTCATCGGTGACGTCTCCGATGCCCCCAGCCAACGGCAAAGTTCTGAAGGAAAACCTGACCGGACTCGACGGAGCGGTTGTGCTCCTCTATGTCGATGGCATGTATCCTTTGGCAACCTTGAGCAAGCCGACGGGCGAATGGCTTATACCCCTTAACTCGTTTTTTAACCAGGAAAGTCTTGACGGCCAAATGGTATCGGAAATCCAAAAAGTCCGTGTTGAGATATTGAGCGAAGACAATCAACTTACGACATTAAACGGAAAACTGTCAAACCTTTCCCCGGTTTCAACGACGATCGTGATAGGCAAGTCATACAACCTTTTGGATTCAGGCACTCAGGTCCTGTCAGCGCAATCGGGCAAGCCAAAACATAAGGAAATAGACGTCATTTATCCCGTCGAGGGGGCGCTGATACCCGGCAGGGTCCCTTTGATCAAGGGCGCCGCCCGTCCAAATGAACAGGTTTTTATAACGGTCAATTCAAGAAAAACTTATTCGGCAGTAGTGAAGGCGGACCTCGATGGCCTGTGGAATTACGCGCTTCCTGAAAGTCTGGAGCTGGGAAACCATACCGTTACAATAACCACCAAAGACAAAAACGGAAAGGATGTTACCATGACGCGTAAATTTGTCATCATAGCCAACGATTACGAAGGCAAAGTTTTGGGCGAAGCCTCAGGCTCTCCGACCATTGCGGTCACAAAGGCGCCGACTCCGCAACCGACCGCAGGCTCATACAGTACCCCGACTCCAGCTGTCACATTCGCCAGCCAAATCACCCCAACTGGTTTGGCTCGCACGGGAGTGATGGATTTGGCGCCGGCCATAGGCGGAATATCGTTTATTATTGTCGGGCTGGGATTCCTGCTTGTTTTCTGACCGCAATTCTGGATAAAATGAATTATGGACCTATTTAGTTTGCTTGGATACGTTAATAAATTCAGCTTATTGGCGTTCATAGCTACCTTGGGCATCCTTGCCTACCAGGTGTATCAGCTGAAGAAGGATTCGAAATCCGCCCACGAGACGCCTGTCATACCTGACTTCAACGAAAACTCCACCGTTCCCAAACTTAATTACTCTCCCATGAAGACCGAGCCCGTAAAAACGGACGCAAAAGGGCCAAACAGCAACCTGATCATCCTGATCGTCATAACGGCAGCTATAATACTTTTGCTTTTCTTCACGATAATCTTTAAGAATAACGGCGAAAATCAAGCCGGAGTAGACAACGGCGAACCTTTGGTCAAATTGACGGCTTCAAAAGGGATCAAGGTCTATGATGATGGGTGGAAAGAACTTACCGAAGAAAAAATTGCCACTCTATCGAGCGGACAGGGGATTATAATTGCAATAGACAGGACGTCCGATGCGGGGATAGATAAAGCCAGGATACGGGTGAACCAGGATCAATGGAAGCCGGAAGACGAGAACCTGTCGTTCGACAAAGGCAACAACATTTTTTACAAAAAATTTACGGTTGCCACGGATTCGGCGTATCTAAGAATTGAAGCGCAGCTTCACAGCAATAAAGATGGATGGCTCGGTCAATAAAATCAAGTTGGATACAAAAACAATCCTGATTCTTGCGGTTGGCGGAATGGTGGTTTTGATCGGCGCAATTATGTTTACGTCCACAACTTCAACCAGCGACTCACAATCAGATGTTAAAGAAGTGGTTACAAAAACCCAGAGCAAGACCTATTCCAAATACGTAGCCTTAAACGAAAGCAACGGAATCGAAGCCTCCGCTTCTCCAACTTTGGGGCCAACCGTCAGCCCCGTTGCCAGCGCGTCGCCGACGGTCGAACCAACATCCGGATTGTCTCCGACTGCCGAACCAACAGAAATAATTTTGGCTGGTCCGTCTCCGACAGCAACGGCTTCTTCGGTTACCCAAAACGAGCCTACCAAGGTAGCGTCTTTGCCGACCACGGGAACGGTTGAAGGAAGCATATTTGTTTTTGTAGTCTCGCTGTCATTAATTGCCTTTGCCTTCGTCTTTTAACTGGCCTCTAATGTAGTTGTGGATGGCGTTGAAATCTCCGGTTTTTGGCACAAGCACCCATAAATAATCGTATTCTCCTGAAATATCCGGATTGACGAAAAAATCTTCCGAAAGGGATATTTCCCGAAGATCCAGTTTACGGTTCAAGACAGCGTTTCTCATCATGATGGCAACTTGTTGATTGGTTATGTCCCTTTTGACGAGTTTATTTAGAAGGGAGTAAAGTTCCGCATAGCGACCGATATCAGGGCGGCGAACATAGGAGATAACTTTGTCCTTTACGGCCGTCATCACTTTTTGCTGCCGTAATTCCCGGGCAAAATCCGTGCCTTCAGGCCCGTCCGCATAGCGTGACCGGACGAATTTCAAGGCCGTTTCCCCGTCCATAATAGTTTTCCCTTTCCTGAAAGTAACCGTTTCGTACCGGCATTTATATTCCTTGTCCCCATTGCACTCATCGGTTTCTTTTCCCTTGATGGGAAATTTGTTGTCCGTAAATGATCTTTGAACGTCCACTTCGATGCCTCCCAAAAAATCGATAAGCTCTTGGAATTTTTCGAAGTCAATGGCGGCTGCGTAATGGACAGGTATGCCAACGATTGCGGACACTTCGGACTTGGCCAGTATAAATCCTCCCGAATTTGCTTTTTTTGCTTCCCCGTATGCGTACGCCGAGTTAATTTTATCCCGCAACGTTGGGCTCCAGATATCTCTGGGGATTGAGATAGTCGTAAACTTGTTGGACTTGAGGTTATAATTGGCGACGATGATGGAATCGCTGAGATTTGGGCCATCGTGGTCTTGTCCTGCAATTCCAAGGATAAGTATGTTTACCTGATTGTCGTAAGTCTTCAGCGCATCATTGGAAAAAACCGCCTTGAAAGGTGAAATCTTCAGTTTTTGGGTTATGAAGCGGTAATACGGTACGAAGAAAAAACCCACAATCAACAGCAGCCCGACAAAAAAAATGACCGGCCAAGCTATGGTTTTTTTCATTTAAATCTATGCTACTATTATATTCTAATTTATTTATGGAAAACCTGCTTGCTGGTTTGAACAATAAACAGAAAGAAGCCGTATCCAGGTATGACGGCCCAAGCGTAATTCTGGCTGGAGCCGGATCGGGAAAAACAAGGGCGCTTGTCGCCAAGGTGATTCACCTTATCAGGGAACGCAATATTTCTCCAAAATCCATTTTGATGATTACTTTCACCAATAAAGCGGCATCGGAGATGAAGGCAAGGATCGGAGACTATTCGTTGGGATTCATTGGGACGTTTCATTCTTTTTGCGTGAGGATACTTAGAATTGAAACGGAAGCGGCCGGTCTGAAGGATAACTTCGTGATTTATGACGACGACGACCAGGCCGCCCTTGTAAAATCCATCATCAAGGATTACGGGAAAAAATACACTGCCTCATATTTCATAAACCGGATTTCTTCCGCCAAGAACCAGTTGATTACGCCGGTGCGTTATCTTGAGATGTTCGGCAGCTATTCCGCCAACGTAGATGTAGGCAAGGTATACGCCAAATACCAGGCGGAACTGAAGGAGAACAATGCCGTCGATTTTGACGATCTGATAATGCTGACGGTGCAACTTTTCAAGAAAAACAAACACATCCTCAACAAATACCAGGAAAAGTACCGGTATATTCTGGTCGACGAATTCCAGGATACCAACGCTGCCCAATACGAGTTGACCAGACTTCTTGGCGAGAAATACAAAAACGTCACAGTGGTCGGCGATTTTTCCCAAAGCATATATTCGTGGCGCGGAGCCGAAATAACCAACCTCGACAAATTCAAAAACGACTTTCCGGGTACGGCCAGTTATTTGCTCGAACAGAATTACCGGTCATCCCAAAAAATACTCGATTTTGCCTATTCGGTGATTTCCAAAAACACAACCCATCCGGTTCTCCATCTATTTACCAACAACCGTGGGGGGGAGGAGATTATCTTTTATGAAGCCGAGAGCGAAGAGGAAGAGGCGCTGTATATTTCTATGAATATAGAAAATCTGCATAAAAAATATCCATACGACCAGATGGCGGTGCTTTACCGGACAAATGCCCAATCCAGAAGCCTGGAGGAAGCGTTTCTTCACCGCGGAATCCCCTATATGCTAGTCGGGGGGACGAGGTTCTATGAAAGACGCGAAATCAAGGACATCCTGGGCATGTTGCGGTTGCTGGTGAATCCGGTGGACAAGGTTTCAGGCGAGAGGATACAGAAGCTTGGCAAAAGGCGCTGGGCGCAGTTCAAGGAATTTTACGATCAAAACAAGGAGGAGATTGAAGGCAAGCAAACCGCCGACCTAATCGCCCAGGCCCTGGAATCAACGGGGTACATGAACCTATTTGACCCAGACAACGAAGAGGACTACTCGAGAATAGAAAATATCAAGGAACTCAAATCGGTTGCGGTTTTGTATCCGGATCTGACGTCATTTTTGGAACAGGTAGCGCTTGTCGAATCGGAATATTTTGCCGGAGAAAAACGGTCGCGCGAGGGGGTAAGGCTCATGACCCTTCATCAGGCCAAAGGGCTTGAATTCAAAGCGGTCTTTATCGCCGGAGTGGAGGAGGGTATCCTGCCGCACGGCCGTTCCGTCGACGACCCTTATGCCCTGGAGGAGGAGAGAAGGCTTTTTTATGTCGGCGTTACCCGCGCCAAAGACAATCTGTATATATCGTGGGCAAGACGGAGATTTATTTATGGAAGAAGGGGGGAGGCTACTAAATCGAGATTTTTGGATGAGTAAAATGCTATAATGTTAGGTGTTTATGTTTAAAGATAAGACGGGAAAAAGCCTAACCACGGGCGAATTTTTTGGCAAGGCGGGTAACCGAATAAAAAATGTTGCTCTGGAACTTCAGGTCTTTCTTCTTCATTGCGCCGGTTTTTTCCCTAGCCACACTCTCAGAAGATTTTTATTCAGGTTGTCGGGAGTCAAGATCGGGAAGGGCTCAACAATTCATGCAGGCGTAGTGTTTTATGACCCCAAGAATGTTTCTGTTGGTGAGGATAGTATTGTCGGCGAGGGGGCAGTTCTTGACGGAAGAGCCAAGTTGTATATCGGGAACCACGTTGATATCGCCTCTGAGGTGATGGTTTACAACTCGCAACACGACATAAACGATGAAACGTTCATGGCAATCAGCAAAGTTGTGATCATCGAAGACTACGTGTTTATCGGGCCAAGGGCTATCATCCTGCCTGGGGTCACAATCGGCCAGGGCGCGGTCGTTGCCGCAGGCGCCGTTGTCACCCGCGATATTCCCCCATATGCAGTGGTTGGCGGAGTTCCGGCAAAAGTAATCGGGGAAAGAAAAATAAAAACTTTCAAATACAAGCTTGGCAGGGCAAGACTGTTCAGGTGACCTAATCAGCCGTTCCCACAAGGTAAACGGCCGCCCAAGGCTGATAAACGGAATAGAATTTCGCATCAACCGCCACTTCCTTACCCTTTATTACCTTATACGTAAATGAAGCTTTGCTTCCCCAAGCCGCAAAGTCAATTTGCTTTGTTTCTCCCTTTTTCATCGTCGGATCGTCCTGGTGTTTATCCGGTGGAGGGGGCACAACGTCCCAAAGTTGGGCGTTGCCGATTTCGACCTTTCGATCATCCTTCTTACCGTAAAAATGGAAAGTCAGCGTCATATTCTCCTCGTCAATTTCTGTTTCGATAAGGATATGGGCTGGAGTATCGTTTTTGATTTTAAGGTCGACTGAAGGGGAAAAAACGGTCGCGTCGAATCCAGGCTTCATGTCGTTTTCGTAATATCCGACCCTGTATGCGTGGGCGTGCCGTTCAACGATTGGCAAACCGGCGTTAAGGGCTGCTCGGAACAATGTCGTTGATACCTGGCATACGCCGCCCCCGTCACCAAGGACGGTTTTCCCCTCCTTGATAATGTATGCTTGCTGGTAACCGGTGTTTGCCGAAATGTCGCCGACCGTTTTATTGAAGGAAAATATTTCTCCAGGAGGGATGAGAACCCCGTTAAATTTTGAAGTCGCCAGTATTACATTGTGGATCCTGCCGGGTATTGAGTGACGGTAATCGGATTTTCCGGTCGCGATCTCCTCTTCGATTCCGAAATTATTGGCTGACGCCAGAGTAATTTCCGGCTTGATGACTTTTTCCCTCAGGCGTACCTTCATTTCAGCTTGGTTTTTTTTGATTTTTTTCAAGTTTTCCTCAAAATCAGCCAGGAATTTTGTCGATTGGATTTCCAGGCCGGAGATTTCTTTCTTGAAATTCACAACCCGACCCGACTCGAATTTGAAAAGAGCGTTTTCGGCGGGGTGATTGTACTTGTCTTCCATCAGGCGCAAAAATTCTTTAACCGGTTCGTCGTCAAAACCCAACGAACTTTGAAAGCGGTAATCGGCGATCTTCATGAAAGACGAGAAAAGTTGAATATTCCTTGATAGGAAAAACTTTGACCGTCCGACAGAAAACGCCTGTATTGCCGGCGTTTCACCGTCATATTTCAAACCGATAGTCTGCGCGGAAAAGGTTGCTACGGTGCTCTCCTTATATATGGCTGAGAAGACCAATGGTTTTAATTCCGCGTTTTTCCTTTCAAAGATTCTTTTTACCTCCTGTTGGGTCATTCCGGAAACTTCCAGGCCGTCTATGTAAACATTGGGATATATGCGGTTGACATATTTTTTCTTGAAATCGTTGAGCCTGTAGGCAAGTATTGAAACCGAAGCCAATAATACAATCGAAAAGAATATTTTTAGTCTGGTTTTTGCTATCATTGGTATATGGATGATAATAGTGAAAAACCGGTTGATTTGCAAGGTAATTCGACCCCGTTGATGGAAACCACTCCGGTCGATGAAGCCAGCGAACCGGTTGTCGAAGAAGTCGCGCCCGAAGTGGACAATCCGGAAGCCGTCGAAGCCCCTGTGGATGTTCCGACGGATACCCCCCCGGTTTATCAGGAGAACAAAGGACAGTACATGTACTTTATTCTTGGGGGCGCAGCAGTTTTTATCATTTTCCTCATAATCATAATTAAAGCCCTTTTTGGCGGTGGAGGCGCAAAAAAAGAAATAACCCTTAGTTACTGGGGCCTGTGGGAGGACGAAACTTTGGTCAAACCGCTCATTGACCTATATAAGCAGAAGAATCCCAATATTACCGTCAAATATACCAAGATGACGCCTGAAAATTATCGCGAAAAGCTCATCGCAAGAAGCAAGGCTAATCAGGGCCCGGATATCTTCAGGTACCACAATACCTGGCTGCCTGAGATCAAGGAAATCGTCGCCCCCCTGCCGTCCTCAATTATGCCGGCCGCCGATTTTGAAAAAACTTTTTATCCTGTGGCGCAAAAGGATTTGAAAGTCGGAGACTATTATTACGGAATACCCCTGATGGTGGATGGTCTGGTTCTCATATATAACAACAACATGTTCAAGAAAGCGGGTATTGTGAGCGCTCCCTCGACCTGGGATGACATAACGGAAATTGTCCCCAAGTTGACGGTCAAGGATCAGTCCGGCAATCTCATCACTTCGGGCATTGCGATCGGAACCAGTTCAAACGTCGACCATTTTTCCGATATTTTCGGGCTTCTGCTTTTGCAAAACGGTGGCAAACTTGGAGCGGTCGATAGCGCCGAGGGAACTGGGGCTCTTGAAATCTACAGGAAATTCGCCGAATCACCCCAAGGTTATTGGAATGATAACATGCCGTCATCAACGACTGCCTTTATCCAGGAAAAAGTGGCCATGATCATCGCGCCATCCTGGGAACTTTTGACGATAAAAGCTGCCAACCCCGACATAGACCTCAAGGTAGTGCCTGTCCCGTCTGTTCCGGGCGCGTCATTGGTTTCCGTTTCGTCGTACTGGGTGGAAGGGGTTTCCCGCTATAGCGCAAACCAGATAGAAGCCTGGAAATTTTTGAGGTTTTTGTCTGAGAAGGAAAACATGACCAAGTTGTATGAACTGCAATCCAAGGTCAGGCCTTTCGGCGAACCATATTCGAGGGTTGACTTGGCGCCCCTGTTGAGTCAAAATGAATACATTGGGGCGGTTGTAAAACAGGCGCCAAATTTTACATCGGTCCCGTTGGTTTCCAGAACGTACGACAACGGCCTTAATGATGACATAATTAAGTACATAGAAAACGCCATCAATTCAACGACGCAAGGGGTTTCTTATGCCGAAGCATTAAAAACCGCTAAAGCCGGGATCACGCAAATATTTACGAAATACGGAATTACCAATTAAAGACCATTTGATTTGATAATGAATTTGCCTTTTTTTTCTAAAGCCAAAAACCAGAGCGAATACTATTTGGGGATATTCCTCAAGGAGGAAGAGGGTTCCCTAATGCTCATGGAGAAGAAGTTTGGAAAAATGGGAATCGTCGAAAAGGAAAATTTCACCTACACCAACGGTTGGGAAAATTTGTCCAATGACATAGATGAAATTCTTTATCGGTTTGAAAAGAGAATTAACAAGACCGTCGACAAATCTATTTTTTTTGTTTATTCCCATTTGGTTGATGACAAGATAGGCGATATAAAACAGCCATATCTCCAGAAAATAAAGGAGCTGGTCAAAGACCTGGAACTGACCGCCCTGGGTTACATCGAATGTTATGAGGCGGTATCAAAATTCATAACAAGCCGGGAAGAAATTCCCATGACGGGGATCCTGGTAGAACTTGATGCGCACGATCTGACGATATTCATCTACAAAGGTGGGAATGTCACCCATAAAAAAAACGTCGCCAGGACCGACAATATCGCCGAGGACATGGCCAAGGCGTTACTCGATCTAAAAGGCAAGTTTCTGCTGCCTTCAAAAATCATACTTTATAATTCCCATAATCTGGATTCGCTGGTCGACAAAATTATTTCATATCGGTGGGACGAGCAGTATTTCATCCAATTGCCTCGAGTTGACATCTTGAAGGAAGAGGACGTAACGGCCGGGCTGGTCAAGGTTTTTGCGGAACAAATCGGCTCCAAGGAGATTTTCGCGGAAGAGGTAAAAACGGACACTAAAGAAACGTTTGGTTTTCTCATAAACGAAGACATCACTCAGAAGGTCAACGATCCACAGCCATATGAGCCGGTCATCGCCGAAGAGAAAAGACATGAAGACAGGGAGTTCGAACCGTCTGCGGGACCAAAAACGCCGCCATTCAAGATACCGGCCATAAATTTTAAAATCCCCAATTTAAATTTTTCCTTTTTTTCAGGGAAAATCACGCTTGTTGTTGGCTTGGTCTTTATAGCGCTTGCCCTTTTTCTAAACGAGTATTTTTTTCACAAGGCCGACCTCAAGGTATATATGAACGCCGATGTCATACGGACTACAGACAGTTTTGAAATTTCTTATACGATTGCCTCGGCTTCAGCGTCTTATACCCAAAGCGCGTCAACGACCGGAACTAGACAAATAGGGGATCCTGCCCACGGTCAGGTTGTCGTTCACAACTTCGACGATGGCGAAAAAACCTTTCCAAAAGGTACTCAAATAGACAGTTCCGGAACGAAGTTTGCGTTTGATACCGATGTCAAAGTCGCATCGTCTTCCCTGGCATCGGACGGTTCGGCGAAACTGCCCGGAAAGAATAACGTTACGGTTACGGCCGTATCCATTGGACCCGAGGGCAATCTTGCCAAGGGCACCCGTTTTACAATTGCGGATTTGCCAAAGGGAACCTATTTCGCAATCAACGAATCGGCTTTCACCGGTGGGAGCAAGAGGTCGGTTCGTACGGTTTCGAGCGCCGACCAAGACAAATTGGAGGAGGCCATACTTAATGCCGCCAAAAAACAGGCATCCCTTCCAAAGGGCGCGTCGGGCAGCATGATTTCGAGCCTGACAAAAACAACCCTGACGGAAACATCCTTTTCAAAAGAGATAGGCGAAGAAGGAAATTCTGTCGGATTGACTGCCAAGGCAAGAACGACCTTTTACCTTTACGACAAGAATGAGTTGGTGGACAAGATTTTGGACAAAATCAAGGACAAGGTGAAAAGCGGTTTCACCATTGACGGATCACTTGTCGATTACAAGATAAGCAAAACGACTTTAGGCGATGATGGCAGAGTTACCGTCGATGCCTCAATAGACGCAAAGTCGGTTAAAAAAGTGACCGACGACCAAATACTGGGCCAGGTAGTCGGGCGCAATAAAAATGCCCTCAACCGGCTCAAAGAAAAAATGGATATTAAGGGATATAGTTTGGACATCAAGGAACCAATTCCAGTCCTGAAGGACTTCTTACCGATTTTTCCGAAAAATATCAATATAATAGTAACTACGCTTTGAGATTATGCCATATGCCGTTTACGTCAAAAAAAACAATTCACCAAAGAAGAAAGCCGTTGGCGTTCTTTCTTATGCGTCCTTGAGCATCGGGGCATTGTTGCTTTTTTGGTCGTTTTATCCCATCCTTTCCTTTGAAATTTATTCGCGTTTTTTCCTCAAGAAGCAAGTACAAAACCCCGTCGCCGAAGGGTTGGCTCCGTCCCTCAATGATGCAAATTCTGTCCTAGGGGTTTTTAATATTTTTTCAAATAATCTGCGCGACTATACCCAGGCAAACCTCTGGTTTCCGGACCGTCCGCAAGGGAAATTGGCTTCGACAATCAACGCCAAGGAATACACGCTTTCCATACCAAAGTTGAATATCAAGGATGCCAGAGTAACGGTCGGGGGGGATGATTTGACGAACAGCCTTGTCCATTATTACCCCCAGTCGATGCCGGGGGAATACGGAAACGTGGCGATTTTCGGACATTCGACGCTTCCCCAACTTTATAATGTCAAGGACTACAAAACGATCTTCACGTATTTGCCCTCGCTTGAAAAGGGAGACAATATTTATGTAAAGGTGGGGGATATTCAATACGAATATACGGTCTTTACCTCTTTTGTTGTCAATCCGAGCGACGTATCTGTCTTGGAGCAGGATAAGGACGGATCTTACCTTACGATGGTGACTTGTGTGCCCCCTGGAACCTACTGGAAAAGGCTGATTGTCAAGGCCAAGCTGAAATTGCTTTAGCCCATAATATTTGGTAAAATATAGGCCATGAATCAAGGCGTCAGAACCATATTTGGGCTAATATTTAAAGGACTATATTACGTAGCTTCTTTCTTTATTTTTATAGGTGAAATTACTCAAAAAGTATTCAAGACGGTACTTTTTCTTCCAAAAAACATACTGACATTTTTGTTACCGCATTTGTCCGGTTTTTTTGGAAAACTGAGATTTCCTAAACTGCCGGCCTTTACGGTACGCCTTCCGAAACTGATCGTTCCAAAAATTAACCTCAGTTTCATAACCACAAGAGTGCGTTACTTCGCCTTAGGCGTTATCGGAACTTTGCTGGTTGTTGGCGTGTGGCAGGGATATCTTTTTGTCAAAGAATTGCCATCGCCCTATAGTATCGGAAAGGTTAACTATCCCGTTTCCTCTCTAATTTATGACAGGAACGGAAAACTCCTATACGAGGTATACAAAAGCCAAAATAGAACACCGGTCACACTGTCGCAGTTGCCTACATACGTCGTCAAGTCAACCGTTGCCATCGAGGATAAGGACTTTTACAACCATAACGGCGTTGCATTCTTTTCCGGGATTTTGAGGGCAATCAGGGAGGCCATTGTCAACCGAAGCATCCAGGGAGGGTCGACGATTACCCAACAACTGGTCAAAAGCGCGTTACTGACTCCCGAAAGGACGATTGAAAGAAAATTGAAGGAAATTATTCTCGCGCTTTGGACTGAAAGAATCTACAGCAAAGACAAGATATTGGAGATGTATCTGAACCAGGTTCCGTACGGAGGCAGTTCGTATGGGATCCAGGAAGCGGCTAAGACATATTTTGGCCATGATGCCAAGGATTTGACCTTATCGGAAGCTGCCTTGCTGGCCGGTTTGCCGCAGGCGCCGTCCTTGTATTCTCCCTACTACAATCCCAGAGCGGCTGAGGCTCGTCGAAATGAAGTGCTTTCGGCAATGGAAGGCCAGGGGTACATCGATCATGAGGCCCGGGTCCAGGCGCAACAAATACCCGTCAATGTCCTCCCCCCAAAAACCTCCATCAAGGCGCCGCATTTTGTTTTTTATGTCAAAAGCCAGCTTGAGGATACTTACGGAATTTCAACCGTGGAGGAGGGCGGATTGAGGGTGACGACAACCCTTGATTTGGACATACAGACGGAAGTCGAAAAGATCCTGAGGGAGGAACTGGAAAAAATCCAATATCTCAATGTCAACAACGGAGCGGTTTTGGTAACCCGACCCCAAACAGGCGAGATTATCGCCATGGTAGGATCCAGAGATTATTTTGAGGATAGCGTTGGGGCGTTCAACGTGACAACCGCCTCAAGGCAACCCGGCAGTTCGATCAAACCGATAACATATGCTTTGGCTTTGCAAAAGGGCCAGACGGCTGCGACTATCATAGACGACTCGCCAACCAAATTTAACATTCCCGGTGCAGCTCCATACGCCCCCGTCAACTACGACGGAAAATTCCATGGGCGGGTGACGATGAGAATGGCCTTGGCCAATTCGTACAACATCCCTGCGGTCAAAACGCTGGAAAAAGTCGGCCTTGCGGACTTTCTGAATTTTTCGGAAAAATTAGGCATTTCTACCTGGACCGATAGGTCAAGGTATGGATTGTCGTTAACCTTGGGAGGGGGGGAGGTTACCATGATGGATATGGCGACGGCATACGGAGTGCTGGCCAATAACGGATATAAGATAAAGCCAAGTTACTTCCTGAAAATAACCGGCGCCGACGGGGCTGAGGAAAGGGAATTCCACCCGTTCAAAATCAGGGAAATCGATCCGGGTATTTCATATATCATAAGCGATATTCTGTCGGACAATTTCGCCCGTATACCGGCTTTCGGACCCGGGTCGGCCCTTGAGATCCCCGGTTATAAAGTGGCCGTCAAAACCGGTACAACCGACAGCAAGAAGGACAACTGGACAATCGGCTATACGCCGGATTTTCTGGTCACCGTTTGGGTAGGGAATAACGACAACACGCCGATGAATCCCTATTTGTCGTCAGGCGTAACCGGCGCCGCCCCGATTTGGAATCGCGTCATGAGTTATCTTTTGAAGAATTATTCGGGTGACAACAATTGGTATGAACAGCCTGGAAATGTTGTCGCAAAAAACTGTTATTTCGGAAGGAAAGAATATTTTATTAAGGGAACCGACGACAAGGTAAACTGTGGAGAAAAACTTGGCCCGAAAGAAACCCCAACCCCCACCCCATAATTTCACAAAGGTCTCACCTTTTAAGGTGAGACCTTATTGGGAATCCTGTCAAATCCGGCCAACGGCTGAAGAACTTTTGGAACCAGGACGCTTCCGTCCTTTTGTTGATAATTTTCAAGTATTGCAATTAGGATTCTGGGCGAAGGTATGGCTGTGTCATTTAGGCTGTAACAATATCCGGTTTCCCCGTTTTTTTTCCGGTACTTTATTTTAAGCCTTCTCGTTTGAAAATCCCCCATGATGGAATTGGAGGCAATCTCGCCGTAACCTTTCCTGTACGGCATCCAGATTTCGGTGTCGTATTTTTTGATTTGCGGTTCACCCATGTCGCCGGTTGAGAGCATCATCCTCCGGTATGGGATTTCCAGATCCTCGATGATCTCTTCGGTATTGCCCTGAAGCTCATCGTGGAGTTTTTTGGCGCCCTCAAGGTCGTCTTTCGCAATAATGACCTGTTCGACTTTCCAGAATTCATGAAGCCGGTAAAGTCCTTTGGTATCTTTTCCGTAACTGCCGGCCTCCTTCCGGAAGCAGGGTGAAAAGGCGACAAATTTTTTCGGAAGGTCCTTTTCTGCAAGAATTTCACCGGCGTAATAAGGAGTCACGGATTGTTCTGCGGTCCCGGCAAGATAAGCGTCTTCATCATTCAGCTTATAGACATCTTGTTCTCCCCAAGGGAATTGTCCGCATCCGAAATGGGCGAAACCCTTTATGATGGCGGGCGCGATAATAGGGGTATATCCCTTTTTGACAAGCTTGTTGAAAACGTAAAACAAAACGGCAAAATGGAGCACGGCCAGTTCGTTTTTCAGGAAATAGCCACGGAAACCTGACACCTTTGCGCCCCGTTCAAGGTCAATCAAATCTAGTGCCAGACCCAAGTCCATATGGGATCTTGGTTCAAAATCCATTGTTTTTGGCTCCCCCCATTTTTTGACTTCAACATTTGCACTGGCGTCCGGACCGACCGGTACCTCGTCAAGAGGAACGTTGGGGACAAAGCTCAATAGCTTTTCCAAATCGGCTTCTATTTTCGCAAGATCATCCTCAAGATTTTTAAGTTCTTCTTTTATTTTCTTGCCACGCTCGATCACGTCTTGTGTCGGTTTACCTTTGCCGGCCTTGTTCCTTTCCTCGCGGAGCGCCTGGATTTTTTTTATAACATCTCTTCTCTGGTCATCAAGTCTGAGTATGGCGTCCAAATCGACCTGGCGGTTCTTATTTTTGGCCGCAGTCTGGACTTTTTCTTTATTCTCCCTGATGTAATCTATCGAAAGCATATGTTCTCGCAAGGTCCCTCTTTCTAATTGAAAAGAGACCTTATCATGATAACAAATTTTCGATTCCTTTTGTCAGTCTTTTAAGAGCAATCAGTCTGTGGTTTATGGCCTGATGCTCATCGGCGGTAAGGTAATCGTAATATTTTCCGAACTTGTCTATTATGAGAAGCGCCCGGTAGGGAAAACCTTTTTGGACCCCATCGGCCGGTTTTTTGGCGATGTGTCCGATTATCTTTTCTTTTTCGTATATGTGTTTGCCGGTTTTTGGGTCGTAAAAACACAAAACCAGTTCCAGATACGCGGTTCGCTCATGGTCTGACGCGTCCTTGAGTCTTTCCAGGGTATACTTAATAAGTTCCTCATCGGATGCTTTCCTTCCAAGCCAGCGCGCCGACTTCACCCCAGGCTCACCGTTCAGGTAGGGGATTACAAGTCCCCCGTCGTCGGCCAAGGTGGGAAGGCCGGTTATTTTCGAATAAAACCTGGCCTTAAGCAACGCGTTCTCCTCAAAAGTCGATCCGGTCTCATCCGGTTCCTCCCCCACCCCAACGTCGGTTAATGTTAGAATCTTGACTCCACTATTTTCAAGATCACGCAATCCGTATTTGAGCTCCTTTGTTTTGGCCGGGTTATGAGTGGCCACCAGCAATCTTTTCATAAATTCAATTATATCTTAAATATTCCGGGAAATTGAAAATAAAAGTATCTTATAGTATAATTACCCATGTCGTTGGTGGAAACAACTGCTTCGGAAATAATCCATAAAAAGACTTACCCAAGCATCCTTTTAGTGCCGCAAACAAATGAGTTCACCGACTATAAGTCATATATTGGTGCGCTGAGACCGGAGTTCAAGGCGACCGTCAAAAGGCATCTTGACGTCGTTAATGCCGCCGATTTCAGCAGTTTGGACGGAAAAAAAAGAAAAGAAGTGGCTGAAATAAGAGCCCTGTTAAATCACGCGTGGAATTGGTTTGGACCGTTTTTAGACGACCAGTGGCAATCCCAGGACGCCATAAACGACACATTCGCTTTTCTTGACGACAAAGGACTTGCCCATTTTCCCCAATCACTCGCTACGGAGTGTGGCGATGTCGACATAAGAAAAATGGAAGATTTTTTTAGGCGATATCTCGCTGAATCGAAAGGCGCAACCGTGGTGGTGTCGGAGACCCACGCCACGACAACTCCTTTAATAAGAACCCTCAAAGAAGCCAACCCGGAGGCAAAAATCGGAATGTTTGTTTTTGACACCCATTTGGATACTGATCCGGGCCCCCATGGCGACGTTCCAAGGAAGTCAAACACTTTAAGGCTCTTGATTGATGGTGACGAGAATGGCAAAGAGCCGGTTGTTGAACGTTTGACAGTAATCGGAGTCCCTGACAAAATCGAAGTTGACCATAGAGGTTCCGCATGGGGCATAGAAAGGTATAAAGATAAAATCGACGTTGTCAGGGAAGAGGATTTATACGGTAGCGACCCTCACAATCTCACGTTTTCAAAAAAGGCGATGGATGAAATTATTTTTGCAGAATTGTCAAAAATGAAAGGCGCGGGGATAACAAACGTATTGGTTTCGTTTGATCTGGACGTACTTAAAAACGCCGTTCTGGGTTTGACCGCATTTGAATATTCAGCTTTTCATGCTTTGCTTTATTTGGCAAGTCAGCGCGATATTCCGGTATACGCAAGTCTTCCCGGGATGCTCTATAGTTTCTTGACTAACACCGGATTTGCCGGTGAGATAGATAGATCCGTTATCGACTATCCCGTCAGTTTGGGAGGTCGGGGACTTTCTGTGTCTTACGCCCGGCACGCCTTGTCAGCGATCGGGAGAATTTCGGCGGAAATGGATATGGAATTCGGAATAAAGTTTGAAAACGCCCAAGTCTTGGGCGACGTGGTGGAGCTTTCAGGCCCGGATTATCAAAACAGAACCAAGGAAGCAGCGCTCCAGATCGCCCAATCCATGTTAACCTGATGAAATGCTGTTGATTTTTTCTCCCCCTTACTTTAAGATATTATATGGAAGACGTTAAGATTTCTTACATTGTAGTTACCGCCCGTTCGCGAGCGGTTTTTTGCGTTTTATGAGGAGAAAGCATAAATTTAAGTTAAAGCCCACGGGTAAGAACCCGTAGAGCGCGCCCCGCCATCATGGCGGGCTTTTTTGTTATGGCAATAGAAAAACAGATATTTAAACTCCTGACAGCAAAGGGTCGTTTGCCTGAATTTATAGCAATGTCACCCAAAAGCCAGGAAACGGAATGTCTTGGAAATGTCAAAAAAATAGTCTTAAGGACCGGAACCAGAAAAGCGGAGTTCTTTCAGCAGAGACTGCAAAAATTTAAAGACGAGGCTGGGGAAACAATCCCAACGGAAACAAGGGAGTCGGTTTGGGATGAGGATGCGCACGCTGGTGCCTATATGATGCCAGGTATGAGGGCTACCCTAAAATCGGCCGTCGAATTGAAGGACGCACCTGAAATATCTGCGCCGGGGGAGCTTCACATATCGGGAGATGTCGAGACGATGATTGGCGATGTCTTGCTTTCAAAACCGGACAAGCAAAAAAAAACAGAAGAAATAGCCATGGATATTGCCAACATGCTTGCCCACGGTGAAACCACGTTCAATGTCAGGTCGAGCATTGCAGGATTGATGAAGGACGCGAACCGAGGGGCTTCCCTTACCGAACAACACCAATTCAAGGTTGACGATTTTGACTTAGGTGATATCCGTGATTATGTGGATAGCGTTACAAGGCAGCAGCTTGAGAGGGCTCCCGGAGGCATCCTCTGGCCCCATCCCATTATAATCTCAAAGATTAACGAAGTCGATGGCGTCAAAAGGGGGGAAGAGGGGTTTGACCAAAGGTTGATCTCGCTTTTTAACGCCCTTCTTAACATCCCAGACGGCATTGATGTTCTTGTAAGATTCATGGATACCTTGGATTTGAGAAAGCCATTGATGCCTGATGGCAATTTACACAAATTTCTCGTTAGTTCCTCCGAAAAACCGCTTATAGGACGTGATGAAACTGTTGTCGGAAACTGGACGGAAATAGTTCCCCTGTCAAACGGGGAACTTCTTGAACTTGGATCAATCGGGGAGGACGACTATGTGAACGTAAGCCGTGTAGCCGAGAACAATTTCCGTCACGCTCCGAATTATAACTATCTTCAAACAGATGATAAAAAAGAGGAACTAGAAAAATTTGTTGAGGCCAATTCGCCCGCAAATGTTGAGACTTTGTGCAATACTCCAATACAATTATGCAATCTTGTCGCCAAAATCAACGATGAAGTGGTTGGTTATAGGGTTGTCAGAAAGAAAATCGACGAAGATGATGGGGTAGTAATTGCCGACGGCAGACGCATGCATGTGGCGCTTGGCAAGGACGGCATGGGATTAGGGACTTTTTTGCTGAGGCGGTCGGAGCAGATAGCGCGACAGCAAGGATGCGAGGTAATGGAAATTCATGCAACCGGAACCTCCCATGAATGGTTTTTGAAACAAGGTTATAGAATGAGATCCCAGGTTGCCAATGAGCGAGGCGTATTCAAGGATAAGCCGTCCGTCTTTTTCCTTATGATTAAGGATATGAAAGAAGTCGTTTAATAATTTATAATTTATACATATGGCTTTATATACAAAATCAATACAAGCAAAGCCATCGAAAAACGATGGCATAAGGATTTGCATAATGAGGAGACCAGATTCGTGGGCCAAATACGATATCTGGATGCCGACACTCGCCCCTTCCCATAAACTGCTAGATGAAGCCCACGCCAAAATCATTGACTGGAATGGATATGAAAAGCGATTTTATAAGGAAGTTTTGAAAGGAAAAAAAGAGCACCTAAAGCTCCTGATAGACATGGCGCTAAAAAGAAAAATAACTATACTGTGCTGGGAAAAGACTCCTGAGCATTGCCACAGGCGATTGGTTGCTGAAGGATGTGTGAAAATTAATCCTGATTTAAAAGTAATTTTGAAGTAAGGTTCAAGCAGATACAATTCCGGCCAGTTCGACCTCACCTCCGCAGAATTTGGTGATCATTTCGACGCTTTCCTTCAAGGACTGCTCAACTTGGTCGCGGGTTATGTCATATATTCCATCGATATTAAGGATTATATTCTTGGTTTCAACGGATACGGCAGTTCTCTGTGCATCCCGGTAGTTGAAATAAATGTTGTATCCGCCCGTCCTATCAAAATATGCCAGGTCTGTTTCCTTGTATTCGGTTGGTTCCTTGTCCCCAAGAAGAAGAATTTTTTCTCCGGGTTTTGGGAATCTCAGGATTGTTGGTAGTTTTAGCTTGTCGAGATCAAAGGCGCCGATCGATACCCGGTGCTTCATGACAATAAGGTTGTAGGCATCGACACATGTGTTGATTTCATAAAGATCCTTTTTTTGGGCGACGCGTCTTAACAATGCTTCCGGGGACGGGCGTTTTGAATGCCAGTCCAAACCCATTTCTTTGTAAAGTTTTCTGTATGTCTGGACTTCCTTGTAGGCGCTTATGACTTCGTTTGAAAGTCCGGACTGGGATTCCTTGAATCCATCAAGCATCCGTTTCAGGCCGGGATTGCTTTTTTGGATGTTGACATTCTTTATTATTGCGATGCCGATGTTCAAAGACGGGTACTTGGAGGCCATATTTTGGTCTATGGAAAAGATTTCCGGCTGGTTCAGGGTCGGGTAGAGGTTGACGGTTTTATCAGAAGCTTGTGATTTATCTTTGCTTAAAAGTTCTATGGTTTTTTTGACTCCGAGATCGCTTATCAAGTCTCCCGCCTTAACGCCGTATGGTTTACCAGTCAGGACTTGGTAAAAAACCGTAAAGGCTTCCCTTGGCTTGATCCCGATTTGTTTTATCGTCGTAAAAACTGCTTCCTGCATGGCGGTTTTGTCGTCGATATTTATGAGGGACAAGTTCGATGCCAGTTTTTTTACAAACCTGTCTTGACCCCCGTTCGCTATGAAAGCGCGTTCTTCATTTGCGGTATGTTGACCGGCATCGGCATATTTTTCCAGGTATATCTTGGCATAGGCAATTCTTTCTTCCAAAAGACCTTTTTCCTCTTCGGTCAATGGTTCTTTTTTCTGTTTTTCAAAAAATACCAAAATATTGTCCGACTTGGCTTTTATCAAATTAGCTACAGTCCGGAAACGGGGAACAAACAACCTTTTTTTGGGCAACGGTTTTACTTCTGATAACTCTATGATCCTGGCAAAATCAAGGATTACCTCGCCTTGTTTGCCTTTTGGCAGAGCCCCTTCGCTTTTAAGGAAATAGGCGTTGAAGCAGCGGTCATAGTCGTCGAACAAATTGGGAATGGTATCCCCGTACGGGTCAAAATCCAAATGAGTCCTTATGGGGGTCCTGACCTGCATGAACCGGAAAACCTCCGGGGGGAGAATCGATGACACTTCCCGGGCCGAGCTGCCGATCCCTTTTGAAGAGGACATTTTCTTGCCGCCGATCGTGAACCACTCATAACCGCCCATGGCATCAGGTGCCTGGGTTCCCAAAATGTCGCGGCACAGATGCACGGCCATATCATAAGAGCCGCCCGAGGACATATGATCCTTGCCTGAGGACTCGACCGTCACTCCGATCACTTTCCAGTGGGCGGGCCAGTCCAATTTCCACGGCAATTTTCCGCTTTCGCCAGTAGGCGTGACCTTTCCTTCATAACCGCAGCCGGCGGCCCACTTGACCATTTTTTCCTCGCATCGGTAATGGACATATTGTCCGTCCCATTTGTGGACTTTGGTCGTCCCTATCTTGCCGCATTTTTGACATATGGGGTTGTATGGAAACCAGTCGGGGGCTTTTTGGGCATGGGCCACATTCTTGTAGATTTCGCGGACCTTATCCGATTCGTCAAGAAATAGTTTAACAATCGGATCCATTTTGCCCGAGGCATAAAGTTCGTGCGACCAGATGATCTGGGGTTTGCAGTTTAGGGCATTGAAAACATCGATGAATTCCTGGGCATAGAACTTAGCAAAAGATTCCGCCCCCTTTTCCGGCGAGGGAATTTTATAAAGTGGCTGTCCCATGTACTTATCCCATATTTTGGCATCCAAATAAGACGGCATCCCGTCCATTGGGTCCATGTCATTGAAAACATAGGAAAATTTAGCGTTCACTCCCGTTTGCTTTAAAGCTTTGTAGATCAAGTCATGGACAATCACTCCACGCAGGGATCCGACATGGATGCGACCAGACGGAGTTTTCATGTCGTCCGCCCATTCGATAGGCAAGCCTCTCTCCTTTAATCTTTTTGCTTCTCGGTCAGCCCAGATCATATTGTATTATCAGTATTTGTTAAAAAATCGGTCAGTATATTATACAATTTTTCAAGCGATCCTAGCGATACCCATTCTTGATATGAATGGGCATTTCCCCCAACCGCTCCTATACCTAAAACTGTTTTACCCATATAGCCAAAAATATTTTCGTCAGCAATTGATGAACGGAAATATGGAACAGCTTTCTTGCCGGTGGTTTTTTTTATTGTTTTTTCCATTATTTTTAAATAATCATTTGGTTTCTTTATTTCATACCCTTCAAGAAACGGCGTATCTCTTTTTACAAATCCGGCATCAATAGTGAAATAGTTTCTATATTTTGAATTTATTTTTATTGCGGAGGATTTTATCTTTTTTAGTATTTGAGAATGGGAATTTGGCGGGAGAATAGACGAGTCAAGTTCTAGTATTATTTTTTGTGGGGTCGACATACCTTGGATGGTTGTTTCAGTCGATCTCACAAAAACAAATTGTTTTTTGCTTGCAGCCGTTAAGTTTATTTTTTTCAAATCAATAATCAATTCTCCGGTAAATATACTTATGTCTTCTTTCGGGTCATAAAGAGCGTAGTGTTTTGGTTTTCCCTCAATATTTATCCTGTAAACTGCCCTTCCCGGTCTGCCGATAACAATTCCCTGATTACCGTAAAAAAAGGCCGGCTCGGTTGAAATTACGCATTCTACGTCATCAATAAATGGAGAACGGGCTAGCACATGCCCGCCAAGGGAAATGTTTTCTTCATCCACGCAGAAAACCATTTTCAGTTTAATATTTTTTGGTTGGTGTGTAATAAAGGCCAATAAACTTACAGCCATACCGCCTTTCATATCCCATGCTCCGATCCCATATGCTTTATCGCCGACAATATGAAGAGCAAAGGGATCTTGTTTCCATCCATCGACGATTCCTACGGTGTCCAAATGGGAGTAGAACATGACGCTTTTTTTTCCGTATCCTTTTTCTACGATCAGATTATATCTTTTACTGTCAACATATTGCTTTGTAACGATATAACCCGTTTTTCTTAATAACTTCTCTATAAATAAAGCCATTTTGATTTCTGCCGGATATACCGAACTTATTTTAACCATCTCAGAAAGGAGCGAAGTTATTTTTCTTTTCATGTTATTGAATATAAATTATAAAGCGTTTCACGGCTTATGAAAGATGGAAAAAGATTGTTGTTTCTGTTTATTTCGGAGCCGGCGCTGTCTTCATCAGGATCCAATATCGGAACGTGAAGGGGCAAAACCCCTTTCCCTTCGTAGCCAAATATGCGACAGACATCGGTCGAAAAAGTTCTTCCCTGTCGGGCAGCAGTTATGAGAACTCCGGGCGCCGAGCCATTGCTTTCACCGTAAATCATATCCACTTCCCGCCCGTTAAATCCCATTTCATTCGATCTTGCACTCAAATGTTTCAAAAGAGTGGTGGCAATTCCGGAGTACAATCCTTTATGCAGATGATCAACGTGAGTCGAGGCTTCTGTCAATTCGACTAAAATCAAGGTTTCTCCTCCTATTTCTATTTCGTTGGTTTCGGCTAGTCCGACCGCTACAATCTCGCCATTTTTTTTGGCAATTCCAAGGGTAAATGTCGGGTCGGCCAGAATCCGCCGTGTATCATCAACGGAATATTCGAATCTTTTTATAAGATTGAATACTTGCCGTACCAAAAAATTGTCGGGATCTCCAGTATTTTCTACAACGTCAAGTTCGTAGCCGTTTTCAAATGGTTTTTGCATCATTGCATCCGGGCTTTTTGCCTCAAGTTTACTCGCCATCATTAGATTGCTCCAGTTTTGTTCTAATCTGTGGTCGTCCGAAAGACGGCTTTCATGATTTGCCCCGAAATATACAATCGAAGAATTCTCGAACGATTGATGCGTGCCGGTTAAAGGAACGATTGCTTCAACAAAACCTCGGTATTTCTCGGGTAGATCAATAACCAGATCATTAGAAACTATAGCACGCAAACTTATTCTCGTATATCCTTCAGGCGATTTTTCGCCAAAAAGAGGGCTCTCCAGATATTCAGAAAGACAGGGAAAAAAATCCTGTTCAAAATGCGCCAGGCTATTAATAATGCCTGGGGTATAAATTCCTTTTATTCGCTCAAATGATGCCCTGACTGGAGGCCATTTAGGCCCGATGCTGGAAACGCTTTCACCTTTCTGATGGATCGGCGCTCCATCGTTTCTCTCTTCAGGTAATGGTAATGCCATAAAAAAACGTCCTTGAAAAACTAGTAAAAATACTAATCTTTCAAGGACGCTTAAGTCATTTGCGCGGTACCACCTTGATTAATGTATGGCTTATTTTCCGTCTCGTCGACGGGATTCGACCTTACAACACTTTCCTGAAAAACAGGCTCGAGCTATAACGGGCTTACTCCGTCGGGTTCTACTTTTCCTGAAAAGAATTTCTTCCCGAAGCCTCCGCGTAAAGGGCGGATCGTGCGGTCTTGCCGGTTTTTTCCGGGTCCTCACGAGTGGCCTATGGTTTTATTATACTAACACGTTTACCTAATTTCAACTATTTTGTATTTTATTTTTCCGGCCGGAACTTCGACCTCGATCCACTCTCCGCGTTTTTTTCCAAGAAGGGCTTGTCCGATAGGTGAGGTGTGCGAAAGTTTTTTGCTCATTGGATCGGCTTCAAATTCACCGACGATCTGAAACAATTCATTTTTTCCGTTTACCTCGACGGTAACCGAAGTTCCCAACTCGATTTTGTTTGAGCTCAAATGATTTTCAATGATTTCTACGTTTTTGAGGATTTCCTCGATTTCAAGAATCCTGCCGTCCACAAAAGCCAATTCTTCCTTGGCCGCGGTGTATTCGCTGTTTTCAGACAGGTCTCCCATCGAACGGGCCTTATGAAGGCGCTCAACGGCATACGGTTTCTTGATCTTGGTCAGGTCTTCGTATTCCTTTTTGAGGGTATCAAACCCCTCTTGAGTTAATTGGGTTTTTTTCATGATGTCTTATAATGTCTGCGATCTCTTATAACAAAAAAGCCCCGGCAATACTGGGGTTTTGATGGTAAAATAATACTACAATTCGCAAGGTTTGTCAAATTACCAGGCGCGTTCGTCTAGCGGCCCAGGACGGCAGGTTCTCATCCTGCAAATCGCGGGTTCAAATCCCGCACGCGTCACCAATCGCGGGTTCCCCGCCAAGGCCGGGACTAACTCGCTGTAATCCTCACTCCATTCGGATTCATCGTTGAGGTCGCTAAAGCGACACTAACTCGCTGTAATCCTCACTTCGTATCGGAAACAGCGAGTTGAGCAAATCCCGCACGCGTCACCAAAAAAAATCCCGCCGTCAGGCGGGATTTTTTGTTAATTGGTTTTGCCTTATTGGCCTTGTGCGGCAGTGCCCGCTTCAAACATCTTGTCGTGGTATTCCCAGAACTTACCCTGATCGGCGGCGCAAAGCGATGCTTCGGCTGCTTTTTCGGCATTGGGATGGATCTGGTTAAGCGGATACTGCATGTAATAGAGTCTGACCTTTCCGTCGTATTCCTTGAGGATCTGTTGAACGGTGGGGTATGCCCTTATGCAGAACGGGCATTCGAAATCCGAGAATTCGACTACTTGAACTTTGGCATCCGCTGGGCCTTTGGCTTGGGCGCCTCGGGTGTCGATTGCCCTCGGTATGGGTTTAAAACCTTTTTCTGGGTCGTCGCCATTGGGTGTTGAATCACACGTTTGCGACAGGCTTTGGTCGGTGTAAGTCGAACAATCGTTCGAACCGGTACCCGCCAGTTCCTTGTCGATGATTTCCTTCAATGAACTGAAGGGATAGGCACCGCCCACAAACCGCCCGTTAATAAAGAATGCCGGCGTTCCCTGTACTCCGACGCTGGTGCCGTAATTGGTTTCAGCCGTTACGGTTTCCTTTTTTCCTCCGGAATCAAGGCACTTATTGAATTTGCCGGTATCCAAACCTATTTCTTTTGCGTATTTCTTCAAGTTGTCAAGCGAAAGGTGCGATTCGGCCTGGACGCCTCCACCTGCCAATTTCTTCTCGAGATTGGTCATCTTCACGAACATGAAAGCTAGGGCGACAACCAGCACCGCCAAAATAAGATAGAGGACGCTATTGTTTTGCTGGACCACTATCGTTGGCGCAACCGCTTCTGCCACTTTGGTTTTTGTTTTGGGCATATATATTGTATTAATTAATAAATAAATAGTAATGTGCCTAAATTACCTAATAACTGTACCGTTTTTTAGGTTTTTGTCAAGGGGGACTAACTGGAATTTTTCAGGATCATCGGCAACTAAAATCATTCCCTGGGAGTCCATTCCCATCATTTTCTTGGGTTCCAGATTAGCCAGTACGATAAACTTTTTGCCAACAAGATCGTCGCGAGTGTATAACGGGGCAAGTCCCGAAAGGATTGTAACCGTCCCGTAATCTTCGCCCAAGTCAATGGTCAGTTTTATGAGATGTTTTGATTTTTCAACAGCTGACGCCTCTTTGACCTCACCGACCCTAAGATCGAGTTTGTTGAAATCGGGATAGGAGATAATATCTTTTTTCATTCAGTTAATTATTATACAATACTCTGAAAAGATGGAAAAAGTCGACATCGTTGACGAAAACCTTAAGGTCCTTTATCAGACCACCAAACAGCATGCCCACGACAACGGGCTTCTGCACCCAACCGTCATTGCCGAGGTAGTCAACTCAAAAGGGGAATGGCTCTTGGTCAAACAAGCTTCCCACAAACAAGATCCCGGACAGTTCGTGTCGCCGGTCGGAGGGCATATAGGATCGGGAGAAAGTCATGAAAATGCTTTGAAAAGAGAAGCGGAGGAGGAAATCGGTTTGAACGGAGAAATTGAACATGAGTATGTAGACAGAAAAATATATGTCAGGAAATGGGAAAAGGGATCGGAGAACCATTTCTTTATCGTCTATAAAATATATTCGGATAAAAACCCAGTTCTAAACGACGAGTCGGTCGAGTATAGATGGCTTAAGACTGATGAGATTAAAAAACTTCTAAAAGAGAATCCTAATATGTTCGGCTATGCTTTCCACTTTGTTGTCAAAAACTTCTTTTCAAAGCTATTTTTGGATTGATACGACAACCCCAATTTAACCTGTCAGGTTGAATTGGTTACTTGGCGTAGATGCGGTACAAATTGCTGCCGATTTTTTCTGTCTTGAAAATCTTTACCAGTCCGATTTCCCCGGTGTTCTTTACATGCGGTCCGCCGCAGAATTCTTTCGAGTAATCCCCGACGAAATACACTTTTACCATATCGGGATATTTTTCCCGGAAGAAAGATTTGGCCCCTATTTTCAGCGCCTCTTCCTTGGGAATGATTTTGAATTCAACGGGCAGGGTTTCCCTTATCTTTCCGTTTATTATTTTTTCGGTTTTTAATACATCGTCGGAACTTGGTTTACGGGGCGAGTAAAAGTCGAATCTCAGTCTTTCGACCGTGATGTTCGAGCCTTCCTGCCGGACGTCCGGCCCCAGGACGTCAAAAAGCGCCTGGTGAAGCAAATGGGTTGCCGTATGGTATTTGATCGTCTGTTCCGCGTGATCGGCGAGACCCCCCTTGAACTTGCCTGAAGATGCCGAGCGCGACAGTTCCTTATGCTTGTTGAACTCTTCGACGAATTGTTTCCGGTCTATTTGCTGTCCCTTTTCCCGGAAAAGCTCTTCGGTCAACTCATATGGGAACCCGAAGCTTTGGTAAAGATCAAAAGCGATTTTTCCGTCGACCTTCTCAATTTTCTTTATCTCCTTAAGTCCTTTGGAAACGCTCAAATTGAACTTCTTTATCTCCTCGGCGATGATGGAAACGACCGTTTCCTTGATCTCGTTCCTTACAATTCCCTGGACGCCGTCGTAGGTTGCAAGGACGCCGGAGTCGGCGATGGACGAAAAGTCGGACGTCTGGCCATTGGTGAGCTGATGCATTTTGATGGCACTTCGCCTTAGGAGCCTCCTCAATACGTAACCGTGCTCCTTATTTCCGGGCCTGACTCCTGTTGCGATGAGAAAGGTTGCCCCCTTTAGATGGTCGGCGATGATTCTCATCTTTGGCTGATTTTCGCCTTCATACGGTTTACCCGTCAGGGCGACGATTTTTTCTACGATTAACGAAAAAACGTCGGTTTTAAAAACATCCGGATCGTCGTTTTCTGCTGCCAGTATCCGTTCCAGGCCTCCGCCGAAGTCGACGTTTTTTTTAGGCAATTCTTCGAATCCCTCATCCGTCTTCTTATACTGCATGAAAACAGAATTGCCAATTTCCATAAATCTTCCGCAGTCGCAGTTCGGGTGGCATTTTTCTCCGTATTTTTTGTCGTGGGGGATATGGGTAAACTCATAGAAGACTTCGCTGTCCGGTCCGCCCGGTTCACCTTTCGGCATTTTGTCCGGAACCCCGGCCCTTGACCACCAGTTTTTTTCAGGCCCGTATTTGTAAATGTGATTTTCCGCAATCCCGATGTTTTTCCATATTTCAATTGAATCATTGTCCGCCGGCAGTTCATTTTTTTCATCACCGGCAAAAACGGTTACGTAAAGCTTTTCCTTTTGCAACCCAACCTCTTTGGTCAGGAACGTCCAGAACCACTGGAGCTGCTCTTTTTTGAAATAATCCCCCAGGGACCAGTTACCCATCATTTCAAAAAAAGTCGTATGGCGGTTGTCACCTACTTCCTCAATGTCCTGGCTACGGAAACAGGGCTGTATGTTGTAGACACGGTTTCCAAGCGGATGGGGTTCGCCCAAAAGAAACGGAACCAATTGCTGCATTCCTGAACCGGTGAATAAGGTCGTCGGGTCGTTTTGGGGAATCAAAGGAATAGGCGGCACTTCCTTGTGCCGGTTTTTTTCCCAAAATTCCGCGAATTTTTTCCTGAGCTCGACATGATGTAAAGACATAATGTAAAATTGTAGCATATTATGCTTATCAAAACATCCGATAGGGAAGCGATAAAAAAAGTCCTGGGAAGGATTGTCCTTCCCGAACCGGAGAGCCATAAGGGTCACAACGGCAAGTTGCTCATCATCGGGGGTTCGACGCTTTTCCATGCCGCCTCCCTCTGGGCGGCCGAAGTCGCCTCCCATTTTGTCGACATGGTCCACTATTCATCGACGGTCGAGAACGAAAAAATTTTTCACGAACTCAAAAAGGTCTTCAGGAACGGAATTATTGTCCCCCAGGCGTCGATAGACGATTATGCGGTACAGGATGACGCCGTACTCATCGGTCCGGGCATGATGCGTGAAGGCCCCGATGGTGCATACGCAAAAAAACTTACGGAAAGGCTCATCGGGAAGTTTCCCGAAAAAAGATTTGTTTTCGATGCCGGGGCATTGCAAATGATGGAAAAGGAATGGCTTTTCAGGCTCAAACAAAAACCAATCATAACTCCCCACCAGAAGGAATTCGAAACGCTTTTCGGTATCCCCGTGATGGATAAGAATGAGGAAGATAAGAGCAAAATCGTCAAGGATGCGGCCCGCAAGTTTAATGCCGTCATTTTATTCAAGGCGATAAGGGATTACGTAACCGACGGCAAGACCTCTTATGTCATCTCCGGAGGAAATGCCGGCTTAACAAAGGGCGGCACCGGTGATGTTCTCGCGGGCTTAACAGCCGCTCTTGTGACAAAGACCGACCCGCTGATATCGGCTGCTGCTTCGTCAATCCTCCTCAAAAAATCTGCCGAAGAACTTTATCGTCTTTCAGGATATTGGTATAATGTAACTGATATAATAAACAAATTGCCTGAAGTTCTGGCTCGTGAATTGCCGGTCAAAATATGAAAAAGGAAACCTTAATCGCCATTGTATTCGGAATTGGTTTGGGTGGACTGGTCGCCCTGTTTATTCTAATAAAGGGCAAGGACCTTGAAATGACGAAGAACAAGGTTATATCGCCAAAAATTTCCAATCGGCAGGATTTGGTAAAACCGGCCAATCTCACATTCCAGTCGCTTGACGTGACCGCTCCCGAGGACGGAATCATTACCGACAAAAACTCGATAACGATATCGGGAAAAGCTGAAAAAGGAAGCCTGTTGGTGATCCAGTCGCCGATAAAAGACGTTACCAAAGTTATCGAAAACTCCGACTTCAAGATTGATTTTCCTGTTGCCCTCGGAGAAAATACGATCAAAATCGTCGCTTACCCGAAAAACAAGACATTACGGCCTCAGGAAAAAAATTTAAAAGTTTATTTCCTGGATTCTGAACTTTGAACAACAAGTGAAAAACTCAATTCTAAAAATAATTTTCGCATCCGCCTTTGTTTTGACAGTCGCCTTGCCGGTTATCGGTCAGACTGCCTCCCCGTCAGCGTCACCGGTCAGCGAGGCGGAAGAATCGGCGATAGAAAAACTTAAGGAAAAAGTGGCGAACAAGGTCATTGAAATTAGAAAAAAAAGCAATAAGGCATTGTCGGGTACGATAATATCAAAAAACGCGTCCTCTCTTAAAATAAAAACCAATGACGATGCTGAATATGAAGTGAAGCTAGACGACGCGTTGACAAAATATTTCAAGATCCTCGGGACAAAGAAGCAGGAAATAAAATCCGATGACATTGAAAAGGATGATTACGTGATCGTCACCGGTGTTGTCGCCGATAAGTCAATTACCGCAAACACCGTTTTTGTCGACGAGAGATTCCTTGTCATGTCGGGAAAAATCAGTCAAGTTGACAAGGAAAACTTTTCCCTGAGGATAGTGACAACCGCCAAAGAGGAAATAGATCTGGATGTAGAGAACACGACCAAACAATCCATGCTCAATATAAAGACCAATGAAACCGAGACAAGCGGATTTTCGAAAATAAGGGAAGGAGACACTATCCATTTTGTCGTATCCCGGCCCCTTGAAAGCAAAGAAAAGAACTATAGCGCCAAAAAGATATTGATCGTTCCGCAAGAATATTTCCTTAAATAAACGCCGTCATTTGAGGACCCATTATGTTTAATTTTTTGACCAAATACTTCGATTACAACCAAAAGGAAATCTCGAGGATAACCAAGAAAGTGGCCGAGATCAACGCCTTTGAAGACAAGGCAAGAGGTCTGAAGGATTCGGAATTTGTCCGCGAAACCAAAAAACTCAAGGAAACAATCGACGGGGACATGAATAAAACCAGTGAGCATCTTGCATGGTCCTATGCATTGGCCAGGGAGGCTGCCAGGAGAGTGCTTGGTCAAAGGCACTTCGACGTCCAGATGATTGCCGCAATTGCCCTTCACGAAGGCAAGGTGGCTGAATCAAAGACGGGAGAGGGAAAAACACTTTCGGCGACACCAGCCCTTTATCTAAATGCCCTGACGGGAAGGGGAGTCCATCTAGTCACGGTGAACGACTATTTGGCTCGCCGCGACGCCGGCTGGATGGGTAAGGTTTTTGATTTCTTGGGGCTTACCACGTCGGCGATAATTTCCGACAAGTCATTTATGTTTGACGGGTCGTACGACGATAAGGAAAGCTCGGACTGGAGACTGAACCATCTGAGGCCTGTATCAAGGAAAGAAGCCTATGACGCCGACATAACCTATGGTATTAACAGCGAGTTTGGTTTTGATTACCTTCGGGACAACATGGCGTCAAACAAAAATGACCTCGTTCAAAGGGATTTCTATTTTGCCATCATCGACGAGGCCGATTCGGTACTTATTGACGAAGCACGGACGCCCCACATAATTTCGGCGCCGAAAGAGGAGGACACTTCCAAATATTATTCTTACGCCAAAATGGTGTCAGCGCTTGAGGATAAATCGGATTACATCATCGATGAAAAACTCCGAACCGCAAACCTGACCGAGGAAGGAATCAGAAAGATAGAATCGTCAATAGGGGTAACCAACATTTATGAGAAGGATTTCGATACGCTTTTTCATGTCGAGGCGGCATTGAAGGCCAAAACGCTTTTCAAGAAAGACAAGGATTACATAGTCAAAGGCAATGAGGTTATTATCGTGGACGAATTCACGGGAAGACTTCTTTACGGAAGAAGGTTTTCCGAAGGGCTTCATCAGGCGATTGAAGCCAAGGAGGGAGTCCAGATCCAGAGGGAATCAAAAACACTGGCGACGGTATCTCTTCAGAATTATTTCAGGATGTACAAAAAGCTGGCGGGGATGACCGGTACTGCCGCAACCGAAGCGGAGGAATTTCATAAGATCTATAAAACTGATGTTTTAGCCATCCCGACCCATAGACCAATGGTAAGGCGTGACGAGGCCGATATGATATATAAAACCGAAAAAGGAAAATTTGATGCGGTTGTGTCGGAGGTAGCCGCCGCCTATAAAGTGGGACGACCGGTTCTTGTCGGAACGACATCTATCGACAAAAACGAGTACCTGTCTTCGTTGCTGAAGCAGCGAGGTATTCCTCACGAACTTTTGAACGCCAAAAATCACGAAATGGAAGCAGCCATCATCGCCAAAGCCGGTGTAAAGGGAGCCGTTACCGTTGCCACCAATATGGCAGGACGGGGAGTCGACATAATATTGGGTGGAGAACCGCCGGCCGTAAAAGACGAAAAAAAAATGAAGTCGTGGCAGGAAAGGCACGATGAGGTTGTCCAACTCGGCGGACTTTACGTTATCGGGACCGAAAGGCATGAATCCAGAAGGATCGATAACCAACTGAGGGGAAGGTCTGGCAGGCAGGGTGATCCGGGAAAATCGACCTTTTTCGTTTCCCTTGAAGACGACCTGATGAGGATTTTCGGAGGAGAGCAGATAGCCAATCTCATGAACATGCTCAAGTTCCCTGAAGATACACCGCTTACGCATCCGATGGTTTCACGCGCCATCGAACAGGCACAGGTTAAGGTTGAGGGGTTCAATTTTGATATAAGGAAACATCTGGTTGATTTTGACGATGTTTTGAATCGACAGAGGGAAATAATCTATTCCCTAAGAAAAAGGGTGGTTTACGGAACTGAAAATAATTTTTCCGATCTTTATGACAATCTCAAGGAAGTGTTCAGGGAAGAAATATCCGCATTGGCGAACGGTTTTTTTATAACTGAAGGTGTTTTAAGGCAGGAGGAAAAACAGAAACTCTTGGCGGAAATAAACCTTTTTGTCGAAATGGGCGAGGGCGAGGTCGACAAACATGTTGGTTCGGCAGATGCCGAAGGATTGATAGCCCATATTATGGGCAAGGTAGAAAAGGAAATCGAAAAAAGGGAGAAGCACTTTGGCATTGGTCTTTGGATTCAGGTGATAAAGATGATTTACCTCGGGGCGATCGACAAATATTGGATGGATCATCTGACGGCCATCGAGGATCTAAGGGAAGGAATCAATTTAAGGGGTTATGCCCAGCTTGATCCCTTGATTGAATATAAAAATGCCGCCTATTCCATGTTTGAGGATCTTGTCGGACAGATCAACTATGAAGTGACTAGGAGGCTCTTTAAGGTAGACGTCGAAGTTTCCCAGGAAACAAAGAAAGAAGAGAGTATGGTTTTTAAGTCCGCCTCGGCTGTAGACCCTTTTACCCGAAAAGAAATACCCCAGAAAGAATCGGCGCCGGCCGCCCCCGCCCGCAACCCAAAGAAACTTGGACGCAACGATCCTTGCTGGTGCGGAAGCGGAAAAAAATACAAAAAATGCCACTATCCCAATTGAAAACTCACCGATGATAAGGACATTTGATGAAGCCGCAAAATTCGTCGAAGATCATATTCGTACCAGTCCACTGAAAATGTTTAGGGGAGAGTTTGGACTTAAAGGCTCTGCCCGGTTTCTTGAGCTTCTTGGCAATCCCCAGAATAAATTGAAAGTCATACACGTCGCCGGAACCTCGGGAAAAGGATCAACTTGTTTTTTTGCAAGCCAAATACTCGGCGCCTTGGGATTTAGTACCTCGCTTACCATATCGCCCCACTTGGTTGATATGAGGGAAAGATGTCAGATAAACAATGGGTTTATTTCCGAAAAGGAATTTGTGACAATCCTCAATTCAATGATTCCGGCGATTGAAGAGATGAAAAAATCTGAGTACGAAAAACCATCATATTTCATGTTGCTTTTGGGTTTGTCGTTTTTGGCCGCAGTCAATCATAAGGTCGATTATGCCGTAGTCGAAACTGGATTCGGAGGACTGTACGACGGGACCAACAATATCAGCCGAGAGGACAAAGTGTGCATAATAAACAGAATAGGGCTGGATCATACGGAAATATTGGGAAACACAGTTGAGGCAATTGCCCTTCAGAAAGCAGGAATCATCGGCAATGGTAACATGACGTTCAGCTCTGAACAGGAAGCCGCCGCAAAGAAAGTCATTATGAAGCGTACTAATGAGGCGTTCGCCAGGCTGGAATTCATAACCGAGCCAGAAAATATTTTTGACGCCGGGATAATAAATGACCGGGCGGTTTTTTCCTTCAGACGGGACGGTCTTATTATCCACGATATCGTTCTTGCCACACCCGCCTATTACCAGATATTCAACTGTTCGCTGGCGCTGGCCGCAGTTGCGTATCTTGGCAAGAGGGATGGTTTTTCAATTGACGAAGTCAAAATCAAAAGGAAACTGTCTGCCGTTGGTTTCGAAGGCAGGATGCAGTCCGTAAAAAATGGACCGAAAAGAATTATTCTCGATGGAGCCCATAATCCGCAAAAAATGGAAAATTTCATCGACAGCCTGAAAAGAACCATCAAAGGAAAACCGTGTTTTCTGGTGTCATTCAAGGAGGGTAAGGACTATAAAAAAATGCTTGACTTAATCGCGCCCGTTGCCGCTGCGATCATTGTTACGGACTTTGACATTGGTATGGATATGGCCCATAAGTCGCAGGATCCGGAAGACATCAGGCAATACCTCAAAAGCGCAGGATTCAACCAAGTCAAGATTGTGAGTGGACCCCTGAATGCCTATAAGGCTTTGTTGGAAAGCAAATGTGCTGAACTGGTGGTCACCGGGAGCCTATATCTTCTGAGTTTTGTCTATCCTTTGGCTGCGGAATCAAAATAAGAAATATTTTTAGTCCTTTAACCTCGCACGGTTCGGTTATAATAGTAATAGATGTTAATAGTCGCCGACCTATGGCAACAGAGGTCTTAAGCGGAATAGAAAGCAATTGGGTGGTCACTTCACTCTTTCTCCTTATTTTATTGCCAATGTTTTCCCTCTTTAACAGGGACGAGTAATCATGAAAAACAAACGATTGGCGATTTTTTTCCTGATCCTTGCGGCATTTTCGGGCGGGGCAATGATTCCTCTTGTCAAAATTATCCTTAAGATCATGCCACCGATGACATTTACATTTTTCAGGTTTTTTGTTGCCACTGCGGTGATTTTGCCATTTGTTTTAAGGGAAAAACCGCATCTTTCTGAATGCAAGAAGGTGCTTTTACCGTCTATTTTTGCCAGTTTAAATATAATCATATTTATTTTGGCCATCGACAGGACCTCCGCAAATCTCGGGCAGACGGTTTATGTTATGGTTCCTGTAATTGTCGTCATATTGTCAGGGTTGGTATTGAGGGAAAAAATCAACGGATCAAAAATGATCGGGGTATTACTTGGTGTTCTTGGAAGTCTCCTCTTGCTTTTTTCCAAAACCGTTATTGGATATTCGTCAACCGATAATCTACTTGGCGGTTTGATGATTTTTATTGGGGCATTATTTTTTTCTATGTATGTGATACTGTCTAAAAAAATACAAAAAACATTCTCACCTATGTTTATTTCATTCAGTTATTTTATTATGACAACAGTTTTATCTCTATTTTTTTCATTGAGGGAAGTTGGGGGTATCTCTACATGGTATCCAAAAATGAATATGACGGTTGTCCTATACATAGCGGTTGTCTCCTTGATTGGAACCTCTCTCTATTATTTTCTTCAGCAACTGACTATTAAATATGGGTCGGCCACGCTTGGTTCCGCGATTAATTTTGTCCAACCGGCGTTTACCTTCATTTGGGCAAGTCTGCTGCTCGGAGAAAAAATTACTACCAGCTTCCTGGTTGCGGCGATAATGATTATTATCGGGGCGATCTTGGTGTCGAAGTAGGGCAAGCCTTCCATATCCCCAAGTTGTATTTTTTTGCCGAAGATTGCCGTTCCTTGAAATCCTCGTAATATTTGACGTCGGGCTTGACCGTCATTGTCTTTGCGAAGCCGTTGGCCACAAGGTGCTCATTGACGAAAACCCCGTCAACGTACACATATCTTAGCAGTCTTCCGTATTTGTCCTTGTCCGATACATCCCTCTCCAACCTGACAGTTTTCCCCTCAACCAGTCTTTTGTTTTCCTGCAAGGCCTCCTTGGCGAAACATTGCTCGCCTGTTTTTTTTCCGGTCGTGTCCTTGTAAATTTCCGGTGTATTGACGCCTATGTATCTGACTTTCTGTTTACCTTCAATCATGATCGTGTCTCCGTCTATAACTGATACAACTTTGGATTCATATATCCGGTTTGATAGTGATGGATTGAATTTGGGTTCTGAAGTAAACCTGATAGGTTCAATAGTCCCAATATCCTTCAAGTTGATTCCGAAAATTCCCGCAAGAAGGACTATGAAAAGTCCGGCTAAATATCTTCTCTGTTTTTTTCCGAAATTTAATTTCATTGTCTAACTAAATTCTAACCGATTGGCAAGGCGTTGTAGACTATAATCATACTATGATCAGGTTAGCTTGGATTTTCTTGTTGGGGTTATTTTTGTCGCTTTCTTTCACCGGACAAACCCTTGCCCAGGCTTTTCCCGCCCAGGCTTCCCAATCTTGGAAGTGCCTGAGGGGCGACGACAAGGGATTCACCTTTAACGGGCTTTCCAGCACGACTTTTTCCCAGGATTTGTATGCCGACGGGTTTCCGCTGGACTCAAATGCCTACGTGGTAACATGCGTTGGAACCGCCGACGGCGGACTCTGCACCACTTCATCCCCCGAATACGACCGGATCATATTCGGAACCGACAACGCATCGACCTTTCCTTACAGCGTTTCGGTAGAGGGGGGAAGCAAGCAGAAAATTTCTTTAGGTAAGTTCCACGCCAAGGCAACAATAACGACCGCGGGATTGACAGGTGGACTGGTTTTTTATGCAGTGACGGTTGGCGAATCGGATTCACTGGCCGGCAAGGGAGTCGGGCAAAAACTGGGTATATCGCCCTTTGGGGATAACGTCACCACGAAATGCGTATCGGTAAACTGGAATACGGTATTTCCGCCCCCGCCCCCGCCACCCCCCCAAGATGACGGCGGTGGCGACGATTGCTTCCGTCGAAACGGCAGGAACCAATGTATGTCCAGAGATGAGTTTTGGGCCCATGAAAGGTGGGATCCGTTCGGAATCGTGTTCGATTCCCAGTCACTTGAACCTTTACCCAATGTCAAGATAACGGTCCTTGACAGCAATAAAAACAAATACAATCTCTTGGGATTGACTAACCCCCAGACGACGCTGGCGGACGGGTTGTTCAGTTTTTTGGTCGAGCCGGGCACATACTATCTCAGCGTGACTCTGCCGAACGGATATACTTTTACGAGCAGCCCGAACATTCATCCCAACTACATTTCCATATACCACAAGATCGATGGGTCGAATTCCATTTACAAGCCTGATGAACCAATCGTTGAAGAAATCGATACTCCGGTTGAGATCGAAAACGGCAGGCCAAACATGGAGCACCGCGATATTCCGCTGGACCCGGGAACGAACAGTCCTTACGAAGCGTCGCCGTCGACAATCGCCTACGTGCCGGTGCGGGACGGTTGGGACATAAAGATAAACGGAAAGGTTTCCCACCCTTTTACCTGGGTTACTTTTTCCCAGGGTACAAATGAAATCAAGAAAGTCAGATCGGACAGGTTTGGATATTATGAAGCGGTGTTATATCGGAACACCCTGACGCCTGATGCGGACATCAATGCCACCTATGAGAAGTCCGATCTGAAGACGATTATAGAAGCCATGAAAATATTCGATGATGACGTTCTTGGAAGCAGGAGCGGAAAAAACCGGGTCGAAGCATTCGTGAGGGCAATATTGAATCCGTTGTCAAGAAGCGTCCGTGCCCAAAACAGAATAAGGATATCGGCCCCAACAAGAATCTTAGCCAGGGGATACTCATTTTCACCCATGCCCGGCGGTCTTGAAGGGTACGTGTACAATAGCCGCGACAAAACCCAGCCAAATTCGTTGGTGCGATTGCGGCTTAAAATGAACAACGCGGTCATTTATGAAACTAGGGCTGATCAAAACGGATACATTAAAGTACCGCAGGAAAACTTGCCGGTTTTTCCTTATTCCATGGAAGTAGTTTCCAGGGACGGGGCGAATACCTATGATATGACCACTTCCCAGTTTGCCGAAAAAAACCCCGAATCTTTTTCCGAAAGCGGGCAAGGACAGTCGGCAACAACCCAAGCAAAACAGGGAAGGGCACCCGTTCAGACCGATTTGACGGAAGCGAGGAAAGCGGGGGCGAGCCAGTCGTCGCCGGCTTGGGTTTTCATTCTTATAATCCTTATCTCATTCGGGCTTATAGGGCTGACGGTTTTTTACATGATTAAAAACCGCGGACTCAATTCCACGACTACTTTACGGTAACGCTTTTGGCAAGATTGCGTGGTTTATCCGGATCCGCGCCCCGTCCGATTCCCAAATAATATCCCAGGAGCTGACCGGCGACAATATTGACGAAAACGGTCAATTCGCCAAGGTCGGGGGTCGCAATTATTTCGTCAAATTCTTTTGCCTGATGTGGTGCGATGCCTATGATATATCCGCCCCTGGCTTTAAGTTCGGCAGCGCTTGAAAGGACCTCCTGGCGCACCTGATCGTTTGACGACAGGACAAAGCATGGCGTTCCCCTTTGGATAAGGGTGATCACCCCGTGCTTCAGTTCCCCGGCCGTAAATGCCTCGGAATGCAAATAGGACGATTCCTTCAGCTTGAGCGCAAATTCCAGCGCCCCCGGAAAATTGAGATGTTTTCCGATCACGTAAGCATGTTCCGCCGTCATCAACCCCTTGGCCGTTGAAACGATTCTGGAATTGCTTTCGCCGTTTATGAAACTCTCGAGTTCGCGGCCGAGTTTCTTTACGTTCTTACAGGCTGTCTCATATTCGCCCGCAACCGCTTTTGACAAGAGGTATAAGGTTGCGGCTTGGGCGGTAAAGGCCTTGGTCGAAACGACTGCGATTTCCGGTCCCGCGCCGACCGGTATAACAATGTCCGACAGTCTTTCCATTGTTGACCCACGCGCATTGACTACAGAAACTATGTAAGCGTTATTTTTTTTGGCTTCCTTGACGGCCAGCAGGGTATCGGCGGTTTCCCCTGATTGGGAAATGGCGATGACGACCGTTTTTTTATCGATGAATCTGGAAAACGGCATGAATTCATAGGCTCCATAGGCCTGGGATTCTATTCCGGTACTACTCAAAAAATACTTACCGAGCATCGCGCAATACGACGCCGTACCGCAACCCATGAAGACGACCTTGCGTCCTTCATTTATCAGTTTTGAAACGGTTTCAATCTCTGTTTTGTTTACCGAAGCGGTTTTGGGAATAATTTTTGTCTGTTCGTGGATTTCCTTGAGCAGGAAATGGGGGAAGCCTTCCTTTTCTGCATCTTCCAATTTCCAATCCAATACCTGAGGTGAAAATTTTTTTTCCGACTTTGTCTTTAGATCGTAAATTCCAATTTTATTTTTTGATATCAGGACGCCCTCCATGTCCTCCAAAAAATATACCTTATTGGTATATCTCAGGAATGCAGGGACGTCGCTTCCCAAATAGTATCGTCTATTTTCCTCATCGATACCGACGACAAGGGGAGAACCGTTCCGGCAACTGACGATCGTTTCCGTTTCAACATCCAATACAACAATGGCGTTGCTGCCGACGATTGCGTCGAACGTTTTCATGACCGCGTCGGCAAAAGACCCTTCTTTTTTGTTTTCCTCTATAAGATGGGCAATTACCTCGGTGTCTGTTTCCGAAATGAATTTGTGACCGAGACCGACGAGGTTCTCCTTGATCTCCTGGTAGTTCTCAACGATTCCGTTATGGATAACCGCGATCTTTCCCTCACAATCCAAGTGAGGATGGGCGTTTGCGTCGGTGACTCCTCCGTGGGTTGCCCACCGAGTGTGTCCGATGGCGATTGAAGACGGCGGCAAAGACGTTACGGCGTCTCCTATTTTTCCGGTATGTTTTTCGACCATTAACCGGTTGCCTTCAGTCGGTTTGATGGCGATTCCCCATGAATCGTAACCCCGATACTCCAATTTTTTTAACCCTTCAAGCGTTGTCCGGGCGGCAACGGCCTTTTCGTCATTAACGACGGCAAAAATTCCGCACATAAGCAAAGAATAAATTGTAATGAAGCTCTTATTTAGGTAGAGTTGATTGAATTCTTTTTGTTTCCCAAATCGCTTTGGGGGTTTTAGAATTCATTAACCCCGACAACTTCGGGGTGAGGGTACCCGCTGTTAATCGATAAACCCTCTCCTCGTTATCAAGCACCTATACACGTGTGCTTGACACATACGCCAATGTTTCATTAATGCTACCAAAAGAGCCTGGTTATATCTTATCAGATGTGGCAAATTGTGTCAAAACAACCCCATCTGATCGCCGGTTTTTTTGGCCTCCTCTTTTTTGACGGCAGGTTTTTCATTGAAGATCCGGTTTACGAGGGATTCCATCTGGTATTTGATCAGGAATTCTTTGAGCCGTCCGTTGAATCCGGTGAATTTCAGTTTCTTTATATCCAGATTTATATCGACGTCGCGCTTAATCGTAGCCAGTTTTTTGGACAGGAAAACATTTCCCCTTTCCCGTTCGAGGATGTTTCTCACTTTTTCCGATTTTATCCGCGACAGGTTTTCGTAAATGTTTTCAACGGTTCCAAAGTCGTTAATTAGGTTGGCGGCGGTTTTGGGACCGATGCCCCGGGCGCCCGGGTAATTATCAGATGGGTCGCCGGCAAGACCTTTGTAATCGGTTATGCGCCCCGGAGGGATGTCCAGTTTTTGTTCTACTTCGGTCTTGTCGTACAACTTGATGTTCGACAAGCCGAGTTGGGGAGAGGCGACGAATACGTTTTCGTTTACAAGCTGGAAAATGTCCTTATCCCCGGTCAGTATTATCACCTTGAATTTGTTCTCGTCGAATATACGGGAAACCGTTCCTATAATATCGTCCGCTTCGTACCCGTCCTTCTCCATCCGTGAAACGTTGGCCACGTCCAGCGCTTGCTTGACGAGCGGAATCTGAACTATGAAATCGTCGTCTATTTTAGGCCGTTGGATTTGATAATCCTTATACAGTTCATTTCTGAATGTTGCCGCCGGAGTGTCAAAGCAGGACATCAGATAGGCGGGCTTGAAATCGGTAACGACCCGATATATCATCGACAAATATCCGTATACGACATGGGTGGGCGTACCATCGGCTGCCGTCAAAGGCGGAAAAGCATGATATGCGCGATGCATGATCGCATTTCCGTCTATCAATAAAAGTGTATCCATTTGGAAAAACGTGAATACCTATTTTGAGCGAGCTTAATCCGCAAGCGAAAGCTTCTCGCGGAAAACACGGTATCAGGTTTTTTTAACTATGGGCTTGCTTTCTCCTATTAATTTTTCGAATTCATCCTGGTCAAGCCCCTCCTTTTTCAATAAGGCGCCGGCCACCCGATCAATCGCCTTTCGGTTTTCCTTGATGATCGTTATCGCCCGGTCATATCCCTCAATAATTATTTTTTTGACTTCAACATCAATTTTGGACATCATCTCCTGGGAGATGGAGTTTTGTTCCATATAGTTTTTTCCCCATTCGGTTACGTCCATGGTCGGTCCGTAATTGATCGGCCCGAGGCTACTCATGCCGTATTCTATAACCATGGCGCGGGCAACTGTCGTTGCTTGGTCAAAATCATTGGCCGCTCCGGTTGTCACTTCGTTAAAAATGATTTCCTCGGCCGCCCGTCCACCCATCATGACGGCAATTCTTTCCTGAAGATGAGTCTTGGTTTCGTGAAGTTTATCTTTGGCCGGCGGAATCAAGGTGAACCCCAAGGCCATACCACGGGATACGATCGATATCCGGTGAACCGGGTCCGTGTGGGGAAGGAAATGGGAAACAATGGCGTGCCCCGCTTCATGGTAGGCGGTCAGTTTCCGGTCGAGATCCGACTGGAGTCTCTTTTTTTCTGGTCCAAGTTTAACCTTGGTGGCCGCTTCTTCGATATCGTCCATGTTGATCGAATCGCGAGCCCCCCGCGCGGCTAAAATTGCCGCTTCGTTAAGCATATTTTCCAAATCGGCTCCTGAGAAACCTACCGTTCTTTTAGCGGTCTTTTCCCAATCCACTTTCTTGTCAAACGGCTTTCCCTTTGCGTGGATTTTAATAATTGCCTTTCTTCCTTCGACGTCGGGATAATCGACGATAATCCTCCGGTCAAATCTGCCCGGCCTTAAAAGCGCCGGATCCAGCAAATCTCCCCGGTTTGTTGCAGCAACAACGACGACCCGTTCCGTCGGCGCAAATCCGTCCATTTCGACCAGTATTTGGTTTAATGTCTGTTCGCGTTCGTCGTGGGAGGGCATCACGCCTACCGATCGGGCACGTCCGATGGCATCGATTTCATCAATGAAAATAATGGATGGCGAACTTTTTTTGGCGGTGTCGAATAAGTCCCGAACCCTGGCGGCTCCGATTCCGACTAGCATTTCCATGAATTCGGATCCGGCAATCGAGAAAAAGGGGACTCCGGCCTCACCTGCAACGGCTTTGGCGAGAAGGGTTTTTCCGCACCCTGCCGGTCCGACCAGCAATACCCCCTTGGGAGTACGGGCTCCGAGCTTTTTGTATTTTTCCGGGCGTTTCAGAAAGTCGACAACTTCTTCCAATTCGTTTTTTGCCTCGTCCACGCCGGCCACGTCGGCAAAAGTTGTTTTAGGCATGTCTCTTGAGAACCTCTTTGCCCGCGATTGTCCGAAAGTGAAAACCGAGTCCTGGGCCCCTTTTGCCTGGCGGAAGAGAAAAACAAAGAAAACTACCATAAGTATGGTCGGAAGCAAATTTCCCAAAAATGCCATGAGCCCGGTCGATCCCTGGGTATCCTTGACGTTTATTTGAATTTTATCCGTGTTCACCCCATTATCCCTGAGCGTCTTCATGAAACTGTCGGCCGGTTCCTTATATGTTGTGGCGAGTTTATCGTCCTTGTAGTAAACGAGTATTTTGTTGTCGATGATGTCGACTTTCCTGATCATGTCTTTCTTGGCTTCTCCGATTATGGTCGTAATCGATTTTTCCGGCAACACTTGCTTGATTTCCCGGCTTATGGACTGATATGCGAAAAGAAGAAACAAGAAAATGAACCCGGCGACAAAAAGGGTCTTGATGTTCAAATTTATTTTGAACTGTTTTATTTTAAGGTTGGAATTGTTTTTGTTTGCCATAAGGCTAATTCTAGCAGAATATTTGATAAAATGATAAGGTCACAAATTGTGTTTTCAGGTCCCGTCACTCAGGCCAACTATTCCGGCCGCGAGCCTCGTCGACAGAACGCGACACCTGAAAATCAAATTGTTTAGAAATGAACTCTATAAAATACAACTTAAAAAATGCTGAAGGGGTGATTAAGGAAGCCGTCAGGGTCTTAAAGGCGGGAGGGTTGGTGGTATTTCCTTCAGATACGGTTTACGGATTATTGGTTGATGCGACACGGCCGCAGGCAGTTGAAAAACTCATTAAGTTTAAAAACCGGCCGCCGGGCAAGCCCATTTCGGTTTTTGTTTCCGACTTCAAAATGCTCGAAGCGCAAGTAACCGCGAAAAAGAAGACGCTGGACCTGGTAAGGGAATTGCTGCCGGGTCCGTTTACGATTATCTTGAATTCCCGCCACCGAGTAGACAAAAAGCTGGAATCAGAAAAGGGGACGCTTGGGGTGAGAATTCCCGATTACGGTCTGATTACCGATCTGGTTGATAGGTTCGGGTCGCCGGTAACGGCAACGTCGGCTAACGTGAGCGGCAGGAGCCCGCATTATTCCATAGAAACATTGTTGAACGATGTGGGTGTCGAGCGGAAAAATCTTATCGATTTGGCGGTGGACGCCGGAAGGCTGCCTCGCAACAAACCGTCAACAATCGTCGATCTGACCACGCCGACGGCCCGGATTTTACGGAAGGGCGAGGTTGTCTTTGAAAACGAAAAGACCTATCTTTCAAACTCGCCAAAATCGACGGCCAAGATCGGCGAATATCTCATGACCAAGCATAGGATGGACTCCAAAAAGAAGCCACTGGTGTTTATTATCGAAGGAGAACTTGGAACCGGAAAAACCGTCATGGTCAAGGGAATGGGGGCAAAACTCGGCATAGACAACATAGTTTCACCAACATATGTAATATATTACGAATACGGGAACTTTTTTCATTTTGATCTTTATCAGGTCGAGGATGCGGAGGAGTTTGAGCATTTGGGTATTGAAGCAATGCTTAAGCCGGGAAACGTCCTGGTCTTCGAATGGGGCGAAAAAATGGGCGATCTGTACGAACTCTTGAAAGAGAGGGCAAAAATCGTTTACGTGAATATGGAGTATCTTAACGAGCATGAGAGGAGGATAATCATAAAAACGTGAAAATACTGGCGATTGAGACATCATGCGATGAAACGGCTGCCGCTGTTGTCGATGGCAGGCGGGTTCTGTCCAATGTCATCTATTCGCAGATCCTTCTCCATAAAAAATGGGGGGGCGTTGTTCCGTCGTTGGCCAAAAGGGCTCACGAGGAAAAAATAGAATCCGTTATCGGCGAGGCGACCAAAAAATATACCCTCGGCCAAATAGACGCGTTCGCTGTTACGCAGGGTCCGGGATTGGCGATTGCTCTTGAGGTTGGAATAAAACACGCCAGAGATTTGGCCAAAAAATACGGGAAAAAATTAATATCGGTCAACCATCTTGAAGGTCATTTGTATTCGCCTTTTGTTCAGAATAGCCGGGGAAACCCGGCGACCGATTACGAATTTCCCTATTTGGGAATAATTATTTCCGGCGGACATACTGAGTTCGTAAAATTCAAAGGTCACCTTCAATATGAGGTAATAGGGTCAACCATAGACGATGCAGCCGGCGAAGCGCTAGATAAGGCTGCAAAGCTTTTGGGACTAGGTTATCCGGGCGGTCCGGTCATGGAAACTTTGGCCAGGCAATCCGGCAATAAGGACTTTCATAAATTCCCGCGCCCGATGCTTCAAAGTCATGACTTGAATCTTTCTTTTTCGGGACTCAAGACCTCTTTCTATTACTATCTCAAAGCCCATGCCCCAAAGTCTGCCGAAGATATCCGGCAACTGGCCAGTTCTTTTCAAGAGGCGGTATTCGACACGATCATCAAGAAAACCGCCAAGGCAATGTCCCAGACGGGTATCAATAAAATAATCATCGGCGGAGGCGTGAGTTCCAATCAATACCTGAGAAAAAAAATGAGGGACCTGGTTTCCGGGTCAGGCGGCCAAGTGCTTTTTCCTTCATACAAGTATCTATCGGGCGATAATGCGGCAATGATTGGCATCGTTGCCTCCTATAAGGCCCAGGCAAACCAATTTGTGAAAGATGTTGATGCGCTTGACAGGATGCCGAGAATGTCATTGTAAATGCTTTTCGGGCCTCGCCGACGGAATACGCCAACGCACCCGCGATACTTAAGGAACTTTTTCGTTTCATGACACTTAAAATGTAATTATTTACAGTTGATTTTCTTGGTCTGAGGTACTAAACTTGTACAATAGTCGTATATGTTATCAATAAGCACCCAATCTGACTACGGACTCCTGATGATTTCCTACTTGATGAAGAAAAAGGATTATATCCCCGTTTCGGAACTGGTCGAGAAAATGAATCTTCCGCAAAGATATCTGGCAAGGATCGCCGCCGAAATGGCCAAGCACAAGGTCTTAGTGAGTCGTGAAGGAAAGGTCGGCGGATACAAGCTTACCGATAAGGCAAAAACAATGACCCTTTACGATTATTTCAAAATTTTTGAGGGTGAAATCTCGATCGCCAGATGCGACAAGGAAGGCTTTACCTGCAAGTGGTATGATGTTTGTCAACACAAAGGATTGCTGCAAAAAACCTTCAGCAAAATTCTTTCCCGCGAACTGAAAAAACAAAAACTACTCTCGATATTTCATTAATTATCAAAGCCAATATGTTGAGCCTTGCCAACCTGACCGTAACGGTCCAGTCTAAAAAAATCATCGACGGTCTCAATTTCGATTTCGAGCAGGGGAAAGTATATGCTTTGATGGGTCCGAACGGTTCCGGTAAATCCAGCCTCGCCAACGCCATCGCCGGGCATCCGTCCTACATACTTGGTCGCCAGTCCAGAATTAAGTTCCTTCACAAGAACATATCGGAGCTGTCACCCGACAAAAGAGCCAAAATGGGAATTTTTCTGGCGTTCCAGACGCCGTTTGCGTTGTCGGGGGTGACGGTTTTCCAGCTGCTGAGGTTGGCCTTGAGCGGAATCAAGGACCCGTTAGTTGTCAGAAACGAAATAGACGAACTTACCAAGGAACTGAAAATCAAAAAGGAACTCGTAACCCGATCCTTAAACGAAGGTGCCTCGGGCGGGGAAAGGAAAAAGATGGAACTCCTTCAGGCGATTGTGCTTGGAGCCAAGTTTCTCATATTTGATGAGATAGATACCGGTGTCGACGTCGACGCCTTGAAAATCATCGCCACCCATTTGAACCGAATCAAAAAAGGTAAGACAATCCTTTTGATTACCCATTACAACAGGATTCTCAAGCACATCAAGCCGGATCGGGTACTGGTTATGATGAAGGGCAAGATCGTTAAGAGAGGGGATCATAAGTTGGCCTCTGAAATAGAGGAAAGAGGATACCAGCCTTATGAACTCTCAAGATCTTAACTTCGATTACAAGTATGGATTTTCGATGCCGGAGTCTCACGTGTATAAGGCAAAAAAAGGCATCACCGAAGACGTTGTCAGAAAAATTTCGTCGTTAAAAAAAGAACCCTCCTGGATGACTGATTTCCGGGTCAAGGCGTATAAAGCCTTTGTTACCCGACCGATGCCGGGTTGGGGAGCGGACCTTTCGAAGATTGACTTCGATGACATTTACTATTACATAAAGCCGGTTGCCGACAGAAAAAACTCTTGGGAAGAATTGCCTCCAGAGATCAAGGAGACCTATGACAAGATCGGTGTGCCGGAGGCGGAAAAAAAATTTCTGGCTGGGGTTTCGGCCCAATATGAATCTGAGGTTGTCTACGAAAGCATCCAGAAGGAACTGACGGATATGGGCGTAATCTTCTGCGATATGGATACGGGGCTCAAAAGATATCCCGAAATAGTAAAAAAATATTTTGGTACTGTCATTCCGCCGATGGATAATAAATTTGCCTCATTGAATTCCGCCGTTTGGTCGGGCGGGTCATTTGTTTATGTGCCAAAGGGAGTCAAGGTCAATCTTCCCCTTCAGGCATATTTCAGGATCAATGCGCAAAATTTTGGACAGTTCGAGAGAACGTTAATAGTCGCCGAGGAAGGAAGCTTTGTCCATTACATCGAAGGCTGCACCGCCCCCATCTACACCACATCGTCCCTGCACGCGGCTGTCGTTGAGATCATCGTGAAAAAGGGTGCAAGGGTTCGTTATACAACCGTCCAGAATTGGAGTAAGAATGTATACAATCTGGTAACCAAACGGACCCGTGTCGAGGAAGACGGGGTGATGGAATGGGTCGACTGCAATATCGGATCGGGCGTAACCATGAAATACCCATCATGTTATCTTGTTGGAGAACGCGCCCGCGGGGAAGTCCTGTCGATTGCCTTTGCCGGCAATGGCCAGCACCAGGACGCTGGCGCGAAAATGATTCATATGGCACCAAACACTTCGTCGAGAATCATTTCCAAATCCATTTCGCGCGACGGAGGGAGAACATCATACCGCGGGCTTGTTCAGGTGGCGCCCCGAGCCATCAATTCCAGGGTTTACGTTTCCTGCGATGCCTTATTGATCGACGAGAAGTCGCGTTCAGATACATACCCGGAAATGAAAATAAAACAGAACCTCGTTGACGTCCAGCACGAGGCGACTGTTGAAAAATTGGGCGAGGAGAAACTCTTTTATTTGGCAAGCAGGGGCATTCCCAAATCAGAAGCGGAGGGCATGCTGGTCAACGGTTTTATTGACCCGGTAGCCCGTGAGATACCGCTGGAATATTCGATTGAACTTAACCGATTGATAAATTTGGAAATGGCAGGATCGGTGGGTTAAAAAAATCATGCAAAAAATCATAAAAATAAAAAAAACGGGCGAGTCGAGATTGGTTTTTGACAAACCGGGATCGTATCTGGTTTATTTCGAAAACATAAGCGGCGATTTGATTTTTGATATCAAGTCCAGCGGAGTCAATCTAGATATCCTGGGCCTTTACGTCGGCAACAAAAATGAAGAATATAAGGTCAAAACTTTCCAAAACCACCTGTCGCCCGATTCGATCTCGAATCTTTTAATAAAAGGAGTTTTCTACGATGCCTCTCAATTCTATTATCGCGGACTTATACGCATTGAAAAAGATGCCCAGAAGTCCCACGCCTATCAGAAAAACCAAAACTTAATGATGTCCGATAAAGCCTTCGTCGAATCCAAGCCGTACCTGGAGATCTTGGCTAATGATGTTTTTTGCACCCATGGATCAACAACGGGACGTCTCAATGAGGATGATCTTTTTTACGCCAAGACGCGCGGGCTTGACCGGAAAGAAGCCGAGGCAATCTTGGTTGAAGGATTTATAAATGACGTCAAAAACCGTCTATGATCGACGCCAAAAAAATAAAAAAGGACTTTCCGATTTTCGAGAAGGATAGAGGATTGGTTTATTTGGACTCGACGGCAACGTCGTTAAAGCCTTCGATAGTGATCGACAAACTGGCGGAATACTATTCCCAGTACAGCGCCAATATTTTCCGCGGGGTATATGCCATTTCCGAAAGGGCAACCGTTGAATACGAGAACACCCGCAAAGCCGTTGCCGGATTCATAAATGCCCAAAAAAAAGAGGAAGTGGTTTTTACTCGAAATACCACCGAGACAATCAATTTGATCGCCTATTCGTGGGGCAGAAAGATAATTGCAAAAGGGGATGAAATCGTCACGACGGTAATGGAACACCACTCGAACTTTGTACCCTGGCAGGTTTTGGCTGGTGAAACCGGGGCCGTCCTTAAGGTGATTGATATAAATGAAAACGGCGATCTTCAGGGAAATTTGGAAGAGATCATCACAAAAAAGACAAAAATACTGGCACTTGCCCATGTCTCCAATGTCCTAGGGACAATCAATCCGGTTAAGGAAATCGTCACGATTGCAAAGAGGGTTAATCCCAAAATCACGGTGGTCGTTGATGCTGCCCAGGCGGTTCCCCATATGCCAGTCGATGTTCAATCGTTGGGTTGCGACTTTTTGGCGTTTTCCTCCCATAAGATGCTTGGGCCAACCGGAGTCGGAGTTTTATGGGGAAAATATGAATTACTCGATGAAATGTTCCCGTTCATGTACGGGGGAGAAATGATTGAGGAAGTCTTTTTGGACAATACGACTTTTAAAAGACCGCCCCATAAGTTCGAGGCCGGAACTCCGGCCATCGCCGAGGTAATTGCCCTTAAATCAGCCATAGTTTATTTAAGTAATTTAAATCTCCGCGAAGTGCGGAGGCACGAAAAGGAGCTGGTTGGTTACGCAATAAAAACCATGAGGGCTGCCCTGGGAAACAAGATTAGGATATTGGGTCCTGCCGATCCAGAAAAGCGGGCCGGAGTGCTATCCTTCACCTATGGCGACATCCATCCCCACGACGTCGCTTCGATCCTTGATGAGGAAAAGATTGCCGTCCGTGCCGGTCACCATTGCGCGATGCCGCTACATACCAGGCTCGGGATTAATGCCACCATCAGGGCCAGCTTCTACGTTTACAATAGCCGTGAGGATGTCGACAAATTGATAGTTGCTTTGAAAAAAGCCGGAAGAATCCTGTGAGTATTTATAGCGAAATCATCCTGGACCATTATCAGAATCCCCGTAATCGTGGCCAACTTGATGATGCGGCCCATATCCATGTTTCCAACCCTCTCTGCGGGGACATAATCGATATGTACATAAAGACAAGCGAAGGTAAGGTAATCGCCGCCAAGTTCGATGGCGTCGGATGTGCCATATCGACGGCGGCGGCTTCGATGCTGACGGAATACGTTAAAAAAAGGGAAGTGGTGGATTTGAAAAAAATGGATCAAAAAGCTATGATTAAATTATTAGGAATTAGCCTCGGGGTGAACAGGATAAAGTGTGCCCTGTTACCGCTTGAGGCTTTGCACAAAATCCTTAAAGATGGATAGCAGCAAATTTGCCGATCCAAAAAATCCCTCAGGACCAGCCAAGATCAAGGGCGGATATACTGTTTACGTCGATCGAGCGTTATGTATCGGCGCCGCCACCTGTGTCGCTGTTTCACCGCAGGCATTCGAAATGGACGCCGAGGCAAAAGCGGTTGTCCTTAAAACCGCAGATTCTGACACGATTGAAAACGTCATCGAGGCGGCCAAGGCCTGTCCGACGTCAGCAATTTTCATCACCGATGCAAAAGGCAATAGAGTTTTTCCAAAATAATGAAGAAAGTCCGGGTCCCGAAAAGGATAATCTGAGGTCGTGTCCCGAGTGCGGAATGATTAGCCTTAAGGGCATGCCCGGCGGAAGGGATGCCGTATGTTACAATTGCGGTTACAAAGATCCCTGTTGTTACGATTGAATATTAAAAAAATGCAAAACTTTACCTGGATGATCGGGGGAGAGGCAGGATTCGGTATCATGACCACCGGTTTGGCATTTGCAAAAATGGCCACCCGCCTGGGATACAATATCTTTGATTATGTGGAGTACCCATCCCTCATAAGAGGAGGGCATAATGCTTATGAGGTTCACGTTTCAGAGCAGGACCTTACCCACTTGGCGCCGGTAATCGATGTCCTCACCTGCCTGAACAAGGAGACCTACGAAAAACACAAAAACAGGCTGACCAAGGAAAGCTTCGTTGTTTATGATGGCGCCGAATTTGAATTTGACAACAACGTCAAGAAAATCAGCGTGCCGTTCAGGAAAATCCTGACCGATCTTAAAGGCCAGGCGGTCATGAGGAACACGATTGCCATGGCAGCGACATTGGCTGTGATAGGAACGCCTATAGAGGTATTCCTGGACATCATCAAGGAACAGTTCGCTCGAAAGGGTGACGAGGTCGTTAATTTCAACGTCCAATTTGCCAAAGCTGGATACGATCACGTGAAAAACAACTACACGAACACCGCAAGCTGGATGGTCAAGCGGGAAACTGTGGAACCAAAAATGGTCATGACCGGCAACGATGCTTTCGCCCTCGGGGCCGTCATCGCCGACTGCCGCTTCTATTGCGCTTACCCCATGACCCCGTCAAGCACCGTCCTGACGACACTGGCCGCATGGGCCAATAAAGTCGGCATGGTTGTCAGGCATGCGGAAGACGAAATTTCAGTCGTCAATACGGCCATAGGGGCATCGTTTGCGGGTGCCCGATCAGCTGTAGGCAGTTCCGGAGGCGGGTTTGCCTTGATGGTTGAATCGCTGTCTTTTTCGGGTGTGACCGAAATACCGCTGGTGGTTTTTGTTGCTCAGCGCCCGGGACCTGCGACCGGGATGCCGACCTGGACTGAACAGGGAGACCTTTTGTTTGCCGTCCACGCCGGCCATGGGGAATTCCCGAAGATAGTTTTGGCGCCCGGTACGGTCTCGGAGATGATTGAAATGACGGCCACCGCCTTCAATTTGGCCGATGTCTACCAGTTGCCGGTTGTGGTATTGAGCGACATGTATCTTTCCGAGGGCCATAAATCGATAGCAAAAAAATTCGTTACCGAATTGACGGCCAAATACAAAGTTGACAGGGGTGCTTATCTTGAGGCTTTGGCGCCCGACCTGTCGGATCCGGCCAAGAAGAGCAAAAGCTTCGCAAGATATAGAATAACCGATAACGGTATCTCGCCTCGGCTGGTTCCTGGAAACCCCGGCTATTTCTATCAGGCAAACTCCTACGAACACCTTGAAGACGGGCACACAACCGAGGATGCGGAGCCGAGGATTGCCCAGGTTGACAAGCGGTCGCGCAAGATTGCCGCGTATCTTGAAAAAGATTTTGTCGCCCCCATGGTATACGGAGACCTTGACGCCGCGGAAACGGTTTTTGTCTCCTGGGGATCGAGTTTGGGCGCGATCACGGAAACCCAAAAACAGTTGAACGGAAAAGGATTCAAGACGGCCCACATTCACTTTACTTACCTCTATCCGATGAACCGGGATAGAATCACCCCCTTCTTTTCAAAGCCAAAAAAATACGTATTGGTTGAGAATAATTCGACCGGCCAGTTAGGCAAACTCCTGTTGAGTGAGACTGGCGTGGAAATAAAAGAGAAGATCCTAAGATATGATGGGCGGCCTTTGACCGCAGAGTATATTATCAGTAAACTGAACAAATAATTATGGCCACGATGCAGGATTTTTCCGGATACAATCCCACCTGGTGCCCGGGATGCGGGGACTTCGGGATCGGCATTTCCATAAAGCAGGCTTTCGTGCAGCTCGGCTATGATCCATCGTCTTTGGCGGTGGTCTTTGGAATCGGGTGTTCCGGGAACATGAACGATTTCCTCAACGCCTACGCGATCCATTCCCTTCATGGCCGATCGATTCCGAACGCGATCGGAATAAAATTGGCGAACCATAAGCTACCGGTTGTCGCCATCGTCGGGGACGGAGACTGTTATGGGGAAGGCGGCAACCATCTTCTGCATGCCGCCCGCGGAAACCACGACCTGACCGTCGTTGTACACGATAATGGCGTTTATGGCTTAACGACAGGCCAAGTCGCGCCAACTTCCCAAAAGGGATACAAGTCAAAGTCAACGCCATCGGGGATCATTGAAACGCCGATAAACCCATTGAGTTTCGCAATTACTTCGGGTGCTTCATTTGTCGCCCAGAGTTTTGCCGGTGATGCTGCCCATTTGAGCCTGATGATCAAAGAAGCCATCAAGCATAAGGGCTTTTCCGTCGTCAACGTCCTTCAGCCCTGCGTAACTTTCAATAAAATAAATACTTATCAGTACTACATGAAAAGGGTTTATAAACTGCCCGCGGATTACGATCCTTCCGACTTCAAGACGGCGGTCGTCAAGAGTCTTGAAATGAACGAAGAGAAGTTCCCATTAGGCATCGTCTATAAGTCAGGACGCCCTGCCTATCACGAACAGGTTTCCGCCTTGACCGGGGAAGAAGTTTTGATTAATAAAAAAAGATTTGTTGATTTTGAAACACTCGTCAAGGATTTTGTCTAAGACATATATAAAGTTTGAACAGATATTTTGGTTTAGCAGGTATTGACGACCTATCAATACTATAGGGTTAGCCTATAAAAATGGGGGTTGACAATTAGCAATTAATGTGTTAGACTGCTAAAGTATATGGCATTTACAATCGGAGCGTCAGAACAATCTATTTACCCTATCGCACCAGTACGTGACGGAATCGTTTTTCCAGGTACCGAGAATGTCCTCATATTCGGGAGGCCAAAAAGTATGGCGGCGCTTAATGCCGGTCTGAAGAAAGATAAGAAAGTCGTTCTCCTGATGCAAAAAAATCCCGCCCTTGACGATCCAAAGGCCAACGATCTCTATATGGTCGGGGTTTTGGCGTCTATCGAGAAGACCGCCGTCGGTGAGAAGGGGGAAATGAACGTCCTGGTAAAGGGTCACGAGAAGGTCAAAGTAACCGCCTTTACCAAAGAGGACGGATGGTTTGAGGGCAAGACCGAGATACTGAAGGAGACCGACGATAAGGATGACGAAGTGGCCGCCATGGTAAAATACATCTCCACTCAGATAAAGAAGGCCATCAATCTCGGTAAGACGGTGGATTTCGTTTTCCTGATGAATATCCTGAATACCGCCAATCCAATAGACTTCTGCAATCAAATCGCCATAGTCCTCGATCTGAAACCGGACGAAAGGCAGGACCTTCTGGAAGACAGGAGCCTGAAAAGTCGTCTCAAAAAGGAAGTGGACTACGTAAACCGCGAAATAAAGATCCTGGAAATAGAGTTCAAACTGTCTTCAAAAACGCAAAAGAAGTTTGAGCAGGGAATGAAGGAATCCTTCCTCAGGGAAAAAATGAAAACCATCGAGGAAGAACTTGGGGAAAAGGGCGAGGACAAAGACATTGTTGAATACAGGGAAAAAATTGCCAAAGCCAAAATGCCCAAAGAGGTTGAGGAAAAAGCCAAAAAGGAATTGAAGCGGTTGGCCCAAATGTCGCAGTTCAATCCGGAATCATCTTATATAAGAACCTACCTCGACTGGCTTGTCGATCTTCCATGGAGCGTTTCCAGCCCTAATAACATCGACATAAACACATCAAGCCAGATTCTTGATGAGGACCATTTTGGGCTAAAAAAGATCAAAGAAAGGATTCTCGAATACCTGGCGGTCATGGAATTGTCCAAAAAAAAGGAAAAGAAAGGGTACCAACCAACAATTCTATGCTTTGTCGGACCACCCGGAGTCGGGAAGACCTCCCTTGGAAAATCTATTGCCCGGGCATTGAACCGCAAATTCGTCAAGATCTCCCTTGGTGGAATCAGGGATGAGGCCGAAATCAGGGGGCATAGGAGAACTTATGTGGGCGCATTGCCGGGACGGATGATCCAGGGCATAAAGCAGGCGTCAACGCAAAATCCGGTTTTTATGCTCGACGAAATAGACAAAATAGGTCGCGACTACCGGGGTGATCCGTCGGCTGCCTTGCTTGAGGCACTGGACCCCGAACAGAACCACGATTTTTCGGATCATTACCTTGAGGTGCCTTTTGACCTGTCGGACGTTTTCTTCATAACTACCGCCAATATCCTTGACACCATCCCCGAAGCGCTTTTGGACAGGCTTGAGGTTATCCATTTCCCGGGCTATACGGAAGACGAGAAGTTCAATATCGCCAAAACGCATCTACTCAAGAAACAGCTGACCGCCCACTCATTGACGGCGAAGGAGGCGACCATTACGGATGGGGGACTGAAAACCGTCATAAGAAGGTATACGCGCGAAGCCGGTGTCCGGGAACTAGAGCGTCAGATCGCGACTATTTACAGAAAAATTGCACGCGAAATCGTTGAAAAAAAGTTCAAGACAAAAGTCGTCGGCATCGGCGATGTAACCAAGTATCTAGGCCCATTCAAATACTCATCACAGATGATTGAGGAGAAAGACACGGTAGGAATTTCGACCGGCCTGGCTTGGACGCAGGCGGGGGGAGATATCCTCTTCATAGAAGTGGCCATTATGCCGGGTAAAGGCGGACTCACCCTGACCGGACAGCTTGGCGAAGTCATGAAGGAATCTTGCCAGGCGGCCCTTTCCTATATCAGGGCGCGCTACAATAAGTTTGGCCTGGATAAGGACTTTTTCCACAAAATTGATATTCACGTACATGTTCCTGAAGGGGCTGTTCCCAAGGATGGTCCGTCCGCCGGACTGGCGATTACCACGGCGATGATATCGGCCCTGACCAAAACGCCAACCCATCGGACTGTTGCAATGACGGGTGAGGTAACTTTGAGGGGAAGGGCGCTCGAAATAGGAGGAGTAAAGGAAAAGGTCATTGCCGCTCATCGCGCCGGGATCAAGACGGTAATCATCCCCAAGGAAAACAAGAAGGATCTTGAGGATATCCCGTCATACATACTTAAGGACCTGCAATTCCATTACGTTTCCCACATGGACGAGGTTCTTAAAATTGCCCTAAAATCGAAGCTGCGGCCCAATTAACGGCGATCACTTTAACTTAAGGAAGAATTCGCGGGCTTTGTAAGCCAAGCTGTAGATTTTATACAGGACTGGGTTGATGACAAGATCCCAACTACCGACCATCTCCACGAACTTCGTTCCATAACCGGACTTGAAACGCGTAAAACCGGCCCAATCGTTGTTTTGGTCATATTCGGGCGGAAGCGATCCCCACATGTCAAGTTTTTCGGCGCCAAGTTTTTTGCCCAACCGGACTGTTTCCCACATAAGAAGGTTTGAGGCCATCAAGTTTCGATGCTCGTTTGACGTGCCCCCGTACGTATAAAAGAGTCTTTTTTTGAAATGGAAGAGTTCGTATGCGGCCAGGGGAACATTACCATAATAGGCAATCAGAATATGGGCTATGCCGTTTTTCATGTGTTCCCAAACGGTTTTATGGTATCGATAATCATGCCCCAGGTATTTCTGCCGTCTTGTCGTTTCGAAATACAATTTTTGGAACGCCTCGAAGCCCTCCTTATTGTTTGCTTCCTCAACAACAACGCCTTTTTTAAGGGCAAGTCTTAAGTTGTACCTGGTTTTATGATGCATTTTGGACAGGATCTCGCTTTCAGGCGGCGTTAGGTCGAGCATCTGGGTCCAATCGGTAAAAAGCGGATGGGTGGATCGGACGAGATCGGGATCGGTAAAAAATGACCTTGGAGAATTTTCCTTTTCCACGTATGGCTCGAACTTAAAAAATACCACTTTGTTATTACGTCCCCAAATCTTCAGAAATTCCATGACGGCCTTTGACGGAAGGACTGATCTGGGTATATACCCCAGGCGCAAGCCGCTGTAGGGAATAGGGTGGAGGCTGACCTGAAAAACGTTTTCCAGATCCCCATTGGCATATTCTACCAACCGGACAACCCCGGTTCCCAAGTCTTTCCTTGCTTCCCCCCATTGCCAGGTCTGCAACGGATGGTGCGCCTTCGAGTCGAATTCCTCGGGTTTGATGTCCGAAACGATTTTTATCATTTGAGGTTTTTAATGACATCCAGGGTTTCCGAAGCGCAGGTTTCCCAGGAGAACTGCTTGATCCTGTGGTAGCCTTTTTTTATCAGGGATTTTCTGAGTTCGGGCGTCTCCTTGAGTTTTTTTAGCTTTTCGACCAAATCGAACGGACTTTTGGGGTCAAAGTACAAGGCTGCATCACCGGAAATTTCTGGCAGGGACGAGGTGATAGAACTTATGACGGGGCAACCCATGCTCATTGCCTCGAGGGGAGGGATACCAAAACCTTCATAAAGGGACGGCATAACATAACAAAAGGCATTCTTATAAAGGAAAATAAGCTGATTATCGGAAATATAATCGGTAAAATAAACATCATCCTCAAGGCCCAAGTCAGTCACCAAATCAAAAATTTTTTCGTAAAGCCAGCCTTTTTTTCCGGCAATCACCAGCTTGAAATCGGGATAAAGATGCTTGAATTTGTAAAAAGCCTCGATAAGGGTATTGATGTTTTTTCGGGGTTGCAGCGTTCCCACGTAAAGAATATACGGATGGTCGCTTTCCAGCAGCCGGAGTTTTGATTCGGACAAAAGGTGTTTTTTCTCGTAGCCGTTATGGATAACGTTGACCTTGCTTGAAGGAACGCCGTAGTTTTTTACGATATCCCGCTTGGTCGTTTCCGAAACGGCCACAATGGCCTTGGCCGCATTGACCGAATACCGGGTCCATGTTTTAAGCTGATAAAGATCTTTCTTTAGAAAATCCTCAGGGAAAAAAAGATAGGACAGGTCGTGGATGGTGACAACTGATGGCACCGGGCAAAATCTTGGAAGATAGTGCGCCGGGCTGAAGAATACATCGATATCTTTCTGCGAATAAAGCTTTAGGGGCAGGAATATCTGCGACCAAAGGAACGCGCCGGGAACGACTTCGTATTTAAAATAGCGGTTTTCCTTAGGCATGTCAGCTTGCGGCGGAGTCCTCAGGTAGACCTTGAAACGGGCTGTATCGGTCGCCCATTTGCAGAAATACCTCAGCAAATTCAATGCGTAAACAGAAACACCGACGCGCCTTTCAACATTTGCCTCGTTGCCGTCAACACCTATTATCATATTTTTGACTTCATTTTATCACAAATGACGATAAAGGGATTCTAGCTTTTTGGCTATCTGTTTCCATTGATATTTTTCCTTGACCAGCTGATAGGCATTGTTTCTGATTTTTTCATACAAGCTTCTGTTTTTTATGATCGAAATGATTTCTTTGGTGAATTCCTCGGGTGTTTTAGCAATTAGAACGTGTTGCCGGTCTGTGACATCAAGGCCTTCGACGCCGGTGACGGTTGAAACCACCGGGACACCGCTGCCCATGGCCGCAAGTATCTTGAGTCTTGTGCCGCCGGGTCCGAAAATCGGGGCAATAAAAATCGTTGCTTCCTGAAAAAGCGCCCTCACCTTGGCGCTGTCCCCGGGGGGGATGTTGACGATTTGGATGTTCGAGTTTTTGTTTTGCCCAATTTTCTGGGCGTTCTGCCCGGCAATTTTTATGACAATGTCCGGACTGGCCTTGACCAGTTTGGGGGCAATGGTGTTAATGATAAACTGGGCGGCCTCGACGTTTTGAAGCCAGAAAAAATTTCCCTGGAAAAAAATAACCGGTTTTGAAAGGGGCTTTTGCGATAGTTTGTCGACTATCATTTCATCACCGGCGCCGTTCGGAATGACGGATGTTTCAATCTTGTCCCCCTGTGTTTTGATTATCTTCTCGTCCGGCGTCGACACGGCAACGACAATATCGGCCTTTTTCCAGAAATGCTTCTCCCAATATTTTAGCTTCATGATATCTATGTCAAAATAAAAAAGGAGGCGCAGGAGTTTGGGGAGGGAATTGACGAAATGCTTGTATACATTGTACTCAATGGTTTGTTCGACTAGGACGATTGGGGTCTGCGTTTTAGGGATATGAGGCATTACGTAGAACGTTTCGGCATGAATGACGTCGAATCGCTCGCGCATAAGAAGATTGTTTATTATTTCCGATGCTTCGGTAGAAAAATTCCTTATGACAAGAAACGGGTAAAACGAAAAAATGGTTTTGAAAATATTTTTGAATTGCCAAGGCTTTTCCGGCCTCTGGCATAGGTAAATTTTTTTGCAGTATTTTTTCAGATACGAATAATATTTCCTCTCGCTGTGGTTTTTATACAATGCCACCAGGGTGATCTCGTTTTTTTCGCTCAGGTGCTTGAGGAGGTTAAGCGTCCGAATCTGCCCTCCCGATGACGGAGGATAGGGGACATAAGGCGTGACCATTAAGATTTTCACGGTGTTTTGTTAAAGTTTAAAAATCGACAACTTCTCGTTTTGGAAAAGCAGTTCGAAGTTGTCGCCTTTAAGCTGGTTTACCATGTCAGGGGAGGTTGTCGATATTATGGTGTAGCCTAGCTCCTTTAGTTTTTTGGGGTCGCGATAAACCGACGGCGCCCCGCGCCTGTCGGCAAGATAAAGTAGAGTAGTGTCACCGGTCGTATCGGTTACAACCTTGTCGCTGGGAGTCGTCAGGCTTTGGATTATTTTTGCGGTTTGCACCAGGTCGGCGGGGTAATTATAAAATCCCCTGACCGCGTAGTAGGAAAAGAACCATGAAAGTGCCAAAATGACTGGGACACCTACGAATGAAATGGCAAATGAAACCGTTTTTCTGTTTCCAAATAGATAGTCTATCCCGACTCCGGACATGATCGCCAGGCCGGGAAGAATCAGGGTTTGGTAGTATTCATGCTGGACATTCCCTCCCTGGAAGACAAACAGGTAAGCCAACGAGGACAACAGGATGGACATCAAGAGTCCGCGCTTCTGTCGCGCAAAGGTTCCAAGAATCATAAAGCCGGACGCGAGGCCGCCAAATATTAGATTATTTATCCTTTCAAAAAAAATCCACCGGAAAAAGGCCGGCCTTAAAAAGATCGGCTGGAGAGCGCCCGTGGTATTGACCGATGTGATAAGCCACTCCGATCCAGGTATTCCTTCAGGAAAACTTTTGATGTAATTCCTCCATAAAATAAGCGGGATGACCGACAAAACAAAAAAAACATAGAAGGCGGGATTTTTTACGACTTGCCATTTGTATTTTTTGAAAAAGATGTAGGCTAGTGGAAGACCGAAAAATATCGTCGTCGGCTTTACTAGGAGGGAAGCGGCGAAAAATACTGCCGCCAAGCCGTAGGCGGCGGGCGAAAGAGACGAATAAAGGATAAATATCGACAAGAAAACCAAACCGAGGGCGGTGGTTTCAGGCAGTACTACCCGGGAAAAAAATACAAAAAACGGAAAGACTGCATATATAAGTGATCCAAAAAATGCCGCCACCCTGCCGGATTCACGTAGAAGCAATGTGTAGATAATTGCCAATATAACAAGCGAGAAAAATACCGAAACCAGTCGTCCCCAAACTTCGATCGGCAACATTGGGAATATCTTGTACATCCCGGCAAAAATCGCATTATAGATGGGCATCTCAACCATACGGTATCCATTGGGGTTTTCCTTTCCGGAAGCAACATTTGAGAAGTCGTCAAATCTTGGGTGCAACAAATCAAAACCGCGATAGGCGAAGTTGCGGGCTACGGCAGCCGTGTCGGCCTGCCTCCAAGAGTGCAGATCCGCTAGAGGTGTGTCGATCTTGTAAAGCCTTAAAGCCAGGCCGACGACAAGCAAAAAAACGAGAGCAATCAAATCGCGTTTTAGAAAATTATTTGGCTTCATTTTTGCTGTTTTTAAGGGTGTAATAGCCGATATACAATCCGGCAATCGTCCAGAAACTGTAGGCAACTTTTGAAGCTTCGAATACGTCAATATACGAGGCATTTATCAACAAGGCCCCCAGTCCGAAAATAAAGCCGTATGAAACATAGTCCTTGCGCCAAGTTTTTTTGACTATCATGGCCAGAAGGCCAAGAAACGACAAAGTTCCGAAAAGGCCCATTTCACCGATCCATCTCAAATAATCGTTATCTGTGGCTTCGGTAATAGATGAGGGTCCGGTTCCCAGGATAACATTTTTCTTAAAGGCGGCGATCGCTCTTGGCCACTCGACCTGAAGGCGTGTGGCAAAAGATATGTCGGAAACAACAGTGTTTACCGGTTTGAGATTGGCTGTGGCCGACGCGGCGATCTGATCCTTCAAGGAATCGGTGATAACTTGTCCGGCCGCCGACGCTTCGGCGATCTTTTCTTTGATTACCCTAGCCCTTAGAGCGTCAAGGTCGACAGGTGGTGCCCCCTTGTTCGATTGATCTTTGAGGGGGACGTAAAAAGAGCCCGCGGGCAACTCTTTAGTGGTAATCGTTTGTCCAACATAAACCGCTCCGGTTCTGTCGTCGACAAGAATTCTTCTAACCTGAAGCGTCTTCAAAAACCTGGATGTCAACTCACCGGTTGTCAATACCAACGCCGCGGTCAGAACGATGACAAAAACGGTAAATAGGTATTTCCTGATCCAAATAAGGAAAGCCAAAGTGGCAACAACATAGGCTCCAAATGATATCCTCGAGGATGTATATATTAAGACAATCAGGGCCCCGACGAATAGCCAGGCGAATTTTTTCTTGCCTGTTTGGAAAAAGTAGCCCAATACCATCGGAATCGACATCACAAGATATGATGCCAAGTCGTAATGACCCGCAAAAGTGCCCGAGATCCTAGCCTCCGGGGTCAAATAAAGTAGGTATCCTTTGGCGTATTCAGGATTCATTGTTTGAACAGCCGGAAAATTCAGAAACTTTTGACCCAACGCATAGATGACCACGAAAAGAACCGATAACATATAGAGGCCGAACATTTGGAAAAAATCCTTTTTGTTCCTAACGACCGATGCGGCGATGAAAAACGGGAACATGTACTCGATCCGCCTCAAGAAATGCAGCACTCCAAGATGGGGAAACTGGATGGTTTTGGAAACAAATATTCCCCAGGCAGTTGACAAACCGACGGCGAACCAGAAGAGGCCGAAAAGCCAGGCAAACTGCTTATTTATGATTACCTTTTTTCTTAAGAGTTGGATTACGAACACGATTGATATCAAAGCAACGTAAAAGTCCTCGAACCTTATGGCGATGTAGGTATAGTCAATCGTTTTAAAGGGAAGCTTAGGCCACAACGGCACCAAAAATATAAAGAAACCGACAAGGATTCTTACCAAATTGTCATCAAAACTCTTAAGAAATTTTGAAAGCTTCGCCATATGTTTTTGTAAGATAATGGTTATTTTTAATTTTACCAATAATGTAGGCAATCGCCGCCTTAACTTTTAATATTGCATGCAATCCCATAAGTTGAGGAAATGAGTAGTGTTTTTTGTAAAAAAAGAGGAATCCCCGATATACCTGTAGAATCGGGAAGGTTTTTCCATTGGACGAAGCGCTCCCTAAGTGGATTATCTGAGCTTCGGGACAGAAATATGTATTCAGTTTTCTCTTTGCGGCTCGGTACAAAAGATCAACCTCCTCCATGTACATGAAAATGTTCTTATCAAAACCATGAAGCCTGTCAAATATTTTTCTGGTTGTCATAATGCAGGCGCCTGAAATCCAATCAACCTTTTTGAATTCGTTTGGACTTGACCGTGTAAATCCCCAGTAATCACCCCTCAAAAGAAGTGATGCAAAGACGACGGGGAGGGTAAAAAATCGGGCGGCTGAAGCCTGGGGAGTCAGGTCGCGGTTAAGAAGCTTAGCGCCAAGGAAGTGGATTTCCTCCTGATTGGATACATAACGGTCATAAAGTTTTTCTATAGCCTTATTAAGGACAACCGTATCCGAATTAAGAAGCAATAGATAGATACCACGGGATTTATTGACGGCATAGTTGTTTCCTCTTCCAAAACCAAGGTTCTCACCGGTTTGGAAATATACCAAATGGTTGTTTCTATCGGATGCCATTTTGGACAATAATTCGTGCGATCCGTCATGAGAGGCATTATCGGCAACGACGATCTCATATTTGATCCTTGAACCTGTCAATGACCGGTTAATCGAGTTAATGCATTCCCTGGTGATTTTTTTTGTGTTATAGGAGACAATAATAATCGAAAGATCCAGTTTTGCCATTTAAGTATTATATAATATAGGGGATAACAGTCAACATAGCTCAGCGGCAGAGCAAGCGTTTCATAAGCGCTAGGTCGCAGGTTCGAATCCTGCTGTTGACACACTCGCATCATATGAAAATAATGGTAACAGGAGATAAGGGTTATTTAGGAAGCGAATTCGTAAAACGATATTCTTCGCAATTTGAAGTTATCGGGTTTGACCATAAATCAGGTGACGAACTTTCTGATCTTGAAAAACTCACGGAAAAAGCCAAAGAATGCGAATATATAGTCCACCTAGCAGCAATTCCCAAGCCAGTAGTCGGGAAATCCTTTGACGATTACATAAACAATAATGTATTGGCAACACACAATGTTATTAAGGCCGCCATGGCAGTCGGTGCGAAACGGGTAATCTATGCCTCATCAACTACAATATATGGAATTGAGAGGGGGATTCCTTTTAAAAAACCCATCAAAGAAAGCCAGCTTTTTGTGTCCCAATATCTTAAATCCTCGGATCTCCAGTGTCGTGACATAGATCTGTCTTATCACATAAGCAAAGTAATGGCGGAGCAAATTCTGGCCTGGTACGGATTGAATAAAAAAATACAGACAGTCGCCCTGCGTTTTGGACCGATTAACAAGGTCTTTTTGAATACAAGCGTTTCCATCAATAATGCCGCTCAGGCGATCAAAAAAGCGATCGATTATGAAGGCGAACTTTGGTATGAGGCCTTTAGTATAGTGGATGAAATTCCTCACATAGACATATCAAAGGCAAAAGCAATCCTCGGGTATGATCCGGAAAAACCTATCTATACCAAAGATCAAATTCATTAAGGCAACTTCTTCAAAAGCAGCAAAGCCTCGATTCCTTTTCTTAAATATTTCCAATTTCTCGGTGCCAGAAAATTCCGGTACATCGGAAGGCTTCTGATTATCGACAGGTTGGAGATCCTTCCGAACCTTTTGGCCGAAAAACGGGAAAAGTCGTAGATTGTTCCTCCCTTCATTATTTTTTCCGCTAACACCTTACCGATGATGGGAGCAAATTTGAAGCCGGTTCCGCAAAAGCCAGCGGCGATATAAACATTTTTAACTCCCGGCAATTCGTCGACGATGAAATTATTGTCGGGCGTCATGTCGTAATAATTTAATTCCTGCTCGACGATTTTAACCTTTTTAATATCCGGAAAGCACTTTTTTATGAATTCAATATTGCTGTTCACCTTGTCTTGTTTTTCCGGGTTGAAAACTGATTTGGCCAACTTGGCGCCCATCGGGTCAAAGTAGGCAACTTTCAGTCCCGGAGAATCCTTGTAGAGAGGGTGTCCGTATACGCCAACGTCCAGATAAGCAAAGACAGGCAATCTTTTAGATGAGAACAAATATCTTTTGTTTTTGGGAATTTCAAAATAGTCAAGCTGTTGTTCGATCGGGATAATCGGAAGCTTTAGGAGTTTTGCACCTTCGATTTTGTCCAATATCCCAAGCGACCAGACGCCGACAGTGACGCTAACTTTTTTGCCGGCAAAAGAACCCCTGCTTGTTTTGACATTCATAAGATCCCCCGACCGGGAGATTCTGTTAACCTCGCAATTTTCGAAGATTTTTACCCCTCTTTGTATCAGGATATCTTTAAGGCCTTTAAGAATCTCCGGTATGTAAAGAAATCCGGCGTCAACATCAAGACAGCCGATGTCGGCGTCAAATTGCGGATAGGCCTTCCTAAGGCCTGCCTTGTTTTTATAATACTTGGTCTTGAACCCAAGGCTTTTCAGGATTCTATAACTTTTTTCAGCATATGTTTCGTCAAGATTTTTTGTGACATCCTTATTGGCAACGTTGAAACAACCGTTTTTTATGATGAACTTTCTTTTGGTTTTTGTTTCCAGGTCTTTCCACATTTTTTGTGATTCGGATGCCAATAGAGAATAGAAAGGATCAAGATAGTCATTCCTAATTGATCTTGAAAATCCCGATGAGGCAGCGAATTTGTTCCCTACGGTCCTTTTCTCCAAGACGATAATATTCTTGGAATACAGGGAGGCGTAATAGGCCGTGAAAAGCCCCATTATGCCTCCGCCGACGATTATCAGATCCTGCTTCCTGTTTTTCATATTTTTTAGTGACTGAAATTTTTAAGAAATTCCTCCTGCCGGTATTTCCTGCCAACGTATAAAACATAAGCAAAATCTTCAATCGGAACCGGGTTTACCGTCCTTTTCTGGCTTCGGATATCGTATAGGAACGATGCAAAAAGCAATTCCTCGGGCGTTTTAAACCGACCGATAAAATCATATGCAGCCTCATCGACTTCCCTGACCGTCTCCATAAAACGCAAGAGGTTCTCCGGGTTCGGATCCTTTGGGAAAAGCGCGGCAATTCTCAGGAACCCGATCCGCCGTTTGATATCCAAATTATTTTTTGCCAGTTCACGTAAAAATTCACGGTCAGTCGGAAAACTGGCCGGAAGGACCGGTTCGTTCGGCCCGAGCAATATCCCTTTGCCTTCGGGGTCGCGACTTTGCAGAATTGACGGATCGTATCCCAGGACACCCTTTTTTTTGAGTTCAAATACCAAAGCATTGCTGGATCCGTATTTTTCTATAACCAACCGGCCATCTGGTTTTATTGCGCTTACGTATTTTCTGATTTGCCCTCTCCAGTCTTGAATGTGGTTTATGACTCCGAAAAGCGAAGTTATCCCGTCGAGCGAATCTTGCATATATGGAAAATCCTCTGCCGGACACTGGAATAACTCTATCCGGGTTTTCGGGTCGATTACAGATGCAACTCCTTTTAATTTTTTAGCGGTAAGATCGACATAGCCGTAAGTGGCATCAAGGCCAATGACGTCTCCGCCCAGAGCCGCAAGATTTACCACTTCGCGCCCAGTCCCGGTTCCCGCGACCAAAAATTGTTTACCCGCCAACGGCTTATTTTGATAGTCGGTTTGCATAAGGGACGGAAGTCCGAATGCCGAAAGCATTGTCCGCATTTCATACAAACCCATCAGGTTGAGAGCATCATTTTTGACGTATTCGGCTTCGTCGTATTCGCCGACAAACGGCGTTTCTATGTCATCGACGGCTCGGGCCCAAGGTTTTTTTGGAACCGAAAGTATCGATGGGTTTAATCTTAATGTGTCATCGATTGGCAAAGCATTTTTTATGCCGCCCGAGTTTACCCTTAAGGCCACGCTTTTCAATTTTGGCGAAATATCCCTGACAAATTGTTTTCCTGTTTCTTTGATCATATTTTTAAATTTAATTTGTAACCACAAAAAAACCCGCCTTTTGGCGGGGTAGGGAAGTGAAAATTAATTACTACAAAAGTACCCCGCCAGATTGCAGGGTTTGATGCAAGGCCGATTTAGTGATTGTATTTTGCATATTATTTAGTTAATAACTATATTAACGTGGTAACATGATAACATATAGTTTTATTCCTGTCAAGTGGTGTACAATATATCTATGAACGATTTCCATAATTACAAACCCAAGAGCGAAAGGGAAAAAAACCTTTTTAAGGCCTTTCTGAAGCTTAAAAGCGAGCAGGAAATCGCCAATTTCCTACGCGATCTTCTGACCGTTAAGGAGCTTGAAGAATTCGCCAACCGGCTGGAAATGGCAAGGCTTTTGAAAAAAGGGATGCCATATCTCAAGATAGCTCAAAAACTTGGGGTTTCGACGACGACAGTCACAAGAACAGCCCATTGGCTTAAACGGGGCTCGGGCGGGTATGAAAAGGTTCTGAAGTAATCATTTCCAATCGGGTTTGTAGTATTTCCTGTCTTTCAGGTTCTTGGGCATGTATTCCTGATCCACTTTTTTGCCGGTTTCTTTCTCAACTTTCCACGGATATCTGATATGACCTCGCCCGTAACCAAGCGATTTCATCACTTTGTTCGATGCATTCCTCAGGTGGAGAGGAATCGGATCGAGATTTTCGGTATCTATATCCGACAACGCGTCCCATATTCCCATAGATGAGGTAATTGATTTCTTGGCGGTGGCAAGATATGTTGCGGCTTGGGCCAATATCAGGGAGGCTTCAGGCCAGCCGATCATATGGCATGCCTGCATTGCCGATGTGGCGACGACAAGCGCGGTCGGCTGGGCATTGCCGATGTCCTCGGCAGCAAATACGACCATCCGCCGGGCAATAAAAATCGGATCTTCACCGGCCTTGACCATCCGCGCCAGGTAATGGAGGGTGGCATCAGGATCGCTACCCCTCATCGATTTTATGAAGGCCGATATCGTGTCGTAATGCCAGTCGCCCTTTTTGTCGTAGTAGATGGCCTTTCTTTGAACAGCCTCCTCAGCTACCTTGAGGGACACCTTTTTGGAAAGTGAGGCCGCCAGCTCGACGGCGTTTATGGCGGTCCGGGCATCTCCGTTGGCGGTTTTTACGAAATGGGTAACCGCTTCCTTTGACCAGTCGTGTTTCGGAAAAAGAGCCGTGGCCCTATTGACGATCATTTTTATCTGATCATCATTTAAAGCATAAAGAACGAATATCTGGCTTCTTGATACAAGCGGGGCAATCACTTCAAATCCTGGATTTTCCGTAGTCGCCCCGATTAAAGTGATGGTGCCGTCTTCAACATGGGGAAGAAAGGCGTCCTGCTGGGCTTTATTGAAACGGTGGATTTCGTCGACGAAAAGAACGGTCGGCTTCTTGAACAATCCGTAATCCTCCTTTGCCTTTGCGATAATTTTACGAATCTCCGGCACCCCTCCGCCGGCAACGGCTGAAAATGGGATAAAGTTGGCCGAAATGTGGTTGGCGATAATCCGGGAAAGGGTTGTTTTGCCTGTTCCTGGTGGTCCCCACAAAACCATCGAAATGACTTTCTTGTTTTCGATCATTCGTCTTATCGGTTTACCGCGACCGACAAGATGTTCCTGTCCGACAAACTGATCAAGGGTATGGGGTCTTAAGCGTTCCGCAAGGGGTATGTCCATAGGTGAATAATTGTTCACCATCCATGATAGACGACCGCGAAATGAAAATCAAGGGCTAGATGCTGATATAATTTCAATATGGATAAAATTAAATTCATATATTTTGACATCGGAAATGTGATGGCGGATACAAATGGCTACTTCAAGGATGCCACCCAAAAATTCAACATCCCTCTTTCCGAGTTCACAGATTTTTGGAACGGGAATAATGGAGCCGATGAAATTACCCGTGGAAAAATATCCGCCCGGGAATTCTGGCAAACCGCCATAAAAAAATTCGGGATAAAAAATGCCGATGAATTCGATTTTCTTGAGAGTTGGCTAAACGATTACAAACCCATTTTGGAAACGCACGGATTGGCAAAAAAGCTTTCCGAATCATATAGAATCGGTTTAATCTCAAATCTCTATCCCGGAATGATTGATAGGCTAATAAAAAGAGGACTAATCGCCGATATTGATTATTCTGCAAAAATACTTTCATGCGAAGTCGGGCTGAGAAAGCCTGAACGAGGTATTTTTGAATTGGCAACAAAGATGTCGGGATTTGGACCTGGAGAAATATTTTTTATTGACGACCGCGTGGATTTTGTTAAAGCGGCGGAGGACTATGGATGGAAAACGTATCTATTCGATTTACCAAACAAGGAAAAGGCGATTGAGGAAATCGAGAAAATCCTACTGTGATTAATTAAAGCAACCCCATTTTCTGCTTGACTTCACGTAAGGTTTCTTTGGCAATTTTTCTTGCGCGTTCTGCCCCTTCCCTGATAACTCGGTCCACGTATTCCTTGTTTGCGGCAATTTCCGCGCGTTTTTTTTGGAAAGGTCCTAATTCTTTAAAAATCGCCTCGGCAACGGCATCCTTGAGGGTTACGAATTTTAATGTTCCATCCGCAAATTCCTTTTTGAATTTTCCGACTTCATCTTTGCTCATAAAAAGATCGGCAAAAGCGAAAAGCGATTTCAATCCGCCCGTCATTTCACCACCCGCATTCGTTGCCGTTGGAATTGACCTGACCTTTTTCCGTATGACGTCTATGTCGTCGGTAAGGTTTATATAGCTTCCTTCGATCGATTTGCCCATTTTTCCCTCACCTGTCAAAGAGGGAACGTATTCGCCCCGAGTGGAAAATCTTACTGGTTCCGGAAAGTCGGTTCCGTAGAGCTGGTTCATTTTTCGGGCTATTTCACGGGCAACTTCCAAGTGTGGTTCCTGGTCAATCCCGACGGGTACGAGCCCTGCCTTGTAAACTAGGATATCGGCCGCCATAAGGACCGGATAGTTCAATAAAGCCATGGTATTGGCTTGGGGGTGCTGTTTGACTTTATCCTTGTAAGTTGGAAGGTGCTGCATCCTGGCGATTGTGACAACCGTCGAAAAATAAAACGCCAGCTCCGTATGCTCGGGGACATCGGACTGATAAATCAAAATACTCTTTTTCGGGTCGAGTCCGGCCGCGAGATAGTCTATTATTATTTCGCGCTTGTTTTTCCTTAATTCTTCCGGTTTGAAGGGGGTCGTTATTGAATGGACATCAACAACACAGTAAACCATTTCATAATCACCTTTTTCCTGGATTTCCAAAAATCCCTTGACCGCACCAAGGTAGTTGCCCAAATGAAGTCTCCCGGTTGCCCTTATGCCCGAAAAAACTCTCTTTACTCCAGAGTACTGGGTACCGGTCGAAACGGAAATCTTGGTAATGTCTTCAATCGTTGAGTTGGGAATTTTTTTGAGATCGGGGACTTTGTAGCGGAAAGTGTATGAGAGACTTCCCGAGCCTCCGTTTATTTTTTCCTTTTCGAAAATCTTCTCGTCTATTAGAGTTCGCGATACCTCATGAAGGACGTGGGCCGCTCCGGACACAACATGCGTAAGGTTGGTGAATTCTTCGTCGGTTGCCAACCTCAAACTCTCGACTTTCAAAATCTTTTTGACTTTTTTGTTGTCCAAGGTGCAGTCGCCGCGGCGGATGACGGCCACGAATCCCTTTTCGGTTTTCATGATCAGGGTTGCCAGCGCCTCGTCTAAACCGAATCCAAGATACTTTTGCACGTCTTCAACCGATCTCAATTCAGGATGCTCCAGTATTTCATGGCTAATATCAAATTGTTTAAGGTTGTCGCTGTACGACTGCACTTTTGCGTCTAACATAAACTAAAGTTTATCAGATTTAACTATCAATATTAAGAAACTTGTTATAAACGTTTTCTACATCCTTGTCGCCGCGGCCCGAAAGATTTATTACCACCACTTTATCTTTGGGCAACCCGGCAGCCCTCTTAATCCCGTAGGATACGGCATGTGCCGATTCAAGAGCGGGGATTATTCCTTCGGTTTTCGAAAGCTCGACGAAAGCTTTAACGGCCTCCCTATCGGTTACTTGGGCCAACTCCATCCGTCCAATTTCCTTCAGGTATGCCAGTTCGGGACCGACACCCGGGTAGTCCAATCCCGATGCAGCGCTATAGGATTCCTTTATTTCCCCCTTTTGGTTTTTCATGACCAAAGTGCTGAATCCATGGATTATGCCTTCCCGCCCGGTTCCCAGGGCAACTCCGTGCTTTCCGGTTTTGACTCCAAGCCCCGCAGGCTCGACGGCTATCAGTTTTACCCCACCGTCCCCAATGAATTCGTAAAATGCTCCCATGGCGTTTGAACCTCCACCGACACAGGCGATGACGCTCTCGGGAAGTCGACTCTCTTTTTCAACGACTTGTTTCCTGATTTCCCGGCCGACGACTTTTTGGAAATCGCGGACCATCATTGGGTATGGGTGTGGGCCGACAGCCGATCCCAAAAGATAATAGGCCTCAGGTTCCCGGATGTATGCACCCAAGGCAACATCAACAGCATCTTTTAAGGTTCCCTGTCCCTGGGTTACCGGGATTACCCGGGCGCCAAGAATTTTCATCCTGTAAACGTTAGGCTTTTGCGCTTCGATGTCACGCGCGCCCATATAAATGTCACAATCCATTCCGAAATAGGCGGCGATGGTTGCGGTTGCCGTACCATGTTGTCCGGCTCCGGTTTCGGCGATCAATTTTTTTTTGCCAAGATATTTGGCGATCAGTCCCTGACCGATGACATTGTTTATTTTATGTGCACCGGTATGGTTCAGATCTTCGCGCTTGAGATAAATTTTTGCGCCTCCTGTTTTTTGGGTAAGATTGCGGGCAAAATAAAGATTGCTTGGACGATTGGCATATTCCCTGTAAAGATAGGCCAGTTCCTGTTTGAACTTTTTATCATTCTTAAGCTTATGATAAGTTTCAGCCAGTTTATCCAATATTGTTTCCAATTGCGGGGGTACAAACCGACCGCCAAATTTGCCAAAATATCCTTTTTTATCGGGAAAATTATATGTATCCATAGTATTAAAATTAAAATAATAATTAAAAAAACCTCTGCGAGAAGCAGAGGATTAATGCGTATAAAATAAGCTCTGCTTCACCAGAGAGAAGAAGTCCACCATTGATTGCTGTTTAAGAATATGTTTTTCATATTTTAATGAGTTATATTTTTTTAAATCTTCCTAGTTTAATCTCCCTGGATCCGCGGGTAACGGTTGCAACTCCGACTCCCATACGGCGGGCAATTTCCTGGTGGGGGAGACCGCTTTTGATCATCTTTACGATCTGTAGCCGGGTCGATAATTCCTCAATCTCCCTTGGCGTCAGGATTCCTTTCAAAAACTCCAGCATTCCGCCTGAAGTCTTATGCATCAGAAATGCTTTGATCAGCTCCCCTACTTTGTTCATATTGAGTACTAGTGTACTAGTATAATAGTAAATTGTCAAGGGCAAAAATAATTTGATGCGAGATTAAGAATTTCCTGAAGAGTTCTTTTTGTATTGTTTCATCATGCACATGTCCATTACAACCATCAGTCCGGCGGAACGCGCATTGGAAGCGGCTTCTTCATTGGTGATTCCCTCCTGCATCCATACCGATTTCGCCCCGATCTTTATCGCGTCTTCGACGATCGGACCGACAAACTCGCTCCGCCTGAAAATGTCGACGACATCGACCGGTTCATCAATCTCGGCCAAAGACGGCCGGCTTCTAATCCCCATGAAGTTATCGATATTAGGATTGACCGGAATGATTTTGAAGCCTTTTTCCATCAGGAACTTGGCAACCCGGTAGGACGGTCTTGAAGGATCGTCAGACAAACCGACGATGGCGATGGTTTTTATACTCTTATAAAAGTTTGTGTAGTCCATCATAGATTGACGTTTTGATACGGGTCGTTTCCTTCGTGGTTGCAGTCGACGCAATAGAAAGTATTCAAAGGATCGCGGATGATGGTTTTCTCCTTCATTTCAATGTCTGGCCAGTTTTTTGGCGCCAGTTTATCATCTTTTGTCACGGCAACGGTCTGTTTGGAAATGTGTGAGTCCTTAGGCTCTGTGCCCTTGATGAAATATTCGAATCTGGCCGGGCAGTTTTCCTTGCCGTCGTCACCCCGCGCCATCATGTCTCCCGAATCCCAGCATACCTGTTTGCCGATAACCGTATCCGGTCTCACCGGCCAAAGATCAGGCTGGTTTTTGAGAACGTTTCTCATGACCTTGTTCCAGATAGGCGCGGCTCCGGTAACGCCGGAAGTCAGATAAGGGTTCATCGGCGAGTTGTCGTTGTTGCCTACCCACACTGCCGTCAGGAAATTCGGAGTATATCCGATTGTCCAGTTGTCGCGCTTGTCATCGGTGGTTCCGGTCTTTACAGACACTGCCTTGCCGGGAATAACCAGTTGCGAACCAGCGCCAAAAGCTTGCGACCGGGCATTGTCATCCAATAGGATGTGTGAAATTATAAAGGCGGTTTCGGGAGACACTGCCTGCTTGCCGCTTATGGATAGCGCGCTCGGCGCTTTCATAGGTTTTTTGACGTCGGCGATAAAATTAGGACTTTCAAACTTATAGAGGCTTTTTCCGAGTTTATCTTTGATCTCAAGTATCTGCGATAATTCCCTGGACTTGCCCCGGTTCGCGAAAGCCGAGAAGGCTTGGGCCATTTCCGTCATCCTGACTTCTCCACCGCCTAAAGTCAAAGACAACCCGTATTTTTTAGGATCGGTGAATGACGTGATCGTGAAAGCGGAGGCCGAGGCGATAAAGTCTTCGACACCGTTCATAGCCAGCATTTTGACTGCCGGGATGTTGAGGGAGTTGCCAAGCGAAAATCTCAGTGCCTGGGGTCCGTGGAATTTCCCGTCGTAATTGACAGGGCAATATCCCTTCGGTTGTCCGGCAGCCGTAAAGCAGGTTGGCGAATCGACAAAAACAGTCGCTGCGGTTACCAGGCGGCGGTCTATTCCGACAGCGTAGTTTAAAGGCTTTATGGATGATCCTGGCTGCCGGAGGGCCGTCGTCACGTTGAAGGCGCCCGATCCGGTTGCAAAATAATCAACCGATCCCACCATGGCCAGGATTTCTCCCGTTGGCGGTCTGGTGACTAGGATGGCGCCGTTGTTGACGTCCAGATCCTCGACTTTTGCCAGTTCATCCTTGAGGGTTTTTTCGGCCTGTTCCTGGATGTCAAGATCAAGAGTGGTCGTTACTTTCAGCCCCCCCTCTTCGATCATTTCCTTGCCGTACATCTCTTCAAGGATTTTTTTCACGTAAAAGACAAAATGGGGAGCTTTTATGATGTTTTTCGGAGGCTTGATGTCCAGTCTTTGCGATTTGGCTTTTTCGTAGGTATTCCGGTCTATATACTTTTCCTCGAGCATTTTTTTCAAGACAGAATTTTTTCGGTTGAGGGAGAGTTCGGGATTCAGATAAGGCGAATATAGCGAGGGAGCCTGCGGCAAACCGGCCAAAAATGCCGCTTCGGCCAACGACAGTTTTTTGGCGGATTTGTCGAAATAAAGTAAAGCCGCCTGCTCTATTCCGTAAGCGCTTCCTCCATATGGCACCTGGTTCAAATACATTTCAAGAATTTGGTCCTTCGTATATATCTTTTCCGTCCACAAGGCAAGGATTATCTCCCTGACTTTACGCCTGATCGTTCTTTCAGGGGTCAATAGGGAAGTTTTAATAAGCTGTTGGGTGATCGTCGAACCGCCTTGGACGTTCGTTGTCAGGAATGTGTCCCGGGCAGCCCTTAAGATTCCGCTTAAAAGCGATACTCCCTGATGCCGGTAAAAATCCTTGTCTTCGATTGCGATCGTTGCCTTACCGACAAAGGCGGGAAGTTCCTTGATTTTTATCGGCGTCCGGTTTTGTTCTTTGTATACGTCATAAAGCAGTTTTCCGTTCCGGTCGAGGATCTGGGTGGATAGCGGAGTTGCCTGGAAGTCCTTGAGCTTATAAGGGTTGGGCAAGTCGTAAAAAAAGTAGAAAAACATCAAAAAAAACACCGCCAGAAAAGAAAGGATGATGATTTTTTTCTTTCTTTTGCCCAATAGCGTATTTATTTTTTCCATATTTTTATTTTAACCTGGGGAACAAGGGCGGGGTTTTTTTGATGTTTCCCGTGGTTGACTCGACAATCAGTCTGGCGGTTTCCGGCAAAAACGGCGCCAGAAGACGGCCGACGGCGTTTAGTTCGCCTATTTTGTCTTCAAGAAATTCTTTCCGGCCCTTTTCGTTTTTCCAGGGAGCAAAATCATCGATTGCCCGGTTCAATTCCTTTACTTTTTTCCAGATTTCCGCCAGGGCATCGCTGAATTTGAATTCATCCATTGGTTTCTTTATGAGTTCAATACCGAACGTTTCCTTAACGGCAGAATTAACAATCCGGTATTTTTCACCGAGATTGGTGAGGCGGCTAACCAAGTTGCCGAGCTCATTTGCAAGATCAGCCCCGTATAGTTCGTCCATCCTCGAATAGGAAAAGTCGCCGTCATCAAAAGGGGGAATCTCGCGCAACAGATAATATCTAACGGCGTCGGTTCCGTATTTGGCGACAATGTCGAAAGGGTTAATCACGTTACCAAGGCTTTTACTCATTTTTTGTCCTTGGGAAGTGATGAATCCGTGAATAAATACCTGGGTTGAATTGGGTAAACCGGCCGACAAAAGCATCGCTTGCCAAATAGCGGTCTGTTGTCTGAGGTTGTCCTTTCCGGCAACTTGCACCCCCGGCCAGAAATCCTTGAATTTCCCGTCGGTTTTTGGCCAGCCCAATGTCGAGATGTAAAAGACGAGGGCGTCAAACCAGACGTACATGACGTGTTCCGGATCATCGGGAACATCGACTCCCCAAGGCATTTTTTTCTTAAGGCGCGAAACGCTGAAATCCTCAAGACCTTTTTCGACAAAGGTTTTGATTTCGAGTAACCGGTTGGGAGGCGTCACGAACTCGGGATTTTTTTCATAAAGCTCAAGAAGGCCTTTTTGGTATTTGGAGAACCTGAAAAAATAGTTTTCCTCTTCGATTGTCTCTATTTCAAGATTGGGATGGATCGGACATTTTCCGTCCGCAAGCTCCGAATCGGTTTTTTCCAGCTCGCAACCGACGCAGTACTTGACCTTGTAATTTTTTTTGTAGATGTCACCGTTTTTATAGCATCGGCGCCAAAATTCCTGGGCAGCCGCCAGGTGTCTCGGATCGGTAGTCCTTATGAAATGATCAGTCGACAGATTCAGCGACCTGCGTAAGTCATCGAATTTAGAGGCGAATTCGTCGCAATACTTTAGGGGGTCTTTTTTTTCCGAAACCGCCTTGCGGTAGATCTTCAGGCCGTGCTCATCGGTCCCGAAACCGAAAGCAACGTCATACCCCTCAAGTCGCTTATAACGCGCGACCGCATCGGCCTGGACTATTTCCAGGGCGAATCCGATATGAGGGTCGGCATTGACGTAGGGGGCAGTTGTCGTTATATAGAATTTATTGTTCATATTTAATTTTAACAAAGATCCGCCGACTCGTAAATTATCCCTTTCTTTCTCAGGATAACCTTGTTAAGGCGGCCAGGTCATTTTATCAGAATTGAAATCCCGACGACCAGGCTAATTGCAAGGGCGATGTTCATAGGATCAATCAAATCCAACGCCTTGATGGTCATGGCGACAAATGCCAAAACGGTTGTCGTGACGGCTATCTTATGGGAAAAAAACAATTTTGCGGTCAAACCGGCAGCCATACTCAAGAACGCAATCAACAGTAGAATTATGGCAAGGTTTGTAGGGGGAAACGATGATACTATGAAAGCCGAAATCAGAACCAAAATGGCGATCGGGAACAGTTTTTTTGCTAAAACTCCCCTTGCAAGTGTCATTGTTATAGATTATAATCTTAAACCATGGTAAAGACAAAGAAAGTTAAGGAAACAGCCAAAGTAGAAAAGAAAGTAGAAAAGGCTGTTAAAAAGGTCCAGGCCGCCAAAGAGCCTGAAAAGGTCATCGCCCTTCCTTTAGACAAGGAAAAGGTCATAGAGAAATTTGCCCAGAGAAAAGGAGATACCGGATCACCGGAAGTTCAGGTAGCCCTCCTAACCCACAAGATAACAAAACTTAGCGAACACTTGGACATAAACAAAAAGGATAACCACTCCCGTCGTGGACTTCTTAAGGTCATTGCCAAAAGAAGGAGAATCCTGAATTACCTCCAGAAATTGGACGAAAAAAGATATAAAAAATTGATTAAGGAGCTCGACCTTAAAAAATGACCTCAGGAACAAATGGAGGTCATCCTGATTTTTAACAAAGTCAAGATATCAGGATCTACTTTAAGCGCATTGAATCATCCTTAAATTCATATATAATTGTTTATACATTTTATTTATTCATAAAATCATATGAAAGTAGTAGAAAAAACTACCGAGATTGATGGTCAGAAATTAACCCTTCAGTTCGGTAAATTAGCCCAAGCGGTCGATACTTCGGTGTATGCAACTTTGGGGGACACGGCCGTTTTAGTTACAGTTGCCGTTGGTCCGGAGAATCCTAACCTCGATTACTTCCCGCTATCGGTCGAATACGCCGAAAAGCTATATGCCGGGGGAATTATCAAGGGTTCCAGGTGGATAAAGCGTGAGGGCAGGCCGTCGGATGAAGCCGTGTTGACGGGAAGATTGATCGATCGTTCGATCAGGCCATTATTTCCGAAGAATTTTAAAAAACAAGTTCAAGTCGTTGTCACTCTTTTGTCGATTGACGGCACCAACGCGCCTGAGATTTTGTCTGCGATTGCCGTGTCAGCCGCCCTTTCTGTCTCCTCAGTTCCATGGGCCGAGCCAATTGCCACCTCGAGGATCGGTTACGTTTCGTCCGAGGAAAACAAGGAAACCCAGCACATTTTGAATCCGACGGAAAATGAACGGGACTTTTCTGATTTGGATTTGGTCGTTTCCTCGACCAAGGAAAAAGTGTTGATGATTGAAACCAAAGCCAACATGATGAAGGACGAAATCATTCAGGAAGGCATAGAGATGGCAAAGCGGGAGAACGGTAAGGTTATAGAGTTTATCGAAGGGATAACCCGGGAAATCGGCAAGAAAAAGATCGAGGTTCCGGAAATGGTCGATTACTCGGAAATTCTCGATCTCGTCAACGGCAAGTATGCGACTCAGGTCGAAGAGGCCGTCAAACAGGCCGCCGCAACAGCCGGCAGCGAGAGCAAGTTGATTCAGGAGATCGTCTCAGCCATTTACGAAGAACTGGAGAAAAAATACGACATAAAACAAATAATGGCCGCTATTACCAAAAACAATTACGACAATATCAAGAAAAATATTCTTGAGAAAAAGCAGAGGCCTGACGGAAGGAAACCGGATGAGGTCCGGGAACTTAAAGTCGAAGTCGGACTGCTGCCGAGAACGCACGGGTCGGCCCTTTTCCAGAGAGGTCAAACGCAGGTTTTGTCGATTGCCACCCTGGGATCGACCACGCTGGAGCAACTAATCGAGGGACCGGAGGGACAGGAAGCAAAGCGATATATCCACCATTATTCCGACGCTCCGTATTCCTACGGACAGGTCGGTCGGATGATGGGTCCGTCGCGTCGGGCGATCGGACACGGCGCGCTGGCTGAAAAAGCCATAGAGCCGGTTCTTCCGAAGTCGGATGAATTTCCATACGCCATAAGAGTCGTTTCGGAAATCCTTTCCGAAAACGGATCAAGCTCGATGGGATCGGTCTGCGGATCATCCCTCTCTTTGATGGATGCGGGAGTTCCCTTGAAGGAGGCTGTCGCCGGAGTCGCCATGGGAATCATGACCAAGTCGGATGACGAATACGTTGTCCTGACGGATATCGTCGGCCTTGAGGATTTTTCGGGCGAGATGGATTTCAAGATCGCCGGAACCTCAGATGGCATTACCGCGATCCAGCTCGATGTCAAGAACAAGGGATTGACGTCAAAGATGATCAAGGATATTTTTGCCCAAGGCAAAAAAGCCAGGCTCGAAATTTTGGCCGCCATGAATAAGATAATCGAGAAGCCAAGAATAGAGATATCAAGATACGCGCCAAAAGTCGTTGTTTTGACTCCCCCTCCCGACAAGATCGGTGAAATAATCGGGCCGGGAGGAAAAAATATTCGCGCCTTGATTGCCAGAACAGAAACCGAGATTAACGTCGATGATGACGGAAAAGTCACCATATCGGGACTTGACCGCCAAAAAGTCGACGAAGCCGTAAACCACATCTCCAACATTACCAGGGAGATTCAGGTTGGCGAAGAGTTTGACGGAACCGTCAAAAGGATTCTTGCCTTCGGTGCGTTTGTGGAGATGGTACCGGGCAAGGAAGGATTGGTCCACGTTTCCAAGATGGGAACCGGCCGATTCGTCAAGGATCCGAACGAGGTCGTCAAGATCGGAGATAAAGTCCGCGTTAAAGTCTATCAGATAGACAACATGGGACGGGTCAATCTCCAGATTATCAAGTAAGGGTCTTCTTGATTTCCAGATCGCAAAAAGATAGTATTATTACTATGGCAAGAAAAAGATCCTTAATCAAGTTGCCGTTCCTTAAGTTCAAGATAAACCAAGGAACGATCTTCAACATAATCGGCTTCCTTTTTATCGGGACAGGTTTGGTGGTTCTTTTGTCATATGCCACCAATCTCATGCCCGAAGGCGAAGGCGTTATCCTGATGCAAATCAACGAATACATTACCTCCAGGTTTGGAGGTTTATCAATCCTCATACCCTTCATACTTTTGATGGTTTCCGGGCACTTCTTTAACAGCAAGAAGCTTAAAATCGTCAAGCCCAATATGACAGGAGGAATCGTAATGGTTTTTGTATCGCTAATGGGGATTTTCCAGTCCGGACGTTACGGGAAGGTGATTTTTGAAAATTTGACGATGGATTTTTCTCTCATTGGGGCAATTCTCATCATGGCAATCATTTTCATAATTGGATTGGTTCTCTTTCTGGACACTTCGATAGACGCTTTCCTGCTTTTTGTCTTTGACGTGTTAAAAGGGGTGTTCGGTTTTTTCAAGAACTACATTTTCAGGACATTCTTCCAAAAAGAAGAAAGGAAAGAAATGAAGATAGGAGGGCAGGGCGAAAAACAATTCATCATGGATAAAAAAACCGAAGAAAAGCTTAAAGCGCCGGTGACGACTATTGGCAAGCCGTCTGCACCGGTCATGACCATGCCACCCAAAGACCTTATAAACATCAGGCCATTACCGGCCAATTCCAAGTCTTCGACCTGGGTTTATCCGCCGATGTCGCTTCTTGCCGATGTTGCCCAGAAAGAAGCCGATCGCGGCGATGTAAAACATAACGCCGATGTCATCGAAAAGACCCTTGACTCATTCGGTATCAGGGCACGCGTCGCCGAAGTCAACTTCGGACCGGCCATCACCCAATACGCAATCGAAATCACCATGGGCACGAAGCTGTCGCGCATAACCGCCCTCGCAAATGATTTGGCTCTGGCTCTCGCGGCGTCAACCGGGCAGGTCAGGATCGAGGCTCCGATTCCGGGCCGCAGCCTTGTCGGTATCGAAATCCCGAACAGGCGGCCGGAAATTGTCACGGAAAAAACCTTACTGTCTTCTCAGGCCTTTACATCTAACAACGATCCCTTATTGGTTCCCATGGGTCTTGATGTATCGGGTCAACCGGTTGGGGCATCGATTTCAAAAATGCCCCATGTCCTGGTTGCAGGAGCTACGGGATCAGGTAAGTCGGTACTTTTGAACGCCTGGATTTGCGGATGGCTATTCAGGACAAAGCCTGAAGACTTGAGAATGATTTTGGTTGATCCGAAGCGAGTCGAACTATCGATTTACAATGGCATACCGCATCTGTTGACGGAAGTGATCGTTGAACCGGAAAAAATCATTTCCGCCCTCAAATGGACAGTTAAGGAAATGGAAAACCGCTACAAGCAGTTTGCCGCGGTCGGGGCCCGCAACATAGAAAGCTACAACGAACTTGCCGCCACAAATCCCGAATTGGAAAAGAAACCATTTATCATATTCGTGATCGACGAATTGGCCGATCTGATGATTTTTGCCCCCGGCGAGGCGGAGGAACTCATCACCCGGATAGCCCAATTGGCCCGCGCCACAGGCATCCATCTGGTTTTGGCCACCCAGCGCCCTTCGGTTGATGTCATTACCGGCCTTATGAAAGCCAATATTCCGACTCGTGTCGCCTTCAATGTTTCCTCGATGATCGACTCAAGGGTTATTATTGATATGCCGGGAGCGGAGAAACTGTTAGGGAGGGGTGACATGTTGTACCTGCCCCCAGACAAAGCCAAACCTACCCGCATACAAGGTCCGTACATCACCGAGAAGGAAGTCGTCAACTTGGTTAAGTTTCTTAAAAGCCAGTCGCCGGAAATCCACTACACCGAAGAGGTCACCGAACAGGCTGTTACCGTCAGATCGGGAGTGGGGGGAACACAAGTCATAAACGGGGGCGAAAACGACGCCCTCTTCAACCAGGCCTTGGAGATTATCATGCAGCAGGAAAAAGCCTCGGCATCGCTTCTTCAGCGAAGGCTGTCCATTGGCTATGCCAGGGCTGCCCGCATTCTTGACCAAATGGAGGCGGCTGGATACGTAGGTCCGGCTGAAGGGTCAAAACCTCGTGACGTCATCAAAAGACAGGCCGATGCGGAACCGGCAGACATGCAGGAAAGCGACTTGCATTAAATTATTTCGTGACTTCTTTGACGGCTTGGGTATATTTGCAATAATCGCAATCCAAGCCCGATGAGGGTATCCTGTCCGAGTTCAGGCATTTATGTATTTCAAGAAGAGTTTTTTCTATCCAAGCGTCGCTACCTTTGTATGGGATGAGTTTTATGTCGAACTCGAGCTTTCCGTCAAAGGCCTCCCTGTCCGTCGACCCGTTGGCGTAAACAAAGTATCCCGTATCCGAAACCTTGAAGTCATTTTTCCGGAAAAGCCACTGATATATCTCCATTTGCCTTTTGTATCCGTCTTGCCAATCGGCGTCCAGTGAGACCTCGGTTTCCTTTGAGGTCGCCTTATAATCGACAATGATCAGTTCGCCATTGGGGTTTGCCCAGATGTCGTCAACGCCGCCCGTTATGAACAAGTTGGTTTCCTTATGAAGGTAAGTAATGCCGCCCCGCAAGGCATCGCGCCACTGGTCCATCCGGCCGTCCTTAAAGGGAACCGCATCCAGTCCATAAGTTTTCATTAACGGATGGGATGTCCCGTTGGCCCGGTGTATGTCAAATTCCTTCTTCAATAGCTTGTCTACGGCAGAATTTAGTGTAAAAGGAAATCCCGGAGGCTGTCCGACACCGAGACGCCGATCCAGATAAAAGCAGCGGGGGCAATTAATGTACAAATCAATTTTCGATCTGCTCAAACGGAAAGGAAAAAGGCTTCCTGGTGTATAGACGCTTTTTCTGCGGGCATTATAGTACTTTGTCATAATTGATAGTTTACCAAAAATATTGGTATACTGATCTAATATGAAAACTATACTAGTTGCTTTGGCTTTTTTCATTTTGGGGTTTGCGGTCTTTTGGGGTTATGACAAGTATCAGGGTTTGGCGGTCGAGAACGAACGCCTGAAAATGGACTCTTCTCAAACTCCGCCTCCGTCCGTCACGACCGTACTTTCTCCGACTGCGGCCACTAATTCAGAGGCCGTGTCCGAGAAGATGGCCACAGGATCTTTGGAAGGAGATATTGGTTATCCATCAGAGCAGATCCCGCCGCTTGAAGTTTACGCTTTTAATTCGAGTGATACGGGAGACTATCATAAAGTGAAAACAGTCCAAAACCAAGGTAGCTATTCATTTGACGATCTTCCGGTCGGGTCTTATTATGTGGTTGCTTACGCGGGCAGCAATTATTCCGGTGGGTATACAGAAGCGGTTCCTTGTGGTCTTTCGGTTTCTTGCACCGATCATAGCCTGATAAAGGTGGAGGTCAAGACAAACGAAGTGACGAAAGGGGTTGACTTGAAGGATTGGTACGCACCCGAGAATACTTTCCCCCAAAAACCAGTGTAATCAGTCCAAGTATTTGCCGATGTTGGCGTCGTGCTCCTCTTGGGTTACCGCATAGTGCATGATGCCTTTTTTATCGGATATGTAAAACCAGTAAGGCGTTGCGGGATCCGCCTCGATCACGGCTTCAATCGAAGTCAGCCCCGGATTGGATATCGGCGTCGGCGGCAAACCCTTGTTTTTGTAGCTGTTATATGCCGATTTTATTTCCAAATCATCAAACGACAGATACTTCTTCCACCAGGATTTTTCGGCGGGTTGATATCCGAGGGCGTACTGGATTGTGGCATCAACCTGAAGCGGCCAGTCTTTACTGATTCTTTTCAGAAGAATTCCGGCGACAATTTTTTTATCTTGGGGGGTTTTTGCCTCTTTCTCCACAATCGAAGCCAAGGTGACAACCTCGTTTTCGGTCAGACCCTTCTTGGCTGCCATGTTTTTCAACTCGGGAGTGAATTTTTGGTTATAGTTGTTTCTCAATATCGAAACCACCGATTCGGCCGAAGCGTCTTTTGGTATAAGGTAGGTATCCGGAAACAGGTAACCTTCCTTGATGTTGGCGGCCGACAGGATCTCCACTTCGGGAATATTCAATTCGTGGGCGATAACCTGGGCCATTTCCTCTTTTCTTGTTCCTTCAATCAGCGTAACCCAGACATCAAGGGTTCCGTGGGTTAGGTTATCGGCTATCTGGTAGGCATCCATCGACGGGGATAACCTGAAATCGCCGGCCTGGATCTTGCGGTCGATGCCCTTTTGTTTGACGACGATATAAAAAGCCAGTTTATTTCTTATCAAGTCCTCTTTAAAAAGGGAATTGGTTATGTTTTGCAGGCTTTCTCCTTTTGGAACGACAAACACCTTGGAGGTTTTGTCGTTCTTGTTTACGGGCAGGGTCCCCGACCGAAAATAGAGGTAAAACCCGACCGTTGCCAGGACAAGAACAAAAAATGTCGTATATAGTTTTTTCACGAGTATACTTTATCTCTCAATTGTAAAAATCGGCATATTTTTTAAAGTAACTTCGGCTTCCTTCAAGTGATACTTGTCCGAAGAATAGATTGTCATCATGGTTTCTTTTCTGTCGATATTGTGATCGAGTTTTTTATGCAAATATATTCCGGCTTTTTGATCCTTCGGCGACCCCAAAACCTTCGCCGCAGTATTCAGGTTATAATTGTTGATATCCTTAATTTTACCAGATACCGTACTTGTGATTTCTTTTTTGAATTTGGCCAGTTTCAAGGCGGAACTTGAAATGTCTGGATTGCCTTTTTGGAGTCTGATGATTTCCCGGAATTTTTTCAAGGCCGCACCCGATTCCAGAAGCCGTCGTGCTTCATCCTCCCCGTTTTTTTTGACCCTTTTTTCCTTGAAGCAAATGTCCAGGAGCATACCGGCCAACCTGACTGCCTTTGCCTCCAGGCGCAATGGCCTATCCTTGTCCTGTTCCAAGACATAGAAAACATCCCTGGCCTCGAGAATCGGTCCGATTCCGCGCCCGGCCGGTTCAAGCATCTCGTTAATGTCGACGACGGTTTTTATCTTGAATTGGGCAGCCAGAGTCTGGAATTTCTTGGCCACCTTTTCGGCGTCGGAGTAATGACGGATTTTGGCGGTCTTTCCGTAAGGCAGGTCCAATGCCAGGTGCGTTGTACCGGCGGCCACTTTTTTTGCCATAACCGAAATTATGATCTTATCAAAGGATTCGAAGGCAAGGGGTTCCTCGACGCGGATTATGACGTCGTCGGCGGGTGCGATTCCCAACCGCCCGTTCCAGGCAATGCAACCGCCAACTTCTTCAACGATTTTTTCTATTTCGCGGGGCGTGAACTCAACCGATGCAATCGCCTCCATCACGTCGGCGGTACCGGCCGGCGTGGTGATGGCGCGGGATGAAATTTTGGGTATCTTGAAGCCCGCGGCGGCGACTATGGGTACGATGATCATCGTTGCGCGTGTGCCGGCAATACCCCCAACAGAATGTTTGTCGGCGACAATTCCCTTGAAATTGAGTTTGTTGCCTGTCTCGACCATTGCCTTGGTGAAATGATAAAGTTCAAGCGGAGTATACCCCTCCCTGAACGAGGAGGCGACAAAGTATGTGGTCAGGATATCGGTAAGTTTCTCCTTGCCGATTTCGTCCATGATGGCATAGACTTCCCGATAAGAAAGTTTTTTCCCCAAGAGTTTTTTCTGGATCGCGTGTATCGCCAACATCTTTTCGCTGTCAGCCTTCTTTTTATTCATGTTGGGTATAAAGTTCGGTAAACTTCTTTTGGTATTCCTTGGCTTTCAACATCAGGTGGGTAATCAGGTAAAGTTCCTTGACGTCCATGAGCCAACCTAGAAATAAGTATAAGGAAATAAAAACGGCAAATGTGAAAAAAAGAAGAATAAAGACGTTTATCGTGTATGAGGTATCAAAAATCAGCCCGTCCAGAAGCTTCATCAATAAATAAGACGCGGTTCCGCTGACGGCTGCAGCGGTTGCCATCTTTGCCAGTTCCCTAAAAATAAAAATCAAATCAAATTTTCCTATCCGTGAACCAAGGACAAAGAAGAGAATCGTGCTGTTTAAAGTAATGGCCGCCGAGAATGAAATGGCCAGCGCCCAGACCGGATAATGAAACACAAAAACGAAGATAAGGCTCAATCCGGTGTTTACCAAAATGGAAAGAATGCTTACAAAAAAAGGGGTTCTGGAGTCCATTATCGAATAAAAACAGCGTGTCAGAAGGTAGTATATCGTATGAAATGGCAGGGAAAGCGAAAAATACGACAAGGTAACGGCCGTCAGGACCGTCGAATCCCAGTCAAATTTCTGCCCCCCGAAAAATAGACGGATCATCGGGGTTCGGGCAAAAATGAAAAACACGGAGACGGGGATAGAAAGGAAAAAGAGGTTTAAGATGGAATCGGTGACGATTTTCTTGAATTCGTCAAGCCGTTTCTCGTGGAATATTTCCGTAAGGTAGGGAAGCGATGCCTGTCCGAATGCTATCCCTATGACTGAAACAGGCAACAACTGGAGCCTTTGGGCCAAATAAAAAACCGTATAGGCTCCGTTGCCGAGAAGGGTTGCCAAAGTCAGGTCTATGGTCGCATCAAGCTGGGCAACGATCACCGTGAACGCCCGGGGGACGACCATCCTGAAAAATTCGGTTAAACCCTTGGTTTTTTTTAACACGAGCGCGTAGGAAAACTCGCTTTTGAAAAAAAGCGGCAACTGGATCGCGAACATCAGGGCGGCTCCAACGACTACCCCCCAAACGGGCGCCGACAGGAGCAATGTCTTATAAAACAAAACCGTCACCAAGATTATGGCCACGTTGTAAAGAATCGGGGCGACGGCCGGGATGAAAAAGGTTTTGTTGGCCTGTCCCAGTCCGGTCAGGAAATTGCTGGCGACCAGGAAGGGCAACTGCCCGATGATAAGTATTCTTGAAAAATCGGTAATCTGCCTAATCTTGACAGCGTCGTATCCCGGGGTAAAGACAGGGATGATCCTGTCCATGAACAAAGACGCAAAAACGATGAAAACGCCGAGGATAAGGCTGATGAGGTTGATTATTGACGAAATGTTTTCCGTTAATTCCTTTTTAACGGCTTTATATTTGACAAATATCGGAATAAAGGTTGAGGTAAGGGCTCCGGTAATGAGGATTTCAAAAATAAGGTCGGGGATCCTGAAAGAGGCAAAGAATACGTCAAGCTCCTGGGTGGTGAAATAGCCGGCAAGGATTCTGTAACGCAAAAAACCCGCGAGACTTGCCAAGACAATCATGAAGGAAAGGAGTACCGCCGATGAAAAAATGCTTTCCTGTCTGGAAAATATAAAATCGGAAGTTTTCTTAATAAATCGCTCCATAGTTATATTTTACCTATTGACATTCAGCCTCATTTGGTGAATAATGGTTTTATATGGTGTTTTTTGGTGAATATCAATTATCTTTCACTTCCCCAGGCCGACTGGTCTTGCCAAAAAAACTTCGCGAACTGCTAAAAGGAAACACTTTCATTTTAACAAAAGGATTCGACTTTTGTTTGAGCGGTTACGATAAGGAGGATTGGGAAAAAAGGGCCCAGAATCTCTTTCAGAACTCCCTTCTGGATCGCGAAAGCCTTGAAAAACAGAGATTTCTTTTTTCGGCAATTACTTACCTTGATATCGACGAGCAGGGCAGGTTTACCATACCGAAAAATCTATTGAGCCACGCGGGCTTGTCAAACAAGGCGGTTATTGTCGGTGTCGGAGACCATTTTGAGATATGGGATAGCGTCAAGTGGGAAAAGTATATGAGTCACGCAAAAAACTAAATGCATACACCTGTACTTTTACAACAAGCGATTGAAAATTTGCATGTCAAGCCCGGTGGGTTATACATAGATGCCACGTACGGCGAGGGAGGATACACGAAAGAAATCCTGAGGTTAGGCGGACGAGTCCTGGCGATCGACCTTGATCCCAGGCAGATAAGTTCAAGCAACATCAAGGACGAAAAACTGACAATTTCGACCGGCAATTTTGCCGACATAGAGTCCATCGCAAAAGAAAAGGGCTTTGTTCAGGTTGACGGGGTGGTTTTTGACCTCGGGCTATCGATGGGTCAGCTAGAAGCGGGTGGCCGCGGCCTCTCATATAACAAGTCGGACGAAGACCTTGACATGAGGATAGGCAATGAAGGAGAGATTCGCGCATCGGATCTCCTCATGAACTTGAAGGAAAACGAATTGTACGAAGTTCTGGCAAGAGGCAGCGAGGAGATCAAATCACGCGAAATTGCCCGCGAGATAAAGAGCGGCAAAAAAATAACCAAGGTTGGAGAATTGCTCAAGGCCATAGACCGGGCCGTCGGATTTCAAAGCCGGACGGTTTATGCCAGGATATTTCAGGCCTTGAGGATCGAGGTCAACCACGAATTCGAGAATCTCAAAAAAGGATTGCAGGGGGCAGCCAACCTGATTAAAAGAGACGGACGGATAGTTGTTGTTACTTTTCATTCGCTTGAATCAAGGATAGTTAAAAATTTTGGGAAAACCCATGGTTTTAAGTCATCAAAACGGACATCGGTTCAAGAAAATCTCAGGATTTTCGAAAGGAGCGCAAAAATCAGGGTATTATCATATGAATAAACTTTTTAAAACATCGGTCTGGTCGGTTTTGCTGATACTGGTTGCCGCCAATATATTTTTGTTTGTCACCAGTATTGGAATCAGCGACAAGATCAATGAATTTGAAAACAAGACAAACGCGCTTCACGAGGAAAACTTGAGTCTTGAGAAAAAGGTCTCTAATCTCACTTCCCTCGATTTCGCCAGGCAGAAGGCTTCGGAACTGGAATTTACCAAAATCGCCCAGCCCACCTATCTTGAAAGGTTAGGTGTTGCCTACAAATATTCGCCATGAAAGTAAAATTGCTTTTTGTGGTTTTCATTCTTCTCTATGTGGCGATTGTGGCCAGGCTTTTTTACGTACAGATTGTCATGAAGGATCTGGGCGGCCAGGACCTATACCTGAAAACCAGAAATCTTCCGGCAGAAAGGGGGAGGATTTACGACCAAAATGGCAATCCGATTGTTCTCAACCAAAACAGCTATCTATTGTATCTGTCGCCTAAAAAGATCGGCGAAAAATACAGGCTGGTTGACGCCCTTTCGGAAAAGCTTGACATGGATAAGGCGACATTGGAGGCAAAAATAAACGAAAAGCTCGTCTACCAGGCCATAAAAGGGGGAATCGACGAGGAAAAGAAAAAAGAAATCGAGGATCTGAAACTGCCCGGCGTTGGATTCGAATACGAAATGAGACGTTTTTATCCCGAAGCGTCTTTGTCTGCCCATTTGACGGGATTTGTCGGCAAAAACGACAAGGGAGAGAATGTCGGGTACTTCGGCCTCGAGGGGTTTTATGACAAGGATTTGTCCGGTCTGCCTGGGATCCTGCAAACGGAAAGGGACGTGATCGGGAGGCCGATTTTTGTCGGAACCCAGAACAAGGTCGATCCGGAAAACGGACGGGATCTGTATCTGACGATCGACAAGTCCGTGCAGGAAATTGCCAAAAGGCGCCTGAAGGAAGGAATCGAAAACTACAAGGCCAAGCAGGGCTGCGTCGTCATAGCGGAACCGAATACCATGGCGATAATCGCCCTGACCTGTCTTCCCGATTACGACATGGACAGGTATTTCGAATTCAACGAAAGATATTTCGAGGATCCGGTCGTTTCCGAAGTTTACGAGCCGGGTTCAATATTCAAGCCCCTGGTGATGGCCGCGGCGCTTGATGCAAAAAAAATAAAACCGGACTCGGAAATGGACGAGGATGGACCGGTTACCATTGGAGAATATACGATCAGAACCTGGGATGATACTTATGCCGGCAGAATTTCGATGACGAGGATACTGGAAAAATCATCAAACGTGGGAATGGTTTATATCGGCGACAAGCTCGGAGACAAACTCCTGTATTCATACCTCGAAAAATACGGTTTCGGGGAAGCTACCGGAATCGATCTGCAGGGTGAAACCACAGGATATCTCAAGCCATTCAATGCTTGGTATCCCATAGACTTCTCGACTGTCACTTTCGGACAGGGAATTGCCGTTACGCCAATCCAGATGGTCAGGGCTTTTGCCGCCATTATAAATGGCGGAAAACTCATGAAACCGTATGTCGTCTCGAAGGTGGTGACCGGAAATCGCGAAAAAGTCATTTCACCGGTCGTCGAAAGAAAAGTCATTGACCCACGGACATCGGAAGTCATAAAAAAGATGCTGGTTTCGACTGTGGAGCACGCCGAGGCAAAATGGGACAGACCTAAAGGTTATAAAATCGGAGGCAAGACCGGTACGGCCCAAATAGCGATTCAGGGACATTACGATCCTTCAAAAACCAACGCATCATTCATAGGTTTCGCACCAGCAGAAAACCCCAAGTTCATAACCATGGTGATGCTGAAAGAACCAGGGACATCGCCTTGGGGTTCTGAAACGGCGGCGCCGCTGTTTTTCAATATAGCCAAGGAACTCCTGGTGTATTATAATATTTCTCCAACCCAATAAAAAACATGATAGACAAAGCCAAAAAAACCCTTCAGCCTTTAATAAATATTTATCATTTTTTCCGGGCGTGGCTAGTCAACGCCTGGTTTGGTTTTCCCGCCCGCCGGCTCATGGTTATAGGCATCACCGGGACCGACGGAAAAACAACCACTACCCATCTGACATATCACGTCCTAAAATCTGCCGGTCGCAAAGTGTCGATGATCTCGACCGTATACGCGAAAATCGCCGGTCAGGAGTTTGACACGGGGTTTCACGTCACGACGCCCGATGCCTACATGGTCGCAAAATATCTCAAAATGGCCGCCGACCGGGGCGACGAATATTTTGTCCTGGAGACGACCTCCCACCGGCTTGACCAGAATCAGCTTACCGGGATCGGTTTCAAGGCTGGCATAATCACCAACATCACCCACGAACATTTGGATTATCACGGCAAATACGAAAATTACGTCGCCGCCAAGAAAAAACTCCTGGATATGTCCCGCATAAGGATCGTCAACCGCGACGACGGTTCCTATGAGTTATTGAAAAGCCTTTCGGGATTGAAAACGTACGGTTTCAAGAACACGGCCGACTTTTCGAGAAATTTTGCAGGGGAAATAACTGGTTTTAACAAATACAACTACTTGGCCGCGTATTCGGTTTGCCACGAACTGGGAATTACTGACCAGGAATTTGAAGACGCGCTGAAGACTTTTGAGCTCCCCAAAGGGAGACTCGAAAAGGTATACGACAAAAAGTTCCGGGTCGTCATCGATTTTGCCCATACGCCAAATGCCTTTCTCAAGCTCTTGCCCGATATGAGAAAGGCGTATGTTGAAGACGGTGCGAATTTGATCCACGTATTCGGATCGGCGGGACTTCGAGATCAAACGAAAAGGCCATTAATGGGCGAAGCGAGCGGGTCATATTCTGATAAGGTTATCCTGACGGAGGAGGACTACCGTACGGAGGATGCTATGGAGATCTGCCGGCAAATCGCTTCCGGCCTTAAGAGCAAGGGGTTCGACCTCGTGGGCTACGACAAGCTATCAGGAAAGCAAAAAGGGTACAGTATCATTTTAAACCGCGAAAAGGCGATAAGAACAGCGATCGTCATCGCTAAACCCGGGGACCTTGTTTTGATTACCGGAAAATCTCACGAGAAAAGCCTTGCCCGAGGAAAATCGGAATACCCTTACAGCGAACACGAGGCGGTGAAGAAAGCGTTGGAAAGTTTATAGTTTCCGTAGAGACATAAAAGGCCGGAACAATATTCCCATATGATCACATTTGATCAGGATTCGAAAATTTTTTACTCCACCCTCATCAACGAAGCGGGATTATTTTCAGGATTTGCCACAAAACAGCTGGGCGACGGAAAGCATCATGTCGATAGCATTTTCAGGTTTCTCAACGATAACGCGATAAATTATCAGAAGGTGGTGATCATGGAACAAATCCACTCCGTTAACGTAGCCAAGTTCGATTCCAATTCCCTTGAAAAACTTGAAAAGATCGAGGAAACCGATGGCGTATATACTTGCAGAAAAGGCGTTGTCCTGACGGCCGTGACTGCCGACTGCGTGCCGATAACCTTTGCCGACAAAGACAAGCAGGTGATAGGCATCTCACACCAAGGCTGGCGCGGAAGCGTAAAAAGATTACCGCAAAAGATGGTATCGCAAATGGTCGCAAGCGGAGCCGTCCTGAAAAATATCAAGGTCGCAATCGGCCCGGCGATCGGCATGTGCTGCTATGACGTCGAGGACGACCGTTATTTTGAATTCCGGAGCGAATTCGGCGATTACGCAGACAAGATATTTCACCGGTCAGGCGGAAAGATGCACCTTAACCTGGCACTCTTAAACTATTTGCTTATGCTGGAAAAGGGCATACCCGGGGATAACATTGACTTTTTCCCGTTCTGCACCAAGTGCGACAAAAACCGCTTTTTTTCGTTCAGGCGCGACAAAAAAGAGGATTTCGGCGAAATGTTCAGCTTCATAATGATAAAGTGAGCGTGTCTTTAACAGCCTCGACCTCTTGACGGGATTGCGATATTTAGTCAAGTTATGTTTTGCCGAAATATTCAAGGTGCCATTTGTGTCTTTTAGTCTTATCGATTATAATTTAGCACAATGCTAAAGGACGTCAAAAAGATATTTTTTCTTGGGATAAAGGGGGCGGCCATGGCCAATTTGGCCGTTTACTTCAAAAAAATGGGCAAAACGGTTGCCGGAACCGATACCGACGATGTCTTCATAACGGACGAAATCCTGGCCGAGAACAATATAAAAAGCGATGTGGGATTTGACGAAAAGAACCTTGACGAAAACGTTGATCTTGTAGTCTATTCCGCCGCCCATAACGGCGTAAGAAACCCGATAATCCAAACAGCCCTCAAGAGGAAGATCGATGTCATAACTCAAGCTGATCTGATCGGCGAGATCATGAGGGATTTCGGATGGAGCATTGCCGTTTCCGGATGCCACGGAAAAACTACAACCACGTCTTTGTTGGCATACGCCCTCGACAACCTTGGAGCGCGCCCGAGTTACCTTGTGGGCGTGCCATATTTTACCGGCCATCCCGGAGTCAATTATCAGGGCGATAAGTATTTCGTCGTCGAAGCCGACGAATACGGCATAAATCCCCCATTGGACAAAACCCCTAAATTCCATAAACTTGACCCCGATTACATTGTTGCGACGAATATTGATTTCGACCATCCGGACGTATACAAAAACGTTGCCGAAACGGAACGCGCCTTCCTCAAATTTTTCAAGAGGGCATTGGGAAAAAGGGCCAGGCAGCCGTTTGTGTTTTCCGCCGACGACGGCAACTTGATGAAAGCAGCCAAAAGTCTGCCAGAAGATTCTTACGTTACTTGCGGTTACGCAAAGACGTCCGATTATAGAATCGTCGACGTCAACATGACCGAGGACTACTCTGATTTCGATCTTCTTGAAAGGGAAACCGGGAAAAAAATCGGGGGATTCAGGGTTTCTATACCGGGGCGTATGAATATCGTCAACGCATCCCAAGTAATCGTCATGCTCATGAAGTTAGGCTACGGGACGAAGGATATCGCAAAGGCGATTTCCGGATTTGAGGGGAGCGAACGAAGGTTCCAGAAAATTTACCGGAGCGAAAAATTCGCGCTCTATGACGACTATGCCCACCACCCATCGGAAATAAAAACGACAATTTTAGCCGCCAAGGATAAGTTCCCGGGAAAAAGGGTGGTCGTCATTTTCCAACCGCATACGTTTTCGCGGACGGCCTATCTCTTGAACGATTTTGCCAGGAGTCTTTCGGCGGCCGACAAGGTCTTGCTGCTTCCCATTTTTCCCTCAGCCCGGGAAGACGCGTCAGCCTTCAAGATCTCGTCCGCCGATATAGCCAAAAAAGCGTCTAACGACAGGATATCCGCCTTCGCATCCAAAGAGGAATTACTGCTGGAACTGAAAAATTCCACACTTCCCGGCGACATCATTTTCATGATGGGAGCAGGCGACGTGTACAAGATGAAAGACGAGATTATGGAAATAATGCTGGCGCAAAAAAGTTTGCCCAAGATTGAAAAAAACAAGGACCTATACCCGTTCCTGACGTTGAAAACCCACGTTACGACGGAATTCTTCGTCGACGCCAAAACCAGGGACGACCTTATTGAAGCCAAAAACTATTCTCTTGAGCGCGGCCTGCCGTTTTTTATTTTGGGGGGAGGCAGCAACCTGGCCATCGTAAAGGGAAAGATCTCGGGATTAGTCGTTAGGAATAGCTATAAGGATCTGAAGGTTCTATCCGTAGACGATGAAAAAGCCACAATAATGGTCTCTTCGGGCTATCCGGTCGCTCTTCTTGTCGCCCAGACCATTTCAAGGGGATATGACGGATTTGTCTACCATCAAGGATTGCCGGGAACCGTAGGGGGTGCCGTTTACATGAACTCCAAATGGACCAAGCCGCCTGTGTATTTTGGGGACGACCTTGAATACGCCTATTTGCTCGACAAAAACGGAAAAGTAAAGAAAGTCGGAAAGGAATATTTCGATTTTGCCTACGACTACTCCAAGCTGCAGGAGACCAAGGAAATAGTCTTGGAGGCGGTTTTTGTACTTAAGAAAGAAGATCCTGAGAAATTAAGGGAAAAAGCTGCCTGGGCACTCGATTACCGTAAAAAAACCCAGCCGTTCGGCATCGCGTCCTCGGGTTGTTTCTTCAAAAACATTAGCGTCAAAGACAAGGAGAGATTGGGACTGCCGACAACCTCGGCGGGATATCTTATCGACAAAAGCGGACTCAAGGGCTTTTCCCTGGGTGCCTTTTACGTTTCACCGATCCACGCCAATTTTATAGTCAATAAGAAGGAGGGCAAAAGAAGCGACCTAGTTAAACTCATGGGATTGATAAAGCGCAAGGTAAAGGATAAATTTGGGATACAATTGGAGGAAGAGGTAATCGTAATATAAGCAATATATGAAAGATTCATTCATCATCAAAGGAGGAAAACCCCTGAAAGGCGAAATCACCCTGTCGGGAGCAAAAAACGTCGCCCTGAAAACAATTATTGCAGCCCTGATGTTTGATTCGGTTGTATATCTGGAAAACATACCGAGGATATCGGATGTTGCAGATCTTACTGAACTGGTCAGGTCTCTAGGCGGTATTGCCGAATTTGTGGATGACAATAAACTTATGGTTGACGGAAGGAAGATGAAAAAGAACGAAGTCGACCTTTTTTACGGTTCCAAAATCAGGGCCTCCTTCATGTTTTTTGCGCCGCTGCTTTTGCGGTTCGGCAATTGCATTGTGCCCAATCCCGGCGGTTGCCGTCTGGGAGCCCGTCCCATCGACCGCATCGTCAATGGACTCAAGGCCTATGGAATAGTGGTTGATTATAATTCGGAAACCGGTTTTTACAAGGCAAAGCTTGTCAAGGCGCCGAGCGGCATCTATCGATTTGAGAAACCGTCGCACACAGGAACCGAGCTTCTGATTCTTGTCGGGTTGATGACCGACAGCCAGGTCGTCATCGATAACGCCGCGACCGAACCGGAAATCGACGATCTGATAGTTTTTTTGGCTGAGGCTGGTGCCGTCATACGAAAAGAAGGCAATAAAATTATTGTCAGCAAGAGTTTCCCGCTGGTTCAGAAATTTCCATTCCGCATCATAAGCGACAGAAACGAGTTGGTTACCTACGCCACGCTTGCTATAGCCACCCGCGGCGACGTCGTCGTCGGAAACATAAGTGAAAAGGTAATCTCATCATTTATGGGCGTTTTGGAAAAAACGGGAGCCGGGGTTGAGAGGCTCACCGAGAACCGGTTCCGTTTTTACCACAAGGGAGAGATAAGGCCGATAGACATAGAAACCGCTCCCCATCCGGGCTTCATGACTGACTGGCAGCCCAGCTTCGCGGTTCTCCTATTAACGGCCAACGGCCCATCGATAATCCACGAAAGGGTTTTCGAAAACAGGTTTTCCTATGTTGACGAACTCAAAAAAATCGGCGCCCAAATAGAATTTTCCGATCAAAAAGTCTCCAACCCCAATGAGTTTTACCACTTCAATTGGGAAGCGGGCAAGGAATACAGGCAGGCGATAAAGATAATCGGCGGGCAGCCGCTCCACAACGGAGTCATGAACATCAAGGACTTAAGAGCCGGTGCGGCCCTGGCGTGCGCAGCGCTTCTGACGACGGGCGAAACAATCGTAAACGGCGTCTCCAATTTGGAAAGGGGCTACGAGGACTTCGTCGGCAAGATCAAGAGGATAGGCGGCGACATTAAAAAAATATAATATAAAATGAACATCCGAGCGGTCGTTTTTGATTTGGACGGAACAGCTATTCCCGTCGAAGTCAGCGGAAAACCCAGTAAAAAAGTCATCTCCGCCGTTTCTAAATCGAAGACTCTCGTTAAGGTTTCCGCCGCGACAGGTCGGCCTTTCTACAGTTGCGAACGCATACTTAAAGCATTAAACATCAATGAACCGTGCATCGTTTCCGGCGGCAGTCAAATCGTCGATCCGGCAACCGGTGCTGTTTTATGGGAGAAATACATGGATGCAGAAAAAGTTGCCCTGGTTATGGCTGTCGTTAAGGATTACCCTTACAAGATCTATACCAGCGATAATCCGATTCTTCTCTCGCCGTCTGAAATCGAGGGGCTCCGGTCGGAGAGGGTCATATATGTGATGTATGTTGACCGGGAGGAGACGGAAGACATGGTAAAAAGGCTTAGGGCAATAGATGGTATTGACGCCCACGCGATGGCTTCATGGGAAAAGGGAAAACTTGACGTTCATATCACTCACAAGGACGCGACAAAAAGAAACGCGATGAAGGAACTTCTGAGGATGCTTGATGTAAAAAAGGAACAGGTAATGGTAGTAGGCGATGGCGGAAACGACCTGCCCCTATTTGAGGAGAGCGGTTTTAGGGTGGCAATGGGCAACGCCGGGGAGGCATTGAAGTCCAAGGCCGATCATATCACCGGCAATGTTGAGAACGACGGTTTGGCCATGGCGCTTGAGAAATATGTCATTAGAAATGGTAAAATATAACGATGAGAAAGATAAAAAACGCTCTTGTTTTGGCGGGAGGCGACTCAACGCGTTTTTGGCCGTTAAAGGGCAAAGTCTTGTTTGATTTTTTAGGTTCGCCACTTATCCTTTATCAAATAAGGCAACTCCAAAAGTACGCCGACGCTGTAACTGTAATCTCGGCTCGTGACAACGCCACCACAATCGGCCGTTTAATCGAGAACCTCGAGAATAAGGAAAATGTCCATATAATTGTTCAAAAGGAAGGTCTCGAAGGCCAAGCTGGCGCGATCCTTACGGCAAAGAATCACCTACAGGGCGAGACGATCATTCTTAACGCCAATGATGTTTTCGATTACTCCTTTCTGGAAAAAATCGCCAGGAATCCTGCTTCCGGCGGAAAAATAATCTTAACCGGAAAGCGGCAGAATGAATACTTTTCCGGCGGATATTTCAGGTTCGACGACAATAAAAACCTGGTTGAGATTATCGAAAAACCTGGTCCCGACGCATTGCCCTCGAACGTGGTTAGATTGGTCGTAGATTACTTTTCCGATTTCTCCATGATCGTCAAGGCAATCGAATCGGTGAAAACAAGTTCCGACGACCATTATGAAAAAGCTATCAACTTCATCCTTAAGGGTTCCGGCGCCCGGGAGTATGTAATGTATGAAGGTTACTGGAGCACCCTCAAATATCCCTGGCACGTATTGGCAATGTTGAAAACCATGCTCGCCGCGGTCAAGAAGACGGATATCCATGATTCAGCCGTAATTTCCAAGAAGGCCCTGATAATAGGCCCGGTTGTCATCGGCGAAAACGCCAGGATTGGCGATTTTGTCAAAGTGGTCGGCCCTGCGTTTATTGGGAGGAATACGGTCGTTGGAGACTACTCGCTAATAAGGGAGTCCCAGATAGGCGAGGACTGCTTAATCGGTTCATATACCGAAGTCGCCAGAAGCCATATCGGAAACAGGGTGTTTCTTCACCGCAATTACGTCGGCGATAGCGTCCTGTCGGACGATTCGATGATGGGGTCGGGTGCGGTCACCGCAAACTTGAGGTTTGACGGAAAGACAATCTCTTCAGGCTCAAATGACGAAACCGTCGACACAAACATGGACAAACTCGGGGCCGTCCTCGGGTCAAAAAGCAAGATCGGAGTAAACTCGACGATGGTACCCGGGGTAAAAATCGGCCAAAACTGCATCATTGCCCCAGCGGAAAAGGTCCGCTTCGACCTTGAGGACAATACCTATCTCATAAGGGGAGAGGAAAGGATCAATCAAAATGCTTAACCAGGACGCGAAAAAAGTAACCGTTATCGGCGGAGGAACAGGTACTTTTGTGGTTTTGTCCGGGCTTAAAAACAGGAAACTGAATCTGTCGGTAGTTGTGTCGATGATGGATTCGGGAGGTTCGACCGGCCGACTGCGCGATCAACTGGGAGTTCTCCCGCCGGGAGATTTGCGCCAATGTCTGGTTGCCCTTTCCGACGCGCCGGAACTTTGGAGAAAGCTTTTTCTTTATCGCTTCGAGAACGGAGATCTTAAAGGACATAATTTCGGGAACATTTTTTTGGCGGCGCTTGAAAAAGTTAGCCACAGCTATGATGAAGCGATAAAAACCGCCTCCTACGTCTTGAAAACCAAAGGTAGGGTATATCCAGTGACACTGGACAAACTTCACCTGGTTGCCGAATACGAGAGCGGAAAAATTGTCACAGGTGAGGGTTTGATAGATGAAAACCACGCGGAAAAATCCCGGATAAAGACCGCCTATCTCGTTCCGGCAGGTAAAGCCAACGCCAAGGCAATGACCGCTATAGAGGAGGCGGAATACCTGGAAATCGGGCCAGGAGATCTTTATACGAGCATTATTCCCGTTCTCCTGGTTGACGGAGTGAAAAAGGCTATCTCCAACAACAAGGGAAAAATAATTTACACGATGAACCTGATGACCAAGGCGGGGCAGACCGCTTCCTACAGGGCGTCCGATCACATCAGGGATCTGGTCAAGTACCTGGGCCGTCAGCCGGACTATGTACTTATAAACAACTCGCCAATCCCGGCCGACATCCTGGAAAGCTACAAAAAGTATGACGAGATTAAAGTTGAAAATGACCTTGATGGCAAAACAAAAGGAATTACAATAATAGAAGGGGACCTGATAGATAACGAAAAAAGGGAGAAAGACAGTTCCGATATTTTGTACCGCAGCATTCTCAGACATGATTCCGAGAAAGTTGCCATGGCAATAGAAAAAATAATATATGCTTAAAAGACACACGATTTCATTCCAGCACGCACTTGACGGACTGGTATGGGCTCTGCGAACCCAACCCAACTATCGCATCCACCTGTTCCTGTCGTTTCTGTCAATAATCGGTTCGGTTTCCTTGAGAATATCGTACATAGAATTCATTTTGATTATCTTCCTCATCACGGTCGGCCTCGTAATTGAAACTCTCAATACCGGGCTCGAACAAACGACCGATGCCATTGACCGAAAAATAAGGGAGGACATAAAAATCGCCAAGGATGTTGCCGCCGCAGCCATGCTTATTTACGCTTGCGGTTCGTTTATAATTGCCTGTTTTATATTTATTCCGAGGATTTTGGCCCTTATATGATCTCAATTTATTTATTGGCAGTTTTCGCCTCATTTATCCTTAACTTCACCCTGATCGTTCCCTTTATAGACTTTTTATACCAGCTGAAATTCCAAAGGGCGCATCAGCAGACGCGTGATGCTTTCAACAAACCCACGCCTATTTTCGATCGTTTCAACAAGCACAAAAGGGGAACACCGGTCGGCGGCGGGATACTGATCCTGGTGACAACCACGGCGGTCTTTTTTCTTTTTATCCTGATGTATTGGCTGCTGCAAAAAAAAATCCTGACAAATTACCCATCGATTGCCTCGGAAATAAGGATAATCATTTTTACCTTCATTTCTTTCGGGATGCTTGGCCTGTTTGACGATCTCAACAAAATATTCCTGTGGAAAAAAACCGGTGTTTTCGGGTTGAGGATCCGGCACAAAGCGGTGCTCGAGATCATTCTTTCCCTGATTATCTCCTATTGGCTTTTTGCAGACCTAAAGATCCAGTTCATGCATGTACCCTACTTGGGAGTTTTCAATCTTAGCTATTTTTACATTCTCTTTTCGACCTTTGTCATTATGGCATTTGCGAACGCGGTCAATATAACCGACGGACTGGACGGCCTGGCAGGCGGCATCCTGACCTTTGCGCTGATAGGCTTTTGGGTCATCTCAAGGTCTATTCTTGATGTGCCAACAAGCCTTTTCATTGCCGCCTGGCTTGGAGGACTATTGGCTTTCTTGTATTTCAACATCTGGCCTGCACGCGTTTGGATGGGCGATACCGGCGCATTGTCTTTCGGCGCTACGTTTGCCGTGATCGGACTGGTCCTTGGCAAAGCTTTCGCTCTTCCTATAATGGGAGGAGTTTTTGTCATCGAAATCGGCTCATCGCTTATCCAGTTGCTGTCAAAGAAATTCTTTAAGAAAAAGGTTTTTCCGGCAGCCCCCTTCCATTTGTGGCTGCAACTTAAGGGCTGGGAGGAACCAAAAATTGTCATGCGCCTTTGGTTGGTTTCCATAATCTTCGTCATCTTCGGGCTGATGATTGCGTTCATGAAGTGACAGGCATTATCATTTTGCCTGTATTACCGGGTAAATAAAGGCATAAAATGATCTTGCTAATTATTGTAAAATGATCTAATGAACACATCTTTAATATCAGAACTGAAACAAAAATATCAAGATAAAAAAGTTCTTGTTGTCGGGTTGGGTTTGCAGGGCGGAGGCGTCGGAATCGCGAGATTTTTTTCCGAGCTCGGATCGGTGGTGACAGTTACCGACAAAAAAGATGAAGTCAAGCTGGCACCGTCAGTTGCGGCGTTAAATGGTCTTAAAGTAAAGTTTCGATTGGGCGGACACGATGTTTCAGACTTTATGGGTGCCGACGTGATCTTCAAGGGGCCGGGCGTGTTGTGGACTGCACCTGAAATCGTAGCCGCTATGGAAAAGGGTATACCGGTCGAGATGGAAATGTCCTTCGTGGCGGCAAATTTCCCGGGGCGCATGATTGGGATCACCGGGACCCGGGGCAAATCGACGACAACCAATCTCATATTCAACGTTCTCAAAGCCCAGGGTTTGCCTGTTCACTTGGGCGGTGGTTTGCCAGGAATTTCCAACATAGAGCACCTCAAGAAATTGGGCCCCAAGGACTATCTCGTTGCCGAGTTGTCCTCATGGGCATTATCCGGTTTTCACTCAAAAAAAATTAGCCCACATTTTGCCGTCTTCACAAATATTTTCCCGGACCACCTGAACTATTATCCAAAAATGGAAGATTATCTTTACGATAAAAAAGCAATTTTCGCTTACCAGAAAAATGGGGACGTAGTTGTCATCAACGAATCGCTAGAAAAGGAAACGACGGGTATTCCATCGAGGGTTATCACATTTAAGGCCGCCGATTTCCCACAGGCATTAAAATACCTGAAAGGCACCCACAATTTGGAAAATGCCGCCGCTGCCTTGAAAGTGGCCGAAGCCTTGTCGCTTGATAGGGACATGGCCGTCGACACCATAAAAAATTTCAGCGGCCTACCTTACCGCCAGCAGATTGTCGGCAAGAAAAACAGCGTGGTTTTCATTAATGACACGACCTCGACAACGCCTGTCGCAACCATCAGGGCGATCGACAGCTTTAGCGACGGTTCTATTTACCTTTTGCTCGGTGGCAACTCCAAGAACCTGCCCTGCCAGGAACTGCTTGATAAACTTTCAAACGTAAAAAAAATCATTCTTTTAGCCGGCAGTTTTACGGATGAAATCATGCATGCGCTCAACGAAAGATATCCCGAAAAGCTGACGACGGTTTATGACAACCTCGAAGGTGCGGTGAAAAAAGCATACGAGGAAGCAGCAAATGACAAGAATCCGCCATCGTATGTTCTATTTTCCCCCGGAGCCACATCTTTTGCGATGTTCAATAACGAATTTCATAGGGGAGACGAGTTTAACCGCCAAGTTAACATTCTGATAAGCGATGTTAAGCAGACTATTCGTTAAAAACAAATTCTTCGTTCCGCTTTTGACCATTCCGGTCATCATGTCTTTGATCGGTCTCGTATTCATTTTTGAAGCATCGTCTGTAAGGGCGGTTGCGGAGACAGGCAACTCGCTCCATTATTTCCGGTTGCAGGGCATTTGGTTCCTTCTGGGCATGGCGGTCTTGTTTTTTTTCTCCAGATTCGACTACAAAAAACTATATTTCCTTTCTTTCCTGTCGATGGCGGTAACGATCTTGCTCCTGGTTGTGGTTTTGATTCCGGGGATCGGATCATCGGCCAACGGCGCGAGACGCTGGATAGACTTTGGTTTTTTTAACGTCCAGCCGACTGAATTGGCGAAGTTTTCCATAATCGTTTACTTGGCCAGCTGGTTCAGAAACAGCGAAAAACGGCGATTCTTGTCTTTTATAAGTCTGGTTGGATTTTTGATATTCCTGATAATTCTCCAGCCGGACATGGGCACTTCGACCATTGTCATGTTGTTGTCGCTGATAATATATTACCTGGCCGGCATGAACATGATCCACCTTTTCCTGTTGGCGCCTGTTGTGGCAGGCGCTTTTTATTTGCTGATAAAATCTTCGCCCTATCGTTTCAACCGTTTCATGGCGTTCATGAATCCCGCGTCTGACCCGCTGGGCATAGGCTATCACATAAATCAGATCCTCATTTCGCTATCGAACGGCGGGGTAATCGGCTCCGGATTCGGCTCCTCGAGGCAAAAATACCTTTTTTTGCCCGAAGCCCACACCGATTCGATTTTTGCAATAATCGGCGAGGAGTACGGGTTGGTCGGAGGTCTCATATTGCTGTCGTTGTATTTTGTTTTCGTATACAAGATCTATCATCTTATTAGGGTCGCCCCGGACAAATTGTCCAGATTGCTGGTCTGCGGCGTTTTTGCGTTTTTCAACTTGCAGGTCATAATCAACCTCGCCGGCGTTACGGGTCTGTTTCCTCTAACCGGAGTTCCGTTGCCTTTCCTTTCCTACGGCGGCAGCAATCTTCTTATTTCGTTCGCGCTTGTCGGCATCCTCCTGAACATTGAAAGGAAGGTTAGAGTTTAGCACTTGATGCTTGCCCCGCAATGCGGGCAGTTTGGCAACAGAACGTGCGGCGGCCTTGTGATTACCCCGGGGTCGCACCGTTTTACAGGATCCTTGCTGTTTTTATTTGGACAGTCAAAGGTAAGTTTTCCGTGTTCGTCAATCTGCGATTCCGGCGAATTCCTGTCGTTGTTTTTTTTGATGTCGTACCCGAATTTTGCAACGCTGTTTTCCAAGAAATTGACCAAGGGATTTTGATAGGCGGCCAGGGCTTTATCCTTGAGTTTGAAACCCTCGGACGATCCGCATCCGGCGGCGACGGTTTCGATGACTTGCCTTCCGAGCCAGTCTATTTCCATGGCGATGTTGCCGTTGAATGGCGCATCGCGCGAATTAAGATCGCGGCCGTTTGCAATTGCGTGTCTGACAATGTCGTTCTTTTGCAAAACCGCATTCCATGAAAGGGCAATTACCCTCGGGTCGTAGCGATCTTGGGTAAGCGCGTTTATGTAGTAATTGATTACCGGCATACACAAGACCAGAAGCTTTTGGAAATCGCTTTCGGTCATCGAATCCTTCCTCTTTTCAAATATCCCGTCAAAAATCTGATCGGCCGTTCTTTGGTCTTGATGGGAAAATAATATCGGGTGGGATAACATCCAAGCGTCGATTGGCAGGTTGCTCTCCTGAAAATAATTCCTATCGAGCGATTGGATTTTATTCCAATACTGTTCGTAATCCAGTTGGGAAGAAAACCGGGTCATCTGGATTTGTCTTTTTCCGCTTGGTGTATCGACGGCTTCGTAAACATCCACGAAATTGTCGTGATAGTTGGTGTCCTCTATTAATCCCGGTCCCGAAACAACCACCGCCTTCGTGCCCGCCGGAGTTTCAGGATCGGCGAGGGAGGAGGTGATTTTCCTCCATCCCGCAATTTCCGATTTTTCTCTGGCAATTTCCTTTGAACCATGTTGTTGCCGGTATGCCAATCCTCTTTCAAGAACCGTGCTAAACGGTTCGTCGGGAAAAAGTTCATTATAGATCTCCCCGTTGCCGCCTACGATGTACTTGATCGAGCTTTTCGCGGTGTGGTCTCTTTCCCTAAGGGCAGTCTCGACTTGGAACCTTTCATACTTTTTAAATTTTTTTCGATTTTTTTTGGCATCTGCTTCCTCGAATTTCCATCGTGCAAGTACGGGATCGTAATTCATTACCCTGGTTGTTTTTATTCCGTTGGTTTTATTGAAGACGTCATGGAGAACCTGGATCCTCTGAAGGTTTTTTGTTATCGCATTGTATGATTCTGCTCCCATATGATTATTCCCTGCTCGGGGAATTTGCAAAAATCAGGAGCCTTCGACCCGACTGTGACGGTTACGGCATAGTGTCTTAGTTTCAAAGACTTCGGAGCTCCCGAATTGTCAGACATTAAAATACTACAATTTTTTATTTGTTTGTCAAGGGAACAGCGGTCTTATATAATTGAATCAAGATGAAGATAATGATAACGGGTGGACACCTGGCTCCGGCGATTGCCCTTATCGAGGAACTGCGCAAAAAAAAAGACATAAAGGTAATTTTTGTCGGCCGCAAGTTTGCCCTCGACTCGGAAAAAACCATATCTCTGGAATATCGGGAAATAGTAGAAAATCTCAAAATACCCTTCATCAATCTGATGGCCGGCAGGCTGACAAGAGCTCTTACTCTGAAAAGCGTCGTGAATTTTTTCCGCATACCGACAGGTTTTATGTCGGCGTTATCAATCGTGGCCGGCGAAAAACCGGATCTGATATTTTCTTTCGGAGGATTTTTGGCATTGCCTGTGGCGTTCTGGGGTTGGGTCATGCGCATACCGGTTTACACTCACGAACAGACCGCCAATCCCGGACTGGCCAACAGAATAATCGCAAAATTTTCCAAGAGGATTTTTGTAGCATTTGAGGAAACAGCCAAATTCTTCAATCCCGAAAAAGTGGTTGTCTGCGGCAATCCGATAAGGAAGGCCGTTTTTGAAATCGTCAACAAACCCTTTGAAATCAAGAAGGATCGTCCAGTCATCTATATAACCGGGGGGAGCCTTGGTTCCCATAGCATCAATCTCCACGTGAAAAAAATTCTCAAGGAGTTGCTCGCGGACTTCATTGTTATTCATCAGGCGGGGGACACAAAGGAATATCATGATTACGAAGATCTCATGGCAACCAGGGGTCTTTTGCCCGAGGAACTTTCCGATAGGTATTATTTGAGAAAGCACTTTTTCGTTTCGGAGATCGGTTATGTCTATTCTTTGACCGACCTGTGCATAGGGAGAGCGGGCGCCAACACATTTTTTGAATTGCTTGCGAAAAGAATACCGGCGATTTTCATTCCTCTCCCGTGGTCTGCCGGGAGGGAGCAACAAAAACACGCCGAGGTTTTTGCCAGAAACGGAATAGGGGAGATATTCCATCAGGTCGAGACAAGCGACAAGCTTCTTCGACTAATAAGGTCGACCGTCGCCGACATCGACAGCTACCGGAAAAATTTTAACAAGTTGAACTCGCTATATAAATCAAATGCCGCAAAAATCCTGGCGGATGCTGCTTATGCAAAGGCTTAAATTTTTTGCGGTATTCGTTTTTCTCTTTGTCGCGGCCTTGGTTTTTTTGTTTGCCGTTTATTACGCAACCGGTATAAAAACCATTGAGGTTAGGGGAGTCAGCCCCGATTATCCGATTTCGGGCTTGGCGCAGTTTAAGGGCAAAAACATTTTTCTCCTGTCGTCCAGGGATGCCGAACTTAAGATAAAGAATAAAAACCCGTACATAAAAAAAATTGAACTGACAAAAAACTTTCCCTCAACAATTTCTTTCAACATCGGTTTGTATTACGACGAGGCGGAATTGAATGTCGGGACCGGATATTTCATGCTGAGTTCAGACGGGCGGATACTTTTCAAGAATAAGGTGCGTCCGGCCATCAAACCGCTCATCAACTACTACCAGAAACTCAACTATTATGCATATTCGGCCGGAGACTACCTGAACCTCAACGACATAAACGACTCGATCTATTACATAAATCTGCTGGAGGATCTTGGTCTGGCGGTTGATAGCCTTGATATTAAAGACAAAGATATGTTACTATTTAACGTAGGTCAAAAATCAGTCGTTTTTACGACAGCCAAAAGTCGTGAGCGTCAGAAATACGAGCTGGGCCAGATAATCAGAGAGTTCAAGATTACTGGAACGGATTATAAATCAATTGATTTGAGGTTCGACAAACCAATTATTAAACTTTGAAATGGCAGACGAATTAATTTGCGGGATCGACGTAGGTAGCTCCAAGATCGCAACTGTGGTCGGAGTCAAGACCGAGGCCTCTCCTGACCTCAAAATCATCGGTTTCAACACAACCCCGTCACGGGGCGTCAGGAAAGGCTTGATTGTTGACATAGGTGAAGTCACCACCTCAGTTGAGCAATCGGTGGAAAAGGCCGAAAGGATGGCTGGCCACAAATTAAACGGCGCCTATGTTTCCGTGGGCGGCCCGCACATATCTTCGCTCAATTCCCACGGAATCGTCGCCGTTTCCAACCCCCAGGGAGAGATCAACGAGGAAGATGTCAATCGCGTCATAGAAGCGGCCCGGGCCATTTCACTTTCGACCACCCGGGAAATAATTGATGTATCGGCGCGCGACTTCATGGTCGACGGCCAGGCCGGTATCAAAAATGCCGTCGGAATGAGTGGTGTCAGACTCGAAGTTGATACCCACATCATCACCGCATCAGTTACCAATCTCAAAAACATTACCCGGGTTTTTGACGACTTGGGACTGCAAAACCGGGGTTTCGTTTTTTCAGGTTCGGCATCCGCTTCGGCGGTTTTGACCAATACCGAGAAAGAACTTGGCGCAGTTCTTGTCGATATCGGAGGGGGGAAAATTGACATTGCCGTCTACGTCGATGGCGCGCTTTCATACTCCTCGTCAATTCCGATCGGCGCCCGCCACATAACCAACGACATTGCCGTCGGTTTGAGGATTTCGCTTGATTCGGCGGAAAAAATCAAGCTTCACCTGTCCAAAAGCATTACCCAGTCACAGTCGCTAAAAAGAAAAACCGCTCCGCAGCTCAATTTCAACGACCTGAACCTCCCTGAGGCGGTTACAGAGGTCTCTCTTAAGACTCTGGTTGACGGGATAATCGCCCCGAGGCTGGAGGAGATATTCAAACTGGTTTTCGAGGAAATAGAAAAGAGCGGATTTGGGCAAATGATCCCGTCGGGATTGGTGATTACCGGCGGTGGAGCACTGACTGTCGGAATGATTGAGGCGGGCAAGAAAATCATCGGGATGCCCATCAGACTCGGCGTTCCCGACAAAGTGTCGGGTTTGGTCGATGAAATCACCGATCCTCAGTTTGCAACGACGGTCGGGCTGCTTATGTATGGCGCCGAGGATGTATACGCCGCTGAGGGTGGGTTCAAGAATTTCAACAAAATCTGGAAAGATTTTTCGATCGGCGGATCGGTCGGCAAATTGAAGAATTTTTTCAAACAGTTTATACCATAAAAATATGCTTATTAAACCCAGGGCGGGGCAAGCCGCAAGAATAAAGGTTGTAGGAGTCGGGGGAGGAGGCGGAAACGCCTTATCCTCGATGATCGCCGAAGGCGGAATCGGAGGAGTCGAATTCATTGCCGTCAATACCGATGCTCAAGCGCTTCTGAACAATAAAGCTTCGATAAAGATACAGATAGGCGAGAATCTGACGCGAGGATTGGGATCCGGCGGGGACCCCGAGGTCGGGCGCCAGGCGGCTGAGGAATCAAGGGAAAGACTTAAAGAGGATTTATCCGGAGCCGACATGATTTTCATTACCGCCGGCGAAGGCGGCGGCACGGGAACCGGAGCCGCACCGATTGTCGCCGAAATCGCCCGGGAAACGGGGGCATTGACGGTAGCCGTTGTTACCAAGCCGTTCGATTTTGAGGGGACGAAAAGGAAATTTACGGCCGAAGACGGCGTTTCGCGCCTTAAGGAAAAGGTGGACACCCTGATAATCGTTCCGAACCAGAAAATCCTGACCGTCATAGACAAAAAAACCCCCATACTGGAAGCCTTCAAAAAAATCGACGAAGTATTGCATCAGGGAGTCAAAGGGATTGCTGAGTTGATAACCACTCCGGGACTCATCAATGTCGACTTCGCCGACGTTCGGGCCATCATGCAAAATTCGGGAACCGCTTTGATGGGGATGGGTATCGGGTCGGGCGACAAGAGGGCGATTGCCGCCATCAAACAGGCGATTTCCTCGCCTTTGCTTGATATATCCATTGAGGGAGCACGCGGCGTCCTCTTCAATATCGTCGGAGGTCCCGATCTATCGATGAGCGAGATAGACGAAGCGGCATCTATCATTGCGAAATCGGTTGATCCTGATGCCGACATCATTTTCGGCGCCGTCATCGATGACCGGATGATGGATCAGATCAAGGTGACGATAATCGCGACCAAATTCGACGATAGCAAATTGAGGCTTTTCCGTTTCAAAAGGGAGCCCGAGGCCATCAAGCCTGAAGCCGAAGAAACAACGCCGGTCGAAAAAAAGCAAAATAGGGACGAATTCGAGGAAGAGGAATTCATGGATGAGTCATCGGAATTTGACATCCCCGCGTTCTTGAGAAAAAAATAATCCTTCAGAACAGAAACAGGTCGCATACGATAAAAATCGCGAAAAAGTACCTGTTGAAAAAAATAACCGCCTTGTTCAAATGCATAGTCAACAATTCCTTCATTAAGCCCATTATCCTTTGACAGTGTGAATTTTGCCCAATAAATCGGTAACAGATCGGTAAGAGCGCCTGTATCAAGTAATATTGTTTTGAAGCGAGTTTGTATTATAATGATTAGATATGTTTAAGATGCCCGATAACAACATAAACTTTCCCGAGATGGAAAAGAAATGGCTTTCCCACTGGTACTCAAAGGGAATCGTCAGCAAATACCTCAGAAAAAACAGCAAGTCAAAAAAATATTTTTCCTTTCTTGACGGACCCATCACCGCCAACAACCCGATGGGCGTGCACCATGCTTGGGGAAGAACGTACAAGGATCTCTGGCCAAAATTCCATAATCTTTTAGGATTCAGGCAGAGGTTTCAGAACGGATTTGATTGTCAGGGGTTATGGGTGGAGGTCGAGGTTGAAAAGGAATTGGGGTTGAGGACCAAAAAGGATATCGAAAACCTCGTTCCCGGCGACAAATACAAGTCAATCGCCAAATTTGTGCAACTATGCAAGGATCGCGTCAACAAATTTTCGGGCATACAGACGGAGCAATCAAAACGGCTCGGATATTTTGCCGACTGGGAGCACTCGTATTTCACGATGAGCCCCGAAAATAACTACATGATCTGGCTGTTTCTTAAGAAATGTTACGACAACGGCTGGATTTACAAAGGCCACGAATCGGTTCCATGGTGTCCGAGGTGCGAGACAGCCATCTCACAGCACGAAATGCTCACTGAAGACTACAAGGAAATCACCCACCAATCCATAATCCTGGAATTCAAGGTTATTGATCCAAAAATAAAAACCGAGGGCGAACAGTTTCTTTTGGTTTGGACAACCACGCCCTGGACGATTCCCGCCAATATTGCCGTTGCGGTCGATGAGAGCGCGGATTATGCCCTGGTTGAGGGCGGGACGAGCAAGGGCGTTTATTTCTGGGTCATGGAGTCGCTTCTCGAAAAGGTGTTTACCAAAGGGCACGGGAAAGTTGTCAAAAAAGTCAAAGGAAAAGAGCTCGTCGGTCTTCATTACACAGGCCCGTTCGACGATCTTCCCGCCGTCCGGAAAGTCGCCGAGGAATCGACAAAATTCCATACGGTTGTGGCAACCGATCCGCTATTGATGCCCATTTCCTCCGAAGAGGGAACCGGAATGGTTCACACCGCCGTGTCGGCCGGAACCGAGGATTTTTTGCTGGGGAAGAAATTGGGGTTGCCGATGATCCCGGTCATCGCCGACAACGCCGACTACATCGAAGGTTTGGGATTCTTGACCGGAAAGAACGCCAAGAAACATCCGGAAACAATCCTTGATTACCTCAAGGAAAGAGACGAGAAAGGCGAAGATTGCGTCTTCGACATCTTCCCATATAAACACCGTTATCCGGCTTGTTGGCGGTGCAAGGCTGAACTTGTCTGGAAAGTCGCCGACGAGTGGTATATAGCGATGGATAAAAAACTTCAAGGAAAGACCTTGAGGGAAAGGATGATCAATGTTGCCAAGCAAGTCAAATGGATGCCGGAGTTCGGTCTTGACCGTGAACTGGATTGGCTCAAGAACATGCACGACTGGCTGATCTCGAAGAAAAATCGTTATTGGGGTTTGGCCCTTCCCATTTATGAATGCAAAAAATGCGGCCATTTTGAGGTGATCGGTTCCCACGAAGAACTCAAGAAAAGAGCCGTTTCGGGTTGGGATAAGTTTGAAGGTCACACTCCCCACAAACCCTACATCGACGAAGTTAAGATTAAGTGCTCCAAGTGCGGTGAAGTGGTTTCCCGCACCCCCGATGTCGGCAATCCCTGGCTTGATGCCGGGATCGTCCCTTATTCAACGATCGCCGAAGCCAATCAGGGAGAGCCCTTGTACACCAAAGACAACGCCGAATGGAGAAAATGGTTTCCGGTGGATCTCATAACCGAATCCTTTCCCGGACAATTCAAAAACTGGTTTTACGCCCAGATCGCCATGTCTACTGTCATGGAAAACGAGCCACCCTTCAAAAGGGTTTTGGGTTACGGGACCCAGCTTGGAGAAGACGGGCGACCGATGCACAAAAGCTGGGGAAATGCCATCGAATTCAACGAAGGCGCCGACAAAATCGGCGTTGACGTCATGAGATGGATGTTCACCCGCCACAACCCCGCCGACAACATGCTTTTTGGTTACAAGAAGGCCGACGAGGTGAGAAGGCAGTTTTATCTCATGCTGTGGAACATCTACAAATTTTTCCTTGAATACGCCAACCTCGATGGATTCAACCCTAAAAAAGCCTCGACGCCCAAATCAAAAAATGTTCTGGACGGATGGATACTTGCCAGGTTTGCCGAAACCGTGTCCGACATTAGAACCAATATGTTCGACTATAATGCCAAGGATGCCTCGCTGTCGGTTGAAAAATTCGTTTCCGATCTTTCTACCTGGTATGTCAGGCGAAGCCGTGACCGCGTTTGGGTTGCGAGCGACAATGAAAGCGACAAAAACGATTTTTACGAAACGATGTATTTTATCCTGGTGAACCTTTCGATTGCAATATCCCCGTTCATGCCGTTTATTAGCGAAGAGATGTATGTCAATCTAACCGGTCGGGAGTCGGTTCATTTGGAAACTTGGCCGGAACTGAACGAAAAATTCAAGGATGACAAGCTGATAGCGGAGATGGAAAAGGCAAGGGTAGCGGTTGTTGCCGGCCACGCCAAAAGAAAAGCCGATGGTCTCAAGGTCAGAATCCCGTTATTGAATCTTGATGTCAAGGCTGAGGGAAGTTTCAAAAACGTCAGGGCGGAAATTTGGGAGGTGGTCCTCAAGGAGTTGAACTGCAAAAATTTTGTTGTCAATGAAGTCCAATATCCGGCGAAGGAAGTTTTTGTTGCACCTGAAGACTTGGAGCATGAAGGGAATTTAAGGGAGCTCATCCGGTTTGTACAGTCAAAAAGAAAAGAGCTCGGGCTTAAGGCCACCGATAAAATTGATTTGACAATCCCCGACGCTTTTCTCGAAAATGCGGAATACGTTAAAAAAAGAGTCATGGCCGATAACGTTGTCCTGGGCCGTGAAGTTATCGTCAAACCAAAAGAGTAATGCAGATATTGGTTATTTCGTCTTTTCTCTCCGCGTTCGGGTTATTTAGCCTGTTTGGATTGAATCAGGCGCTTTTTTTCAGGCAGTTTACCTATATCCTCATCGGGATCGGCGTCTATTTCGCCGTCAAGGCAGTCGGCAGGCATTTTTTTAAGGCTAATTCGGTCCTTTTCTACTGGCTGATGATGGCGATCCTGATTATCACATATATTGTCGGGCTTGAAGTTAAGGGATCGCGTCGATGGCTGGATCTGTATTTTTTCAACTTCCAGGCTTCGGAGTTTTTCAAGGTCATAATGATAATGTTTCTTGCCAAGTATTTCAGCGAACGGAAAGTCATAGAGAACAACTTCCTTTTCTTTATTAAAAGCCTTGCCTATGTTGGAATTCCGGCTTTCATAATCTTCAAGCAGCCGGATTTGGGTAACGCGGCCGTTTACGGGTTTTTTTATCTGGTCATTCTCCTTTTTTCTCCTTACGCAAAGAAACACTTGCTATATCTGGCGGAGACGTCTCTGGTTTTGGCGCCTATTGGATGGTTTTTCCTTAAAACATACCAAAAGGCCAGGATACTGAGCTTTCTTAATCCCCATCTGGACACCCAGGGGACGGCCTACAATATGATCCAATCTATAATAACGATCGGAAGCGGCAAATTTATGGGCCGCGGGTTGGGTTTGTCAACCCAATCGAAACTGTTTTTCCTTCCCGAAAACACAACGGACTTTGCCTATGCGTCGCTCGTCGAACAGTTTGGTTTCGTTGGCGGATTCGCCGTTCTATGCTTTTATGCGGTTCTTATATATATGATCGCCAAACGGGCCGCCAAATACTATCATTTGCGCGATCGCGACAATCAGGCTAAGTTTCTTTATTGCATCGGGATCGCTTCGTATCTGGTTTTCCAGATATTCGTCAACATCGGCATGAACCTGGGAATCCTGCCGATAACCGGTGTCGCCCTGCCTTTCATATCCTATGGAGGCTCAGCCGTTCTGGCGATACTTATAGGGTTTGCACTTCTACCTTAATTTGGTATAATCTTAATCTATGGTTAATGTTGCCGTTGTCAAAACAGGTGGAAAACAATACATCGTCCGTGAAGGCGATTTGTTGACCGTTTCCAGCATCCCTTCAGCCGAAAAGACCGTCGAATTGGAAACTTTGGCCGTATTTTCCGAGGATGGAAGCGCCCTTGAAGTCGGCACTCCGTTACTTGACGGGAAAGTCAAAGCCGAAGTGGTTGCCCAAGGAAAAGGCGAAAAAATCAGAGTTGCCAAGTTCAAGGCCAAGGTCCGCTACCGAAAAGTCAGGGGATTCAGGCCATCGCTCACCACCTTAAAAATTGGTAAAATAGTCTAAACCAGTATGGCACATACAAAAGCGCAAAAAACCGTTAAGGGAAACCGAGATTCTGCCGGAAAGAGGCTTGGAGTCAAGTTGTTCGGTGGACAGGCCGCGGAACCGGGTAATATCATCATCCGCCAGAAAGGCACCAAGGTAAACGCCGGACCTGGAACGATGTTGACTCGTGACTTCACAATCATGGCTTTGAAAAAAGGAACCGTCAAATTCTACACCCGAATGGGGGACACTTTCGTAAAGATTGACTAATCTTTCGTGGCGCCTTAAATAAAGGTCTATATTTAACACATCTTTAACTGGTAGAATATTGGTATGGAGACGGTGGAGCAGATCATCGATAAAATCAAAAAGGAGACGGATGTCTTCAGCAAGGCAAGGCTTATCGGGTATCTGTTAAAGGAGAGGGACGTCAAGGTGATTGACCTTTCCAAAAAGCTGGGCATCAACTCATCCTATGTTTGCCATCTAAACCGCCTTAACAAGCTCCCGGACATCATAATCGACGCCTACTATTCAAAATTGATTTCGGTGAGCCACCTATTCCTGCTTTCAAGGATTTCTGATTTCAAGAAAATGGTTTCCATATACGAAGAAATACTGGCAAAAAACCTCAGCATCCAGGATACCGAAAATGTCATGCGTGAATACCTATATGGTGTTAAAAACAGGGGCAACTATATGAAAGATAAGGAAAAACTGCAAAAGAGGTTGGAGGACAAATACGCGGATACCAGGGCGACGGTCACCCAGACGCGCGTATACGGAAAATTGACATTGCAATTCAAGGGCAATCTTGAAAAAACCACAAGGCTCATAAGGGAAGCTGTTTCCAAATTATCTGATTGACCTCGGGATCGGGTTGGCGATGACGCCGACTGCGTCTGACGGGAAATACCTGAAGAATACGTTCCCGATAACGCTCTGAAAGGGGATAGAACAGAATTCCCTTGAGTCCGACGACCTTGGCCGGTTATCTCCCATTACAAAAATTTCGCCGTTCGGCACAACATATGTCTCACCATCCTGGATGCAGCCTCCGTCCCAGAGGTTTGTTTTGGCGGAAATGTAGTTTTCGGTCATCCTCTGGTCGTTCACGTAGACTTCTCCGTCCTTGACCATTACGGTTTCGCCCGGCGTGGCGATGATCCTCTTGATGTATTCTATGTCCGGATTTTTTGGAGATTTGAAGACGATGACGTCCCCCCGTTCCATTTTCCGGAATTTATATGCGATGCGGCTCGTCAGTATGTAGTCGCCGGAATGGAAGGTTGGCTCCATGGAAACGCCCTTGACCTGGTTTGGGGTTAGAATAAAAAGGTAAACGACAATGAAGATCGATCCTATAAAGACAACCGTTTCCAGTATGTCCATGACAAAATCTATTATTTTCTTAACGATATTCATAGTTGCAAAGATTTGAAGACCTTAATCGTGACATATACTTTTTCAGTAATATGATTATAGAGAATATCTAACAATTTTTCATTGTAGATAAAAACATGTTAGAATACAAGGGAGGTCGCTTAGCTCAATGGCAGAGCACTTCATTCACATTGAAGGGGTTGAAGGTTCAAATCCTTCAGCGACCACATTTTTGATTAGATTCTTCCTTACAAAAAACGTAAAAATATTAACTACCATAATTGTGGCAATAGTATCATTGTGCTCTAGATCACTTGACAACACTTCTTACAAGGATTATAATCACGGCCAGTAAAGTAAATGAAGAGTAAATTTAGGGAAAAAGCTCTATCATTGATTACCAGTCTCACATTAATTGTTAATTCAATTGCTCCTTTTTTTACGTTTGCAAGACCGGTCATTTCGACAGAACCTTTAAAGTCCGATATCAATTTCAAAACGTCCGAAAACACTTTTGATATTTCCGCCAATACAAAAGATGAAATCGAATATTCGTTGTATTGGAAAAGCCAGGACGGACTTCAAGGCATCGCTAAAACCAAGGTCAATGCCGGAGAACAGAATTTTCAGAGAGATATATTTGCGGGCATAAAATCCGGCCCCGACGCCAAACAGGATGTCGTTGTGAGAGGTATTTATAAAATAGAAGTAAAGTCCCAGTCGTGGATTACTGCCATAAAATTTGCCCTTGATGACGGAAGGCTAAAAGAGGAAGGAAAAAAAGAGTATTTGCCGCAAGATCTGGATTTGTCGGATGAGGAAACCAAATGGATTGAAGATGGTGATCCGGTTCCAACTCCCACAACAACAGAAACTCCCGTACCAACAGTTGCTCCGACGGTCGAAGTTACGCCGACTCCAACGGCTGAACCTCAGGGTGAGGTCCTAGGCGGGGCGGAGGTTCAAAAGTTCATGACACCCGATGTTAACGGCACGGTTGAAACGAAAGTCGTTGAAACCTATTCGTGCCGGGCCGACTCCATAAATGGCTGTCTTATAACCGATAAAGCAGACTATTCGCCAACGGAAGTAGTTCTTATATCCGGGTACGGTTTTGCACCCAATACGATATACACCTTAAAGATTTCCTCACAGGATGAACCGGCCGTTACCTATGAAGCCCAAATTACGACCGATAAAGACGGTGCCTTTACGGCTAGTTACCAGCTGGACGGAAATTACAGGCCAAACTACCTGGTTGAATTCAAAGATGCAAGTGGTCAAGTTGTAGCATCAGTAACATTTACAGATGCTGACACTTCATATAAGTCACCTACAAGTACACACTCTCCAAATGATTGGTCGCATGCAAACAGGGCGTATTCAAGCAATGATTCATATGCTACTTCGAATGATGAAGGCAAAGAGCAAGGTTATGATGACTTTAATTTTCCTTCGATTCCATCAGGTTCAACGATCAATGGGATTGAGGTTAAAATAGAGGCAAAATCTACTGACGTAACGGGATGCTCTGTTTTTGCACAACTTTCCTGGAATAATGGTTCGAGCTACACTTCAACTAAAAGTACCAATTCACTATCAGGTTTGGATACATCTTATACTTTGGGTGGCAGTTCGGAAAATTGGGGAAGAAGTTGGAATCCGAACGATTTCACAGACAGTAACTTCGTATTGAAAATATCGTATGACGATACGCCGCCAAATACGAATTGCAGCAACAGTGGGACAACGGTTTCCGTAGATCATTTGCAGGTTAAAATATATTACACTCCAGCACCTATTTGTGGCAATAATGTCGTTGAAGGGGCAGAAGAATGCGATGGGACGGCTGGAGTTCCAAATGAAAACTATTCCTGTACTAGTTCATGCACTCTCTCGTTGGTTAATCCCGACATAGAAATATGTCATGCGACAGGAAGCAATTCAAATCCTTATATAGTAAACAGTCCATCAAAATCAGGTGACGTCAGTGGACACGACAATCATGATGGTCCAATTTGGTTTCCTGGCATATTCGTTACCTGGGGTGACATCATTCCCCCCTTTGATTATTTGGGGGGTTACTATGACGGACAAAATTGGAATACGGAAGGTCAGGCGATTTATAATAACAAATGTAAAATCCCAGCCTCTGAAGGGACTCTAACCATCCATAAGAAAAATCTGGCGGGATTACCGATGAGCGGAGTCAGTTTCTCAATTTCAGGTCCGACTTCCTCAACTGCCTCAACCGATGCAAATGGCGATATCAGTTTCAGCAATATCCCGACAGGCGATTACACCGTTACCGAAACCGAACCGTCTGGCTTTCACTGGGTATCAACATCAGGGGACTGTTCCGATGCTAATCCATCAAGCGTTACGGTTACATCTTCGGGACAGTCGTGTACATTTACCAACGCAGCCAATACAGGAAAGATAGAATTGAAAAAACATTTTGAAGGCACGGCGCAACCCATAGACCTTAAGATCGGCACTACTCAAGGCGGTCAGGAAGTAAATAAAACCTCATTGGTAGCCGATGGCACAACCGGGGAATTTACGGTTGATGAGGGTGACTATTATTTGAGCGAACAACTTCTGATTCCCTCCGCGTTCACAACAGGTTTGGCATGTTTTAACGATGCCAACCACAACGATACGATTGACCCCGGTGAAACAAGCCATTTGGTTAACGACACAACCGGGAAAACGACGATTGGGCTTAACGATGATGTTATCTGTCTTTTCACCAATACCCGTAACCAAGGAACAATCGAACTTAAAAAGCACTGGATTGGTGGAGCCGGAAACGTTACCATCAAAATCGGAAGCGAACAGGGTGCGGACGATATCGACACGAAGGATTTGGTTGCTGAAGACGGTACGACCGGCCAGAACCTTGTCAACATTGGAGCTTATTACTTGTCCGAAACCCTCCTGCCGGGGTACGATACGTCTCTTTCCTGTTTCGACGACCAAAACAATAATGGCAGTAATGACGAAGAACCAGCCGTAACCGTCGGTGCTTCCAATTCCATAGATGTCCAAAAGGATCAGCACGTTGTCTGCACTTTCACAAATACTAAATTACCGACATTAACCATAAACAAAGTGTGCGAGCCGGGAACGGATGAAGGAAGATTTAACCTAAACGTCGACGGAACGGCAATTGCCGCTGATGCGGTATGCGGAGCAACGGAAACGGTAAATGTAAGTACCGGACGTCACATTATTTCGGAAACTGCCGGAACCGGGACAAACCTGGACAACTATATATCAAAAATAACCGGAGACTGTGCAGAAGACGGAAGCATCACGTTTGACGCCGGGCAAAACAAGGAATGTACGATAACCAATTCCAGGCCTTTTAAATTTATCGTCGAGAAGGTTATTTGCGACGACAAGGATTTCCTCCCGCATTGGGGGGGTGGTAATACCGTTACCGCCGATACGGCTCAAGACTGGGTTGACGGTAGCGAAGGACACTGCTCTATCACAACTGATTGGACTTTCCAGTGGTCTGATAACTCACCTTCCCAATGGGATTCAGACCTGTATCCGGCTCCTTGGCAATCGTTTACGGCAGGTCAGGAAGTGGAAATTAGGGATATAACACAGACAATCAATGTCAGGGAAGTCATACCGGCCGATTCCGACTATGTGGGCTTCAGTTCTGGGGATGACGGCGCGAGAATGGTCTGTTCCAATAATTCCAATACCAATGATAACTGGGAAGAGGTGGTCGATAAAGCCCATGGCAAGACCGCCTACTGTGTCGCCTTCAATGGTCTGAATAAAGGCTCCATCTCAGGAACAAAATACGAAGACGTAAACGGTGACGGCAAGATGGCTGACGATGAAAGCGAACCGGGCATAAATAATTGGGAAATAGTACTTAAAGACGACGAGGGGAACGTATTAAACAATGCCTTTACCGGCTCCAACGGGACCTATACCTTCGATTCATTGCTTCCAGGAGATTATTCGGTTTGCGAGGTCGTTCAGACAGGATGGACTCAAACCTCAACGCCCGAATGTATTCCGGTCACCTTGAACGGGAATGATCAAACAGGTATCGATTTCGGCAACTTCCACTTGGCGCAAGTTGGCGGCCGCAAATTTGAAGACGTCAACAATAATCACGAATTTAACGATGGCGAACCTTACCTCAACGATTGGACAATAAGGGTTTATAAGGATAACAATGACGGCGGATGGGATGAAATCGAAAGCCTGGTAACCGGTCATACTGAAGTGGATGGGCAGTATGAAGTCAAAGGCTTGGCAATCGGCAATTACAGAATCTGCGAAGTATTAAAAACCGGCTGGTTCCAAACATATCCGGTCGTTGAAGGCAGCAACAATGTCGTCCAGGACGAAGCACCCGCCTGTTACGATTTTGCGGTCAATTCCTCCGGTATGACTAATACAAATATGGATTTCGGAAATATTCACTTGGGTAATATCAAGGTGATAAAGTACCATGACCTTAACAGAGACGGAGTAAGGGGCGAGAATGAACCGGTTCTTTCGGGTTGGGATATGACTTTGGGCAACGATACCAAATCCACTGACGAAAACGGAGAAGCCTTATTCGAGAACCTCGTTTCCGGGGGCTATATATTGAGCGAAAATATAAAGGAAGATTGGATACAGACAAACGTTAACTGTGGAGAAGAACAGGCAACCGATAATGATAATTCCCACACGGTCAATGTGGTTCCCGGAGAAACAGTAAATTGTTATGTAGGCAATTATCACGCTCCAATCCTTAATCTTTCAAAATACAATGACGGATCGTCAAAGACGCCCGGTGGCAAAGTGGTATACAAATTGGTGCTAAAAATTCTGAACAACAAAATGTTTGGCGTCAAGATCAAGGATCTATTGCCCAAAGGTTTCCATTTCTCGTCAATTCTTTCCTCAACTCTAAACGGTGAGAGTATCACTCTTCCTGATCCCAATTACCATTCGCCGGGCACATACAATCTTGGCGATCTTAATGAAGGGTCCGAGGTAATCATAGAATATGAAGTCAATATTGATGGCGGACAGGAGTTCGGCTTGTACAAGGATCTTGCTTGGGCAGCCGGAAACGACGCCACCAACACAAAGATACTTGCCCTGTCGCAAGACGGTTATGTCGACCAAAATTTCGTAGGAACGGCAGTCAAGGTTGACGGCAACCTGACCGAAAGCGGAAACGCACAAATCGCCGAATCAGGTCAGGTGCTTGGTGCTGCCACAAGCAGAGTTCTACCGGCCACAGGAGCAAACTCAATATGGCTGACGATCGCCTCAATACTTATTGGACTTGGTTTATCAATCATGTTGGTTTGGTTCATAATAAAAGAAAAAAAACTCAAAACTATTATGAAAAAACTTGTCGTAATTTTAGCTTTTGCCTTATCGATTTTTGTTACCTCTCAAGTGAATGCCTCGGGTATTTCAGTAAGGCTTTCGGAGCCAAAGACCCCCACAAAAAACAGCGATTTCAAACTGGTCTTTACGGTTCTTGACTTGACCGATTCCGATAATCCCATAAATGCCCGATGCTATTACAAAAACAGCCTTGCCGGCGCCTGGACCCAATTTGATTCCGATAAAACAATATCGGCAGGAGGCAACACCGACAGCTGTCAGGTTAATTCGTCAGTCGTAAAAGAAAACAACAAGACCTATTATTTCAAGGTTATGGCTACAAATGGCGGAGCCTCGGACGATTCGGAGCTTCAAGGATTGGTATCGGTTACATTTGACGACCGTGATCCAAGTGTACCGACAAACTACAAAAAGGAAAAAATCGGAAGCTGCCAATATAAGATTAGCTTCAAAACCGCCGATGACGGAATGACAACAAGAGTTGAGGTTTATAGGTCGGACTCGACCACAATGTCACTTGACGGATCGACGAGAGTGGGAGACGTAGCAGTGTCAACCAATACCGACGGGTCATTTACTGAAACGGTTCCTGATTGCAATAAAACTTATTATTATGTAATCCGGGCATTCAACGTTGCAGGAAATGCATCCGGGCCAATTGGTGACAGCGTCACAATCACATCGTCAACGACTTTAATCCAGATACAACAGACGGAAGGCGGAGCGATACCGGTTACAAATGTCACCTTGCCTCAAGGAGGTCAATCTGGACAAGTATTGGGCGAAGAAAAATCCGCGACGGTTTCCCCAACCCAGGCGACCGGTAAAGGTGATATTAAAGGTATCTCAACCGCAAGTAAAACTAAAAACTTTTTTGAAAAAAACAAATATTATATACTTGGATTATTGGCTTTAGCTATTGTTGCTTTGCTGTATGCCTCCGTCAAAAAGAATAAAGATCAAAAAAAATAACGAGAACCAGTCTTCAAGGTATGGAATTTTTTTTTATTTGGGAATCGGTGCTTTTTTGACGGGATTGCTACTTCTATTATTCATTTTTTATCCCATTGCCCGTGAGGAATTTAGGTATACAGTCAGACAGGCCGTTAACGATAAATCGGCAATAAAGCCCGTTGATTATGGTTTCGGAATAGTAATACCCAAGATCGCTGCAAACGCCAAGGTTATAGCCAATGTTGACCCGTTTAATCAAAAAACTTATCAAACCGCTTTGACAATGGGGGTAGCACATGCCGCAGGAACTGCCTTTCCAGGGCACGCAGGTAATACATTTATTTTTGCCCATTCATCAGTCGATTGGTATACGGCAAATCGTTATAATTCGGTTTTTTATCTTCTATATAAACTCGAAAAAGGGGATGAGGTAGATGTATATTTTGAGGACAAAAAATTTGTTTACCGGGTTAAAGAAAAAAAGTTTGTTAATCCCGAGGAAATTTTCTACCTCGACCCGATAACCAAGGATGGTGGATCTACCATGACACTGATGACATGCTGGCCACCAGGAACTTCACTCAAAAGACTTGTTGTGTTGACAAATCTTCAGACTTTACCCCGGGAGTAACTTTTGTAATCCCACCCGCTACTTGCAGATATAGTATTTGACCTGTTCCCTTAGCGGCAACTATGGTTCGTTAGAATATACCAATGTGCTTCTTACTGATGTTCGGCCCTTTTTTTGGTAGAATATTTCCTTATGACCGAGAGCGCCATTGATGCAGAACAAAAAATCGAAATTTTCTTCAAAAAGTGTCCTGAGAAGACTTACAAAAAAGGCGATTTGGTAATCGAAAATTCCACAAAAAGACCCGAATTTATTTATTACATTCAAAAGGGCTACGTCGGCCAGATGAAGAAAAACAATTCCCCGGGCAATATTATTACTTTGAACATTCTCAAGAAAAAAAGCTATTTTCCTATCATTCTGGCTTTGGGTGATTTGGAAAACCAGTATGATTTCAAGGCATTTAGCGACGTCAAAGTCAGGGTAGCTCCGGTTGCCGATGTCATAGCTTTTTTGAAGGCCAATGCCGACGTCCTTTTTTCACTGACTTCGCGTTTGAGTCAAGGAGTGGGTGGACTTTTAAATCATTTGGAAACGTTGATGATCAAGGAAGCCAGTGACCAGATTCTCGACACTCTGACCGTTTATGCCAAGCGTTTTGGACAGAAAGAAGGCAAGTATTTCAAAATTGATCTCGAGCTGACGCACAAAAACCTGGCAGGTGTCCTGGGGTTGACTCGCGAAACGGTAACCCGGGAACTCAAGGAACTCATAAAAAACAGGGAAATCATCAGGAAAGGCAAATATTTCTACATTGCGCTTGCAAATTAAGGTTTTTGAGAAAGGGCGCTACTTGCTTACAAACAGGAGTGCGTTAGGTAAATTCCTGCCCGGACCGGCTTTGTAGCCGTTACTCCAAAGGGCGGTTGATCCGCCGGAATCTAGATTGAGGGCGTTTTGTATACCCATTGTTTTTATTACGTGGGCGGCTTCGGCAACCGTGGCATTAAATACCACCCCGATATACGCGGTTGACCCGCTTGCACCGACAAAGCTGCGGTTGCCTTTGCTTCCCCGCTTGGGTTCTCCGTCGCTATTGAAAACTACATTTCCGTTTGAGACCAGCAAAGGCTGCATTGCCAAAACGGCATCCACCCCTGTGTCCCGTCCCCATTCGGACGTGGCTCCGACAAACCGTGCCGAATTTCCGGAGAATATTACTGCCGGAACCGTGCTATAGACATTGTTATCGGAATTGATGTACTTCTTGTTTTTGTTCATGACCAAAGTGTCAAAGGAATTTTTTTTGTCTGAACAGGATGGGTAATCGGCCGGACAAAAATACGAGCCGTTTATACCGGCAAATGCTCCGGATCTGGAGACATAATCTCCCAAAGACGATACCGGGCAATCGTTTTTGCAATCAGAATCAGATGCGGTATCAACAACAACCCTGGTTGAGTTAAGATCGGCGGCCACGATCCCAACCAGAAAATCCCCGACATCGCTTTTGACAACCTGCTGCTGGTATCCGGAGCCGGGTGGCGTATTGTTTTCCGGGACGGAAGCGGGTATCTGGAATGATGCGGCAATTTTGGCTTTTTCGGCATCAATATTGCGACTCAACTGGTCCAAATCCGCTTCGGCAGAGGAGTAGTTACGTTTGGACAAAAGGGTTAATATGTCAGCAAAAGCCTCGTCGAATTTTATGGTATTTTTTGTTTTGGTCTTGAGATCCAAAAGCTTCTCGTATGTCATGACCGACTTGTCGTAGGTAGTTTCGATGCTCGATATTTTTCCCTCAAGATCCTTATTTATAAGGTACTGGTCTTGTTTCTTGAGGTTGGTAAGTTCCCCGGATATCTGTTTCAGGTTTTTATCCAGCTTGATCTTGTTGGATTGGAGGAGCATCAGCTGGGCGGTCGTGTTTTTGTAATACCGATAACCATAATACAATCCAACGCCCAAAGCAGCGGCTAAAACTAGACCTAAAAGAGTCTCAATCACTAACGGGAGTTTTGCCTTCAAGGGTTTTTTCATCTCTCACTTTTAGTGTAGCAGATCATTTCTTGAAATCATGAAGATTGAAGTAGATTAAAAGAATTACTACTAAAATAAGAATTATTAACAGAATATTGTTTAAGCTTAAAACATTCATTTTATTCTTTTTCTTGCCCAAATATAAATAACTAAACCGAAAACAGCCAATATTGTTGCACTAAGTAGCAACACAGTATTTGAATCAACTCTCATAATTCATTTTATAACAAATAAAATTTGTTAGTAATAAATAAGATCCATTTATCTAATCCTTAGAAGTGCCTTATTCTATCCGTTGAACTAAGGGTTCAGGCCAATGGAACAAGCTCTCTACGAGATTGAATTTATAAGTGCTCTGTCGTTCTATCCAATCAATATTGTATCAATCTGATGTAAAAAATGCTCTAAACATCCTCTGATAGTCCATTGAACTAATGGAAGCTAAGTATTTTTTTTATAATATTAACCAATTCAATGGAATAGAGCTCATACCTTGTTTGATCCGGATTTGTTCTATAGATACTTCGAAGAAAGCCAGCCGGTGTTTTTTCCCTAGGTGACAGGATTAGTGATTCGATAACTGTTTTCTTAAACTTTTCTATTGCAAACTTGCTCTTATGAGCAATGGTATTTCTGATAACAACAATTTCAAAAATAGTTCGTTTATCATCTTCATCCAGAATTGTAAAAGGCTGCCCTTGATGAAAAAACCTTTTAGATTTTGCTTCAAGATTGTTATATGGTAACCAATCAGTGTATTTTTTATTTTCATATAGAAGCTCTTTTGCAACTAAATATGACTTTATTACAACTTTTTGCAAATTATTACAATTCTGAACAAGAGTTTTTCCCATAAGAAGTCCAAAAAAAACTATTTCGATAACACGTTCAAAGCTTGTTACACAATCTAAGAATAAACCTTGATATACCTGCTCTATATCACGTCTAACTATATCTCTATTTTCATATAGATTTTCCATTTTTATTCTTGTGAGATCAATATTTCGTAAATGACCTGAAAAAGTGAGTATCAATTTGTTAGCTTCAGGAGTCACATTAGTCGCTCAAAAGATAGTCAATTAATTTCTTTCTTGAGCTCATGTCAGTAGTTCGCCTCGTTAAGGCAATTAGAACATCGTGTGGCAATTCATTTGTTTTAATACTATTTATTTTGAAAACGATCTTATTAATACGCTCTTTACTCACTTGTTTAGTGTTTTTATTAGTCGATAGCGAAACGTCTTTTTCAAATAAAAGTTTATAAATTGAGTAAAATAGTGCGTAAAAAAGTGTCTTTTTATTAGGTAAAAATCTTAAAAAATCTTGCTCAAAAAAATCCTCAAGAGAATCCATAACGAATCTAAATCGCTTCTCTATATCAAATCTCTCTTGAAAGACAGAGTCATATTGCTCATATACTTTATCAATTATTGATTTTTTCTTTGCTGTCACACCTTTTAACATTGCTAGCATAAGCTCACTCGTCATTTCCACTTCATGCATTCTTGATATGTTCTCATTAGTAAATAATAACCAATTTCTCCATCTATACAATTGTTCTGTTGCTAAATTATATGCGCTGGTTTTAAATTCTCCAAAGTACTCGGCGTTTCTTAATTCTTGAGCATTTAGTTTTACACCAGTAGCATTCATACGTGCAAATATTTCAAGAACTTCTCTATCATCTACCTTTGAAGGAAGTATATGAATGCTGAATTCGTAATCTAATATATCTTGTTGTATTTCTGTAGGTAATTCTGAAAATTTTTTATTAGCGAGTTCTTTATTATGAACCGATAGTATAGAAAAATCATCATTTTTTGCTACATCAGGTAGAATTTTACGATCAATGAATGCGATCAATGTTCTAATCCTTTGTTGCCCATCAACAATTTCTCTCTTAGGTTCATAGCTTGATAAATTACTTTTTTGTTCTCTAATTATGATTATTGGAATTGGCAAGCCTTTAATAATACTGTCTATTAAGTAAGACTTTGCTCCTTTATTCCAAACACTTCTGCGTTGAAAGTTGGGGTTTAAGACTAAAGTATGTGATTTCTGCCAGGAAATAAAATCGCTAACTTTGTAAGTAGTTCTTGTAACTTTCCATCTACTCATATACAGTATTATATACTAAGGCAAATATATTCTTACATAAAAAGAATGACGTCGTAAATTAGTGATATTAACGAGGCAGTCGGCTTGTTTTACCTATAAAAGGTGAGGAGTGTTCACAGACTCTAATGAGCACAAGCCGTAAGACCTCATTTACATTTTATTTGACTATCAACAATTAATCAGTGGACTATATGCTACAAAAATCATACTTCAGCTTTTTATGATGAGTAAATTATTTCGATATACCCACATAATTCATATTCTTTATCTAATTCGTTTTTGTTGGGTTACAATTAAGGGTAATGAAAGTTCCTCTTACGGCGCTTATTATCAGCAAAAATAATGAAGACACGATTGCAAGAACTCTCGAATCCCTGAAAGATCTAGCTTCGGAAACTGTTTTGGTCGACGAGGAATCGCAAGACAAAACGGTATTAACGGCAATAATGCACGGAGCAAAGGTATATCAAAAGCGGTTTAGTGACATAGGAAAGCAAAGAGCATACGGGCTCAGATATGTTTCAAATCCTTGGGTATTGGTTCTCGATAGCGACGAGGTGGTCTCCAAAGCGTTAAAGAAAGAGATAATCACAGTTATTAAAAAAGACGATAAGGATTTTTCCGCCTACGAGATACCTTATCTCAACCATTATCTCGGCAAGCCCTTAAGGCGCGGGGGAGAGAATTACAGAATGGTCAGGCTATTCAGGGCCAGATCGCTTCGCATCATGCCCTCGATCGTTCACAATAAATTCGTTGTCAAAAGCGGAAAGACTGGGAAACTCAAGGGAATCTTATACCATTATTCTTATAGGGGCATTATCCAGGTCTTCTCCAAATTCACAGGGTACGCCCTAAAGATGGCTGAGGTCCTGGCAAAAAAGGGGGAGCGAAGCAGCTTCAGGAAAATTCTTTTTTATCCTTTGCATATGTTTTATGCCAGGTTCGTAAAGGATGGCGGATATAAAGACGGACTTTTTAGAATCCCGCTTGATCTGGCGTTTGCTTATATGGAGTTTGTGACTTATTTGGTGTTAACATTTAAAAAGAAAAGATGAAAACGGCACTTATATTTGTTCTATACAAAACTTCGGAAAGGGAAGTTGAAAGACTGAAACGGGAAGTAAAAGATCTCGGACTTAAAGATTATTTAATGTATTTTATAGACAATTCCATCAACAATCGCGGTTACGCCGGGGGAGCCAACGAAGGCATAAAAAAGGCATTAAAAGATGGGGCAGATATATTAATTGTTGCCAACACCGACATATCCCTTGGAGGACTGAAAGGCAAGAATATTTTTGAGGCGGCTGCGCATTTTGACGTTTACGGACTGGCGATGCGTCAGGAGGGAAAGATCTATTACGGTGGCGAGATAGAAAAGTGGCGGATGAGCGGCGGGCTTATCGATAAAAAGCCAGGAGAAAGATTTGCCGCGGTTGGTTTTCCCTCCGGTTCCCTATTCTTTTTCAAGAGGGTAGTGGTCGAAAAGATAGGCCTTTGGGACGAGGGCTACTTTCTTTATTACGAAGAAGTGGATTTTGCCGAAAGGGCAAGAAGGGCCGGATTCAAGGTCGGCATCGATTCGGGGCTGGTTTATGAACATTTCGAGATTTCAAAGGAAAGTCCGACCAAAAACTATTGGCTGTTCAGAAGCCGCCTGAGGTTTTTATGGAAATACGGTTCGGTGAAGCAGAAGACAAGGGAAATATTGAGATTTCCGAAAACGATTTACGAAGAAGTTGCCAAACGGCCTTTTTACCTCAATTTTTTCAGTCTCAATTTTGCCTCTATCATCAACAAAATCCTGCATTTCATCCTGTTTTTGGTCCTCATCCGGATGTTCAAGCCTCAGGAGTATGCCGTTTACACGCTGGCCTGGACGCACATCGGGCTGCTGTCACCCATCCTGGATTTCGGGACAACCTCATACGGGTTGATAAACCTGCCCGGCGAAAAGCAGAAACACATGTCCCAGCTGTTTTCCTTCAGGGCGGTTCTGTCTTTGGTTACGTTTGCCCTGACAATCGGGTTGGCTTTCGTATTTCATTACCCGATCGAGGTTCTGACGGCCATCGTCCTGACATCGGTTGCCATATTCTCGAACATGATATCCGGAACCTTCCTCATATTCGCATCGATCATCAACAAGTCCTATCTCACGTCGGTAGTCTCAACGATATTCCAGGTCATATCCGTTGCCGCCCTCATCGCGACGATTTTCATATCGCGCAGTCTGATGAACATATTCATCGCCATTTTCATCCTGTACCTGGGTTATGGTCTCGTTAACTTTTTTCTTGTCCAAAAACAAATGGGCAAGATCATATTTGAAATCGACTTGCCGGCCTGGTTAAAGATCGCCAAGAAATCGGTCGTTTATCTCGTCATAAGCCTGATGGCCGGTTTCTATTCCAAGGCTGACGTCATAATCCTCAATTATTTGAGGGGGGCAAAGGAAGTCGGGATCTATTCGGCCGGTTACCGTTTCTTGGATGCCATGATGTTCATGCTTGTGGCCTACAACGTTTCGGCCATCCCGATGTTTTCAAGCCTCGTAAAGGAAAACAAAACCCAGCTGTTTTTGTCGAAGATCAAAAAAGACGTTTTGCTTGTCGGAACAATCGGGTTGTTTACCGCTTTGGGTTTTTTCTTTTTCTCGCCGGTCGTGCTTCCAGTCCTGATGAAGGGCGATTACGGCTCGTCGATCCAGGTTCTAAGGATCATCATTTTTGCGCTTCCTTTATTGCTTTTGACTTCGGTGTTTTTGGGCGGGTTATATGCTTTGGGGCGGACAAACCAGATTATCCTACTTTTTTTCGGGCAAGTAGTATATAATGTGATCGCAAATTTTTTGATTATACCGAGATACGGGTATGTTGGATCGGCCTGGATTACCGTAATCGGCGAATTTATAAATACGGCAATCACCTTTACGATTTTGTATAAAGCGATCAATGAAGATTTCACTGGACGCAGCCGCCCTCTGCGCTAAAGAGGACAACCAGTTCGGCAACTACACTTTTACCAGCAATCTGCTTAAGGCAATCGCCCTTTACGGCAAAAAAAACGATTACTATCTCTATTCGTTTTGCAATCAGGATCAGGATCTCAAGTTGGGGGCGAACATGCACTTCAAAAAAATCACGCCAAGACTTTTTTGGTCTAAGGTCAGGGTCGGCATCGAGGAAATAATCCATCGTAAGGATTTGTATCTGGCCCTAAATCAGTCTTTGCCAATAACGACTTTTTCGAAGATAGTTTCGTTTTCCCATGGATTGTCCTTCAAGTTCTACCAAGGGCTTTACAAAAATTACGACACCCTCAACGAACAGCTGGAGGAACTCATGAAAAACTCGGACATGATCGTCGTCTCGTCAAAACGGGTAAAACACGAAGTGGTCGAGATTAGTCCCAAGTTGGAAAAGAAAATCGCCGTCATCCCTTTTGGCATACCCTTTGACATGCCCCTTTTGAAAAAGAAAACAAAAAAGGAGAAGTTTTTCCTCCACGTCGGCATGGACCATCCGGTCAAAAACGTCCAGTTCATAATCGACGCCTTCAAAAAACTTAGGAAATCCAAGAAATTCCGCGATTACAGATTGGTTTTGGCCGGATATACGCAAAAGATCAAGGATCCCAACGTCAAAGCGATTCCTTACGTGGATAGGGTAGCTCTAAGGAAAATGTACCAGAAGGCAACAGCCCTTCTTACGTCGTCATTTTATGAAAGCTTTAATCTTCCGGTCTTGGAGGCATTGTCACAGAAAACCCAGGTGGTCGGGCTTCGGGAGGCGATCGTCCCTGAGTTCAGGGGTTATGTCAGAATGGCCGATGACCTTGACGAATTCGTGGAGTTAATGAAAAAGACCGTCACCAAGCCCTTCAGGGTAAAAAACGATTTGGAAAAAATATTTTCCTGGAAAAAATACGTTAGGGATTTGGAGAAGATTTTTGAACTGGCGTAAGGCTGTGGTATCATTAATCCATGTTATCGGCAGTCGTTCTAACTCGCAACGAGGGCGGAAACCTAAAAAAATGCCTGGAATCCTTAAGATTTTGCGATGAGTGCATCGTTATCGACGACAATTCCTCCGATCACACGGTCAAGATAGCCGAATCCTTTGGGGCAAAGGTTTTTAAGCGCGAACTCAAGGGGGATTTTGCCGCGCAAAGGAACTACGGCCAATCCAAGGCCCAGGGTGACTGGTCGCTTTTCGTCGACGCTGATGAGGTCGTATCGCCAAAGCTCAGGAATGAAATAAAAGGGGCCGTCAAAAATAGTGCACAGGATGGATATTACCTGAGGCGACGTGATTTTTTTTGGGGCAGGGAACTCAGGTTCGGAGAGGTTAAGGCGGTCCGTGACTCGGGGCTTTTGCGATTGGTCAAGGCCGGAGCCGGCCTATGGATGGGCAATGTCCATGAGGTATTCCATACCGTCAAATCAACTGGCAGACTCGACGGCTTTTTGGATCATCATCCCCACCAGACCATAAGGGAATTCATTGAGGATATAAACAGTTATTCGACATTGAGGGCCAGGGAAATTTACGGCAAAGGCGCCGATACAAACGTTTTTGACATCGCATTCACACCCGCTTTCAAATTCATATACAACTATTTTGTCAATTTCGGTTTTCTGGACGGTCCGCCAGGTTTCGCCTACGCATTCCTGATGAGTTTCCATTCCTTTTTGGTTAGAGCAAAGCTCTACCAGTATAAAAAAATCAAAACTCAATGAACATATTTTTTTATTTGATTTTCTTCCTATTCTCCCTTGGGCAGTTGGGAAGGGTAACCCTTTTGTCAGGCCAGGTGAACTTTTATCTTTACGAGCCCATCATGGCGATTATTTTTGTGCTCCTGATTTTCAGGCACAAACTGGCTCCGGTTTCTTCCGGTTTCAAAAAGCTGAGATTTGTATACGCTTTCAACCTGTTTTTGCTGTTCTCGTACCTTTTTGGGGTATTCGGTTACCAGCCGCTTCAAAACCTTGTAGCCGCGTTGTTTTTGGCAAGGCTGGTGTTTTACCAAGCGTTTTTTTTGTATCTTTATTTCTACTTAAAGCATAGTAAAAGCATTATCGAATTCAAGAAGGGGTTTTATTTTTCGCTTGTTCTGATAACGATCTCTTCCCTTGTTCAGCATTTTCTGTATCCGGACCTTAGGAACCTTATATATCAGGGTTGGGATCCCCACCTCAACCGGTTATTCGGAGTCTTTTTCGACACCGGCCTGGCGGCCTCATTCTATGGATTGGTCGCTATCTATTTTTACAGAAGAAAAAATATTTTTGCGACTATCGTATTCATGACTTTTCTGATTCTGACATTTTCGCGTTCCGCCTATCTATTCTTTATCCTGACGCTCGGGTACGATTTCTTAAGGACGCGCAACCTCAAAGTCGCGGCGATGGCATTGGTTCTTTTCGTGTCTATATTTTCGTTCGTTCCTAAGGAGTTCGGCGTCGGGGTTGGTTTGGGTCGGGTGTTTTCGATTGCTTCCCGGTTTGAAGATTACGGCAAGGCATATGAAATTTTTAAAAAGGCACCCGTTGTCGGATACGGATATAACCGGATAGAATTCGTAAAGCAAAAGATGATTCCGTCTGCGCATAACAGGCTTGATATACCGGATCACTCGGCGGCGGCGTTTTCTTCAAGTTTTCTTGTGATTCTCGTTACGTCAGGCCTCGTTGGCTTAGTTCTTTTTGCAGCATCCATTTACCAGTTGGCGGCTTTCCGCAACTTGCAGCTTTATTTCATTTTCATATCGCTCATGTCCTTGTCGGATAACATAATACTCCATCCGTTTATTCTTTTTGGATTGGGGAGCATGGGTATGATCAGTCTTCTTTACGGTAAGTCACGGTGAGGGTTTTGCTTTCAACGTTGCCGGCAATGTCTTCGGCCCTTATGCTTATGGAGTTGTCCCCATCCTTGAGCCTGACGGTAGAATCGAAGTTTCCGTTGACGTCCACAACGACCGGCAGGTCATTTACCTTGATGAGGACTTCCTTGTCGGTTGTTCCCTTGATAGTCACCTCGGGACTAGAAACCGTGGCACGATCGGCCGGTTCGCTTATATCCAGTTTAGGTTTTTCGTCCTTGTACAAGACTTCGTAAACCTGCGTTTTTTTGGTATTTTGCCCATCCTCTGTCCTGGCTTTTATGTAAACTTCGTTTTTGCCTTTCTCCAGATCGCCAATCTCGATATTGAATATTTCGTTTGAGGTCATGTCCTTGGTTTCCACCACCTCGCCGTTGAGGTAAAAATCCAGCTTGGTGTAATTGACGACCGATCCGTTTACAATTATTTTGGCGCTGTTGGTGGCAACGGGTATGTCCTCGATGTCAACAGATCCGTAGACGTCCGTGGTTTTGTTGAGGGGCGCGGCTGGAGAATTTTTCGAGAACATGTTGGCGACGAATACCGAGGAGTTGAGGATAAGTTTTATCCCGACGGTGAAAAGGAAATAAAAGAGGATCACCAACCCGGCCAAAAGAATAACGATCGTCGATTTCATTTTTTTTCTTTGCCCGAATTCAAAGGTTTTCATGATGGATTGGAGCTGAGACCGGGAATCGAACCCGGAACCTACGGTTTACGATACCGTTGCTCTACCAGTTGAGCTATCTCAGCTTTGGAAATATTATAGCAATGTATACGCTTTTATCAAAGCCAATGAAGAATCTCAGACGCCAATTCTTCTTCCTTGGAGAGAAAATTATGAACGGCGTTTTTTATAATTGCAGTTTTCAATTCCGTTGACACCGACCTTTCCTCGATCAATTTGACGGCCTTTTCCTGTTTGATTCCTGTCGCTACGTCATTTTCAGGATTAATTATCAACATGGGAAGTGTAATCCGATTGAAGTTTTTATATTCCATTTCAGGATGCGTTCCGTTAAAAACAAAACAGTTGGTATCAGGATTGGTGTAGTTCCAAAAGGAAGACGCCGAAATCGGGCAATTGCTCCAAAGCCTGACGGGCATCAATTCCTTACCTTTTCCATCATCAATCATTTTTTTGGCGAGAAACGAGTATTTTTTCCAATCGGGAATGGAATAATCAAACTGGTATTGCACGTCTGCGGTGGTCAAAAGTATCAATCTCGACACATTGTGTTTTGGATTATTCACTATGTAATGGCAGATTTTGTGAGGACCCAGGCTGTGACCTTGAAGAACGATTTCCTTATATCCGAGATCCTTGGCATAATTGACGACTCCTTGAATGTCGAATTGGGAATCTTCAAGTATATCGAACATCGAGCCTCCCTGTTCCCAAATGTAACCCGAGGAAGTTTTTTTGAGCAAATCGGCCATATAATCGTGGCCGCGGTTATTGAAAGTTAAAAACGCAAAACCACTTTCGGCGTACTTGTACCCTAAATGGCTGACAAAATGATTCTGCACGAAGTGGCCTTCCTTACCATGAACATGAATGACTATTTTTTCAGTGCGTTTTTTAGGTTCAAAAAGTATGGCATCGAGCTCAATGCCATCGGTTGAATAAGCTTTATGAAGCGATATATTTGTTTTCATAAATTGGAGCGGGATAGGGGAATTGAACCCCCTTCTCATCCTTGGGAAGGATGCATACTACCGGTGTACTAATCCCGCAGTCTGGTGGGGCAAAACTAGCGTTTTTCCCCAACGCTTTTCCTAAGTTGTATCGCGACTTAAATATAGTTCTCAATCAAGTCGCGATGATCATATATAAATTCTTGTTTTATCTCTTTATTCTTTTTCTTGACCGAAGCCTTGCGGCTTCTCACCCAACGATCAAATTATACAAAATTTATTTATCTCTGGATATCCTTCTCAAACTAGTCTAATATTAGTACGAGATGAAATTGAACAAGCTAACGCCGGAAGAGGAAGATGTCATCGTCCACAAAGGTACGGAAGCGCCATTCACAGGAGAATACGACGCGTTTTTCAAAGAGGGCACATATGCGTGCAGGCGCTGTAATTCACCACTCTACCAATCCAGCAGCAAATTCCACTCGGGGTGCGGCTGGCCGAGCTTCGACGACGAAATACCGGGTGCAGTTGTCAGGGAACCTGACCCCGACGGAACGAGAACCGAGATATCATGCGCCAAGTGCGGCGCTCATTTGGGACACGTGTTTATGGGTGAGGAATTTACGGAAAAAAACACGCGCCACTGCGTCAATTCTATTTCGTTAAAATTTATTCCGGCATCTATAAAGGTTGAACCTTAAAGGTTCAACCTTATAAGTATGGAAACGGCAATATTCGGAGGCGGATGTTTTTGGTGCACGGAAGCGGTATTCAAATCTTTGAAGGGTGTCGTGTCGGTGATGCCGGGCTATGCCGGAGGCAAAATCCACAACCCGAACTACATGGAGGTCAGCATGGGGGAAACCGGACACGCTGAAGTTGTAAAGATAGTATTCGATCCTGGTGTAATCGCTTACGATGATTTGTTGGAGGTTTTTTGGAACGTCCATAATCCAACATCCCTGAACAGGCAAGGTGCAGATGTCGGCACACAATACCGTTCCGTTATTTTTTACTCCTCCCCGGAACAAAAGGAAAAAGCCGAAAAGTCAATGGAGGGTCTCGAGAAATCAGGCCGCTTTGAGGAGCCTATTGTCACCGAGATCAGAAAGCTGGACAAATTCTACGATGCCGAACAATACCACAGGAACTATTACCAAAATCACAAGGATGAGCCCTATTGCGAATTGGTGATTAACCCGAAACTGGAAAAACTCAAAAAGAAGTTCTCAAAATTCATTGAGGAATAATCAAAACCATTCCAACCTCGATTTGGTCGGCATTGGTAAGATTGTTGGCGGTCAGGATCCTTGGCCATGAAAACAGGTCTCCATAAACTTTCTGGGAAATAATGGAAAGCGAATCTCCGGGCTGGACAACGTATTTGCCTTCAGTGAAGGTAACCCTTTCCGTGGCGATTGACGAAGTTTCACCAACCGTTGGCTCCCTTCTTTTGACGTCAGGTATGATTAACTTGCTTCCGGCTGTAAGTATCGACGCATCGGTTATATTATTGGCAAGCGATATGTCATAGGCATTGAAGCCGGAACCGTAAAATTTTTCCGCTATGTGCCACAAATCATCGCCTTCCTCAATGACATAGGTTTTCTGGACGGTCTTCTTGGCGGATTTTTGGACAACCTTGTTCTCGGATTTCGACCAGTTGATCCTTGGCAGGGTAAAGGCAATGTTTAGAGGCATGCTTTTCAGGAAAAACCTGTATAGCAAAGTGGATACAATAAGGGATATGATCATGCCAAGCATGAGGTTAAAATATTTTTCCTTGACGGCAGAAATCAAGAGGCCCCGATAATCTATTGCTTTTTCTTTTTTTGGCATAGGAACAAGCTTATTATATAAAACTGTTGCTCTAATTCAAGTTGTTCCAAGGCAAATATGATTGTAAAAAAGCCATCCATAAGATAAAATTTATGTGTCCATATAATATCGAAGCGTCCACAAGATCATGATTAGCTTTGATCCTAATTTGGAAAATCGTTGGGAAAAAACCATAGGTTTTGTCCCAAAAGACAAGCGGTCGTAGCTCAATTGGCTAGAGCGCATCCCTGTCACGGATGAGGCTGCGGGTTCGAGCCCCGTCGATCGCGCAATTAGTTACTAGCGCATTTTAAGAAGATCTTCAAAAACCTTTTTCAGGACGGGATGCTTTATGCGGGTACCGGCGTTTTTGAAAAACTCATTGAGCTTTTTCCCTTGCTCCTTCTCATATTGATACGCCTGGATGGCCATTTCGAGTTTATCGAGCTGGGTAAAAATTACCGCCTCGTTTGTCTTGTTTTCTACCATTTCGTCGTATATTTTCAGATAATCGTCGCCGTATTGTGTCAGCCATTTTTCGATCGCCTGTCTCTCAATCTTTTTTTTGATGGCATCGATTTCCGTCATAATCTGAAAACTTCTTTCCGCGACAATATCCTCGCTCACTGTCGAGGCGAAATTATGGATGATGGCCATTTTGACCATTTTCAGGGTATCGGCTTTGAGGCTAGGTGAAAAAAGCGTTATCAAGGTTACGATCCCGAAACCGTGATCGGATATGCTTTCGGCGTCCGCAACCTTTTCCCTTTTCCAGCCGCTTCTCGTGAGTTTTTTTGATAAATTAAGCTGCATCGCCAAATCGAGTATGTTCATTTTCTCTTTTCCGAAATTCTAATTTTTTTGAGATCCCCCAATACTTCGCGCAGAAGCGGGTTGATCACAAACTCGTCCGCGCTTTCAACGAATTCTATCATATTTATCCCCTGGCTCCGTTCGTACTCGAATGCCTGGATGGTTCTCTCAAGATTATCGATTTGCCAAAAAAGCTTCGCCTCGACGCTATTCCTGTCGATCATTTCCTCGAACAATCCAAAATATTCGTTTCCAAAATCCTTGAAAATGTCTTTTATGGCTTCTTTTTCCAGTTTTTCCTTGACATCCCTCTTTTTGACGAAAACTTTTCTCCAGCTTTCAACGACAAGGTCGCCGGTTGACGTCTCCCCAAGGTCATGGATTATCCCCATATTAACCAATTTTTGTTCGTCGATTCCGAATGCGGGCGCCAAAACCAAGCACATGACAATCACCCTGAAGCAGTGCTCGGCGACGGATTCGGGATCCTTCACCTTTCTGACAACCCAGCCCGTCCTTAAGATTCTTTTTGAAATACCGACCTGAAGTGCCAAATCAAGAATTCCGTTTTTCACTTTTTTCTTTTTTCTCAACATCTTCAGGCTTTCTATCACTTTTTTCAGCGACGGGTGTTTTATATTTGCTTCGGCCCCGATGATGAATTCGCTCAAGTCCAACCCGTATTCCTTTTCGTATTCGTAGGCCTGGATGGCTTTTTCTAACTGATCGAGTTCATGGAAAATTACCGCCTCACGGGTTTTGCGGTTGATCATTTCCTGAAAAAGCTTGGAATAATCCTCGCCGTATCCAAAAAGAATGTGCCGGATCGCTTCGCGTTCGACTTTTTCCTTCTCGATCCTCTCCTTCTTGTCGATTGCCGCGCCGGTTTGTACGACCAAATCGCCCGTAGCCGTTTCGCCAATGTCATGAATAATGGCCATTTTTGTCAACTTTTCCTGGTCAACGCCAAGAGTTTTGGCCATCACCATCGAAAGTACGGAAACCCTGAAGCAGTGTTCGGCAACGCTCTCGGGATTTTTTATGCCTTTCATGAGCCAACCGGTTCGGTGCAGTTTCTTGGATATGCCGATCTGAAAAGCCAAATGAAGGATGTTCATGTAAGTTATTATAAGACATTTTGGCGAATTATGTGTCGCCAAAATATTTTAAGGCATTACCTTAGTCTTTTATCTCACTCGAGTTCGATAATACACTGTTTTTTGATATAATTAATCTTATTAACAATTAAAGAAATCATGAACACTACACTGGTTTTCATAGGCGCAGTTGTCGTACTGGCCTTGTTTCTTATCGGCACTTACAATGCCCTGGTTGTCCTCACTACTCGCATCAAGGAAGCCCTGTCGGGCATTGATGTCCAATTAAAGCGCCGCGCGGACCTTATTCCCAATCTTGTGGAAACGGTCAAAGGTTACGCCAAACATGAAAAAGGCGTATTCACAGAGGTCACCAAAGCAAGAACCGCCCTCATGAAAGCGGATTCGCTGCAGGAAAAGGCGCAGGCCAACGATATGCTAACGGGCGCGTTGAAATCGCTGTTTGCCGTTGCCGAAGCTTATCCCCAGTTGCAGGCCAGTACAAACTTTCAGGACCTCCAGAGGCAACTTGAGGATACCGAGGACAAGGTAGCCTATTCCCGACAGTTCTATAATGCCAACGTCCTTGAGTTGAATAACAAGGTCCAGATGTTCCCGTCCAATTTCGTGGCCTCAATGTTTGGCTTCAAGCAGTACGAGTTTTTTGAGGCAACCGAGGGCGAAAGGGCCAGCGTGAAGGTAAAATTCGACTAAACTGATGTCCGTTTATACCCAGATATCCCAAAATAAACTGAAGACTTTCCTTATAATGGCGATTTTCGTCTTTCTTTTTAGTGGGTTCTTTTACCTGGTTGGCATATATTTTGACTCGCCCAACGCATATTTGGTCCTGGGCTTGATAATTTCAATTTTCTCTTCTTTTGGAAGCTACTACTGGTCCGATAGAATCGTCCTATGGACCGCGGGAGCCGTTCCCGCCGACAAGCGGAAGTATTTCGACCTGTATACCTCGGTTGAAAACCTTTCGATCGCCTCCGGCTTGCCCATGCCCAAGATTTACGTAATCGACGACCCGGCCCCAAACGCGTTTGCGACAGGCCGCGATCCGAAGCACGCGATTATTTGCGCGACCACAGGTTTACTGAACCTGCTGGATCGGTCTGACATCGAGGGCGTGATCAGTCACGAGCTGTCCCATATCAAAAACTACGACATCCTTTTGTCGTCGATCGTAGCCGTATTGGTCGGAACGCTCGCGCTTTTGAGCGACTGGATGATGAGGGGCTTTTTTTGGCGAGGGCGCGGACGCGATGATAATGAAAACAGGAATCCGGCATTTACAGTTTTATTCATCCTTACGTTGATTTTAACCCCTTTGGTCGCTACCTTAATTCAGCTGGCAATTTCGAGGAAAAGGGAATTTTTGGCCGACGCATCTGGCGTTTTGATAACGCGGAACCCGGAAGGCCTGGCGTCGGCGCTTGAAAAAATTTCCGGATATCCCTACCCCATGAAAAACACCTCCTCGTCCATCGCCCACCTATACATAGGCAATCCCCTGAAAAAAAGCAAAAGCTCGCCTTCATGGATAGCCGCGCTTTTTTCCACCCACCCTCCGGCTGCGGAAAGAATAAAAATTCTCAGAAGCCTCTAACATATGTGCGGAATAGCAGGATTCCATGGTTTCAGGGATGACGACCTAATAAGAAAAATTTCCAAAGAAATCGAGCACCGCGGACCGGACGGCGAAGGCTTCTTCTTTAACGATAGGGCGACTCTCCTGAACCGACGTTTGGCCATCATCGATGTCAAGGGGGGGATGCAGCCCATTTACAACGAGGACAAAAGCATCGTCGTCGTGTATAACGGCGAAATCTACAATTACCTGGAATTGGCGGAAGAACTCAAACGCAGAGGTCACAAATTCAAGACAAAATCCGACACCGAAGTAATCGTCCATGGGTATGAGGAATGGGGAGAGGGGTACTTTGACCGGCTGAACGGCATGTTTGCCATCGCCCTGTACGACATCAGGAACAAAAAACTTATCCTCGTCCGCGACCACTTCGGCATCAAGCCTGTTTATTTTGCGTCAAAGGGGTCAAGGTTTGTATTTGGATCCGAGATCAGGGCAATCATCAAAAGCGGCATTGTCAGGAAGCGTCCCAATGACAGGATAATTTATCGTTACCTCAAATACAGGATCCACGACGACCAAAGGGAAACTTTTTTTAAGGACGTGTTCCGTTTATTGCCGGGGGAAATGCTCGTAATCAGGGACTCGAAATATGAAATAAAAAATTATACAACCTTGAAACAAGACCTGCTGAAACTTCCCGAAACGGGCATAGACAATGGAAGGTTCAAAAAGGAACTCATTAAGGCAATCAAATATAGGCTGATTTCTGAAGTTCCGGTCGGTACCTGCCTGTCCGGAGGTCTGGATTCGTCGACTGTCGTTGCCGTCGTCAACAAGCTTCTAAAGGAGAAAGCCCGCGAAGCCGAATCGGTCGGAAAGATCCAGAAGACTTTTTCGGCGGTGTTCCCCGGGTCCATAAACGACGAGGAGAAATATATAGACGAACTATTGAGGAAAGTAAATGCCGAAAGCCACAAGGTGACGCCCGACCCGGTCGAGTTTTTCAACGAACTGCACGATTTCATCAATACCCAGGAGGAGCCGACTATTTCGACCGGTCCCTATGCCCAATACAAGGTCATGCAGATGGCCCACAAAAAAGTGACCGTTGTCCTTGACGGCCAGGGATCCGATGAAATGATGGCCGGATACTTGCCTTATTATTTCGTTTATCTGAGAGAACTTTTCGATAATGGAAAATACTTTAGGTTATTTAGGGAAAGCCTGTCTTCCGTCGATGTATTCAAAAGATATCTTCTGGCCAAACTGGAAAAGGCAATTCCGCCCGATGAATTGCTGAAGCAGGATTTTGTCAAAAGACATTCGAGGGAAAGATTTGTCGTCGAAAACGGAAATTTGAAAAAAAGACTGGTTGAGGACATTTTTTCCAATAGTCTTCAGGCGCTTTTAAGGTATGAGGATAAAAATGCCATGAAATTTTCAATCGAAGGGAGAGTTCCTTTCCTCGATTTTAACTTGCTCAAGACGGTTTTTTCAATGCCGAATGAGGCGATCATAAAAAATGGCTGGAATAAAAACATCCTCAGGGAGGCGACCAAGGATTTGCTGCCTGCACTTATAAACCGCAGACGGAACAAGATCGGTTTCACAACCCCCGAAAATGAATGGTTCATGAAAATGAAAAACAGGATTTATTCGGTTTTCTCAAGCTCCGAATTTGCAAGCAGAAAATACTTTGACCAGGAACGGGTTTTGTCGGCTTTCCAAAAGTTTATTGATGGAAGAAGCACCGACAGCATGGTTTTCTGGCGCATCCTGAACGTCGAAATATGGTTGAGGGTTTTTTTTGACAAGAATAAGCCTTCCGTCGCGAAGGCAAGTACGTATGTGTTGGGCAAACCCAATAAAGGCAAAAAAATCGAAATAAAAATCGCCGGAAAAAGTTATTTCCGTTTTCCGGTAAAAACCGGTCTTTTCAAAAAGGGCGACGATTACGCCAGGAAAATATCCGATGAGATTTCAAAGGTTTTTGGCAGAATAAACCCACAAGACAAAAAATGGATGATTGTCGTTTCCGAAAAGATAGTCGCCATTTCCCAGGGAAGAAGTTACTTCATTTGGGATATCAAACCGTCCTTTATGTCAAAATTCCTTTCACGGTACGTAAAAAGAACACCATACGGCATCGGTCTTGGAAGCCCATGGACGATGGAGTTGGCGATAAGGGAAGCCGGACTGGCAAAAATACTTTTCGCAACCCTAATCTCGGCCGTTACAAAGCCGTTTGGAATAGGGGGAATGTTTTATAGAATTGCCGGTGAAACCGTCAGGTCCATTGACGGCCCGACCGAATACTCCCTTTTTCCTTCCAATGTTTCGGCAAAACTTGGTCCGAAAAATCCCCAGGCGGCCGCAGAAATTATCAGGGCATCCATAAAAACCCACGTTAAATCAAGAGCCTTTACAGGAGCCGTCATTATCGATGCCAACGACATCGGCCGGGATATCTTGGGTAATACGACTGACTTGCCCGATGAAACGATCGCCCAAATAATGAAAGATAATCCGATGGGTCAGGGCAGCGAACAAACGCCGTTGATACTCGTGGAACTTGATTAAACCTGTTATCATATATCCATGTCATTCGTACATTTGCATCTTCATACCGGATACTCGCTTCTTGACGGGATGTGCCGGATCGAGGACGTCATGAGACGCGCGATCGAATACAAAATGCCGGCCGTCGCCATTACCGATCACGGGGCGTTGTACGGAGCTTTCAAGTTTTATACCAAGGCCGTCGAAGCAGGAATAAAGCCGATAATAGGAGTAGAAACTTACGTCGCCAAAAATTCAAGACTTGACAAGCAAGCCGGACTTGACCGCGACCAATTCCACCTGACGTTATTGGCCAAGAACCTTGAGGGTTACCAGAACCTTCTGAAACTTATGACCATCGCCTTTCTTGAAGGATTTTATTACAAGCCAAGAATTGATTTCGAAGTCCTCAAGGAGCATCACAAGGGTTTGATTGTCCTGTCGGGTTGCCTTAACGGACAACTATCGACACTGATCCTTCAGGACCAAATGAAAGAGGCGGAAAAACTGGTCAAACAGTATTCCGATGTGTTCAAGGACGATTATTACATAGAAATACAACGCCATCCCAACATTCCGGAATTGGAAAAAGTCAATAAGGAATTGGTCAATATTTCAAGAAAGTTCGGCATACCCTTGGTTGCCACCAACGACGTCCACTATCTAGATGAAGGGGACGCTTACGCCCAGGAGGTTCTGCTTTGCATCCAAACCCAGCGCACGATCGTCGAAAAAAATCGGCCTATGTCGATGCTGGATATACCTGATTACTACTTTAAGTCTCCGTCGGAAATGAAAGGTCTTTTCATTGACCTCCCGGAAGCGGTCGAGAACTCGGTGAAGATTGCCGAGAAATGCAATTTGGAAGTGCCGATGGGCAAGTGGATTCTACCGAAATTTAGCACGCCCGACGGCATGAGCGAGCAGGATTATCTTAAAAGTCTCGTGAAGGAAAGGCGAATAAGGGTTGCTTCTTACGATCAGAAAATGGTCGAGAAAAGGCTGGAATACGAGCTAAACATCATCATTACCAAGGGCTATGCCACGTATTTCCTGATTGTCGCCGATTTCGTGAACTGGGCCAAAAACCACGGAGTTGCTGTCGGACCCGGAAGGGGATCGGTCGCCGGATCGCTTGTCGCATATGTTATGGGCATAACCGACATTAACCCGATCGATTACAACCTCCCCTTCGAGCGATTCCTCAACCCGGAACGCCCGACACCACCGGATATCGATATTGATTTTGCCGATACGCGCCGCGACGAAGTTTTGAAATATGTTACCCAGAAATACGGCGAAAAAAGGGTGGCCCAGATCATAACATTCGGGACGATGGAAGCCCGGTTGGCCGTCCGTGACGTTGCCCGGGCCTTGGGGCTGTCGTATTCGCAAGGTGACCGCATCGCCAAGATGATTCCTTTCGGCAAACAGGGATTCGGGATGACGATATCAGCCGCCCTGGAGGAATCTCCCCAGCTCAAATTTGCATACCAGACGGAGCCTGACACAAAAAAGGTCCTTGACGTGGCGAGACGCCTTGAGGGTCTGCCCCGCCATGCGTCGGTTCATGCCGCCGGAGTGGTCATTTCAGCCAAGGATATGACCGAATACGTACCCCTACAAAGGGATACGAAGGAAGGAAAGATCATTACCCAATACGACATGTACTGTCTTGACCTTAATGCGGTATCAAACCAAAAGGCGGTTGGCCTCCTCAAGGTGGATTTCCTTGGATTAAGAAACCTGACGATTATCGAAAAGGCCCTGCAATTTGCCGAAGTGCACAGCGGCAAGAAAATAGACATCCATAAAGTTCCGTTAGACGACAAGAAGACCTACGATCTCATATCGAGCGGAAACACCGTCGGCGTTTTCCAGCTTGAGTCCGGCGGCATGAAACGCCTCGCCAAGGACCTGGCGCCCAATAAAATGACCGATATAACCGCCATGGTTGCCTTGTACCGCCCGGGACCGATGGAGCTTATACCGGCCTTTCTTGAAGGCAAGAAGAACGCCAAAAAAATCAAATATCTCCATCCGGATCTGAAACCGATACTGGCCGAAACCTACGGCGTGCTCGTCTACCAGGAACAAATAATGGAGGTAGCGCACAGTTTAGCCGGATACAGCATGAGCGAAGCCGACAACCTGAGGATGGCTATGGGCAAAAAAAAGAAAGCCCTCATGGAAAAGGAGAAAGTGAAGTTTTTGGAGGGTTGCTTGAAAAAAGGTTACAAAAAATCAATGATAGACAACCTGTGGAATTTCATGGAAAAATTTGCGGCCTACGGATTCAACAAGCCACACTCCGCATCCTATGCCCTGATTGCTTATTGGACGGCCTATATCAAGGCTAATTATCCGGTTGAGTTCATGACCGCCCTTTTGTCGGCGGAACTCCAAGGGGTGGCTGGCCCTCAGCGCGAAATCAAGATGTCGCAGGCAATCGAGGAGTGCCGGAGGATGAACATAACCGTGCTACCGCCGGACATCAACAAATCTGGCCACAGCTTCAGCATAGAAGGAGGGGCGATCCGGTTCGGCATGTCGGCCATCAAAAATGTCGGGCAGTCGGCAATTGAATCGATAGTCGATGCCAGGAAAAAAAGCGGTTTCGCATCGTTCCGCGACTTCTTGTCGAGGGTGGATTTGAGGCGCGTGAACAAAAAAACCGTTGAGAGCCTGATCAAGGCCCGGGCATTTGCGGAATTCGGCAATATCGCCACCCTTTTGACCAATTATCCGACAGTTGTCGCCGACATTCAAAGGGCAAAGGTAAAGGAGGAAAAAGGCCAATTCGATCTCTTCGACAGCCAGTCAGGCAAATCGACGGCCGATAATTTCAAGGCAATTCCGGAATTTTCAGAGGAAGAGTTGTTTTCCATGGAGAGGGAGGTCATAGGGTTCCTTATCGGCAAGAATCCGCTGCTCAAATTCGCAAACCTGATTTCAAAGAAGTCAACCCACAAAATAGGTGAGATCGATGCCACCGACGTAGGCAAATCGGTTGTCGTCGCCGGAATCCTCAGCGGGAAAAAGGCCCTTAAAACCAAGAAAGACAACTCGGAGATGGCCATAATCCAGATATTCGACGAAACAGGCAACATTGAGGTTGTCGTGTTCCCGAAAACATTTGTGAAGCTTAAACAGATTCTGGCCATAAACCGAATAATCATGTTAAAAGGCAAGGTAAACGACCGGGACTCGCGGCTTTCCATAATAATGGAAAATGCCATCGATCTTGAAACAGTTAACCTCAACTAATGGAAAAGAAATATTTCTCCTTCGACCGAAACTTAAACCTGAAGCCTTCTCTTGCGCCTGTGAAAAAAACTAGTCATCGTCCAAAAAAAATGGAACTTGCAAATTACGCCAATATCGGTTATTATTTGATAACTCCTTTACTTATTGGAGTTTTTTTAGGTCTATACTTAGATGGCAGATTTGGTACAAGTTACCTGGTGGTAATAGGTATCATAATAGGCAGCATAGGTAGTTTTTACAATTTGTTTAAGATTTTAAAACAATAATGCCCGCCATTAGCATTAAGCCAGAAGTAATTTTCCATATAGGCCACTTTCCCGTCACAAACTCCTTAATTCTTGGATGGATCGTAATAGCAACCTTTTTTCTCTTAGCCTTCAAATATTACAAGGATTCGCAATTAACAAAAAGAAGCGGATTTTTTTATTTTTTCAATTTTATCGTTAAGGCGATATATTCTCTTTTCGAATCGATTTTGGGCGAGAAGACCAAGTACTTTTTTCCGCTGTTGCTGTCGTACTTTCTTTACATAATTTTGCAGAACTGGTTCGGGCTTTTACCCGGAGTCGGTTCAATCACGGCCTTGATTGAGGAACACGGGCATCACGTAAATGCCCCGATTTTCAGAGGTAATAATGCCGACCTCAATACCACTTTCGTCTTAGCAACGCTTTCCGTTTTCATGGTCCAGGTATACGGAATCCAGTTCGTGGGATTCGGCGCCTACATGAAAAAATACATCAACCTGACCAACCCGATTAATTTCTTTTTGGGGATTCTTGAGATTTTTTCGGAACTTTCAAAAATACTTTCGTTTTCTTTCAGGCTCTTCGGAAACATTTTCGCCGGTGAGGTACTCTTGACTATCGTTGCTTTTCTCGTGCCCGTGTTGGCATCTTTCCCCTTCATAATGCTTGAAATTTTTGTCGGATTCATTCAGGCTCTTGTTTTCTCAATGTTGACAGCAGTATTAATTAGCGGAGCCATTAGCAGTCATCATTAACAATTAACCATATATAGAAAGGACGGTGATATATTGAATGGACGCAGAAGCAGTTAAAACTTTATCTATCGCTTTAACAATGGCGCTTGGTGCTTTGGGACCAGCCGTTGCTATTGGTGCTATCGGAAGCAAGGCCATGGAAGCATTGGGAAGAAACCCGGAAGCCGAGTCGGCAGTAAGAACCGCCATGATTTTGGCTATCGCATTCGCCGAGGCCGTTGCTATTTACGCATTGGTCGTCGCTTTGATTTTGAAATTTACATAATATAAGCCGGCATAAGAAGTCTTATGCCGGAAAATTGTAGGAATTTTTAAGTTTTATGGAAAACCTAGGCATAGATCCTAAGTTAATGATCGCACAATTAATCAATTTCGGCCTGTTTTTCTTTATCATAAAGAAATTTGTCGCCAAACCTTTTATGTCCTTTTTGGATGAAGAGAGGCAAAAGGAAAAGGAAAAGCTGAAGCTTCAGGAGCAGATGGTCAAGCAGGAAGAGGCTTTCCAGGCAAAACAAAAGAATCTTGAAAAGAAGATGAGGGAAGAGCTTGAAAACGCTCTTAAGGGAGCCAAGGATCAAGCCGCTAAAATTAAGGTCGAAATGTTGGAAGAAGCCAAAGCCGAAGCCCAGACGCTGAAGGAGAACGCCAAAAAGGAGTTGGAATCGGAAAAGGACAAAATGTATCGCGAGATCAAGTCAAAAGTTTCCGACCTCTCGCTCATCATCGTCAATAAGGCTTTAATGGAAACGCTCGATTCTGACACAAAAAAGAAAGTCAGTCAGAAAATCCTTAGCAGTTTATCCGGAAAATCAGCAGATCTTTATGAAAATTGATCCAAAAATCAAGAAAGATCTGGAGGCCAGATTGAAAGAAGACCTGGCTAACAAAAAGAAACAGGTTGTCCTGATATCAGCCTATAAACTGGATAAAAAGGAATTGGCTGAAGTTACGGCAAAAGTACCTGTCTTGAAAAAGGCCGACGTCAGACTTGAGGTTGATCCTTCGATCATCGCCGGCTACATCGTCAAGGTTGGTTCGAAGGTGTTGGATTTGTCGTTATCTGGACAATTACAAAATTTCAAAAAAATAATCTATGGACTTGATTGATAAATATCTGGTAGACATCGAGAAGGAGCTCAAAAAATCGAAAAAGGGTGCGACTACCCAGGAATACGGAACGGTTTCGGAGGTCAAGGACGGAGTCGTTATCTTGGAAGGGCTGGACAATGTATCCTACGGAGAGCTCATCGAATTTGAAGGAAAAACCATAGGTTATGTAGTCGATTTGACCGAAGAAACGGTTGGTGTAATTGTCTTGGGAGATTATCTGCACATAAAAGCCGGAACTAAGGCCAGGGCCTTGGGCGTTACCCTGTCTATCCCGGTATCGGATGAAATCATGGGTCGGGTAGTTGACCCCATAGGAAATCCCCTGGATGGAAAAGGAAAATATAAAACCGATAAGAGGTATGAACTCGAAAGACAGGCATCGGGCGTGGTCCAAAGACAGCCTGTCAACGTTCCTTTGCAAACCGGAATCAAGGCGATCGATGCCCTGATCCCGGTAGGCCGCGGCCAGAGGGAGCTTATCATTGGAGACCGTGGAACCGGCAAGACCACAATTGCCCTGGATACGATCATTAACCAAAAAGGTCAGGATGTTATCTGCATTTATTGCGCAGTTGCCCAAAAGAATTCCAAAGTGGCACAAACCGTAGCCCTTCTTGAGAAAAAAGGCGCTATGAAATATACGATCATTGTTTCGGCTTCGGCATCGGATTCGGTAGCCTTGCAGTACCTGGCTCCTTACGCCGCAGTCGCAATTGGCGAATATTTCATGGACAAGGGTAAAGATGTTCTTGTGGTTTACGATGATTTGTCTAAACACGCTTGGGCCTACAGGCAGATTTCCTTGATTTTGCGCCGTCCGGCAGGCCGCGAGGCTTATCCGGGTGACGTTTTTTATCTCCACTCACGCCTTTTGGAGAGAGCCTGCCGAATGAACAAGAAAAACGGCGGCGGTTCGATTACCGCTTTACCAATCATTGAAACTCTTGAAGGTGACGTCTCGGCCTATATTCCGACCAACGTCATCTCGATTACCGACGGTCAGATCATTCTTGACACGGACCTTTTCAATTCGGGCATAAGACCGGCTATCAACGTCGGGCTTTCCGTTTCGCGCGTCGGAGGAACCGCCCAGACAAAGTTAATGAAAAAGGTTTCGGGAACCCTAAAACTCGATCTGGCCCAGTACCGCGAACTGGCGGCATTCTCGCAGTTTGAATCTGAGCTTGACGAAGATACTAAAAAGCTTTTGAACCGAGGCGCCAAGGTTACCCAGATGCTCAAACAGAAAAAGAATCATCCATATTCGTTGGGCGAGGAAATTGCCATAATTTGGGCGACCACCCAAGGATACCTGGATACGCTGCAGCTTGATAAGATCTCGGAATTCGAGGAAAAATTTATCGAAGAGCTGAATACTACCGGCAAGAAAATCCTGGCTACAATTGAAAAGGAAGGCCTGATTTCCGACAAGACGGAAAAAGACTTGAAAAAGATTATCGATTTTAACCTTAAGCTTTTCGCGTAATAATCATGAATATTAGAGCCGTCAGAAAGAAGATCAAATCTGTTTCAAGCGTCAAGAAGATTACCGGCGCCATGGAAATGGTGTCGGTCATCAAGATGAAGAAAGCCCAGACGGCTGCGATCGAAAGCCGGCCGTATCAGGAAAATCTCGAAGCGATCATCAAGCAGACGACCGCCAAGGTAGACGAGCTGGTTTCGCCTTTGTTGACCAAGCCGGACCCATCGATCAAAAAAGAACTGTCGATTGTCATATCGACAAACAAGGGTTTGTGCGGTTCATATAATTTCAACCTTTTCAAGTTTGTCCTTAAAAACACGAAGGAGACCGATACCGATTTCATCGTCGTCGGCAAGAAAGGCGCCTTGTTTTTGAACAAGGTCGGGAAGGAAATCGTCGCCGATTTTTCGGTTGGAACGCCGTTAAACGACGCGACCGCAATTTTCAAACTGGCACTTGCCGGATTCATGGAAGGAAAATACCGGGAAGTCAACATTTTTTACAACAAGTTTATTTCGACCTTGAGCAATACGCCGATCGAGGAAGTTTTGTTGCCAATAATTTACGAAAAAAGACTGGACGAAAAAGTGGTTGTTGGCGAGAAAATTTCCGAATTTACGATTGAGCCCTCACCAAAGGAACTGATGGACAGTCTTTTGAGGAGCTATGTCGAGGAAAAAATAAGGAACTGCATCATCCAGGCTGAGGCGGGCGAGCATTCGTCAAGGATGATCGCCATGAAAAACGCGACCGATAACGCGGAGCACGTTATCTACAACTTGACACTATTGAGAAACAAGATCAGGCAGGAAAAAATTACCAACGAATTGTTGGATATGATGACAGCCAAGGAATCTGTCGAAAGCTAATTACAAATTAAAGGTCTCACCTTGAAGGTGAGACCTTAATAGAGACACATATGAGCGAAGGAAAGATTGTTGCCGTAAGAGGAGTCGTTGTCGATGTTGAGTTCAAGCCAGAAGATACACCAAAAATATACGATGCCTTGACGGTTGAAAACAAAAAAATCGGAAAACTGACTCTGGAAGTTGAAGCCATCCTCGAGGAAGGTCGCGTCCGGACCGTTGCCATGGGCAACGTCTTTGGATTGACACGCGGCGATCGCGCTCTCAATACCGGTAAACCGATTTCGGTACCGGTCGGAAAGTCGGCACTGGGCCGCATCTACAACGTTCTTGGGGAAACCATCGACGAGATGCCAACGCCTAAAGCCGCCAAATTGCTCCCCATTCATGCCGAAGCCCCGGCTCTTATGGAGCAGTCGGTAAAGCAGGAACTTTTTGAAACCGGAATCAAGGTCATCGACCTTATTGCCCCGTTTATAAAGGGAGGCAAGGTCGCCATCTTCGGCGGGGCCGGAGTCGGCAAGACCGTCCTTATCCAGGAAATGATCCATAACGTCGCAACCGAACACTCCGGTGTTTCGGTATTTACGGGAGTTGGTGAGAGAACACGTGAAGGAAACGACCTTTATGGGGAAATGAAGGAAAGCGGCGTTTTGGGCAAGACGGCACTGGTTTTCGGACAGATGAACGAGCCGCCTGGGAACCGTTTGCGCGTTGCCCTGACCGGGGTCACCATGGCCGAATACTTCCGTGACGAGAAAAACATGGACGTCCTTTTGTTCATCGACAATATTTTCCGTTTTGCCCAGGCAGGATCAGAGGTTTCAGCCCTACTGGGTAGAATCCCTTCAGCCGTTGGTTACCAACCGACCTTGGCTTCGGAAATGGCCGGGCTTCAGGAAAGGATCACCTCGACAAACAAGGGGTCAATCACTTCGATGCAGGCGGTTTACGTTCCGGCCGATGATTACACCGATCCGGCTCCGGTTGCCACTTTCTCGCACCTCGATGCCTCGATTTCGCTTGAAAGATCATTGTCCGAACAAGGACTCTTTCCGGCCGTTGATCCGCTGGGTTCAACTTCAAGGGCTTTGGACGAAGACATAGTCGGAACCGAACACTACCAAGTCGCGCGAGATGTTTTGAAGACTCTCCAGAGATATAAGGATCTTCAGGACATCATTGCCATCTTGGGAATGGAAGAATTGTCGGATCAGGACAAACTTATCGTCGGGCGCGCAAGAAAAATCCAGAGATTCCTGACACAGCCGATGGCTGTGGCCGAACCATTTACCGGCCGCCCCGGTAAATACGTCAGGATCAAGGACACCGTCCAAGGATTCAAAGAGATCTTGGAAGGAAAGCACGATTCCAAGAATGAGATGAGCTTTTACATGAAGGGTGATATATCTGAAGTTAAATAATAGTTGAATTGGGGAGGCCTGTCTAGATTGTTTTCCAAGCCGTACTCGGCGGCCAGCGGAAGGCTGGAAAAGCCGCCTGCGTGCAGTTGGAAATCCTTCAATCCCGACACCCGATTTGATTTAACTTATGAGTACATTGAATTTAAAGATAATAACTCCAAAAAAGCTGGTTAAGGAAGTGGAGGCAGGTTCGATAACCGTTCCGACGGCTTCGGGTGAGATAACGATTTTGCCCCATCACGCGAACCTTTTTGCCTTGATGGTTGAAGGAATCGTCAAGATCCGGGTCAAGGAAAACGAGGAATATTTTTCGGTCGGAGGAGGATACGTGCAGACCGATGGCGAAAAGGTGACTCTGCTGGTTTCCAGGGCTTACGGCCAGGATCAAATAGACGAAAAAATGATAGACCAGGCAATAGAAGACGCCAAGAAGATCATAAAGACAAGCCAGGACGAGAAAGAAAAATACGAGGCCATCGCTACCCTCCGCCGGGCGGTCGTCGATTCAAAGCTACTTAAACGCCGCAAGCCAAGATAACTGCCAATGTGGTAATATACAGGATATGGCCTTAATAATCGTCGAGTCACCAACAAAAGCCAGAACGTTCAACCGGATCCTCAAGGGTCAGGATTATTTTGTCTTTGCGACCATGGGTCACGTGAGGGATCTTCCGACAAACAAGACTTCGATCGAATATGACAAGGAATTCAAGCCGGATTACGCAATCATCGCCAAAAAGGAAAAAGTCGTCGAACAGATAAAGGAACTGGCAAAGAAAAATAAGGAAATAATCCTGGCGACGGATCCCGACCGCGAGGGCGAGTCCATTTCCTACCACATAGCCTATATCCTGGGTAAAATCGATGAAAACTGGCCAAATTTGACCATCAAGGATCCCGACCTCAAAAGGATCGTCTTTCATGAAATTACCTCCAACGCCCTAAAAGATGCGCTTGAACACCCGGCCGCCTTACGCTTGAACCTGGTGAAAGCCCAGCAGGCCAGAAGAATCCTCGACCGTGTCGTGGGTTACGAACTGTCGCCCCTCCTGTGGAAAAAAACAGGAAAGAATTGGCTTTCGGCAGGACGTGTCCAGACCGTAGCATTGAGATTGATCGTAGAGCGCGAAAAGGAAATCAAGAGTTTCAATCTCGAGGAATATTTCCAGATTTACGGTTATTTCAATGATGATTTCAAAGCGAAACTTGATTCCAAGGACGGAATTAAATACGAAGAAAAACATACGATCAATTTATTTTCAGGAGACTACACTTACACCAAAACATCCGTCAACAAAAACAATATAGAAACAATAAAAACGGATCTTGAAAATGACAAATATAGAGTCAGCGATATCCAGGAAGAAGTTGTTAAGCGCTACCCGCCACCACCTTTAACGACCTCGCTTTTGCAGCAGGAGGCGTTCTATAAGTTCGGCTTTTCGTCCAAGATGACCATGCGCCTGGCTCAGGGATTGTACGAACGCGGCCTGATCACTTATCATAGAACTGATTCCTTCAACCTGTCTTCGGGGTTCGTTTTCAAAGCCAAGGACTTTATCGCCGCAACCTACGGTGAAAAATACGCTCTTGAAAAACCGAGAGGCTTCAGGACCAAATCCAGGATGGCCCAAGAAGCCCACGAAGCCATCAGACCAACCAAACTCATCCCAAACATCAATAACAACGAAAAACTGACAGTCAATCATAAAAAGCTCTACGCGATCATTTTCAACCGCGCAGTGGCATCGCAAATGAAAGAGGCGGATATAAACGTTTTTAAAGTGGTAATCGGCGGATCAAAGGGTTATGTATTTGAAGGCGTTGTCGAGCAGGTTATGTTCGATGGGTTTTTCAAACTGCTGAACCCGAAATTTGTAGAAGCCAAAACCAAAAAGCCGTCACTCGAAAAAAATCAGGATCTAATTTTGTCGAAACTCGAACCAACCCCTTCCGCCACCAAGCCGCCTCCCCGTTTCAACGAAGCGTCACTTATCCGAATACTTGAAGAAAAGGGGATTGGAAGGCCATCCACATATGCCCCGATAATCTCCCTCATTCAGGAGAAAAACTATATCGAGAAAGATGGCCGGTATTTCATTCCGACGCCATTAGGCACGAGCATCTGCGATTACCTTTCCCAGAGTTTTCCCAAGGTATTCAGCCTCGATTTCACGGCCGAAATGGAAAACGACCTTGACGAGATCGCCGAAGATAAAAGGGACTTTATCGAAACATTGAAGGAGTTTTATTCGCCTTTCAAGTCACAGCTTGATGTTAAGAAGGAGGATTCTGAAATCCTAAAGATTGAGGATAAATCTGAAGGAATCTGCCCCCAATGCGGACACAACCTGATCATGAGGTTCTCCAAATTCGGAAAATTCATCGCCTGCAGCAACTATCCGAATTGCCGTTACACCAAGTCGGTTTTGAAAACCGTCAAAGGTAAAAAATGCCCGAAGTGCGGTGGCGACGTGGTCGTACGCTACAGCAAAAGCAAGAAAAGATTTTATGGATGCTCTAACTATCCAAAGTGCGACTTCAGCGCCTGGAAAATGGCGGATATAGGGTAAAAAATGCCGTGGAAATCGCTTGGATTGTTTAATATAATCTAAACTTAATGAAATATATTTTCATTTCCGGTGGAGTGATTTCAGGGATCGGTAAGGGAATAACGGCCGCATCCATCTCCCTCCTTCTCAAAAAAGCCGGATACAGGGTTGCCCCCATCAAATTCGAAAACTACCTAAACATCGATTCAGGAACAATAAACCCGATAGAACACGGTGATCCGTATCTGTGCGAGGACGGAACCGAGGCCGACATGGATATCGGAACCTACGAAAAATTCCTTGACGAAGAGATGGGTAAGATCAACTTTGTGACGGTCGGCCAGATCTACAAAACCGTCATTGACAGGGAAAGAAAATTCGAATACATGGGCGAAGACGTCGAGGCCATTCCGCACGTCACCAACGAAATCATTCACCGGATGGAGGAATTGGGTAAGGCCAAAAAAGCCGACATTCTCGTCGTTGAACTTGGCGGAACGGCCGGGGAGTACCAGAACATCTTTTATTACGAAGCCTCCCGTCTTTTGACTCTAAAATACCCGTCGGATGTCATTCATGTTCACGTTTCGTATGTTCCGACCCCACATCATTTGGGGGAGCCGAAGACGAAGCCGACACAACTGTCGGTCAGGACCTTGAACTCGATGGGCATCCAGCCCGATTTCATCGTGGCCCGCAGTGAAACCTTCATAGACAAGCGGAGAAGGGACCGGTTTGCGCTTTTTTGCAACGTTCAACCGGAAAACATCATTTCCAACCCCGACGCCAAATCGCCTCTTGAGGTGCCTTTGGTGCTGGAGTCGCAAAACATGACCGCAAACATCCTCAAACGGTTAAAACTGCCGGTCAAAAAGCCCGATCTTTCGTCATGGAGAAAGCTTATCGACAAGATATACGCCAAAAAAGAAAAAACCGTTGAAATCGCCATTGTAGGCAAGTATTTCGGTACCGGAAATTATCAACTCAGGGATTCTTATGCCGCGTTGTTTGACGCAATCGACCATGCATCATGGAAGGCCGGAGTTAACATCAAGACGCACTGGGTGGATGCCGAAAAAGTCGAACGCGACGGAACATCCATTATCGGCAAACCCGATGGAATAATTGTCCCAATCGGTTGGGGAGAAAGAGGTGCCGAGGGGATGATCGCCGCCGCAGGATATGCCCGTGAGAAAAAAATTCCGTACCTTGGCCTTTGCTACGGGATGCAGCTTTCCGTAATATCCTTTGCCCGCGACGTCATCGGCTGGAAGGATGCCAACACGAACGAAAATAACAATGAAACCAAGCACCCGGTCATCCATCTGATGCCGGCCCAGAAAAAATACATGGAGCACCGGGCGTATGGGGGGACTATGAGACTCGGAGGCTGGGAAGCGAAAGTCAAAAAAGGCACCATGGCCTATGAAATATACGGAAAATCCGATACTTCGGAAAGGCACCGCCACAGATACGAATTTAACGACGAGTTCGTCAAGGAATTCGAAAAAAACGGTCTGATTATTTCCGCGCGGTCGGTGGTTGAAAACCTTTGTGAAATCATTGAGCTTCCCAAGTCGGTCCATCCGTTCTATATGGGCACCCAGGGACATCCGGAGTACAAAAGCCGCCCGCTCTCTCCCCATCCTATATTTGTGGCCTTTATCGAGGCTTGTAAAAAGTAACTTTAACTGATAAAATAATAAATCTATTATGGCAAACTCGTTTATTTACAAGGAAAAACAGGTCAAGGTCGGAGACACGATCTCCATCAACTACAAGATCAAGGAAGGCGACAAGGAGCGCCTCCAGCTTTTCAAGGGCATAGTTGTCAAGATTAAGGGAGATAGCGAAACCGCCAGGATGATTACCGTCCGCAAGATGACTAGATCAGGTGTCGGAGTGGAAAGGATTATCCCCTTGTCTTCACCTTACATCCAGAGCCTGGAACTCGACAAAAAATCAAGCTACACCAAAGCAAAGTTGTATTTTATCCGCAACCTTTCCGACCAACTTTTGAAATCTAAGCTTTACCAGACGAAAAAGAAGATCGTCAAGAAATCAAAAAAAGCCAAGACCAATGAATCAAAGGAAGAGGTTAAGGGGTAAACAGGGCGAAAATAAAGCACTTAACTACTTGCTCGAGTTAGGCCATTCAGTAATCTCCAGAAATTTCAGGACTCCTTACGGAGAAATCGACATCATTTCCAAGAAAACGGACTGCATATATTTTATTGAGGTCAAAACACGAAAAAACGACGTCAAGGGAAAGCCTTATGAGTCAGTAAATCCAGCCAAACTGAACCACATGAAAATGGCCGCCCAACGGTTTTTATTGCAAAACAGCTACAAAGACTATAAACTGAAACTAGCCGTAATCTCGATTTTGATGGACATAAACAGGATTGATTTTTGGGATGATATTGAATTTTAAAAATTCAATATGGAAAGGAGGTGAAAAATAAAAATGATTGAACTAACAAACAGCATCCTGGTTGATTTTTTCCAAAGATTGGGTTCTTATCTCCCAAGTTTGCTGGGCGGGCTTCTCATTTTGATAATCGGTCTTCTTATAGGAGGAATAGTCAAACACGTTCTCATCTCCCTTTTGGGATTTTTGAGAGTCGAGTCCCTGTTCGAAAGAGCTAAACTCCTCAAAAAAACGGAAGTGAAGATATGGGAGGACGTTTTGGTCGAGATCCTCAAATGGGCCTTGATCATCGTTTTCCTCATTCCGGCCCTTGAAGTCTGGGGACTTTCTCAGGCGACGGTATTCCTTAATCAGTTCCTGCTTTACCTGCCAAATGTCATCGTGGCCGTCATCATCGGATTTGTGGGTCTGCTTTCCGCAAATCTGGTCAGCGACCTGGTCAGGCATTCGGTAAAAAGCATGGGTGCAGGATCGGCCAACAGCCTGGCGGTCTTTACCAAGGGGGCGATCACCTTTTTTACGGTGTTAGTCGTCCTCAACCAGCTGGGAGTTGCCCAGGATCTAATCAGGATTCTTTTTACGGGCATAGTTGCCATGTTGGCTTTAGCCGGAGGATTGGCGTTTGGTCTCGGAGGCCGTGATTTGGCCAAAGAGATACTTGAGGCGCTTAAAAACCGGTTGAAGTGATCAAAAAACCTGTAGGAAGAATAGATCATTATAGGTTATTATTGTGGTAAAATAACTTGTACTTTTTTGGATGCCGCGGTGGTGGAATGGTATACACGCAGGACTTAAAATCCTGTGGCAGCAATGTCGTGAGCGTTCGAGTCGCTCCCGCGGCACCAAATAAAGCCTGCTTAGCTCAGCGGTAGAGCAGCTGTTTTGTAAACAGCAGGCCGTCAGTTCAAATCTGACAGCAGGCTCAACTCTCCGTTTGCGAAACGTCCCAGACGTGAGTAATTACGGAGAGTTAGTGCCGCATCGAAGATGCGGCCTCAAGAGGTCTTAGATCGACCTTATCGATGCCATAGTTCAACGGATAGAATAAATCCCTTCTAAGGATTAGATGACAGTTCGATTCTGTCTGGCATCACCAAGATGGATCATATAGCGCTCAATCTGTTTACCATCACCTCCCAAAAAACCGGAATAGAAGAAATCCTAAATAAGTATGTTAACGATGGTTTTTTGGAATCATACGACCCCGGGGAACCGGTATTTATCCTTAAAAACGGCACAAGGGTAAACCAGGCCAGGAAAATAGATATCGACTGGGAGGCCATGAACAAGGAGTCCTTGGCGCGAGCTCATAAGGAGGCTGTGACCTGGAACAAGGAAGAGGACGAGGAATTTATTGCCACCAGGCTCAAAGTGCACAAAAGGCCCACGGCCTTCATTGACAAATACGGCAAGTGGCACGATGAGGATGAAGACGGCCTGGAGTCGCAAATAAACGACGAGAAAGACTACAACTTTATCTGGAACAAGACCTTTACCGAGGCCGGCGATGATGACGTTTTCTCACATTGGAACTACAGGATATAATGCTAATCCGTAGAAATTTTTGCAATCGTGTACTCGACCACCCCCGATGGTATTTTAACGTTTATCTTGGAGCCGACTTTTTTGCCTACCAATGCCTGTCCGATCGGGGAATAATATGATATTTTCCCGGACAGAACATCCGATTCATGGCTGTTGACGATCTGGAATTTCCGCCTACCCATGTTGTTCTCGACGTAAACGACGCTTCCCACCTCAACCGTGTCTTGGGAAAGAGGCTTGATTACGTAGGCCCGGCTTATTACTGCGTTTACCGTTCTCAGACGTCTGTCAACCGATGAAAGCTTTGACCTGGCGACCTTGTAGGCGGCATTCTCGCTCAAATCCCCCATGTCTCGGGCAGTTTTGAGGTTTATGACGGCTTCGACGCGCTGTTTTTCGAGGTCGGATTTTTCTTGTTGAAGTTTTTGGTAACCGTCCCGGGTGAAAGGTATTCTTTTCATACCAAATTATAGTTTTTTTATTGCAAGAGTCCAATTGAATTACTATAATCCTATAGTATAATTGATCAATGGAAAAAAGGCTGCGTGGAAAACCTGGAAATGAATTTTTGGGTCAACCAGTATCAACGATATTTGTAAGTTCGGATATAGAAAAAATGTTTAGCCCAGGGTACAAACGAGCCGATTTCATCCGGGAAATCTTCCCATAAGGAGATCCTAATGTGCTTTTTACTAGGGCTGAACGGGGACCTCACAAAAACAGATATGTCAGGGATTTTTTTCAACAGTTTGATGATGCCATCTTTCTTGCGCCCGGTGCTCCTTTGAGTAAAGTGAGCCACATATTGGGGATAGATTTGAACAACTACAATATATTTGAATCCCCACTTGGTATTGGCGGAAACGTTTTGCGTTCAGGAAAACTGATTGTGTTGCCCGATAGCTATAGAAATCTTGAGCATGTAAATTTGCTTTTGGAAAGAGGATATTCTGTTGATTTTCTTCCCATACCCTCTGATGATGAAAAGTCCTTCTTGTCCATGCGTATGGGCATGAACCACCATCTGGACACGGAAATCAATTTTGTTCGAAACGGAAATGGATTTGTATTTCTTGTTAACAATGATTATTACGAAAGGTTTAAAAATGAAGTAGATCTTTTGGCTGCTAAACATAATGGTGAAGTCAATCTGATAAAGTCCGCTCAAGAGCAAACAGCTTTACGAGGGGTCAATTTTTTGGAATTGGCTGACGGTAGAGTTGCCGTACCTTTTAATTGCTGGACTGCAAGGTCAACTTTGGAATCTAAGCTCGGTAAAGATAGAGTAATACCGATAAATATTGATTTTTCTAAAACTACCGGGATAGCCCAGACTTTTGTAGAAGGCGTTTTTACCACGCTGTACTTCCACGGTGGATTGAGATGCTTGACAAATATTTTAACTTAGGTTTATCGGTTTTAAAATCTATTATGCCGCGATATGGCTACTTAAATTATTAAAAAAGATTTTTATTAAAGTTAACTACTTTTCCGTAACTTAGCGTCATTAATGGTCCCGAGGTCACTGGGACAAACCTATCGCCTTCTTTCCTCCAAACCCAAACCTCATCAAATTTGAAATCATACTTTTTTCCTTTCTCTCGAGCCTTAAGTTTTTCAACCTCTCCAACACTGATCCAGTAACCGCCGTCTTTCAGCGAGTCGAAAATAATTTTTTTAACAGCATCCTGGTCTTCCATTTGGTAACGCATCCACTTTGTTAGGACAAAATCTCCTTGTTCTACTGGCTTAAAATCAAAGATTGATTGATGTAAGAAATGCACATTAGAGGCTTCGTTTCTTATCCTTGCTAGTTCGTCGATTGTGTCCAATTTGGGTTTCACCATTTTTCTATCTTTATAATGCTGCGTAGTACAAATTTTTGTCCATTCTATATCTGCTGCTTGGTTGGAATCTATACCTATTCCTGAACTAAGATTTACAGGTCTGTTGTATTGCTGAAGTTGTTCAGGAGGGTTGAAATGATTACTAATGGCGGTTTCTTTTACCTGCATTACGGGCAGATCAAAGTTCTGCCCGCAACCGAAGTCAAAAACTCTTAATGGCATATTGTCCGGATTAAGTTTGTTAATAATTACTCTAAGACCGAACACTGCTTCTGGATAAATTGCTTGTTGGCTAAGTTCGGTGCTTTTGATAAATGTTCTAGCGAATTCATCATCGGTAAGCAATCTATGGATAACAAATTCCCAACCATTAAACCCGGGACTATATAGGCTGGGGTTCTCTTGCCCGAGTAATTCCCGACCCTTTTCGGTCTTTAGCATGGAATAGAGAAATGCGCTATAAAGTCTGTATCTGTTGCCATGGCCAGGGGCAACAATCTTATCAAGATTCAGATCTTTGGGTAGCTGATTAAAGTTGGTGGACTTTGACAATGCTCTATAGAATGGTCGCTGGTGACTGGGGATTTCTTTGTTTGTTGAGTCGCGGATAAGAAGCGATCGTAAACGCAGAAGACCAAAAGCCCTTTTCGCACCTTCATTTCTTTGTCTAGAATGCTCCTCCAGCATGTGATGCCATGGGGATTCGAACCCCAGATTCTCTGGCTGAAAACCAGATGTCCTAGGCCGCTAGACGATGGCACCTCGCAATTATTATATCAGATTACCACTCTAAACCCTAACTGTAATTCTTCGTCTGAGATGTTATAATTGATCCCTAAAAATATTTTAGTTAATTAATATGGGCTCTGAATCAAACAAATCGGCACAGCATTTTGAAGATCTAAACCGCCTGGTGTACGGCATAGACGTTGGAAACGGCGGATCTCTTCTTGGTTACCTTGAAAATGCTGCAAGCGTTGAAGATGTCACAGAAATACCTGAGATCAACGACGAAGCCAACGACAGGATGTACCGCTATCAAATAGGTGATGAATACAGCCTGTTTCCTAAAGGTGAAAGCGTCACCGTCAAGATCAAAGGAAAAAGGTTAAAAGTAAAAATCACCTCATCGGAGAACGACAGGCAAAGCGTTTCGTATTTATGGACCGGTGACAAGGACAACGCACAGACAAAATTTTTGTCGGTGAGATTAAACGATGATGACGCACCTAATTATAAAAAAAGCTTTTTAGACATCGACTTTGACGAAAAGAAAGTAACGTTTGGATCGGAGAAGGTCAAAACGACCCGGTTTCTGACTCAACTTAGCTCAGCGCAAATAGGCGAGCCTTTGGGAATGAGGGCATTTGGATTTGTTTTGGGCGGCAAAAAGCGACTGGGCTTCGTAATCAACACCGGCGAAAGGATAACGGCGATAAACATACCAACAAGCGTCAGGGTCAATCCAGTTAAGTAGTTAAAGAAGTTCTTCCTGTCCGTCTTTGTGGATCTTCAAATGCTTTAAGGCCTTAGGAGTGAGAACCCTTCCCCTGGTGGTTTTTTTTATGAAACCAAGCTGCAAGAGATAGGGTTCAATGAATTCCTCAACCGTACGTTTGTCCTCCGCAAGCGATGAGGCAATCGTTTCGACGCCAACCGCCAGGTTATCGAATTTGTTGGCCAATAATCCCAAATACTGCAGGTCGATATCGGTCAAGCCCACCTCATCGATCTCGAGAAGATTGAAAAGCTTGCCCAATAATTTTTCGTCTATTTCAATGTGTTGGTCGACCTCCAGAATATCTCGAGCTCTTTTGAGGATCCGGTTTGCCAGTCGGGGAGTCTTTCTTGATCTTACGGCAATCTGCTTGGCAGCCGCCTTTGAGATGGGAATGTTCAGGATCTTTGATGATCTTTCTATAATTTTTTCAATCTCAGGCTGTTCGTAATAATCGATCCTCAACAGCAAACCGAAGCGGTCGCGCAACGGGGCGGATAAAAGCGCCAATTTTGTGGTGGCGCCGATTATGGTGATCCTTGGGACGGGCAGCCTGACGGTGCGGGCCGACGGGCCTTTTCCGATAATGATGTCGAGGGCGTATTCTTCCATGACCGGGTAGAGCATCTCTTCGACCGCCTTGGGCATCCGGTGGATCTCGTCGATAAAAAGCACGTCGTTATCCTTAAGGTTGGTCAGGATGGCCGCCAGGTCGCCTGTTTTGGTTATGGTGGCGCCTGATGTGACCTTGATTTCGCCTTCGAGCTCGTTGGCGACGATGTAGGCCAGGGTTGTTTTCCCGATGCCTGGCGGTCCGTAAAAAAGCAGGTGTTCCGAGGGCTTCCCCCTTTTTTTGACGGCGTCGACAAACAGCTTAAGAGTCTTTACAGCGTTAGCCTGCCCGATATAGTCCCTTAGAGCTTTTGGCCTCAGGTTTTCGTCTTTTTGTTCGCTCATTTTGTCTCCTTTAGTGCGGCTTTTATTTTTTGTTCAACCGACAAATTTTTTGGTAATTTTGATATTACTTTCTTTGCCTCGTTGGCCTTGTAGCCCAGGGAAATAAGGGCTTCAATAACGGTTTTGTCTTCGTCGGACATGACCATGTTTTTCATGTCGAAATCGGATTTGAGTTTGGTCGACAGCTCAAGGATTATCTTCATGGCGGTTTTCTTGCCGAGTCCTGGGACTTGTGTAAATACACCAACCAGGTTTTTCCTGACCGCATCATAGAGCTCCCCTTCGTCAAGGTGGGAAACAACCGAGAATGCAGTTTTAGGACCGACTCCCTGGACACCGAGAAGGAGTTTAAAAAAATCGTATTTCGGCTTGTTTTCGAACCCGAAAAGTACCAGGGCGTCCTCACGGACCTGAAGATAAGTGTAGACTTCGATTGTTTTTTCGGCGTCATGGCCGGCCAGGAGGTTTGGCGTCAGAAAAAGGCTGTAAAATACCCCACCATTTGTTTCCAGCAATCCGGAATTTCCGTCTATTTCAGTAAGTTTTCCTTTGAGTTTTCCGATCATACCTTTTTTCGGCCGAGAATCTCGTTTTCGATTTCAACCATCCTATTATACTTGGAAAAATGTTCTCCGTATGTGGGAAGACCGAATTTGACGAAATCTCCTCCCATGGCAACGCTCAAGTCTGCAAGAAGAGAGTCATTGGTTTCGTAAAGCGAAGCCGACAAAGCGTAATTGAGGCTGTGTTTCCTCAAAACGTTGACGAGGTCGGAAACCTCGGTTATTGTTCCAACTTCGGGAGGCTTTATGAAAAAAGATGTGCACACCTTCTCATCGAGCATCTTTGTAAGGCGTGCGGGATTGGAGCCAATAAGATCGTCTCCCGCCAGGTAAGCGTTTTCGTTTATGGTCTGTCCAAGAGCTTTCCACGAGGGCAGATCGTCCGGGACTACCGGATCGATTAAAAACAGCGGGTAGTACTTTTTTGACATGTGCGATAGGAAGTCCAGGTAATCGGGGGCTTTTACCGGCTGGTTCTTTTCCTTGATGTTATAGCTGCCGCCCTGATAAAAGTTTGTGGCCTTAATGCTGATGGCCAGGAAAATATCGCTGGCCAACTTGAGCCTTGAGGCGTCGATGGCGGAGGTGACGGTATTTATAACGTCTATGTTCCCGGTGATAATCGCCGACTTCATGCTTCTTCTGGTTTCAAGATAGATGCTCATGGCGATCTCCAGCGCTTTCGAAAATGTATACGAAGACGAGGGGACGACACAGAATTCCCTGAAATCGAAAAGTTTCGGGTACTCATGCTGGGTAACCATCGGGATAATCGGTGAGGAAACTTTCTCTATTTTAACGCTTGTTTCGGAATGCCGGGTGTTATAGTAATTGTTTATGTATTCAAAAAGCGAAAGCCCCGCATCGACGGCTCCGGCCTTAAGGAAAAGCGAAGAAATCGCATAAATCGTATTGACGCCGAGCTTGGATTTGTCCGGCGTCCCGTCGGCGGCCAGCAGCCACCCGTCAACCTCGTTCTGCTTGGTTGGGGAGACACCGGCCAGTTTGGGGCCGATGAGGGTATTTATGTAATGAACGGCCCGCAACACGCCATTGCCCAAATATCGCTCGGTATCGTTGTCCAAAAGCTGCTGCGTCTGGTAATCGTACGCATGGTCGGCGGTCGCAACCGATGTCTCCACCTCCCGGCCATTATCAAGCGTCATTCTCGCCGCAACCGTCGGCCTGGCTCCCTGGTGGAGCATTTCGTATGCCACAATTTTAACGACCTTGCTCATAATTTAAGTATATACAAAAAGAAATAACTACTTTTTGGCAACTTTACTGAAGTGTTTCTTTTCGATTTCATATATGTGTTCGCGCGTTGAATTTACGGCGTCGGGATTGACCGAAACGCTTGTGATCCCGGCCGCAACCAGTCTTTCGACAAGGTCTGGGTAGTCGGACGCCGCCTGTCCGCAGATCGAGGCGGTCACTCCGTACTTTTTGCAGGTGCGGACTATGTACTCAAGAACCGAAACGACGATCGGGGTGCGCTCGTCATAAAGGGATGCCACCTCCGTCGAGTCGCGGTCGACGCCCAAGAGCATCATCGTCAAGTCGTTGGTGCCTATCGACACGCCGTTTATCCCTAACTTAAGGAATTCCTCAAGGTTCAGGGCGCACGAGGGGACTTCGACCATGATCCAAAGCTTGAAATCGGGGTAAGATAAAAGCCCTACTTCCTGAACCATCTGTTTTATCTTCAGTAATTCCCAGGGAGTCCTGACAAAGGGGATCATCAGGTGTAAATTCCGGTAACCCTTTTCCCATACTTTCTTAATGGCCATAAGTTCCATCTTGAAAACGTCCGGATTGGCGATATACCGGTACGCACCCCTGAAGCCGAGCATCGGGTTTTCCTCGTGGGGCTCGTACATCTTGCCGCCTTTTAGGTTGCGGTACTCGTTGGTCTTAAAATCCGTTGCCCGGTAAACCACCTGGCGGGGCGAGAACGGGACCACGAACTTTAAAAGATCCCGGCTCAGCCGGTTTATGAACACCGATTCCATCTTGTTTTTTATGAATTCCTTGGGATGAACGCCGATGTTGGCGATCATGAATTCGGCGCGCAAAAGGCCGACGCCGTCGACATCCATCTTTGCGACAGTTGGCGCTTCATGGACCTCAGCTAGATTTACATAAACCCGCGTAACCGTTTTGAGTTTTTTTACCGGACTCTTTGATTTGTCTTCTGCGGCATTGGCGAAAGAGGAGATCACCTTGCCCTTGTATACCTCGCCAACCTGGCCGTTGACGGTGACTACCTTTACGTGCTTCAAGACCTTGGTGGCGCCGGCCGCACCGACGACCGCCGGTATCCCGAGTTCGCGGGAGACGATTGCGGCGTGCGATGTCCGGCCGCCCGACTCGGTCACGATGGCCGCGGCCTTTTTCATGGCCGGGACGTAGTCTGGGTTGGTTTGAGGGGCAACCAAAATATCCCCGTGCTGGATTTTGTCTATTTCCTTGGGCGAGGTAATGATCTTGACCGGGCCGGTCGCAACACCCGGTGAGGCAGGGGCTCCGACCAGGATGGGTGCTTCGGTGATCGTCTCCCCGTCGCTGGACTTGGCTTTATGGCCGAGCGTCGTTATCGGCCGCGATTGGACAATGAACATCCGTTTCTTTTCCATCGCCCATTCGATATCCTGGGGGAAGAAATAGTGCTTTTCGACATCGGATATGAGGACGGCCAGTTTCACGATTTCGGCATCAGTCAGCTTTTGGATGCTTCCTTCGCCCTTGCCAAGCCTAATTTCGCGGTTGCCGCCGTGGTATTTGACGAGCATCGCCTTCTGGAACTTGATCTGCTTGTTGGTGATGACGAACGATTTCTTGTTGACTTCGTAGTGGTCGGGGGTGACGTTTCCGCCGACGATGTATTCGCCCAAGCCTTTTATGGCCTCGATGACAATGGTATTTTTGTCCTGGGAGATGGGATCAACCGAGAAGGCAATGCCCGATCTCTCCGATTCAACCATCTTCTGGACGACAGCGGCCAGGCCGACCTTGAAATGGTCGAACTTCTGCTCGGTCCGGTAAAAAATCGCCCTTTCGGTAAACAGGGAGGCGAAGCAGTCCTTAACCTTCTCGACAACGTGGGCTTCGCCCTTCACGTTGAGGTAGGTTTCCTGCTGGCCGGCAAAGGATGCCTGGGGCAGATCCTCGGCGGTCGCCGAAGACCTGACCGCAACGAGCGGAGGATTGTAAAGGTTTTTTATCTTATTCAGGGATTGTCCGAGCGCGCCGACCTTGGAATTGAAATACTTTTCCTGTTTCATGGGCAGTTCCTCGTAGTATTCCATTATCTCGCGGGCCAGATCCTTTGGCATTGGGGCGGATTTGATAAGCGATTTGATCGTTTGGGAGGCGTGGCGCAACTCTGACGGATTGTTGACGTTGGTTACCTCGAGGGTTTGTCTTATCTTGTTGGCAAGATTATTTTCCTTGACGAAGTGGAAATATGAGTTTGAGGTGACGATGAAGCCGTAGGGGACGGGGAGCTTCGCGTTGGTCATTTCGCCCAGGTTGGCGCCTTTTCCACCCACAAGACCGACGTCTTCCTTGGTGACTTCTTCAAACCACACGACATTTTTCTTGGCCATAATTCATCATATAGGTATATAAGAAGATTTTGCAACTCAACTTTTGAAATTAATTGATTTATTATGCAATTGAGGTTTTTCAAACATTCCATGAAGCGCTTCTTCAATTTGCGAAAGAACTTTCGGTGTTTCGTTTAAGACATCAAATTCCTCTCCTCCTATTGAAGTCATACCATTACTCATATTATGACCTAAATCTCCATGCTGTTTCTGATCCTTTTTTTGAAATTTTTTTTGCGGGTGTTCAAACCAATTTCTAGCCTCTACCCATTGATTTGCAGTTTGGTTATTTAAAGAAGTAAATCTACTCATTAATTCGTTACCTCTCTTTCCAAGTAAATCAATATATTTAGCAACTTTATTTAAAAAGACAAATAAACATTCATTTTCCATAGCTTCTTCCATTATTAATTTAGAACTCTCAAGGGGTTTCATTTTTTCAGTTTTTAAAGCTTGATCGATTTCTTTTATTCTTTCGAGATGATGTTTTGCATAATCAATTTGCATGGCTAACTTGTTAAGTAGTATCCATTCGTCAAAAGAATAGTTTTTTGATCGTTCAAAGAAATGTACTGTTAGGTAGTCCACGTTGTCAGTTTTCATGCGTAAATTGTAATATTTTGAAATCCCATTGACAACCATAATTTAAGGTTATATAATTCTTGTTACGAATGATATTTAAGATCGCTTAAAGGCATTCTTGGATGCACAACTTGCACTCCTAACAGCCTTCATAAGTCAAACCAAGAAGAAATTAGCACTTTATAAAATTTGTGGCCTATCATGCCGTTTTGGTTTATGGGATCACCCTGTAAACACTTGAGGAATGCAAGATCTCAAATGTTTACAGGGCCTATAGCTCAACGGCTAGAGCGTCTGATTTGCATTCAGAAGGTTTGGGGTTCAAATCCCCATAGGTCCACTGCACTTTAACAACCCGGGTTTTTTAGTTGAAAATTGAAGTAGGTCGAATTATTGAATTAATTTGAATCAAGTTTTTTTAATCTAGCAAGAGAGATGGGAGAGATAAAGTTAGTGGTGGATGCCTAGGCAGTTTAAGCCGAAGAAGGACGCGTGAATAAGCGCGAAAACAACGGTGAGCCCTTTATCAGGCGCTACAAACTCGTTGGTTTCCGAATGGGGCAACCCCCTGTAACGCAAGTTACGGGAGCTTTAACAGGAATTTAGAGGTCAGAAGTTGGATGCGTTTGCTATCTTTGCTTCTGCCTTTTAATCTCCTGTTAAAGTGGGGCACCTGGTGAACTGAAACATCTTAGTAACCAGAGGAAAAGAAAACACTAGTGATTCCGTCAGTAGCGGCGAGCGAACGCGGAACAGTCTAAACCTATGTCGCAAGATGTAGGGGTTGCGGGACCACAGTAGGGATGTATCTTTCGATAGAAGAAGGTTCTGGAAAGAGCCGCCATAGAGAGTGACAGCCTCGTATTCGAAATTGAAAGATACCCTGGTGGAGTTCCCAAGTACCACGAGGCACGGCAAACCTTGTGGGAAGCCGGGTCGGTCACGATCCAAGACTAAACACTTAAACTGTCCGATAGTGAACTAGTACCGCGAGGGAAAGGTGAAAAGCACCCCGGAAGGGGAGTGAAATAGATACTGAAACCATTAACTAACAAACAGATAGAGTGGTGTCGCAAGACTCCATAATATCGTGCCTATTGAAGAATGAGTCAGCGAGTTTTCCGTTGAAGCGCTTTGTTTAACTCCATAAAGTTGGAGGGAGACGTAGGGAAACCGAGTCCTAATAGGGCGAAATATCGTGCTAACGGAAAGACCCGAAACTGGGTGAGCTAACCATGGGCAGGGTGAATGGCGCCGAAAGGCGTCAGGAGGCCCGAACGCGTTGTCGGTGAAATGACATGCGAGGATCTGTGGTTAGGGGTAACATGCCTATCGAACCCAGAGATTGCTGGTTCTCCTCGAGATATATTTAGGTATAGCCCTCGGTATAAACCTCTGTGGGGTAGAGCTACTGAATGGGCCACCAAGCGCAAGCGAGGCGGCTCAATCAAACTCCGAATACATAGAGTTCAGCCGGGGAGTCAGTCGAGTCCGGATAAGCGGATTTCGGCTAAAGGGAAACAGCCCAGACTTACATCTAAGGTTCCTAAGTGACTTTTAAGTGAGAAGGTCGTCAAATTTCCAACACAGTTGGGAGGTTGGCTCAGAAGCAGCCACCCTTTAAAGAGTGCGTAACAGCTCACCAAAATAGCCTTGGCTTCGGCCAAGGAGGAGATATGGCGCCCAAAATGATCGGAGCTAAAGAGTCCACCGAAGATCAAGATTTGTTGTGCCTTCGGGCATGACAAGTGGTAGAGGAGCGTCCTAATTGCTGCGAAGCTTAATCCGTAAGGAAAGGTGGAGCGATTAGGAGCGAGAATGCTGACATAAGTAGTGAATCTTCCATTGAAAACATGGAATGCCGCAAACCCAAGGTTTCCGAAGCAACGTCTTTCGGCTTCGGGTTAGTCGAATCTAACCGTCGGCCCAATGGGCCGAGGGGATGTACAAGCAGTTAATATTCTGCTACTTTACTTTTAGCGTTATCACTTTGAATTGACGAGGTTTGATAATCCTGCCCTTCTATATGGGGGGTTAAGTAATTAGTCATGGTCGCAAGATTATGGGGAGTTACGAATACAATTCTGCAGCAATGCGGGAGAGTGGGACGACTTAAGCCTCCGGGAAAAAATTTCAAAGGAGTTGGAAGTAAAATCGTACCGCAAACCGACACAGGTAGGTTGGTAGAGTATACCAAGGCATACGGGTAATGGTTGTTCAAGGAATTCGGCAAAAAAGCTGAGCGTAAGTTATTCAAGATGCTCTGCCACCGCAAGGTGGCTTCAACAAATGTTTGTCAACCGACTGTTTAGCAAAAACACAGGTTCCTGCAAACCCTAATAGGGAATATATAGGAGCTGAGGCCTGTCCGGTACTGGTAAGTCAACCGTTTTGGATGATCCAATTCATTTGGCTAGTTCGAGACGTAAGCTCCAGTGAACGACAGCTCTAACCCTGAGAGTTCTAAGGTAGCGTAGCCCCTTGCCGGGTAAGTTCCGGCCCGCATGAAAGGCTTAACGAGTTGACAACTGTCTTGAACTGCCGCCCGACGAACTTGAAATGGCTGTGAAGATGCGGCCTACTTGCACATGGACAAAAAGACCCCGAGAGCTTTACTGAAACTAGGTATTGGTGGATGGAATTTAACTGTTGAGCGTAGGAGGGAGCCTCACGGCGACAATGAAACACCTCTCTTTGAATTTTATTCACCTCATCTGACGTAAGTCGGAAACAGTGCTTGGCGGTCAGTTTAACTGGGGCGGTTTCCTCCAAAAAGGTAACGGAGGAGCACAAAGGTTGGCTAGGTTCGGATGGAAATCGAACTATTCGTGCATACGCATAAGCCAGCTTTACTGCGAGAACGACCATTCGAGCAGTTGCGAAAGCAGGTGTTAGTGATCCCCTGACTCGCGGTGATCGCGGTCAGGGCTTAACGGATAAAAGCTACCTCGGGGATAACAGGCTAGTCGCATCCGAGAGTTCATATCGACGATGCGGTTCGGCACCTTATGTATTACACATCGGGGCGCCATGAGAGAAATCTCAAGCTTGTAATCCAATCTGGTTTTGGGTCTTTTTGAAATATATATCAGCTCAAAACGGTGGACTCCTTTTAGCAATAAAAGGACAATACCGTGGGAAGTCGTCCCGAAAGTCGGGATTGACCCCGTAACGACTTGTTCTGATCAGAGGATCAGGGCAGACTGGGCATTTATGAGTGCCTGGTAACAAGGCTGACTCCACAAAGGTGGATGAAGGTATAGTCTAAACTTCCAAGCAATTGGAAGACCGACAGCGATGTCGGCTCACCGTATCCTGGGGCTGAAGTCGGTCCCAAGGGTTGGGCTGTTCGCCCATTAAAACGGTACGCGAGCTGGGTTCAGAACGTCGTGAGACAGTTCGGACTCTATCCTGTGCAAGCGTTTGAACTTTTGAGGGGGGTCTCCTTCAGTACGAGAGGACCAAGGATGCGGTAACCCCTGGTCTACCGGTTGTCCCACAAGGGCATCGCCGGGTAGCTATGTTACCATTAGATAAGCACTGAATGCATCTCAAGTGCGAAGCTAGCCCCGAGATAAGAAGTTCCCATCAGCTTCGCGGTAGAATACCGCGTATATAGGCTCTAGGTGTAAGTCCAGCAATGGATTTAGCCGAGGAGTACTAAGTAGCGACTCTCCCATCTTTTTTGTTAGATTGGTAGATTGTATACTTCAATTTAATATAGAATATTCTTGTGATTATTCTTGCGATTGATTCAGGTATTGAAAAAACAGGTTATGCCGTATTTAACGACCGTAAATACGTCACTTCCGCGCTTGTATTTACCGCAAAGACTTTATCGACCGAAGCTCGTCTTGAGCAAATCTATGATAATTTGAAAAAGGTCTTCAGGCAATATAAACCGGAGGTTGTCGTCATTGAACGATTGTTTTTTTTCAAGAACCAAACCACTGCCATTCGCGTCAGTCAAGCCCAAGGCGTAGTCCTCCTATTGGCGGCGCAAAACAAAACCCGGGTAGATTTCCTAACTCCCTTACAGATCAAACAAACAGTGACCGGTTACGGTCAGGCGGATAAAAAAGCCGTCCAAAAAATGATTAAAATGGAGTTGGGAATCGATATCAAACAAGATGATGAGGCCGATGCCGTTGCTTGCGGCTATAGTTATAGCCTAATATCAAAAATCTAATCCAGTAGTGTCTTCTATCCAACCAATATATTTGGTTAAGTCGGTTATTGCCAGACCGCTGGTATTTACACCTAATTGATAATATGTTTTTGACTTTGCATCAAAAACCATTAGCGGTGCACCGGAATCTCCCGCAGCTATCAACTGCCCGGAATTTAAGTAATCTGTCAGCACCTTGTCATTAAATTGAGTATTGTAAATGGCATCAGTTAAATAGTATTGGAAACCTTTTTTCGTAAGTCGCAGTTCAAGTTGTTGCAGTTTATCCGACATTTGCGGATTACCGTTTGCGTCGTTATGCGAAAAGCCCCAGCCAATAACGTAGGCCTTAGATGAATAATTCAAACGTTTCGCAACCGGCATTGGTTTGAGATCAAAATTGTATAAATAGTTCACTCTGATAAGTGCCAGGTCTGCAAAAGCCATAATCTTTCCATCTTTTTGGGGAACAACCTTGTAGTCTTTATGGATAAAAATATCTTTTGCCGAAGGCTTAAAAATATACCTGCCTTCGTTAAAATTTACCTTTTGATTGCCAAAATCATCAAAACCGGTAGCAATCGCGATATTCGGATCATTTGCGTTTTTTACGCAGTGTGCAGCCGTCAAAACCCAATTCTTATCAATCAATGACCCGGTGCAAAGTCTGCTGCTATTTATCAATTTGGCGTCGTACATGCTTTTTGCCGATGGAAGTTTTTTGTTAAATTTTGTTGCTTCATGGTAATTAAAGAGCAGCACGACATTTGGCCAATCGTCAATGCTGGCATCTTGTCCGCCGTATAATCTTGAAGTCTGGGATGCTTGGGTCCTTAACGTAAAGCTATTCTTAAAAGTACTGATAAATATTGCAAGTACGCTCAAAATAACAAGGAAGGCGACATAAAGAAGCCTTGATTTTTTAGGCATAATTTTGCTTTTTTTTGAGTATTTTTTACGCATATTTCAGTTGGCACCAATTCGTGAAAGTTTTTCGGCTGCATATTTAGCTCCCTGGAGCATTGAGGACTCAATATTACCGGATTTTATGAATTGGGCAATGAATCCGGCCGTATATGCGTCCCCGGCACCGGTCGCATCGACTATTTTTCGAGGCTTGACCGCCTCCTGAAAATAGACCTTCCCTTTATGGTAACCATAGCTGCCTTTTGAGGCATCGGTTACAACGACAATTCTGTCTTTCAGATAGGGAAGATCCATTTTCAGGCGTTTGAAGTTTATTTCCTTGTAGTCTTTTCGTGTGAGGAGCGAGAATTCGTGGGCGTTGATTATAAGGACGTCCAGCGAATCGAAAATCTCCTTCAACTGGCTTATCGGCCTTTTGCAATCGGATGCAGGCAGGTTGACGAATGTTAATGTCCGGTCGCCCTTAAGATACTTGATCATTTTGGTTTTCTCGACAATGTCGAGGTTTTCAAGAGGCGAGAAGTAAACGTTTTTGGCCCGTTTAAGGTCTTCGTGAAGATAAAACTTCCGGAGCATATGAGACGGCGTTTCGTGATGGATGATTGTCCTTTCACCGCGGTCTGTAAGAATGATTGAGGAAATTTTGTAGTAATCGTCCTCGAGTTCGCAAAACTCGGTAGAAATCCTTTTATCGGTAAGTTTTTTTAAGATCATATCCTTGAACGGGTTATTGCCGATTTTTCCGAATATCGCCGGCCTCAATCCAAGCCTAGCAACGCCAGCTGCCACATTGACGCCGCCTCCCCCTATATCCTCGTGAAAATACTCGGTATAGTACTTGCCCCCGATCGCCAACTTGAACCGCTCGCTATCACGGGTGACGTTCTTTCCCTTGAAGTAGAGATCGATGCTGATGTTGCCGATAGAGATAAGGTCGTACATATTTTCATGATACAAAAAATGATAAAATATATCCATGTTAACTATAGTCTGCGGCGAGGATTCCGGATCGTCCCGGAACTACTTTCTGGACATCAAGAAAAAAGCCCGGGACCGGGATTGCGAAGTGGTTGACATAGATGCCAAAAGCATCGGAGAGATCCTGACCTGGATGGCGGACGCTCCAACGCTCTTTTCCTCCAAAAAAGTTTTTTTTACCCAGTCTTTGAACAAAAACATTTCCAAAAGAAGCAATCCTAAGTACCTGGAAACGGTCGAAAAAATCGCCAGGGACGCGGGGAGCGAGGTCTATGATTGGGAGGATAACGTACCGGGCCGATACCTGAAAATCAAGGAAGGTGTAACCGTCAAGGAGTTCAAACCGGACACAAGCATTTTCAAGGTTCTTGACAGTTGTTACCCAGGCAACATAAAGGTTTTTTTGGATGGGGTACATGATTTGTCACAAGGCTCCGAAGATATTTTCACTTTCATAATGCTTTCGCGCCATGTCCGGAACCTTATGCTAATTTCCCTGGGACAGGTCCCACCCGGAATGCCCTCGTGGCAAGCGGCAAGACTGAAAGGCCAGGCGGCCAAGTGGACAACCGAAAAACTCGTTTCCTTTTACGACAACCTTCACAAAATCGATGCATCATTGAAGACCGGCACTTTACCTTATTCTTTGGCGTCGGCACTTGACATCTTGGCGGCTTATTACCTATAACCGAATGAAATGAGGTTAAAAGACTAAAATAGTGCTATAAAATATTTGAGCGAAACATAACTCGCTCAAATGTCTTATAATTAAAGCCTGGAATACCCAATTATTAGTTCATAATTTATTTATGTCTAAACAGATCCCGGATCATGTTTTTCGCGGTTACGATTTGCGTGGAGTTGTCGGTACGGAATTGGATGAGGAAAGAGTCAAAAAATTGGGTTACGGTTATGCCACCTGGTTGCTGGAAAGAAGGGTTTTTGATTGCGTTGTAGGCTACGACTCACGAGAATCCAGCCCGAAATTCCGCGACGCGATGGTATCCGCACTTAACGAATCCGGTATCAATGTTTATGACATAGGCATGACGCTGTCCCAAATAAGCTACTGGGCCCAATACCACTTCAAGACACGCGGAATGGTCATGATCACCGCCTCCCACAACCCAAAGGAATATAACGGCTTTAAGTTCGCAACCGGTTTTTCTTCCACCATGGAGACCGAAGAAGTAATCGCTTTCCGGGAACTCGTGAAGTCCGGAAAATTCAAAAAACTTGGTAAGCCGGGAAAACACGTAAAGGAGGATGTATTTCCGCTTTATATGGCTGACTTGATGAGGAAAATCGGCAAAATCGGCAAGTTCAAGGTTGTTGTCGATTCATGCGCTGCGACCACCGGCCTTTTCCTTCCCAAAATTTTGAGGGGAGCAGGTTGCGAGGTCATTGAACAGAACACCAAGCCGGACCCAACCTTTCCGGTTGGCGTCGCCGACCCGACGGAGCGCGAAGTCCAGGAACGGTTGGCAAAAAGAGTGGTTGCCGAAAAGGCCGACTTGGGCTTTTCATATGATACCGATGGAGACAGGATGGGAATCGTGGATTCCGAAGGAGGACTTATCTGGAATGATGTCATGGTTTCTTTGTTTTCCAAGGATATTCTGGACTTTCTGCCGGGCGCCAAGATCATATATAACGCTCTTTGCTCAAAACAGGTAGCCGAAGTAATCACCGGCGCTGGCGGACAGGGCATCATGTGGAAAACAGGTCACTCGTTCATCAAGGCCAAGGCGCGCGAAGAGGCGGCCGCTTTTGGAGGGGAATTATCAGGCCATTTTTTTTTCCTTGACAATTTTTACGGCCATGATGACGGCGCCATCGCATCCTTAAGGCTTTTGGCATACCTGACGCGCGTCAACAAATCGTTGAAGCAAGCAATTTCCGAACTACCCCATTATTTTTCCAGCCCTGAAATCAAGGTCGGGTGTGCGGATGCCATCAAATTCAAATTCGTATCCGAGAAAATTGGAGGAGAGCTGAAAAAACTATATCCTGCGGCCAAGTACAATGAAATTGACGGGGTAAGGATGGACACCGACCAGGAGATGATGATTGTCCGTGCTTCCCAGAACGGACCGTATCTGACCGTCAAATTTGAAGCTAAGACGCAGGAAAAATACGACGTTCTCAAAAAACAGGTTTCCGACATTTTGCACAAATTCCCGGAAGTGGATTTCAAATCGGGTGTCAATGTCGATTCCCTGAACTGACATGGCAAAAAATCAGTGGGACAAATACGCCAGGATTTTTGACGACGGGATTGGTGAGGGGAACGAGGAACTTCATCAAAACCATATTGATCCCGTTATTTTTGATTATCTCGACGGCAATAAGTACGGGACCATTCTTGATGCCGGTTGCGGCAACGGCTATCTTCTAAATCGGCTGTCCCGGTTTTCAAATCTCCTTATAGGACTTGACTACTCGAAGGAGCTGCTTCATTTTGCCAAGTCACGGACTTCCGGAAATGATAAGGTCAAACTGATCCTGGCCGATCTCATGAAAAAGATCCCGCTTGAGGACAGTTCCGTAAACGTTGTCATTGCCAACATGGTTTTGCAGTATTTGCCAAGCCTAAATGTATTTGCTGCGGAAAGCCATAGGATTCTCAAAGACAAGGGTTTTCTGATAGTAATTGTTGACCATCCCGGACACCAGTTGTTTGCCCGGGCCCAGGAGTTGGCCGGGAAAAGTGACCCGCACTTTATGGAAACAGGCAGCTACTTCGAATCCGGGCTGAGAAGTAAAAATTCCCTTTGGAACAAGGCGGTTTTGGAGTATTATCACCGACCACTAAACGGATACATAGATCCATTTCTCAAATATTTTAGGCTGACAAAGATTGATGAAAAAACGCAGAATGGCGAAGTGCCCCGTCTGCTCGCTTTAAAATTCGTTAAGTAACTTTACTGATTTTTGTAGCGATGAGAAATGTCGTGCCGCTGAGATTGATGCCAAGGCTTTCTTGGATAGGCTTCGGAATGTCGACAAAAATGGCGCTTTCGACTTGCACATTTGTTCCTATCTTGTAGCCGCTTCTTAATTCTAGGGGGATATGGATCGCCGGCATTTCTCCTCCGGACGGTGCTTTCAGTAACTCCTGGGGGGCATTGAAACTGTTGACCTGGTCGGCCATTTGAATCAAACCAGGGTCATTGGACAACTCAACCACCGGCAAATTACGGCCGATCGAAATATAATGGTTGGTTTTGGTGCCCTTGGTATCGGTTGAAATGAATCTTGTCCATGCTTTTTCGCCGTTGTTGTTTTGATTGAAGTTGGAAACCCCCTCCTTGCCTAAAAAATAGGCGGCCCTTACCCAATGGAATGGACCTTTTTTTGTTGACATACCGATGGATGGGATATTGCCAAGCATATCGGGCCTGGCAAAATTTTCCAAAAGGAAGCCGTTGATCTTTGATAGGGCGCGTTGATTTATATCCCTATGTCTGTATATCCTTTCTGCTCCTGTCATAGAAGTGAAGTATATCAACTATAGGTCTTAATTGCAAGATAAGGCTAAATTTTATATAATATGGAACTCAAATATGGCTGAAAGCAACAAAATCGTATTATCTGAATTTACCGAGGCCCTTTTGTCAGCACTCGCGGCAGTCAAGGGCAAAGTCCGTCCCGACGATATGTCTGCCCTGTCAGTCTCCCAAACCGTGTCGTTTTTTGCTCTCGTATATGAGAAGGTCAGGAACGCCATGGAATTTAGGGAAGACCACCTGATTCTAAGGGCAGCCATAGAACGGATATTGAGGCGCCGGTTTTCCCTTAACCCGGACGGAAAGGGCGAGGCCGAAAATCTTCTTCGCGAAGTTCTTTGGGCCAGGTATTTCGACAACTCAACCCTGGGCGGGGAAGATATAATCAAGATCCAGGGTCTGATAGACAAATACATTTTTATGCGAAGGACGCTGGTTGTAGGGCGAAATCCTGAAATGCAAGTTTATCTGAATCAGTTTTTGCTCGATATCCTGACCTGCGAAATAGAGGAGATACTCAAACCCGAGTCCGCTCAGACTTACGCCAATTTCACTTTCTTCATTTACCAGGTGCTTCGCAACAAAATCAAGATCGAGGGTTTGAACGACGAACAGAAAGATGCCTACTTCCTGGTTGCAACCGAAAAGATTTTCGGAAAAAGCGACCGAAGCTATCTCAGGTACCATCTTTTCATAACCTTTTACAAGGTCCTCAACGACTACAAGAAGAAGGAACTGGAGGAAATAACCCATCAGCTTCCCGGAATATTCAAAAAGATCGACGACATGGTTTCCAACCCCTACGTTGACAGTCTCATAAAATTCACCCGAAAGCAGCTTCCGCCTTTTTTGGTCTTGTTTGACATCATGAAGACTAAGGCAAACGAGATAAAGCAGGTCCTGACAGACAAGGAGAGGCTTTGGTCCGAAGTCGACCAGACGTGCCGGGAAAAATACCAGGCCATGGGTGTCCGGATCAGGAACCTGGCAATAAGAAGCTTTATTTATATTCTTCTGACCAAAATGATTTTTGCCATCATCCTCGAGTATCCGCTATCGCTTTACGTCTACGGGGAAGTAAATAACGTTTCGGTTGCCATTAATAGCATTTTTCCGGCTATCCTGATGGCGTTAATCGTCACGTTTTTCAGGGTTCCAGGCGAGGAGAATACGAAAAAAATATATCAGAGGATTGTTGAAATAGTCGACGAGGACAAAAGTTTTGAAACCAAGGTTTCATACATGCCGAAAAAGAGCACCATCAAAAGGCCTATCCTCGTCTTTGGATTCACGGTGTTTTACTCTCTGACTTTTTTTGTCACCCTGTCTATTATCTACGAAGGACTTATGTATCTGAACTTCAATCTCATAAGCATGGCGATTTTCGTATTCTTTATTTCCGTCGTCACCTTTTTCTCATACCGCATTAGGCAAGTCACCAAGGAACTTACCCTGTCGGAAAAGGAGAGCATATTCACCCCGATCATCGACTTTTTCTTTATGCCGATTTTATCGCTCGGCAAGTATTTTTCCTCGGAAATCGCCAAACTCAACTTTTTTATTTTCATATTTGACTTCATCATCGAAGCCCCGTTCAAGCTGCTTTTTGAGATAGTTGAGGAATGGATTTCGTTTGTCCGCAAGAGAAAAGAGGAAATCATTTAACCCGGTAATAGTATGTAGGGAAGGGGACCCTCTTAAAAGTAAAGTACAGCTTCTTTTTCCATGCCTTGATGGGGAACCCGTGTGAGATGACGACCGTACCCTTTTTAAGCTCTCTGTTCATTTTGGGAACAAGTTTATCGATTAATTCCGGCATCAGGAATATGTAAACGCAATCCGCTTTTCTCATATCGGTATCAAAAATATTTTGCACCTTGAATTTCGAATCAACCAAATTTTCGGACCGGGCGGCAAGCGCTGACCAAAAAACCAATAGGGGATTCACATCGACTCCAAGTCCCGAAACATGGTATCTTTTGACTGCGAATCTCAGCATCCGCCCGTCGCCCGACCCAAGTTCTATAAGATAATCGCCTTTTTTCATCTTGGCCGGCGAAAATATTTCCTCCATTATTTTGGCCTTTGTGGGAACGTATGGGGATCCCTTGATCGAGGAATAAATCAGTAGGGCCGTGTAGACGCTCATAAATATTAGGAATAACAGAAGGAGAAGAACCACGAGCAAATACAGTAAAAGCGCTAGCATCCATCAAGTATACGCCATTGGACAAATTATTTGGGTCCTTTGATCTCGCTTCGTTCGGTTATGGGACATTTGGCACCTACTTTGTGCCAAATTATTTATGGTAATATTTGAGTCCTTTAACCTCACTTCGTTCGGTTATAATATAACTGTGCGTTTATGGCGCCCTTAGCTTAACGGATAAAGTACCTGTCTTCGGAACAGGTGATGGGGGTTCGATTCCTCCAGGGCGCACCAAAAAGACCGATTTTCAGGTATAATATAGTCTCTTTTACCAGGGTCCATAGCTCAACTGGTAGAGCAGTGCCCTCTTAAGGCATTGGTTGAGAGTTCGAGTCTCTCTGGACTCACATTAACTTCATCAGTATCTTGACATGTTCATCCGGCATATTTAAATTCACTCCCTTTCAAATACGGAAGCGGTAATTTGACTTAAACTGAGGCTTAAGTTATATTTAAATCATGATAAGAAGGATCCTCTTAACCGGGGTTTTATTTTTTGTATTATCGGCTTTCAATATATTCCTGATACAAAAGGCTTACGCCATGAACCAGAAGCAATACGAGATCGACAGGATTTTGGCCGAAATATCCCGGAATACCGGCGGTAACCGCCAATTCCAGCTTTCAGGCATACCTGAAGTCCAGGGTGTACAGACCGACATAACCATCGCTGACAGCCGGGTAGCCAACCTTAAGTCGTTTTTCCGGAAATACAATTCCCCTCTTTATAACGAAGCGGAAATTATCGTCAAAGTGTCGGACGAATACAAGTTCGATTACCGCTTGCTTCCGGCGATCGCTATGCAGGAATCAAATTTATGCCGCGTCATACCATACGAATCCCATAACTGTTGGGGTTGGGGAATATACGGGGATACGGTTACGAAATTCGATTCCTATGAGGAAGCCATCAAGACGGTCGCAAAGGGGATCAAAAAAAATTATATAGATCAGGGTTTGATTACCGCCTCGATGATTATGAAAAAATATACACCTTCATCAAACGGAAGCTGGGCTCACGGCGTAAATACCTTCCTGGAAGCGCTCCAGTAATCACTGGATTGATCTGGCGCTTTGGAGTTCCTGGGATTGCGAATATTGGGTGCCGGCTTTTTTGCTTCTGGCGGCAAACAGCGATCCCCTTTTCTTTTTTTTCGACACAAAGGCTTCAAGCCACGTTCTTGATTCGCCGACTTTGGCCCTGAGATGCCTTATGACGTTGAGAACGATCTCAAGGAACCTGACGTGATAAATCCCAGGCTTTTCAGGCAGATCATTGATCGTCAACTTCTCGACGTCCTTGACCTCATTCAAAAGCGAGGAGTTGTCTTTCTTGAGGAAATCTATTTCCTTTTTTATGAGTTCTGTAAGTTCGGCGATTTTCTTTTTGATGAGGGTTGTTTCCGAATATTCGGTATAGCTGAAAAGTTTTGTTTCCTTTTTTGCCAACGGTTTTTTGGTTTCCGCGGCCTGTTTTTTGAAAGATTCAAAATCATCGTCTTCGTTTTCACCGGAACCAAAAAACTGGTCGAGCATTCCGCCTCCAATCGATCCAACGCTATCTAAGGCATTTTTTGCGGTGGAAGAGCCCAAATCCCTCAATGTCTCAAGGGGGTTTTTATTCAAATTGGAAGTCTGTGTCTTGCTGGTTTTCTGCATGACACTATTATACTACAGGATATTTACACATGTCAAGAGGCACGGATTTAGCTTCAAACGGCGACTAAAAAGTCGATCGTCTTCTGTTTGCGGAGAATGGTTGCGTAGTAATAGCTATTTTGCAAAGCCATTTGCTTTTCCTTGTCATCCTTGATATTGGCGAAAAGCTTGTCTAGTTCTTCCTTTTCCACTTTTATGCCTTCCTTGTCCGCCACTTCCGACAGGAGGAACTCGAGCTTATAGGTATCTTCGATCTCGCGCTTGAACTGCTCTTTGACGCTTTCCATGGTCAAATTTTTGGATTTAAGGTACTGTTCCATGGTTAGTCCGATTTTCTGGACGTCGTCTACCATCCTTGAAAGTCTATGATTTAGTTCGTCCTCGACGATCATGTCGGCAATCTCAACCTTGGCGGCCTTAAGAAGCGCCTCCAGAACGTGGTTGATCATGTGGCTTTTTTCCATTTCGGGATCGGGCTTGTTCTTTTGATCCTTCCCAGGGACCCAAATGTCTTCCTTCTTGTGGGCGTTTTTGGCTTCCTTGATCGCTTCCTTGTACTTTCCGAGATCGATTTCGGGTTTTTCGGCAAGCGCCAGTTTGATTTCCCAGTCTTCGCCCGCTTTAGCCTTCACAAGCTCGATTTTGGGCGAAACAATGGGCTTAAGACTGTCTTTTTTGAGGATTTCCTCGTACATCTTAGGAAGAATCATTTGGATCGTTTCCTGATAAAGTTGCTCGTCCTTGAGGTGCTTGGCGGCAATGGCTTCCGGAACTTTTCCTTTCCTGAAGCCTTCAACTGTCAGATTAGCCTGAAGCTTGGCAAATGCAGCTTTTTTACCCTCGGCAATATCTTCCTTGGGCACGGTGACAATTATTTCGACTGTATTTTTTGGGAGTTTTTTGGATTTGTAGCTGTACATACAGATTACAATTGTACAGGAAAACTCGAGGTTATCAAGGTTAATTTGTCCTCTTCTGCCTGGAATTGTTTCATGAACCACTTGACTTTTCCGGCCCAGGTATTGCCTTCACAATATATGGCACCGATCTCATCCACCGACTCGGCACCTTTATTGATATAGTTTGTCCTCAAGCCGTATCCTACTGTATCGATGGCCTCACCCCAGTCTTTGAACATGATAAGTCCGCGGCCCCAGCCGAACGGGTTATTGGAACCAGGATAAATGAACCTCCCGAAAGTGGATTCAAGTCCGGCGATAGAAGGCAAAAGATAACAATCAAAGTCGTATTTTTTGCATGTGGCCATAAAATCGTCAACGTTGGCGGCCATGGGGGAATCATACTTTTCAAGCACGGCTTTTATGGCAAGTCTTTTCTTGAAATCGGCCATTTCCTGTATGGCACGCTTGTCGGCGTTAAAATGCTGAGAAAGAGAGGCGGAATCGCCGGCAATGGTGACGGCCTCGACTTTTGAGGCTAGAAGCGAGAAAATTAGTCCTGTAACAATAATTACTTGGATTATTTTTCCCATAAAAAAAATCCTAAAGCTTTTCAAGAAAAATCTGAAAAACCTTAGGATCTGGAAGCATTATAGCATATAACTATAGGAATGTCAATATATTTACTCTATGACTTATAACCATTATCAAGGTCTCACCTTAAAGGTGAGACCTTATTAGGTATAATGAGGAGCTATGAATAAGGCCAATACTTTTTACAGCTATGCTTTCGGTTGCCGTGTAAACGAGGCTGAAAAGGAGGAAATCGACCGCCGGATGAAGGAAGCCGGAATGGAATTCGACGACAAAACTCCGTCTATATATATAATTAACACCTGCTCGGTTACCCACAAGGCTGAACGCGAGGCCAGACAGCTTATCTATAACGTCAAAAAAGACCTTCCCGATACAAAGATCGTCGTAACAGGCTGCGCCGCCACCTACTGGCAAAAAAACGGCCTCTACAAGGATTTACCGGTCGAAATGACTGTCGACAACCTCAACAAGGAATTTTTGGTCGATTTGATCAAGAAACGTGTTATCGGAAAGAAAAAAACCGTACCCGTAAGACAAGTTGGTACGACTAACAAATTCATGGGGTCCGGCCGAGTCATGGTCAAGATCCAGGACGGCTGCCAACGTTTTTGCACTTTCTGCATCGTGCCTTACCTTCGGGGGCTTCCAAAGTCCCATAAGGAAAACGACATCATAAAGGCCATAAATGGCCTCGCCCGTGAACAAATGGTGAGCGAGGTTGTCTTGACGGCAATCAATACCCAGGCGTACGGATACGACACCGGAGAAAAATTTGCGGCCTTGGTGAAAAGGGCGGTTTACGATACCAAAGTTCCCAGAATCAGCTTTGGTTCGATACATCCCTGGAGCGTTGATGAAGATTTCTTCAAGCTATATGAAGATGTCATGCCGCAAAACCGCCTTGTCAATTTTTTCCATATCCCTCTCCAGTCCGGCTCAAACAAGATTTTGACCTTAATGAAGCGGGGATACCGTCGCGAAGAATTTGTCGACAAACTGGACCGGATCGCCAAACTTAATCCGAACGCTTTCCTGGCAACCGATGTCATCGTCGGGTTTCTGGAGGAAACCGAAGCGGACTTTGAGGAGACTTATAAATTCCTGAAAGACTCCCCTATAAGCAAATTCCATGTTTTCAGATTTTCAAGGCGCACCAAAACCGCTGCCGATTACATGGCTAAAAGACTCAAGGAGCCGACACCACAGGAAAAAGTGAAAAGGTCCGATGCGCTTTTGGAACTGAGCCGAAAAAAAATGTTGGCTTTCATGGAAAAGCAGGTTGGCAGAATTTCTTCGGCTTTAATATTGGAAAAGGAAGTTGACGGATATAGGGAAGCGCTTCTGGACAACCAGATACCAATAAGCTTGAGGGCGTCCAAAGACATGGCTTCGGTAATAAAAAACGTCAAAATAATTGAATTTAAAAACGGCCGCTTGTTTGGTAGAATTGTATGATTGAGGTCGCGTAGCTCAGTTGGCTAGAGCGTTTCATTGACATTGAAAAGGTCACAGGTTCAAGTCCTGTCGCGACCACCATGTTGGATTCACAGGGCAACGAAGTCCCAGCCTGGGTGGAAAAGAAACCCTTTATTATTTCGGCTAACCTTAGGTGCGATTATTGTGGAGACAATTTTCAGGTTGAACGTAAATCCTCAAAAAGATTGTTAGGCGGGATTGAGACTGAAGACGAAGTTTTAAAAAATATTCAAACCGGGGCCCAACAGACACATTTTAAGTGCTGGATCAAGTCTGACCGTAAAACGACTATTGTTGTAAAAAACTTTACGGTAAAAAACATCAAGTAGTGAATAATAAGCAGAAAAGTGTATTATAATAAAAACATGACAAACGAAATTAATAGAACTACCACTACCAACTCCTGTTAAGGGGGGATAGTGGTGTGGCATGATTATCCCTCCGAGAGGAGGGTTTTTTTATGCTACAATCACAATTAATTATTCGTTACAATAATATAAATGGAAAACAATGACTTAAAAAAAATCAGGCATTCATGCGCCCATCTTTTCGCGGCCGCGATAAAACAGATTTACCCCGAAGCCAAGCTGGCAATCGGTCCGGCCATCGAGGACGGATTCTATTACGACGTCGATTACGGGGATAAAAAACTGGGCGAGGAGGATTTCCCGAGGATCGAGCAGAAGATGCATGAAATCGTCAAAAAGTGGAACGGCTTCGAGAGACGTGAAGTTCCATACGAGGAGGCTAAGGAGTTCTATAGAGATAATCCTTATAAACTTGAGCTCATCGAGGAATTCCACAGCAAAGGCGAAAAGCTCTCCTTTTACAAATCTGGCGATTTCGAAGACTTGTGCGAAGGCAACCATGCCGACAACCCCCTAAAAGACCTGAAACATTTCAAGCTCCTTTCCGTTGCCGGAGCATATTGGAGGGGATCGGAAAAAAACAAAATGCTGACGCGCGTTTATGGTACGGTTTTCCCGACCAAGGAGGAGCTTGAGACCTATCTCAAGATGATGGAGGAAGCCAAAAAGCGGGATCACCGAAAGCTCGGCAAGGACCTTGATTTGTTTGCTTTCTCCGATTTGATCGGCAAGGGTCTCCCCATGTGGACCGGCAAAGGCGCAACGATAAAACGGGTACTCGAAAGATTTATCGTCGATGAAGAATTGGCAAGAGGCTACGAGCACGTTTCAACGCCTCCGATTGCCAAAGTCGACCTTTACAGGACATCCGGCCATTATCCCTATTACAAGGAAACGATGTATCCGCCTATGGTCGTCGATGAGGAGGAACTGATATTGCGCCCAATGACGTGTCCGCACCACTTTGCCTTATTTAAGACAAAGCCGCGCTCCTACCACGAAATGCCTGTCCGGTTTGCGGAGATATCACCGCAGTTCAGGTATGAAAAAAGCGGTGAACTGACGGGACTCATACGTGTCAGGACATTCATCTTGACGGACGCCCACATAATAACTCCTAAGGACAAGGCAAAAGATGAGATCCTAAAAGTCCTGGATCTAATTGATTTCGTCAACCAAAAGCTTGGCCTCAAGGCCGGTATCGATTACCGCTACCGGTTATCCTTGGGAGACCGCAACGAATCCAAGAAGTATTACAAGGACGACAGGATGTGGGATTACGCCGAGGGAGTTTTGAGGGAGGTTCTGAAAAATCAGAAGGTTCCATATTATGAAGCGGCCAACGAGGCGGCCTTTTACGGGCCAAAGATCGATGTCCAGATGAAGAACGTTAATGGCAAGGAGGACACGGCTTTCACGGTCCAATACGATTTTGTCATGCCGAAGCGTTTTGAGCTCAGGTTCATCAATAAGGAAGGTAAAGAAGAGGAGCCTGTCGTTATTCATAGGGCCTCATTGGGAGCCCTTGAAAGGACAATCGCCTTCTTGATCGAGCATTATGGTGGTGCGTTCCCGTTGTGGCTCGCCCCGGTCCAGATATCGGTCTTACCGCTGTCTGACAAGTTCCACGACTACGCCTACAGAATTAAGGACGAACTAGTCAAGAACAGGATCAGGGTTGAGGTCAACGCCGACAGCAAAACCCTGGGGGCAAAAATAAGGGAGACGACATTGCAAAAAATTCCCTACATGATTATAATTGGAGAGAAAGAAGTTCAGGAAAACGTTATCAGTATTAGAACTCGCGAAGGCCGGGACTTGGGAAAAATGGCCTTGAGCGAGTTTACAAACAAACTTAAAAGCCAAATTGAGAACTTTTCATAGACCGCTTTACCGCCCGAAAAAGTTTTATACCATAAACCAAAGAATAGAAGCGAGCGAGCTTCGGGTCATTGACGAAAAAGGCGGACAGGTGGGCGTTTTGACAAGGTTTGACGCCTTGGCAAAGGCACAGGAACAGGGAATCGATTTGGTTCTGATCGCGCCACAGGCCAAGCCGCCTGTCGCCAAACTAATTGATTTCAAAAAATTCCTGTATCAGGAGGAAAAAAAGGAAAAAGAGGCAAAAAAAGGCATAAAAAAAAGCGGCTCCAAGGATATTTCCTTGTCGCTTTTCATAGGAGCGGCCGACTTGGTGAGGCTTGAGAACAAGGGCAAGGAATTTTTAAAGGAAGGTTACCAGGTTAGGATCAACATGCTCTTGAGGGGAAGGGAAGTAGTCAAGAAACCGATGGCTTTTGACTTGATAAACAAGTTCATCGTCAATTTGGGAGAGGTTAATATCTCAAAGCCGCCGCGACTTGAAGGAAGGGTAATAAGGGCAGTTGTCGCCAAGAAGAAATAAAACACCTTCATACTTACCAATAATCAAAAGTTTGTGTTATAATTGTTTTTTAATTAAACGACTAGAATAGTACCTTTTAAATTTGGGTGAGACGTAGTTCACCCAAATGTCGTATAATATTTTCTTAATCTATGGCAAAAAACAAGCAAAAAACCAGAAAAGCCGCCTTGAAAAGGTTTAAAGTCACAGCCGGTGGCAAGCTTTTGCACAGATCGAAGGGATTCCGCCATTTGAGAGGCAAAAAAGGAAAGAGAAAACTCAGAAGGTTGAAAATGATGAAATCCATCGTCGGCAAAAGCAAGAACAAGGTCGCCAAGATGATGGGAATTAAGTAATTTAATTTAAACTATGGTAAGAGTCAAGTCAGGTATTGCCACAAAGAAAAAACACAAAAAACTTTTGAGGTTGGCCAAGGGTTATTGGATGACCCGCCACAAGCAATTCAAAAAAGCCAAGGAGGCCGTTCTTCATGCCGGCGAATATGCTTTTGCCGGGCGAAAAATGAAAAAGAGAGACTTCAGGCAACTCTGGATCACAAGACTTAATGCCGCCGTCCGCGAACTCGGATTGACTTACAGCAAATTTGTCCAAGCATTGACTTCTAAAAAAGTCGGATTGGACAGAAAAGTTCTGTCTCAAATTGCCATCGATTATCCGGAAGTCTTCAAGAAAATCGTCGATAAGGTAAAGTAAGCGAGTCTCTGATATAATTTTCTTCATGGATAAAGTTGCTGAAACTACAAAGGAATTTGAAGATAAAGTTTCTAAGATAAGCTCAATAGGACAATTGACTCTCCTGCACATTGAATACCTGGGAAGAAATGGGATTGTAAATAATCTTCTTAAAGATATAAAAAACGTAGCTGGTGAAGAAAAAAAGAACTATGGACTGAAGGTGAATCTGCTTAAAAAAAATGTCGAATCTAAAATAGAAGAAAAAAGAAAAGAATTATCATCGGTAAAAAAACAGGATTTTTTTGATCCGTCCATCCCAGGAAAGCCATATCCAAAAGGCAGCCTTCATGTCGTCTCCTACGCCATCGAGGAAATAACCGGGATATTCGAGAAAATCGGATTCATAAGAGTCTCGTACCCGGAAGTAGATTGGGAATACGGAGCTTTCGAATCATTGAATATGCCAAAAGGCCATCCGGCCCGCGACGACGTCGAAACGTCGTTCATCGATTTCCCGGAGAATGCGGAGTTCGGCAAAATGGTTTTGACGCCTCATACCTCTAACGGCCAGAACCGTGAAATGAAAAGAGTCGGCAAGCCGCCAATCAGGATGATCAATGTTTCCAAATGCTATCGCCCCAACTGGGATGCCACCCACACGCCAATGTTTCACCAGTTTGAGGGAATGTGCGTCGATACGGACATAAATATTACCCATCTTAAAGGGACGCTGGACTATTTCGCGCAAAAATATTTCGGGGAGGGCACGAAGACCAGATTGAGACCCCATCATTTCCAGTTCACCGAACCATCATTTGAGGTCGATGTCACCTGCACCGTCTGTAAGGGTACCGCCAAAGTTGACGGCAAAAAATGCAAGGTCTGCAAATCGGGTTGGCTGGAACTTGGCGGAACCGGAATGGTTCACCCGAATGTTTTGAGAGAGGGGAACGTCGATCCCAAAAAATACTCCGGATGGGCGTTTGGTTTTGGAATCGAACGCGTCATCATGATGAAGTACGGAATTGATGATATTAGAAATTATTACGGAGGCGATATCAGATTTTTGGAACAGTTTTAAATTGTTAGAAGGTCTCACCTTAAAGGTGAGACCTTAGAAATATGAATATAAAAATCACCCATCAATGGCTTTCGGAATACCTAAAAACCCCGGCAACACCTGAGGAAATACGGGAATATCTCGCTTTATGCGGTCCGTCCGTTGAAACGGTCACAAAAGCCGGGGAGGATTACGTTTACGATATCGAGGTAATCTCCAACCGGATAGACTACGCTTCGGTCGTCGGCATTGCCCGAGAAGCCGGAGCCATTATCCCTCGCTTCGGGAAGCAAGCCAAATTCATAAGCAAGTCTTTGCCCGGCATAAAAAGCGGCTCTTCGGAATATCAATTGGAGATTGTCGACAAGGAGAATCTCTGCCCGAGAAAATTGGCGGTTGTCATGGAAGTCAAGGTCGGAAAATCCCCGCAATATGTGACCGAAAGGCTTGAAAACTGCGGCATTAGGTCTCTTAACAATCTTATTGACGTAACCAATTACATCATGCTTGAGACCGGCCACCCGACCCATGTCTTTGACTACGATCGCATCAAAACCGGGCGTATTGTTGTCCGCCATGCCAAGAAAGGGGAAAGTATCGTTACCCTGGACAAAAAAGAATACAAACTTGATGAAAAAGACATCGTCTTTGATGATGGAACGGGACGAATCATTGACCTTCCCGGAATTATGGGATTGGACAATAGCGTCGTGACAACGGATACCAAAAGAATTGTATTTTGGATCGAAACCAACGATTCCAAAGCCATAAGAAGAACATCTATGAGATTGGGTATTCGTACTGTTGCCGCCGCGATCAATGAAAAATACCCGGATCCGGAGGCGGCCTATACGGCATTTATGATGGGAATAGATATGTTCCAGAAGAACGCTGAAGGCAAAATAATGTCACCCCTTTATGACACCAATCCAAAAAAAGAGGAGTTGAAAACCATTGAGACCGACTATTCCATTTTTGAAAAAATCATCGGCATGCCCGTAACCCAAGACGAAGTTAACAAAATCCTCACAAATCTCGGGTTTGCCGTAAGCGGTGAAAACGGAAAACTGATAGTAAAAGTGCCGTCATATCGAGTCCATGACATAAATATCCCGGAAGATCTTGTCGAGGAGGTGGCACGCATATTCGGTTATCATAACATCGACTCGCGCCTTCAGCCGATGGTTTATGTCGAACAGCCAAAGGAAATGGAAAATCTTTTCGTTTACCAAAATAAAATCAAGCTTTTCCTGAAACACTTGGGTTTAAATGAAATAATCAATTATTCGATGGTTTCCAAGGCATCGTTGGAGGAATTTGGGTTGGATCCCAAAAAACATCTGAGGCTTAAGGATTCGCTGTCAACCGAAATCGAATACTTAAGATCAAAAATTGCGCCTTCGTTATACAAAAACATTAAGGACAACACCGGTAAAAAGGAAACCATGAGTTTTTTTGAACTTGGCAAGGTTTACCTCAAAAGGGAGGGGGAGTTGCCATCTGAAGAATACATGCTCGGTTTGGCAACAAACACCGGATACCGCGACCTGAAAGGAATTATCGAAGCGCTATTGAAGGAACTGAATATCGAAAACGAACTTGATTTTAAAATTGAAGAAAAAGAAGAGATATTTTACGCCGAAATTGCCCTGAACGATTTAATATCGAGCGCCAGGCCATTCCCAACCTACAAGCCCATAAACCAGTTCGCCGTCATCAAGCTCGACAAGACCTTTGAATTAAACGACAGCGTTACCTATAAATCGATCTGGGAAAAGGCAAAAAAATCCAAGCTATACCTGATGACTGAATTCGTCACGGTGTATAAAAACAAGCTGACTCTCCGGTTTTACTATTCCTCAAACGACCGCAACATCACCGAGGAAGAGGCAAAGAAAGAACTGGAAAAAGTATAGCTATAAGACTTCTTATTTCTGCATATTTATAACTAATCTTTATTCAGTTTGACAAATATCTAGTCCTATAGTATAATCCTATATTATGGAACATTATATTCCAGAGCTTGCCATCGGATTTTTGAGTTCCGGAGGAAGTATTTGGCTAAGAAACAAGTTTGCCCGTAAAGCTGTAGAACAAACTTATCAAACTCATGATAAAGACAGCTTTGAACTCAAAAAAGATTTGCAGCATGACGCCATAGATTATAAGAATGCTATAAGGAGCATTGAAGATAGACTAGACAAGGCAACTCATAAAGACGAAATGGATTCCTTAATGCTTGAGGCGAGAACAGCCGACGAGTACCATAGAAACCAACTTGCAAGGCACAAGAAAAGATCGGAATATCAAGGAACGTATATTACAAAGCTTGATAGAGGCTTAAGACTGATTAAATTTAAGGCCCCTCTATTCCTAGGTATAGCTGCGTTGGGTTTGGCTGGCTACGAATTTTTTACCGGAAATAACGACCTTGGCATAGGATCTCTGGCGTTTGCCATACCTCACCTATTCGAGGCTGCTGCAAACCAGAAAACAGGATTGAAATAAGTCAAAGTGACCGTTTAAGGCGATACTGAAGGTGTAGGCGTATCTGTTGGAGCGCTGTAATCCCAAGGTTTATTGACTCCGAATTTGATGGTGGATTCACCCTGCTTGTCCTTCTCGTTCGTGGCAACGACCTGAAGCTCGTATGCGCCATCGGGATAATTGATCGACTCGTTGATTTCGTCTCGATCGCCATCCAAAGATTTTATTTCGGTGCCGTTAATCCTTATTTTGACGTTTTTGATTTTGGCGATCGAAATGATTTTCGCCTTGATTTCAAATGTATTGCCATTTACCGTTTGCTGCCCCGACGGATTTTTGATCGAGACAACAACGTCGTCCTGGGATGAATCTGAAGTCTCGGTCGGCGGATGGTATTTGGCGTCGCCCTGATCCTTGGCCCAAGCGTTGATTGCCTCCTGCCATCGGTTTTTTCCGTCCCCGGAAACGGGATCGTCTTCGGTTATCACGATAAACTCCTTTTCCTCGTAATTGCCGTTTTTGGCTTCGACATCGTTGGCGAGTTTCCCGTTGGACTTTGACACTTTTATTTTTTTGTAGAAAGGCGAGGTGTCTTTTGGTTCGGTTCCGTCAATGAAATATTCACTCCTTGTCGGGTAGCCGTCTTTGGGCAAACCCCCCAGATAGGAATCGATCTGAATTGCTTTAACCTTATCGGGTTTATCAGGTATGCCGTCGCCGAATTTTTTGAGAAGGTTTGTCATCGTGTAGTAAAAGATTGATGAGGCTCCGGTTGCACCCGAGGCGATTTTCTGATTCATCGGCGAATTGTCGTTGTTACCCGCCCAAACGCCGACGGTTATCGTCTTCGTGTACCCGACTGCCCAGTTGTCGCGCTTGTCATCGGTCGTTCCGGTTTTGACGGCAACCGTCTTGCCCGGGATGTTAAGGTATGAGTTCAGGCCGAATTCGGCCGCCCTGGCGTTGTTGTCAGACAGAATATGGGAAATGAGGAAGGCGGCTTCAGGCGTAAGCACCTGCTTTTCCTGGATCCTAACTTTTTTGTAGATGTTTTTGCCTTTAAAGTCGGTGATCTGGGTGATGGCCGAAACGTCCCTTTTCTTGCCGGATGAGGCAAAAACGGAAAACGCGGACGTCAGATCCAAAAGGGTGGTCTCACCGCCGCCAAGAGTAACGGCAAGCCCAAACCGGTTAAGATTTTCCGATGTGGGCGCAAATTGCTTCAACCCCATATCGGTTGCCTTTTGCAGAAAGTCCCTGATCCCGATCATGGCCAGCATTTTGACTGCGGGAATGTTTTTCGAATTACCCAGGGTAAATCTTACCTGCATCGGACCGTGAAACTTGCCGTCGTAGTTGACGGGCGAATACGGTTTATCGGTAGACTGTCCCGACGTGAATTCCGTTTTTACATCCATAAGAAGCGTCGCCGGAGTATAACCCTTTTCAAAAGCGGTTGCGTATGTGATCGGCTTGACGGCCGAACCAGGCTGCCTCAATCCAAGCGCGGCATTGAATTTTCCGAACTTCTCGTCGTTGAAATCATATGATCCGACCATTGCGAGGATCTCGCCGGTTTTTGAGTCCAAGACGACAACCGAAGCGTTCGTGGCGTTGTATTCCTTGAGCTTTCCTATCTCATCCTTGACGATTTTCTGGACCGTGCTCTGGACGTCCAGATCCAGCGTCGTTTTAACCTCGACGCCCTGATCCATTAGTTTTTGCCCGTATTGGCTGTCGATCATGTCCTTGACGTAAAAAACAAAATGGGGCGCATTTATGGCCAGGTGGGGTGCCAAAAACGTTACCGAATCAAATTGATCCAGAGCTTTTTTTTCCTGGGCACGGGTTATATAGCCATCCTCCCTCATGCGTCGCAAAACGTCTTTGGTGCGTCCTTTCCAGGCATCTTTCACGCCGATTTGGGGTGAATAGGCCGACGGGTTCTGAGGCAATCCGGCGATAATTGCTGACTCAAGAAGATTCAGATCCTTGACTTCCTTGCCGAAATATCCCTTCGCGGCTGCCTCCACACCCCAATATACGCCTCCGTATGGTGCTTCATTTAGATACATCAGGAGAATCTCGTCTTTCTTGTAGCGTCTTTCGACTTCCAAAGCCAATATCATTTCCTGGATTTTCCTGGATATCGTCTGCCTGTTCGTAAGTAGAACGTTTTTGATAAGCTGTTGGGTAATGGTCGAACCCGACTGGAGGCCGTGACCCAGCAAAATGTTGAACGCCCCCCTCACAATCCCGAATTGTGATATTCCCTGATGCTTGTAAAAATTCTTGTCCTCGGTGGCGATGGTTGCTTCTTTTAACGCCTTCGGGATATCCTCGAATCTTGCCGGAATTCTATTTTTGTCCTTGTACATTTCATAAAGGATTTTGCCCTGCCTGTCCTTGAATATCGTCGAGGCTCCGGTTGACTGGGAAAGCTTTGCTGGGGAGGGTAGATCTTTCGCATACCAGGCAAAAACCAGGAAGCTGAAAATGAAGCCTGCGACCACAACCGCGATGGCACCAAGCAGGCCGTAGACCACAATCCTTTGCTTGAAATACTGGCTCCTGAACCTTAATCTCCTGGATTGGTACATACGATAAGTATACGATATTTGGATTAATTAGTCTGTAAAAAAACGTTATGCCATAGGCCGTTCCTAATTTTTGCTATAATTAAGGAATGCGAATCTTTGGTAAAAAAGTCAAACACGATATTATTTGGAAGATTATTGTCGTAATATCGTCTATTTTACTTATCCTGTCGTCTTTGGCGCCGATGTTTTTAAGTTAAAATGGCAAGGGCAATCGATGAACTTCCCAACACCAGCTCCGTCACCATTAAGCGTTTAAAATCGCTTGGCATCAACTCTTTTGAAGATTTGGTCAACCATTTTCCCAGCCGCTACGAAAATTATTCGGTTGTTTCCAAGATTGCCAATGCCCAGCCCGGCGAGACCGTTACGGTTATTGGCGAAGTCATAGACGCAAAATATCAGGTAACCAGGACTTCTTTAAGGCTCCAAGTGTTCAGGCTCCGGGACGGAACCGGCGAGATCGAAGTTGGCTTCTATAATCAGCCATATCTTCTACGCCTGATAAAAAAAGGTATGACTTTGAGCGTTGCCGGCGTGGTTGAACAATACGGCAGAAAATTGACAATCAGACCTGGGGAATTCGAGATTGTTACGCCTGATAATGTATTAAAACATACCGGTAAAATCGTGCCCGTTTACCCTCAGACCAGGGGGTTGTCGACCAAAACCATACGGGAAAAAATGTATATCGCCCTCAAGGAACCTTTCCCGGAAATTTTGCCGCCCGAAATCGTAGACTTCAATAACCTTATGGAGGAAAACTCAGCCTATCAGGAAATCCATTTCCCAAAAAATTCAGAAAACATCGGGCATGCCGGCAGGAGACTCGCCTTTGACGAGTTATTCACGATCCAGCTTTCCTCCCTCCTGATAAGGAAGAAGTGGATGAGCGATACGGTCGGAAACAAATTCCGAAACGACGGCAAAACCGCCAAAGCCCTACAGGATTTTATAGAAAGACTTCCATTCAAATTGACAAAAAGCCAAAACAGCGTATGGGGTGAAATCCATAAGGATTTGGCCGACACTAAACCCATGAACCGGTTCCTGCAGGGGGAAGTCGGGAGCGGGAAGACCGTAGTTGCCGCGATCGGTTGCTATTACTGCCACATCAACGGATTCAAGTCGTTACTGATGGCCCCGACGGAAATCCTCGCCCAGCAACATTACGCGACCCTGAAGAAACTGTTTGCGGGATATGACGTAAGGATCGGAATATATACTTCGAGCAGCAAGGACCTGGACGCGGACATACTGGTCGGCACCCACGCCTTGATAAACAAAAAAATAAATCCCAAAAAGATCGGTTTTGTCGTCATCGATGAACAGCACAGATTTGGAGTTGCGCAGAGGGCCGCCTTAAAGGAGAAGGGTCTGAACCCGCATCTACTGACCATGACGGCCACCCCGATTCCGAGAACGGTGGTACTGACGATGTACGGGGAACTCGATATGTCCGTCATTACCGAAATGCCTGAAGGCAGGCTGCCCGTAAAAACTTTTTTGGTGCCTCCAATCAAAAGGCAAAACGGTTATGAATGGATCAAAAAAAAGATCAGGGAAGACGGCGCACAGGTTTTTATAGTCTGCCCGCTCATTGAGGAATCGGAGATCGAGACAATGAAATCCGTAAAAGCGACCAAAAAGGAATACGATTTGCTGAAAAAAATCTTTTCCGGTTTCCGACTCGGCCTGTTGCACGGCAAAATGAAAAGCGCCGAAAAAGAAAAGGTGATGGCGGAATTCAAGGAAAAAAAATTTGACATCCTTGTCACCACGCCGGTCGTCGAGGTAGGAGTCGATATCCCGGCGGCAACGATCATGGTCATCGAGGGTGCGGAACGCTTTGGACTGGCTCAACTGCATCAGTTAAGAGGTCGGGTGGGACGAAGCGATAAGCAGTCGTATTGTTTTTTGTATTCCAGTGTTGACACGGCCGACTCAAATAAAAGACTGGCTTTATTTGCCTCAACTACCCAGGGGACAAAACTTGCGGAAGAGGATCTGAAAACCAGAGGTCCCGGTAACATATACGGGACCAAGCAGCACGGATTCATAGATTTGAAAATCGCCAATCTCAACGATTACGAAATGATCGAGGCGGCCAAAAAAGCAGCCCAATATTTTGCTTCCCACTTTAAGATCGGGGACTTTCCGGAACTTGAAGACAGGCTTGAAAAGATCAATCAGGGGGAAGTTTCCCGGGATTGAAAGATTACTTGAAAGAGGTGGTCAGGTTGTATATCGGGGTGATTACCGACAAGACAAGGAACCCGACGCCCGCTCCAAGGACTATAAGTATTATCGGCTCGATAAGGGTTGTCATCGACTTAACGGCAATTTCCGATTCCATTTCAAAGTACTTTGAAAGCCTCATCAGAGTATCATCGAGATTGCCCGTTTGTTCCCCTACCTGCGCCATCTGGACCAAAATAGGCGGGAACAAACCCTCCTGGTCAAGCGACAGCCCGAGCGACTGGCCCTTTTCCACTTTGCGGCTAATGTTCCTGAAGGCCTTTTGATAGACTACATTTTCGGTCGTGTCAATGATGATGTTCAGGGCATCGAGAATTGAGACGCCCGCGGCAATAAGGATAGCCAGCGTTCGTGTTGAGTTGACCAGCGCCGAAACCTTGATAATATTCCCGAACACGGGCAGTTTCAAAAGCAAGGCGTCGAAAGATTCCTTGCCGGCCTTGGTTTTCAAATAGTTCTGGAACATCATGTATCCGCCGACTGCAGCCGCGACCATCAATGGCCAGAAGCGGGTTGAAAATGAGGAAATTGAAATCAAAACCTGGGTGGTCCAAGGTAACTCGATATTAAAATCCTTGTAAAGGCCGAGCAATTTCGGAATTACGAATGTGACCATGATGAACATGACTAAAACCATGGCAAAAAGCACGATCACCGGATATATGAGGGCGCCCTTCAACTTGCTGTTGAACTCCCTCTGTTTTTCCAAATTGTCTGCCAGCCTCAACAGGATCTCTCCAAGTTTTCCCGATGCCTCTCCCGATTTGACCAATGCGACGTAGAGATTGGAAAAATTGCCCGGGTATTTTTGAAGGGCCGAGGAAAACGATTCGCCGGCACGAATCTGCGAGTCGATATCCTCGATCATTTTCTTCATTTTCGGTTTCAGGAGCTGTTTCTTGAGAATCTCAAGGGCATCGATAAGCGTCAGACCGGCATTGAGCATGATGGCAACCTGCCTCGTAAAATCAACCACGTCGTTAAAATTGACGCTATCAAACATTGTGGAAAAAGAACTCGTGCTTTCCTTTTTTATTTCCTGGACGGAGATCGGAAAGTAGTCGTTTTTCTTTAGATAGTCCAAAACCACCTCCTGAGACGCCGCCTCGATCTGTTTTTCGACCGGCTGGTTATTTTTTAAGGCCCTGTATTTAAAAAGCATATTAGACCACTTTTATGAATTTCTCGAGTTCCCTCGGCCTTATCGCATACGAGAAAGCCGTATCGCGGGTTATCATGCCGGCTCGATAAAGGCTAAGGATGTTTTTTTCAAAAAGTATCAGCCCTTCGCTTTCTGAGGTTTCGAGGATATTGTTGATAAGGTAGGTTTTACCCTCCCTTATGGTCGTCGAAACCGCGGCGGTGTTGAAGAGCACCTCGATGGCCGGCACCCGCTCTATCGACCCCTGCCTTGGTAACAACCTTTGGCTGACTATCATCCTCAAGACGGTCGATAACTGGTTCCTGATTTGTGTCTGCTGGTGAGGGGGGAAAATATCTATGATACGGTCTATCGACTCCGGAGCGGAGTTTGTATGGAGGGTCGAAAATACCAGGTGGCCGGTCTCGGCGGCAGTTAAAGCCAGCTGAATTGTGTCAAAATCCCTCATCTCGCCAACCAATATGACATCCGGATCTTCCCTGAGGGCAGATTTTAGCGACAGGCTCCAAGAGTGTGTGTCCTGGTGAAGTTCACGCTGGGATATGATCGACTTGGCTCTTGGATATATATACTCAACCGGATCCTCGATGGTAATGATGTGTCTGGCGTATTTATGGTTTATCTCGTCAATGAGGGAGGCGAGGGTTGTCGATTTTCCCTCTCCGGTCGGACCGGTCAAAAGCACCAGTCCCTGTCGGTAGTCAACGCATGTCCTGATCGCGGCCGGCAGGGAAAGTTCCTCGATGGTTCTTATTTTGTGGGGAATCATCCTGAAGCTCGCGCAAATCGCCCCTTGGGCATAATACATGTTTATGCGGAAGCGGTTTTCCTGAAAACCGTATGCCAAATCCAACTCCCGGTTGGCGAGAAGATTTTCCTTTTGTTCGTCATTGAGGATCGAAAAAAGCATTTTTTCCGCCTCTTTGCCATCGATGACCGGAAGCGTCGTCAACTGATAAAGTTCGCCGGAAACCCTGACCGTCGGGTAATAACCGGGGATGACATGAAGGTCTGATGCCTTCTTTTCCATGACCAGCTCCAGCAATTGGGATAAATCCATATTAGTTATGTTTCGGCAACTCTTAATACTTCCTCGATTGTCGTAATGCCGTCGAGAACCTTAAGGTAACCATCCTGCTTCATCATAATGAGACCTTCCTTTTTCCCGGCATCCTCGATCTCATGGGCGCCTGATTGCTGCAAGACCAGGCGGTTTATGGCATTGGTTACTTTAAGAACCTCGAAAATGGCAATTCTTCCGATGTAGCCCGTCTGGTTGCATTCGTTACAGCCCTCGCCCTTGGCCAGTTTTATCGGCTTGGTCTGGTACGTCTTGGGCAATAATGGACCCAAAACGGCTTTGATGTTTTCCTGAACCTGGGGCGGCGGTTCATAATAGGTTTTGCAGTTCGGGCAGATTTTGCGGCAAATCCTTTGGGCAATGACGGCTGTCAGTACGGATGCGATCAAAAAGCTCTCGGCCCCCAAGTCGATAAGACGGGGGATGGCGGTCGCCGCGTCGTTGGTGTGGAGTGTAGAAAAAACCAAATGCCCGGTCAAGGCCGCCTGTATGGCGAGCTGGGTGGTTTCGCTGTCGCGGATCTCTCCGACCAGGATTATGTTTGGATCCTGCCTCAGGAACGACCTCAAGCCCGTTGCGAACGTCAAGCCCGCCTGGGGATTGATCTGCACCTGGTTGATGCCGGTGATTTGATACTCAACCGGATCTTCAAGAGTCATAATGTTGACCATCGGCTTGTTAAGTCTTGACAGGATGGAGTAGAGGGTGGTTGTTTTACCGGAACCTGTAGGCCCGGTTATAAGGATAATCCCGTATGGCTTGGTGATTGCTTCCTCGACATCCCTGAGTTGCGGCCCCCTCAACCCAAGGTCGAGAAGCGAGGGGATTCCGCCGGTTTTCTTCAAAAGTCTCATGACCACTTTCTCTCCGTTGACGGTCGGCAGGGTTGACACCCTCAGATCAACCTCCTCGGATTGGAGTTTGAATGTAAAGCGGCCGTCCTGGGGTATCCTCTTTTCGTCAATCTTCATTTCGGACAGGATCTTGATTCTTGATATCAGGGCATCGTGTATAGACTTGGGGAGGGACAGCTTTTCGTGCAGAATTCCATCAATGCGGTATCTGACCTTCGTCCGGTTTTCCTCGGGTTCTATGTGTATATCCGACGCCCGGCTGCGAATGGCGAATTCCAATATCGTCGATACGATTTTGGCGATCGGTGCTTCCGAGATGTTGGCGACGTTGGCCATTTCTATCTTTGCCTCTACCTGTTTGTTTGGGGTGTATTCCTTGAGGGCATCGCGAACCTCGGGCGACAACCCCTGGGAGTAGGCGAGGTCGATCATCTTGTTGATCTGCTTTTCGTCGGCCAGGGAAAGGATTATTCTTTTGCCGGTCTTCTTTTCCAGGAAGTCGATCGAATTGGTGTTGAAAGGATCGACCGATCCCAAATAAAGAATACCCGCCTTGATGTCGTATTTGTAAGGCAGGATTTTATAGCTTCTGGCGATTGATTCCGATATGAAACCAACCGCCTGGGAGTCAATCGGTGAGTTTTCAAGATCGATATAGGGAATACTGAAAACATCGGCTATCGCTTTGACGATGTTTATTTTCGGAACCGACGTATACTCGTACAGATATTCCTTGATGTCGAGGTTTTTTTTAAGGCTTTCCACCTCAATCTTATCGGCATCGGCGCGGTTGAGGTCCTGGTTTTTGACCAATTGATCAAGTAACAACTTGGGATTCAAGTCCATAATTTAACTATATTCGGAAATTTGCTAAAATTCAATATATGATTGATGCCCCCAAGCGCATGATTTCCCATCTTCTCATATCGGAGAAGAGAAGGCAGGCCGACAAGTACGTTAAACAGAATTTCCCAGTCAATGAGAACCTCTTTTTTGAAATATCCCCATCGGCAACCAAGTACACGATCGCCGACGTCAAACAGGTCCTGGCCGACATAAAGGTTTTCAACTCGCAAAAACGGCTATATTACTTTCCGGATTTTGACAACTCATCGGTCGACGCCCAAAACGCCATGCTGAAGATGCTTGAGGAACCGCCCGCGAACGTCCATTTTGTCCTGACGGCTCAATCGACATCACGCCTGCTTCCGACAATCGTTTCAAGAACAAAGGTCGTCAACGTCGGTTCAAGGTCGATTCCGCCATTGGATAGCGGAACCGCCCGCGCATTGGAACAATTCCTGGAAAAAAAATCCCTCAAAGGCCTTGATTTTAAGACCTTTACCGTAAAGGACGGCAAGGAAGCAAGGGAGATTTGCGACCAGATCGTTGTTTTTTTCCGAAAACTGATGAGCGAAGACAAAAGCGCCCCCGCGGTTATCAAGGAGGGACTTCGCCTCCGGGCTCTAATGGAAAACAACAACCTGACACCTCAAATGACCATAGACCATATATTGATTTTTATATCGGGAATCTATAAGATGAAATTGTGAGAAAAGCTTTTACCCTGATTGAACTTTTAGTAGTGATCGCCATCATCGGCTCGCTATCGGCGCTGCTCCTGCCCAACTTCATGGGCGCCAGGGAAAGAACCCGCGATACCCAACGCAAGTCAGACCTTCGGCAGATGCAAAAGGCATTTGAATTGTACAAGCAAGACCAATCGACACCATCCTTTCCGGCCACCCTGCCCACAACCGGTGCTTGCTGGTCGAGTGGAGCCAACTGTACCGGAAACATATACATGAACAAGTTCCCGGCCGCCCCTTCAAACGGGGAACAGTATTATTACTCCGTCGACAATAATAACCTGACGTATACCTTGTGTGCCTGTCTTGAAAATGTAGCCGATCCCGATGCGGATACCTCGTGTTCTGTTTGCAGCACCTGCACGGGCGGCCCATGTTATAAAGTTATCCAACCATAAAATGAAATCCTTAAAAGGTTTTACTTTGCTGGAACTTCTTGTCGTTATCGGCATTATCGCCATTCTCGTTAGCTTGGGCGTGTCATCATATTCGACCGCCCAGAAAAAAGCCCGCGACGCCAAAAGGCAATCCGAACTCAAATCGTTCCAAAACGCCATGGAACAGTGTTATTCCGTCAACGATTATCAATACCCGCTCGTGACCGGAAACGGGACAACCACGATATCGGAAACGTGCACGGCGCCAACCGGTCCCAGCATGACGATCAGGGACCCATCCACAAAAACATACAACGTGTCGTCCTCGACCACGGCCTATTCCATATCGGTAATACTTGAGGACGGCAATACCTTTACAATTTCTCAACTTCAATGAAAAGCGGAAAAGGTTTTACGCTGATAGAGATACTGGTTGCGGCGACCATCATCGCCCTCTTGTCTTCGGTGGCGGCCGTCACCTTTTCGCAGTTCAGCCAGCAATCAAGGGACGCAAAAAGAAAAGCGGATTTGGAGCAAATCAGGGCGGCCGTTGAAATGTATCGAAGCAACAACGACGTCTATCCGGCGACCATCGGAACCAGCTTATGCGACCCCGGGGGATGCGCTTCGGGAACCTACATGCAAAAAGTCCCGTCCGACCCCAAAGGCACGACTTACGCCTATTATTATGCCGGAAGCGATACCGACTACACCGTCGGGGCATATCTGGAGGCGACCTCCACAAGTTGTTCTGTGGCTATTAGCTGCACGGGCGCAAACTGCAATTACTGTCTTGGACCTTACGGCGCAAAGTAACCATGCACTTATGAAAACAAAAAACGCCTTCACCCTGATAGAACTCATTGTTGCCGTGGGGATAATCTCCGTTTTTTCGGGAATGAGCTTGGCAGGATACTTGAATTATACCGAGGAACTCAAACTTAAAAGTGAGGTCGGCAGGCTTATCTCGACAATCGAACTGGCAAAAAAAAAGGCCTCTAGCGGAGAGCTATTCGATACCGGTTGCGCGAATTTTGAGGGTTACAGAGTTGAGATATCTGCTAATTCATTTAACCTGTTGTTCCTGTGCGACGGCCTTCAACAACAAGTCCAGGGTAATTTATTCAATAGCCCGGTTTCGATAACTTCAGTGACTGGCAATCTTGATTTTAAACCTCTAGGGATAGGGACGGACATAACCATCGGCACAATAACCATAAGAAACAGCCGGATAGGCAAATGCATGAATATAACCGTAAATTCCGTCGGAATCATGTCAACCACGGATACACTTATCAGTTGCTAATAAATGAAAAAAGCATTTTCATTAATCGAGGTCCTGGTCTTTACTACGGTGCTATCATTTTTTTTCATTGCGGCCATGTCGACGGCCACCTATACGTTGAGGACGATGAAAACGAACCAGCACAAGATTCTGGCGACCCATTATGCCCAGGCGGCAATGGAGTGGCTGAGATCGCAAAAAGAATCAAGCTGGGCTGTTTACACCGCCCTGGATACCGGCGCGGGGACAACCGGGTACTGCCTGAACGACCTTAACTTCAATTCCGTGGGGGACTGTGGAACCAATTATTCTTTGGGGACTCCGGCCATTTTCAAAAGAGAGCTTATATTGGAAAACGACCCCGACTCCACAACACCCGACCGCGTCAATACAACGGTAAAGGTCGAATGGATTGAGGCGGGTAGGGTAACGGACGTGGTCCTGGAGTCCATATTTACAACAATCGAGTAATATGAAAAAATCATTCACTCTGATAGAGATGCTTGTTGCCGTCGGCATAATAATGCTTGTGTTGCCTGCGGTCTTCGTAATAATTTTTGGGATCACAAGAGAACAGCTCAAGGTAAAGAAACTGTCTATCGTTAAAAACGATGGGGATTATGCCCTGGCAATCATAAGCAATACCATAAAGAACCACGCCTTTTCGATTCATTCGGGTCAGCCAACAACAGACGATAATAAAACTTGCTTCGCCGCCGCGTCCTCGAATTTCGGGCCGGTATACTTCCAGGACAATGAGGAATCCTGGTTCCACTACGATATTTCCTCCGACCAGATTTCATCCTCGTCCTCTGTTTTGGCTTCCCCGGTTGAGTTAAACTCGACCCGAACCATCGTTTCGAATTTTGTTTTGAGTTGCGAAAGGGAGGCGATATACTCCGCCCCGGTTGTCACCATTTCGTTTGATATATGTTACGTCAATCCTGCCGGCACCTGCGAATCGACCCGCCCGGAGGAAACCGCCCAGCTTCATTACGAGACAAAAATAAAGCTTCGAAATTTCTGATTGTTGTCGCAAGACCGAGACACTGCCGGTCGGCGTTTTTTATATATCAACTTGATTCTTTTTTAGTATATATTTATATATATGGCAGATAATCTGTTTTGTCTTGATATAGGAGAAAAATATACAAAGGTTGTTGACGCCGCCAAAAAAAATGACGCTATAGACTTGAGGTCTATCGGAAAAATAGAGACCGTCCCGACTTTTTACAGTTCCGATGTCGAAAAAACCATGGAAGACCAGGGAACGGTCACCAACCAGCTGGTGAATTCGCTGGGGATTACCAAAAAAAGCGTCAACGTCATAATTCCAGGCAGTTTTACGTACAGCCAGATACTGGAGATGCCCCTTCTGAACGAAAAAGAACTTATATCGGCAATAAAATACCAAGCGGACCGGTTTATTCCCATGCCGATCGACGAAACAAACATCGACCTCGAAATAATTGAGGAATACAAGGAGGAAAGGAAAATTCTCATTCTCATTGTGGCCGCGCCAAAAAAGCTGATTGAAAAAGTCCAGACGACGGTTGAGTCGATTGGATTAATCCCCGAGATCATAGAAAACGAGTTGAGCGCCTCGGCAAGGTTCGCCAATTCCTTCAATACCCATCTCGGCAAAGGGGGAGTGGTCCTTGCCAACATTGGATTAAATTCGACCAGTCTGAGTTATTACGAGAACGGCGGCAAAGACCTGAAGGAAAGCCATACCTTTTCGATCGGCTATCATCTTTTTTTGAAGGAAATCCAGATCAACACCAACAGCGATTCGCAAAAGGCGGCCGAAATCCTGGCCACTTTCGATCTCAAGGGCAAATCCAGTTATCCCGTCGACGTTATTGCTGCACCACTCATCAAGGAATTTTCCTCGGAACTCAAAAGGTTTGTGGCCGCAAAAAAAGTCGACAGCGTATTTCTTTTTAACCAGGCCTATCTCTTTCCGTCCCTGTCGTCATTCATAAAGCAGGGCATCGGCATCCCGACTTATGAACTGAATCCGTACAACTTCACCACCAAGTCCCCCTTGGTCGAATCGCATAAAACCGAACTTTCCCTATATATTTCTAGTATCGGCGGCAACTTAAGATGAGAAAATCAAAGATCAATCTTGCCATAAGCCGGGAAGATTATCAAAAATACGAATTGTTTTTCCAGAGGCTGAAAATCGCGGTGGCGGTAATCGCGGTTATCTTTTTCGGGGTAATGATAACGGTATTTTTCATTCTCGCCAATAAAAACGCCCAGAACACCCAACTCAAGCAGCAAAAGAATTCATTCGTGACTGCTCTCGGAAGCAAACAAGGCGATGAGGCAAAAATATTTTATCTGCAAAAAAAATATGCCGATCTGGAAACCTTCATGAAAAACGACGCGTCCAGCCTCCCTTATTATTCGCTTCTGAACGACGCTTTGAAGGAAAGCAGCAAATCCTCAGCCATAAAATCATTTGTGATCGATAAAAGCCGATCGGCGTCGTTCACCATTGGTTTCAACAGTTTTCCCGACCTTCTGGATTTCTTCCGCTTTATCGAATCGAAGGAATTTCTCAAGAATTTTGAATCGGTTTCCCTCAAATCCTTTTCCGTAATCGGGGACGACAAAAACCAAGAAAACTACGAAATAAGTTTCTTTGGCAAGTTCGTAAAACTATAAAAACCAGTATGCCCAAAGCAAAACCGTATCTGTTAAAACTCATAATGCAAAATATCAGCTATATAGCAGCCGCGGTTCTTTTGGTTGTTTTATTGTTTGTTGAGATAAAGATTGGACTTGACAGGATGAAAATGCTGGATGCCAGCAACAAGAGTCTGTCCGTCGAGGTCAACGAGCTCCAGACCAAATACAACCTGCTGAATACCGTGATCCCTTCAAGCGACGAATTGGATCAGGATATCCGGCTTTTGAACGGCTTGATACCCGAAGTTGAGGACTATTTTTCAATCATATATGCGCTGGAAACCCTATCAAATAGAACGGGATTCATTGTGACTTCGTACATAGTCGACGTCAAAAAGTCAACCAAACAGCAGTTGCAATTGTCTATTACCGGGGTGGGGGACTCAAAATCGTTCCTAGAGTTTTTGAAAAATTACAATTTTTCCGGAGGAAGGTTGATCACCTCCGACAAGATAGAGTTAAACCCGCAGGAGTCTTCGGCCATAAGAATTAACCTGACTTTCTACAACAAAAAGGTAAATTTGGATTACAGCCAAAAGTTCCAGATTAACCCTAAAACCATAGAGGAGATCACAAAACTCAAGAACAAGGTTCAATTTTCGTTCAGCAATGTACGGACCGTTGAGCAAGGTGAACCGGATTATTCCTACACCAAAAAAACTAATCCATTTTAAGAAGTTTTCTCAAGCCCTCTGAGATGATGGCTCCCCGGCTTTTCCAGTAGTCCATTCTTTCTTTTTCTACCTTTACTTTGGCCGGCTCGGCGTGGGGGTCGTAAGTGCCTATAGCTTCAATATATTTGCCGTTTGACTTGTATCGTCTGTTTACAGCCACGATTTTATATGTCGGGTGGCCTTTTTTTCCGATTCTGTACAATCTTAAAGTAACTGCCATAAGTCAAAATAATATCATAAATCCTTTATATTATCAAAAGCATTTTTAGCGGCCTTTTCCTCGGCTTCCTTCTTTGACAGGGCCGTGCCTTCGCCCAGACGCTTATTCTTGAAGAAAACCCCGATTTTGAAAACCCGCTTGTGCTCGGGTCCTTTCTCCTCAAGGACGGTGTACTTAGGCGTGGTCTTGTATTTCCCCTGGATTACCTCCTGAAGACGGCTTTTTGCGGAAAGATAAAGTTCATTTTTGACAATATAATCAAGCTTTCGGCTAAAAAGGAATTCGCTGACGAATCCGTAGGCGGTCTCAAAACTTTGATCAAGAAAAATTGCCGCGATCAACGCCTCGAAACAGTCCGCAAGGATATTCTTGTTTTCCCGTCCGCCACCCTTTTCCTCGCCTTTGGAAAGAAGCAGGTATTTGCTTAGCCCGACAAATGAAGCCGCCTCCGCCAGGCTTTCCGTCTTGACGATTGCCGATTTGATTTCGGTATAGTCGCCTTCCTTGAGATTGGAATAGTTCTTGAAAAGGTATACGGATGTAATCAGCGACAGAACGCTGTCTCCCAAGAATTCCAAGCGCTCGAATGAAGGCAAGGCAAAACTTTTGTGCTCATTGAGATACGACCTATGAATAAACACATTGGTCAGAAGTTCCCGGTCCTTGAAGTTAACCTTGATATTTTTCTCAAGATCCTTGTATGGATTTGCCATATATTTTGCCTAAAACGGCGTTTACAAAAGAATAGGTTTTTTCCCCGCCCATTTCGCGGGCCAATTCAACGGCTTCGTTGATAATTACCTTAGGCGGTTCGGTCTTTTCGATTGTTAATTCATAGACCGACAATTGCAGTATAGCTAAATCCACCTTGGAAATTTTATCAATTGGAAACTTTGGAGCAAATTTCTGGATCACGGCGTTCAGGTTTTTCATGTTTTCCAGGACTTTTTTGGTTTTGTCATGAAGCTTTGGCTGGTTCACAAACGTTTCGCCGTATAGTTCCTGGACAATGGCGATGCGCGATTCGTGCCTGGGGTCCATTTTACTTGCGGCAATATTTGCAAATTCTATGTGCCAGTTTTTCCTTGCCGCAGTTTTTGCATTTCACCAAGGCCGGGAGGGATTTTGCTTTTGAGCTTTCCCTCTTGCCTGTACGACGAGTAGAGTGTTTTCTTTTTGGTAAGGGCGCCATATATTAAATTAAACGGTTAATTAAGGAATTATATCAAAGTTTTTTTTGCTAAACAACGGAAACGGCAACGGCGAAAACTAATACTCATGAGAGAGTAGATCAGATCCTCTTGACAAAGTGTGCAAAATGCTCAATAATGAAAATTATATGAAAAACACAAGGTTTGGTTTTACTCTCATTGAGTTATTGATAGTCATCGCGCTTCTTGGGGCATTGGCAGTCGGACTTTTGGCGGCACTTGATCCGTTTGAACAGCTCAAGAAAGGAACCGACACCGGAGTCAGAAACACGGTTTCGGAGTTGCACGGTGCCATAATAAGGTATTACGGTATAAAAAATTACATGCCATGGTGTACTGACGCGGATACCTGTACCGATCCGACCGCCTTATCGATGAGCGATGCCAACGGCGCAACCATCATCAGCGCAATCGTGACCGCAGGAGAGCTTAAGACAGACTTTTCGGAGCTCGCCGGTGCCGGTACGCTTGGAAAGATATACGTGACCGGCGTGAACAGCGATGCGACGGTTAGCGTCTGCTACAGACCGACGTCAAAGTCGTTCGCGAACGACGCCAATACCAAATTTTCAAGCGCCGGGATAACTCCAAACGCCATAGGCGGCAATAACTGCCCGACCGGCGATCCGGTGGACGCTTGTTATTGGTGCGTAAAGTAAGTCAACCCAAATTATCGAGGAGGGGTGAAAACCCCTCCTTTTTTTGTTGACTAATTTTTCAAATAATGTATATTCAAAATATGTCCAAAAAGGGGTTTACGCTTATAGAGTTGCTGATAATAATGATTATCCTGGGTGTAATCGCCGCCATGATCTCAGGAAATTTCATGACTTCACTCAAAAAAGGACGCGACGCCAAGCGAAAGGCCGATCTGGAAAGCATGCAGAAGGCCATGGAACTATACTACGAGGATCAGCGGAGATACCCTCCATCGATCAACGCCGGCTCGCCCTTGAACGATTCCGTCAGCGGCAAAGTCTACATGCAAAGCATCCCTTACGATCCTAAGGGTACCCGCTATGAATATGAAACCGACGCCACGGGATCCTACTACAGGCTTTTTGCTTGCCTCGAAAACAACCTCCAAATACTGCCTTACACGGCAAACGGAGCGACATTTCCGATCACATGCAGCGTCCAATGCATGGACTTATCAGACACGGCAAGCGACTGCGTTTGGGTTGTTTCAAGCACCAATGTCCCGCCGATTCCATAATGTCAGAATGACTGAAGCTGTTGGCGGGTTGGAAGATCGTCGGGTGAAACGTTCCTTAAGATGTATTCAAAGACTTCTTTTGCCCCGGCATCGTCTCCGATTTTTTTGAGAAATTGGCCCTTAAAAAAATATCCGTCATAATAATTTGGCTTGAGGCTTATGGAATCGTTTATCTCTTGAATGGCAGATTCCGCAAGCTGCTTCTTCTGGTTTGTGTCCTTGACCGCGTCGTATGCCAGCGAATAGAAAACCGAAAGGCTGTACGGGATTTTTGGGTCCGTCGGCGCCAGCACCCTGGCATTTTGAAGAGAGTTGATGCCTTCGGTCAACTGTCTCGGATCCTGATTCACCACGTAAAAAAGGTATTTGTCCTTGGCCCTGGTTTTCCAATACAAGACATTTTTTGCCGAGCTTTTAAGGCTTTTTACTGAGTAATATTCCGATGCCGAAATGAGCTTTTGGGCAACTTCAGTATTCTTCTGATAGGCGGCGATTCCGGCGAGGTAAGCCAAGGCGTATGAAAGCCTGTCCTCGTAAACAGGCTCCTCCCTTTTCTTGATCGCTTCCTGGAAATAATAGGCGGCCTTTTGATAATCGTTGATTGAAGGTTTTGAATAATACACGCCCTGACCGTAGTTTATGTCTGCGACAAAATATGCTCCCAACGAATACAAAGCGTATGCGGCTATTGAGAATAACAGGAAAATCGAAAGGCCCTGGACAACTTGGTTTCCCTTATTTACTGGCATTGCTTTTTTATGCTTTTCGGCCGTAGCCAAAGTGGCAACCGTCATGGCCGGCAGAAGATAGGTAAAAAGGCTCGTTGTCGTGGTCGAGAAACCGAAAAAATTCGTGGCATGGATCGTGGTCCAGGCGGCCAATAGCGATACTGTAAGCCAATTGTCATTCTCATCGTGATCCTTGTGTTTGATTTTGAGATGCTTCACTGAAAGCACGACAAATGAGACCGCCAATGCGATATACGCAACTAAACCGGTAAAACCCGTGGTCGCAAAATAATTCAGGTATTCGTTGTGGGCCTTGTTATATATGAAATCCCATTCGGTTGTTAAATTGTGTGCGGCTGGCCTGGTAAAAAAATAACTGTAAGCGAACGTTTCAACACCTGTCCCTGCTAATGGGTACTTGAGTCCCAGGTCAATCGCACCCTTCCATACGATTTTCCTGATATCAAACGATTCGGTCGCGCCTGATGGAACAGAATTCTTTTGCGCCGGCGTTTCCTTGACGACAGTGGTTTTTCGTGGGGTAAAGTCAATTATGTTATCAATATGTCCTATTCCCGTTTTAAACAGCATTATTGGCATAAGAAAAACAAAAAATAGGGCAAAGCCGATGATTCTTACGTCCTTTATTTTTTTGACGACAAATACATAAACGGCAAATATGGCCATTCCTATGACGATCGATGCGAGCGCCGATCTTGAGCGGCTGAAAAGAATTGCCGAAAAATTGAGCGCCAGGTACAAGACATATAAAATTGCTTGCTTAATATCATTTCTGTTTTTCACGAGGAAATACACACCGATAAAAAAAGTTATTGCCAGATAGGCGCCAAGCCAATTCGGCTGGCCTAGCGTCGAGAACATCCTTGTGGCCGGGTCAAAGACATTGGTTTCCCGGGACCAGCAACTGTTGTTGAATCCCTTCGTCCATATGGCATTAAGGGTTTGACCGTTTAGTTTGCCCGACATGGCAGTCAAAACGGTATTGAATGCCGGACAGGTCAAATCCCGGTTGAAGTGGCCGGGCAATCCCCATACAATGACCAAAACCGACGAAAAAAGCGACCAAAGAAGGGACTTCTTTACGTTTATTTCGTTCGAAACGAACCCGTAATAAAGGATTATATAGGACAGGGTTGAAACCAATCCGCCGTTAAATCTTCCGTAATAGCCAAAAATCGAAGTATGGACGTCGATGGAGAAAATCGTTGAAAGGACTTGCGACGCCAAAAACAGGATTATTGGAATATCAAGGGGGGTTTTTTTCAGTATAATCTTCTTATCGAGGATCATTTTGATGATCCAAAATAGCCCGATCAGAATCGTGGAAGCGTATATAAATAAAATTTTATTGAATTCAAAAATTTCTGAGGTGGCCGGATACATTACCAGGGGAGTTAGAAAAAATAGCAGGTAATACAATCGGCTCATTACTTTGTCGATCATGATATGTTAAATCTAATTGATAGATTGTCAAAAATCAAGCTGCCGTTTTTTTCAAATTTTGAGGTTTATTTTGACCTGGGAACATCCGTTACCAAAATCGCCATTCGCGACAAAGGCCTTATTTTGAGGGAGGCTTCGTATTTGGGACTAAACCAAAAGACGAAAGAATTCCTTTTTTTCGGGACTGAGGCAAAATCGATTTTGGGCAAAACCCCCGATTTCATAAGGATCATAAGACCGGTTGTTTCCGGCGTTATATCGGACTTCGATGCCGAGGTTGCCCTGATAAATAACTTTCTTGAAAAATCCGTGAATCTTTATTTCAACGGGTCACTTGTCAAACCTGCCCTTCGAGGCATTGCCGTGGCGCCAACCATCGCCACCGAAATTGAACAAAAGGCCGTGCAAGAAGCATTGTATAAGGCGGGGTTGTCCCAGGTATACGTAATCGAGAAAGCCATGGCAACGGCTGCCGGTTGCGGCGTCAACGTGTTTTCTCACCAACCCAACTTGATCGCCGATTTGGGTGGGGGTCTTATAGAATTATCAATTATCGGTTCGGGCGGGATAATTGCCCAAAGAACCCTAAAAAACGCCGGCGACCACATGAATAAGGTCATTTACAACTATATATACCTTAAATATGGAATAATATTGGGCGAATCAACCTGCGAGGAACTTAAAAAGAATCTCCTTAATTTCGACATGGCGGAAAAAAGCGCGACCATAAGGGGGAAATCCCTGGAATCCGGCCTTCCGAAAACCGTCAGGGTAAAAAGCTCTGACATCAAGGAGGCGCTTCTGACGATTTTCAACCAAATCATAGACAACGTTAAGGATTTGATTGAGTCGTCGGCTCCGGAGATTGTTGACGAAATCCTCAAAAGGGGAATAATTCTGACCGGCGGCCTGTCTAATATCCCGGGGCTGGACAAGTTCATCGCCCAGGAAATAAAAATAGACGTCACGACGGCGCCGGGACTGGAGTACGCAACGATAAACGGATTGGCAAAATTGGCTTCACGCGAAGACGAATTTTCCAAGCTTATTATTCTCTGAATCTGATAAGGTCATTCCTTGTAAAAGAATGGACTTTTCTTATGCGGACTGACCTTTTACAAATGATCTTGATTTTATGATCAATGTCATATAGAATTGAATTCTGCTTTTCCAAGAAAGCTATGCTCTTTGACAACTTGAGACAGTAATTTTTTTAATTCTTTGCCAATTTTTGTTTTAGTATCGGTAAACGGGTTAGGATCAGTCCGCAGTTTGCGGATTGACTCAATCCATTAAACGCCTTTGTGCGCGTTTTTGGATTTTTTTAAGAGTTTGATCCTGGCTCAGGATGAATGTTGGCGGTGTGCCTGAGATATGCAAGTCGAACGTCATTTGTCCCCGCAAGGGGACGAGTGAGTGGCGGACGGCTGAGTAACACGTAGGAATCTACCCCAAAATAAGGAACAGCTCGTCGAAAGACGGGGTAATACCTTATGGTCCCAGCCTTAAAACTGGGTAAAGTACTTAACTGTGCGTTTTGGGATGAGCCTGCGGCTTATCAGGTAGTTGGTAGGGTAACGGCCTACCAAGCCTATAACGAGTAGCTGGTCTTAGAGGATGGTCAGCCAGAGGGGGACTGAGACACGGCCCCCACTCCTACGGGAGGCAGCAATCAGGAATAGTCGGCAATGGGCGAAAGCCTGACCGCGCGACACCGCGTGTAGGAATAAGCTCTTATCGAGTGTAAACTACTGTGGTAAGGGAAGAAGGTGTACCTTTGGTACACTTGACGGTACCTTACTAGAAAGGGGCCGCTAACTGCGTGCCAGAAGCGTCGGTAATACGTGGGCCCCAAACATTATCCGGTTTTACTGGGTGTAAAAAGTCGTGTAGGTGTCTTACCAAGTCTTGTTTCAAATTCTACGGCTCAACCGTAGACAGGGGCAGGATACTAGTAGGATCGAGTTTTCTTTAGGGAGATCGGAACTCAAGGAGGAGTAGTGAAATGCGTTGATACCTTGGGGAACACCAGTGGCGAAAGCGGATCTCTGGAAGATCACTGACACTGAGACACGAAAGCTAGGGGAGCGAAGCAGATTAGAGACCTGCGTAGTCCTAGCTGTAAACGCATGCTTGCTAGCCGCATTTTTTGACCTTCGGGTCACAAGGTGTAGCGAAGGTAACCCGTTAAGCAAGCCACCTGGGGAGTACGGCCGCAAGGTTGAAACTCAAAGGAATTGGCGGGGAGGCACACAACCAGTGGAACATGTGGTTCAATTCGAAACGAACCGAAGAACCTCACCAGGGTTTGACATGGAAGAGTTCTATTCTGCAGAAATGCAGGAAATTCGCAAGAAGGCTTTCACAGGTGCTGCATGGCTGTCGTCAGCTCGTTCCGTGAGGAGTGCCCTTAAGTGGGACAACGAGCGCAACCCTTGTCTTGTGTTAAATCTATCACAAGAGACTGCCCTGATATTTTATCGGGGAGGAAGGAGAGGCAGACGTCAAGTCAGCATGGTCCTTATACCCTGGGCTACACACATGTTACAATGCAACGCAACAACGGGCATTGCCAGACCGCAAGGTCGAGCAAATCCCTGAAATCGTTGCTCAGTGGGGATTGAGGTCTGCAACCCGACCTCATGAACGCGGAATTGGTAGTAATCGCGGATCAGCTACGCCGCGGTGAATACGTTCTTGCCTCTTGCACACACCGCCCGTCAAGCCAACAAAGTCGGGGACACCTGAATTTCGATGTAGATCGGAAGAGGGTATCGCCGGCGATGGGGGTTAAGTCGTAACAAGGTAACCGTTCTGGAAGGAGCGGTTGGATCACCTCCTTTCTTTTATTTTTTCTTTTTAAAGAAAAAGTAGTCCGATTTTTTCTGACTTAAAACTAATTTACCTAGCCCGTTTAGCGAGACTAAACTTCATTTTCGCAAAGAATAAAGAAATTACCTAAGTATTTCCACTTCAGCACCTGCCCTCGGAGTATTGAATTCGTCGATGCCGGTTGTCGGTTTGGCTTCCGTGAAATGCCGCCAGACGGTTATTTCCAGAAACCGGTCATCCTGTTTTCCTGATGAACCGGGGTATATGACCAGTTCCCCAGGTACGCCGCCGAAAAGGTTGGAAACGTATTTCGCCTTTTTGGTTACGCCGTTTATTTTCACGGTGACAAAATCACCGTATTCGTACTTGCCTTTGAATTCCTGATGGGTAATCGTCGTTTTCAAGTTTCCGAAATTATCGATGTGGCCGACATAATGACCCTTCAAGTCAGGTACTTTGTCCGGACCGACCTCATCCAATTCCATCTCATCTTCCAGGTAGTCCATGAGGTGTGCGGAAATCCTGGAATAGAGGTCCCTTGAATGGAATTGACCGTGAACATTTAGCCCCTTGTATTCGTAAGCAACATCGATCTTGTCCTTGATCATGGAGTAACTATAGCCTGCGTTTGGACCGGTTATGAATATGCCTGATTTTAGTTTGACGATTAAGGGAAGTGCGCCCTCTGCCTTTACGGTTGAATCTTTTGTGTGGATTCTCGGATCGGTGTTATGAAAAATTACCGTCTCAAGTGGTCTTCCTAAACCTTCCTCGGTTTGAACGATTTGACTAACCAGAAACCCTGTATGAACAGTCGAAGGCGCAGATGTGACAAAACTTATATCGATGTTTGTCGGGTCTTTGAGAAACCCCTCAACTGCCGATTTTATTTCCTGACAGGTTAATGTATCCGAAAACAAATCACCGATAACGATTAATTTTTTCATAATTTTTTGGCTAACTTACCCGATTGTCTCACGCGAATCTTTTCAGTATTGAACTGTTAATGTCGTCAAGGGTAACCACTCCCTGAATGCGCTTGTCGTCGTCTATCACGGGGAGCGCATAGAGTTTGTATTTTAACATTTTTTTAACTACTATCTCAAGTGGAGAAGTTAAATGGATGACGATTACGTTTTGGGTCATGAATTTGTATACTGGTGATTCGAAATCCTGAAGCATAAGTTCATGGAGACTGAAAACGCCGACGAGTTCCTGGTTTTTATTGACGGCATAAACGTAATCCAATGACGAAAAACTCGTCGTGACTTTCCTGATTTTGTCAATCACCTGCCTGACGGTATCGGCCGAGTTAACCAAAAGGTATTCCGTTGTTATCAGGTTGCCGATGGGATTGCGGGAAAGATCCATCAACCTAACAATCGACGCCTTTACCTTTTCATCCAAAAGTTCGATTATTTCATCGCGCTTTTTTTTCGAAAGCGTCATCAGGACGTCAACGGCTTCGTCAGGGTCTATGAAAGATATGAAGCGGGCCGCCTTGTCCGGTTTGAAATACTTGAAAAGGGAAGTCTGGTAGTTGATATTGAGGTTGCTGATGACGTCGGCGGCTTTTTCCGTATCCAGTATCTTCAGGAATTTTCTTGCATTTATGACGTTTGTTCTTTCCAGGTAGTCGGCAAGGTCCTCGGGCCTGACCTTTTGGAGCTTCTCCTCTTTCTTCCTGAGTCTGACCTTTCCCCGTATGAGTTCAAGCGGCTGAACATCGCCCCACGACAAAAAACTGGAAGTCAATTTTATGTTTAAAAAACGCAATACCTTATAAAAACCCTCCCCGCCGATTTTAAGGCGCCTTACTATTCCCAAAATGCCCACGTCAACGCCCGCGATCAACAGTTTCTCTTTATCCTGCATCGCGACATCGTTTACTCGGACGATTTTGCTTCCCTTAATGTCAATAATCTGCTTGTCCAAAAGGTTTTTAACCAGGTAAAGCTCGTTTTCCTCAAGGTAGGTTGTTAAATACTCCTTGGCGATCGTTATATGGGTATTTATTCTCTGGAGATAGTCGGTCGATATTATCAGTTTTTGGCCAATTTGATTCCGAACGACAATTTTGGTGACCAGGGGATTATTGGTGGCAAGAAAGATAAGGTCCTCAAGGAATCCGACCGGAATCTCGTCCTCAGTCAACACCTTTTTTTTTCTAACCTCGGAGAAGTAAATCATGGTGGACTCGGAGGGATTCGAACCCCCAACCCTTTGAATGTAAATCAAATGCTCTAGCCATTGAGCTACGAGTCCTATTCCCGGGACAGAACCTATTGGTTCTTTCCCGACGATTCTCCTTGATTGTGTCCTGAGCTATTCAGATCTCATGAGTCACGCTCAGGACAATTTTTATTTCTGCTCGTAAAATACTTGGTTAATCGAGCTTCTTTCAATGGGCTTTCCTCCAAGTTTGTGCGTGCGCATAGAATCGAACTATGGCTCTGTTCTTTATCAGAGAACTGTTTTACCATTAAACTACGCACGCTCAAAAAACTATCCTTATATTATATATTATTATCGAACAAAGTGAGATAAAAAAAGACCAAATCAAAAAATCCCCTATGCTTCAGCTCACTCTTTTAATGAAGGTGTTTTCAATGGCGTAGGCGCTTTTTTTGTCCGAGGACACGACAAAATATCCGATCTTGCCCCACTTTACATACAGGTGATTAAAGATCGTCACGACAACGCCTTCTTTCTTACCATTAAGAGGGTAGAGAAGATCGCGAACCAATTCTTTCATCTGACTGTAGGAACGACCTTTCAATTTGGGAGCATCCTGAAAGTCCATTGACGTTAAATAATAATCTTTTTCAAAGTTTTTTCCCAACAGCCGCTTGGCGGCATCGTAAATATGGGTTCCCCCCGTCCGCCTGACGTTTGATTCAATCGGATAGAGTCTGTTGTCTTTTCCGGCAACGAAGTCTATCTCAAAATGTCCGTTATAACTGAATTTTTTCAACAGTTTTCCGAAAGTGATCCCATGCCTGATTAATTTATTTTCCATGTACCTGCTGTAGGTGCCTTTCCCTATTTCTATTCCCTGGAAAACGCCTTGATTGTTTACGCGCATGCTGCAACAATAAAGGGAACGGACCCTGTCCTTCGAAACCTTAAGCTCGATGTTCGGAGCGCCGCCGCCTATCGAGAAATTGGGATCGATATATTCCTCAACGACGACGATGTCGCCGCTCCAAAAAGGGTTTTCCTTAAAAATTTTTTCCAGTTCCTGCCTCAGGTTCTTTTTTGCGAAGTCGCGCCTTTTCATTATCCTCAATCCGGCGCCGGCCAATCCCCGGTTTGCCTTCATGACGCAGTTCATCCCGTTATTGAAAAAATACCGTACCGATCCGATTATTTCCTCTATACTGTCGCAGACGATGCCTTTTGGCATTTTTGGGAATCCGTTATCCATAAAGGTTGTCAATTGCCTGAATCCGGCCTTGCTGTCGAAAAACGCCACCGTCCAGTTATTTTCAGGTTCTGGAATTTCGGAGGTGACGAATTTCAGTTTCCTTGATTTCAGGTAGGTCACGACGCGCATGAATTCCTCGGACGAAACGTATGCAACGATGTCTATTCCCGGGTTGTCCCCGATTATCTCCTCGAGTTTCCGCAAGAGCTTTCTGTCTTGAAGGACGGATTCGCTCAAGGATTCCCCGATATTTGAAGGCGAAAGGTTGAGGATATTCTTGAATCCCATTATTTCTGAAACATGTGCCTTCATCACTTGGTTGACAGGCAGTGGGGTAATCAAAACCCGGTCGTCGCCTTTTGAAAAAATGAACCTCTCGCACAAGGCGTGGTCTTCGTCTATTTCCAACTTGCGGTTTTTTTCGCTCATAAGGTGCGCCAGCGATAGGGCTGTTTCCGATAGATTGGCAAAAAATATCGTCCTGAATTTACCCATAAGATCAGGCGCCGTCCACACGCCTCGGACCGAATGCGGTCAACAAATTGAATAACTCCTCCTGAAGCTGATATGCGCGTTTCTTGTTTTTCCCCAATATGGTATACAAAAGCTGGTTGTAGTCCAAAGTTTCCGACGCGGCTATTATTACCCCCTCCTTTTTCTTTTTATCAAAGAGGATCGGCTTCAGCACATCGGTCACTTTCTTCAAGTTGACGCTAACCTGGTATCCGAATTTGTAGTCGTTACGGTTTAGGACATAGACATCGGACATGAAATCTTCCCCGTAAAGGTCATAAACCAGCTTATAGATGTCAGTGCCTCCGGTGTTTCTGGTGTTGGATTCGCAAACGTAGATATGACCGTTCCTTGCGGCTATCATGTCAATGTCAAAATGCCCCCGGTATCCCGCCTGGGCGTACTGTTCGGCAATGTAATACCCGGTATCTATGATCCTAGCCGCCATCCTTTCGTTGATAACGTCTTCATGTATGTCGACGCCATAAAATTTTCCCTCCTTGGTAACGGCCATAATGCAGTAATATAGCATTTCGATTTTGCCGTTTTTGTGGATTTTAAATTCAATATTCGGGAAGGCGGTGGGCGATATGTAATTTACGTTTATGAGTTGTTCGACGATAATCGGGAACCTTTCCCAGTAACCATCCTCCGAAAGCATTTCGTATATCCGCTTCTCGCATGATTTGTAGTCCTTTGGCAATTCACCGTCACGGAAAATAAGCACTCCCTGCCCGCCCGAACCTTTGTTCGTTTTAAGAACTACGCCTTTTTCGTTTATGTAACGGTTCGCGGCAATTTTAGCGGCGTCAAGGAGACCAACGCAGATTATGCCCTCAGGCATAATGAAGTCCGGTTCAACCGCCCGCGATTGTTGGGCCAATTGCCTTATGCCCGACTTGCTTCCGAAAAAGTTTACCGTCCAGGCATTCTCAATTTCCGGAGCTTCGGGGGTCATGACGTTGATTCCCAATTGTATGAGCCTCTCCTTGAGTTCCAGAAATTCCGGTGAAGTGGCATAGCTTATAAGGGTGACCTTTTTGTATTTCTTGGCTTTCCTCACAAGATTTCCAAATAGTTCCTTATCCGTGTAAAGATCCTTGCAGATCAAACCCGTCCTCATTTGGGGAACGTGGATTTCGACTTTTTTGTTGGAAGAAATCGATTGGAAGTAATTTTTAAACTGGGTGCTGATTTCTATCGGGGAAATGTATATGAATTCCGCCGTTGAAGAGTTGGAAAACAAATAACACTCAGAGGAAATATTGCAGTCGCTGATCATTTCGTAGCGTTTTTCTATTGGCTGGATCGAGGAAAGGAAAGACCATTCGTCTTCGACTACATTATAGATGTATATCGTCAATTCATTCCTATTGGATTTTTTCGCTTTCGCCTTTTTGATCGGGCGAGTGGTCCTTCTTTTCAGTTTCAGTCTTTTGACTTTTACCATTGTCGTTGAATTCTTTTTTATTCAAGAAAATTATCAATATATTTCTATGTTTGTCAAGCGGAATGATATACTATATGAATATGGGTTCATATAGATGCTGTAAATATCCTACTACTGCTGCCCTAAGTCTAAAAAGACTAATACCGTTGTTTAAGGTGATTGGCGAAGAAAGCCGCATGAAAATTTTGATTTTTTTGAGTATGGACAAGCATTGCGTGCAGGATTTAATGAAACACACTAAAGACTCCCAAAGTCTTATTTCTCATCATTTGTACGATCTTAGAAAGGCGGGGATCATTGCCAATGAGAAAATTGGTCTGCGCGTTTACTATTCGTTGACGGAATGGGGCAGATCGGTCGTTTCGACACTGACAAGGATCCGCAGCAAGAAAGTAATCTCGTGAACTACTTTTTGTGAAATCGGGACAAGGCATTTTTGATTATTTTATTGGCCACTTTTCCGAAAGGGATATCATACAAGTGCAAAAGATAGCCAAAAGCCTCGCCGGCTTCGACCGGGCCGAAGGCCGGATTGGAATTGGCGTCAATAAAGTAATGGCGGCCGTCGGAATCGATAATTATCTCGAATCTGCCGTAATCCCTCATCTGCAACACATCAAAGGCCTTTTTTATCTCTTTTTTTAAATTTGCCTTTATGGCGTATTTTTTTACGTCGTACAGTTCCTCGTCGCTCCATGCCTCCTCGAATCCGTACATTTTGTATTTTTGCTTTCTCAACATGATTCTTTCCTCCCCCAAGACCAACGGATCGCTTGGATCATCGACAAGCATCGCAGTTATCTCAACGCCTTTTATATATCTTTCGACGATCACTTCCCCTCCGTATTTGTCAAGGATATATTTTATTCGTTTCTCCAATTGACCGTGATTTTCAACGACCGAGTCCTGCGTAATTTCAACGCTTCCGTGCATCCGGTTTAATTTGACTATCAGCGGAAACTTCATATCGGAGTTGAGAGGTTCGTTTGGGTGCGCAAATACCTGAAAAGAGGGAACACTGATACCGTTGCTTTTCATGATCATTTTCGTAATGTTTTTATCCATATTTAGTAGCTGTCCCTCCATACCTGCCCCCGTGTACGCAATCTTGACGGCCTCGAGCATTGCGGGAATCACCGGGCACAATGTTTCCTGACCGTGCAACGAATCGACCAGGTTGAATACGATTTCCGGCTTCAAACGGGCAAGCTTGCCAATCAGGCCGGCATTGCCCGGGATCAGGTGCACTTCGTATCCCAATTTTTCTATATGGGGTTTGACTATCTTGCATCTGCCGTACACCTCGGCCTCGGTTTCAAAAAGTTCCTGGGACGGAAAATCTTCGCGTTTTGCTTCGGAGAAAACAATCGCGGCAATTTTTTTGTTCATAGTTAGGATTATACAAATTTATCTGTTTTAAGGTATATTAATATTATTAGATTTATGCGCGACAATTTTGTCAGGTTCGCAAACAACAAGCTCAGGGATTTCGGACAGGCTCTGATAAACCTGTTCATCTTTTTGCCGTATTTTTTTTCCATAACGGCCCTTTTAAAAACCCTTTTTTATCCTTGGAAAAACCTCGTATCGGTGAAAAAGTCGCCCGGATTCTCGTTTTCCGAGTTGGCCAACCGGTTTCTGTTCAATTTGATTTCAAGAACTATCGGCTTTGTCATGAGGATTTCGATCGTATTGTTTTATTTCGTTTTCCAGGCAGTATTGATGATTGCGCTCCCATTTGTCGCCTTGGGTTATTTCCTTTTTCTGCCGTTGATGTATTTGGAATATCTATTCCAGAAGACACCTTTGGAGTTAAAAGAAGCCGCTAAAAAAAAATTCATTCAAGACCATAACCTGGATCCGGCGAATCACGCTCTGGTTGCTGACTGGTTTGAGGATTATTATCAAAATCACGTTTTCCGCTCCAAGTGGTGGGAACTTAAAAACCTGATGGAAACTCCGCCGCTGGCACGCGACTGGTCGGCGGGTTTTACGCCGACAATCGATCAGTATACGACCGATTTGGCAACGCCAGCATACCTCCATCATATAAAAAACATCGTCGACCGCAATGAAGAAATTTCGGAAATCGAAAGAAATCTTTCCAAAAACATGGAATCCAATGTCATCATCGTTGGAGAAGAAGGCGTCGGCAAAAGGACGATTATCGATGCCCTCGCCAAAAAAATTTATCTTGGAAAAACCACGCCGCAATTGATGTACAAACGGATATTGAAACTCAATATGGAAAAGGTGTTTGCCGAGTTTTCGGACCGATCCAAAAGGGAAAGTTTTTTTGAAGATCTGTTGAGCGAAGCCGCAAACGCCCATAACATAATGCTGTCTATCGATGATTTTGAGAAATATGTCGACCAGGCATCGCTTTTTAAAAAATACGCCGGCGGACCCAATCTCCAGATAATCGGCGTCACCAGCCCATATTCGTTCCAGAAAGACATTTTCAGCAACGACAAAATCGCCAGACTGTTTCAAAAAATTGAAGTTCATGAAGTCGAAAAGGATGAGGCCTTGAAAATCTTGCTCGACGCCTCATACGAATTTGAAACATACCATCAGGTGATTCTTCCATACGAGACGATTTCCGACGCGGTTGACAAGAGTGAATTCTACATGACCTATATACCGTTTCCGGAAAAGGCGGTTGATTTATTGGACGCGGCTTGCGTTTACGCAAAATCCCGGAATATGAAAACGGTGACACCGGAAATAATCAAAGAAACCCTTTCGGAAAAAACCCATGTTCCGGCATTGGTGACATCGGAGATGAAAACAAAACTGTTGAGTCTTGAGAAAAACCTGAACGAACAGGTGATCCAACAGACCCAAGCGGTCAACGAATTGTCTTCCGGACTCAAAAGATCATTCCTATTGATGGGAAAAAGAAAAAAACCCCTCGCGACTTTCCTCTTTCTGGGACCAACGGGAGTTGGAAAAACCGAAACCGCCAAAGCGGTGGCAAAGACATTTTTCGGCGACGACAAGCTCATAAGATTTGATATGTCGCTTTACCAATCCAAAAACGACATACCGAAACTTGTTGGCGACCCCTTATTTTCACAACCGGGCTTGCTGTCAGCCGCCGTCCGGGAAAAGCCTTACGGCGTTCTTTTGCTCGATGAAATCGAAAAGGCGAATCCGGATTTGCTCAATATTTTTTTGACTTTACTGGACGAGGGTTATTTTTTTGACGGAACCGGCCATAGAGTAGACTGCAAGAATCTCCTTATCATCGCCACCTCGAATGCCGGAAGCGATGCCATGTTCAAGGATGCCGGCATCGACATCGTGAACTATCTCGTTGAAGCCAAGATATTCTCGCCTGAATTCATAAACCGTTTCGACGCCGTCATAGGTTATGAACCGCTTACGCGCCAGTCGATCGAAATTTTGGCCAGAAAAATGGTAAAAAAAATATCGGAAGACGTTTCCAAACTCTATAAGATAAATGTAAAGGTCGGGGAGGATACGATATACAAACTGTCGACAAAGGGTTACGATCCAAGATTCGGGGCAAGGAATTTGGAAAGGGCATTAAGGGGAGGGATAGAGAACGTAATCTCCGAAAAACTCCTTTCAGGGGAAGTCAAAGAAGGCGAAATGATGCAAATATGAATTTATGATATACTAACGAATTGTTATGGTTAACGTATATTTCACAGCCTCAACTTCTTTCGATGGAAAATACCTTGATAACTACAAAAAAATAATCAAATACCTTGAGGAAAACCACTGCCATTTGATATCCGGTAAGCAAATAGTCGACCAGAACTTGCTGAAAAAGGACGAAAAAATCAACAAGAAAAAAATATACGCCAGAGAGACCGAAAGGATCGATGCCGCAGACTGCGTGATCGCCGAGGTCAGCCATCCGTCACACGGCGTCGGCGGTGAAATAATATATGCCTTGAACCACAACAAACCCGTTCTCGGTCTTTTGTTTGAAGACGGTGAAAACAAAATTTCCCCGATCATAGAGGGAAATCCCGCCGACATATTTTTTTTGGAAAGATACAACCTCGAAAAACTCCCCTATGTCTTGAAAAACTTCACAAACTATGTCGGAAATCTAAAAAAGAGGAAGGGCAAGCTTGTCGTGCTTGAAGGTGGCGACGGCAGCGGGAAAACCATGCAGGCAAAAATGCTCATCGACTGGCTCAAGAAGGAATCAATCCCTCATAAATACATCGACTTTCCCCAATACTACGCTTCGTTCCACGGAAAAACAGTGGTCAGATTCTTGAGGGGTGAATTTGGCGACATCGACCAGGTCTCCCCTTATCTGGCATCGTTGGCCTACGCCGTAGACCGGGCGACCATCAAGGAAGAGGTTGAGGATTTTCTTAATCAGGGCGGATTGGTCGTCGCCAACCGTTATGCGACTTCCTCGATTGCCCACCAGGGGGCAAAATTCACCAGCGCCTCGGAGAAGGAAAAATTCATAAGTTGGCTTTACGACATGGAGTACAAGGCCCACCGAATACCAAAGGAAAACTTGGTGATTTTCCTGTATGTTCCCTGGCAAGTTTCGAATCGACTTTTGGAAAACAAGAAAAGAGGGCTTTATCTCAAAGGCAAGGAGGACATACACGAGAGAAATCTTAAGTACCGCAAACAGGTTGAAAAGACGTATCTTGAACTCTCCAAAAAGTACCGTCACTGGGTCCAGGTGGATTGCGTCAAAAACGGCAAACTGCTGTCTCCGCAGGAAATTCACCATATTATCCTAGGAATCCTCAAGCAAAAAAAATACATATAATCTGTCCTATCGGCCTATTTGACAATATATCCTTTAATTGCTATGATTAAAATCATGAACAAACCAGACAAGAATTTCATGACGCTCATTATGGTTTTTTTCCTTGCTTTCGGCTTGTTTATAACTTTCACGACCTTTAACGGCAGGATTGCCACTTTCACAAGAGCCAAGGAGGAACTTTTGCCGTCATCGGAAACCTCGCTGATGTTTGCCTGGCCCTTAACGACGAATACAAAAAATTCTTCCCCGGTCGAAATAAACGTTTTCGTTAGAAATGCAGGCAATTCGCCTGTTTCTAACAAAAAAGTTACCCTTACCACAACCTTGGGAAGTTTGACTCAATCGTCCCAAACAACCGATAAATCGGGAAAAAGCACTTTCTATCTTACTTCCACAACTCCCGGTTTGGCCGAAATAACGGGCGTAATTGACGGCCAAACCCAACTCAAACAAAAAATTACCGTAAAATTTGAGTGAGTTATAAGACATTTGGGCGAATATTTTTCGCCCAAATATTTAAGGAACAATAATAGTCTTGAAATTTTGCAGAGCAAAATTATGAAAAAAATAAACAAAGTTGTCATACCAGCCGCAGGATTTGGAACCAGGTTTTTGCCTCAAACCAAGGCGATGCCCAAGGAGATGCTTCCGGTCGTCGATAAGCCCGTCATCCAGTACGTCGTCGAAGAGGCGATAAACTCGGGCGTAGAAAACGTCATAATTGTCACCGGTTCCAACAAACGAGCCATTGAAGACCATTTCGACGGACCTTCGGAAGATCTGGTCAAAAATCTTATAGCCGGCAAGAAGGAGCACCTTCTTGAGGAAATCGAAAGGATTTCACAGATGGCCAACTACATCTACATCCGCCAGAAAGGCGCATACGGAAACGGTACCCCCGTTTTGACCGCCGAACCGGCCATCGAAGATGAACCTTTTGCCGTTCTTTGGGGAGATGAGTTCATTTATTCCAAACCTCCGAGATTGCAGCAGATGATCAAGGTTTACGAAAAAATGGGCGGCATCGTCATATCGGGCGTCAAGATTGAAAACAAGGAGGATTTGCGCCGCTATGGAATCGCCGATTTGACACACGTTGAGGGGAATGTATACAAGATCAATAAGATTGTTGAAAAGCCCGAGCCTTCGGAGGCTCCCTCAAATGTGGCCACGCATGGCGGATATATCCTGCCTCCGGAAATTTTTTCCGCTTTAAAAAGGATCAAGCCCGGAAAGGGTGGGGAAATCTGGCTGGTTGACGCCATCAATTTGTTGAAAAAGGAGGGGGTTCCGGTTTACACGGTCGTAATCGAGAACGGAAAGTATTACGACACCGGAAACAAGTTCGAATACCTGAAAACCGTTATTGAATTTGCCCTCGACCACAAGGAGATCAACGGAGAGTTCAAAGCCTTCCTCAGATCGCTAAAGATTTAACAAATTCAATTGAAAAAGATGCCCCTCGTTGTTACAATGTATAGATCGTAAGACGTTCGGGTGAAGTTTTTGTTTCGCCCAAATATTAAATGTTAGACAACAGTCTTGAAATTTTTCATAAAGGATTATGACAAATATAGATAAGAAGGTTGCCGAGCTTTTTGAGGCCGGTTGCCACCTGGGACACAAGAACAACCGAGTTCATCCCAAGGCGAGAAAATACATTTATTCCGTGGAAAACGGCGTGTCGGTTATCGACCTCACCAAAACAGTCCCGATGCTCGAAGAGGCCAAGGAATTCGTCAAAACCCTCGCAAAAGAAGGTAAAACGATGCTCGTCGTCTCGACAAAGAAAATCGGATCTGGCGTTGTTTCGAAGATTTGCTCCGAACTCAACATTCCCTACGTTTCACTCAAATGGCCGGCCGGGTTGCTGACCAATTTTGAGATGATAAACCGCAATGTCAAAACCCTCGAAAAAATGAAAGAAGAAAAGGAAAAAGGGGAATGGAACAAATATGTAAAGCACGAACAGGTAAAACTGCAGAAAAAAATGACCAAGCTATCAAAATTCTACGGAGGTATCCTGCCCTTGAAAAAAGTTCCCGACGCCATTTTCGTCATCGACATAAAGAAAGAGAGAAATGCCGTCACGGAAGCCAAGGCGATGGTAATACCGGTGGTCGCGATTGTCGACACCAACGTTTCGCCAATTGGGATTGATTATCCTGTTCCAGGCAACGACGATTCGCTCACTTCGGTTGAATACTTTACCAACGAGATAATCGGTGCTTACGCCAAACAATAAAACAAATATGTACGACATCAACAAGCTCAAGCAATTGAGGGAAGAGACCGGGGTTTCGTTTTCGCTTTGCAAGAAGGCCCTTGAGGAAAGCAAAAATGACATTGCGGCCGCCAAAAAATTGTTAAGCTCCTGGGGACAGGATAAAGCCGCCTCAAAATCCGACAGGAAGACCGGCGCCGGAGCCATATTCTCCTACGTCCACCATAACAAGAAAGTCGCTTCAATGATTGAACTTGATTGCGAGACGGACTTCGTATCGGGCAACAAGGATTTCCAATCCCTTGGAACGGAATTGGCGATGCAGGCCGCATCAATTCCCGTTGAAAAAGTCGAGGACTTCATGGACCAGGAATACATAAGGGATGCCTCCAAGAAAGTTTCGCAGCTTATTAAGGATGCAATCCTGAAATTCGGTGAAAATATTGTCGTCAAAAGAATTATCCGCTGGTCTTTGTAAACAAAATAAATGGACGTCATACAGGGATTCAAAGAAAAAAGCCAAAAAGCAGTCGACTTCCTAAAGGAAGACCTCAAGTCCATAAGGACCGGGCGAGCCACTCCAAGCCTGGTTGAGAACATTACCGTTGAAGCCTATGGCGGTTCCACCAAATTACGACTTATGGAAATGGCGACAATCGTAACCGAAGGTCCATCCGCCTTGTCAATAACCCCGTTTGACCCATCGACTCTGCAAGACATCGAAAAATCGATACTCAAATCGCCCCTGGGCATGTCGCCTATAACGCAAGGAACAAGAATCATCATCAAAATCCCCCCTCTTTCGGAAGAACAAAGGGAAAAATTCATAAAATTGGCCGGGGCTAAGGTTGAGGAGAAAAAAGTGCAGGTCAGGGCCAACAGGGATGACGCGAGAAAACTGTTGAAGGATAGGTTCGAAAAAAAGGAAATCACCGAAGATGAAAAATTCAGGGTTGAAAAAGAAATCGATTCCATGAGCTCAAAATTCATGGAAGAGATAGAAACCATCCAGGACAAAAAAGAACAGGAAATCAGAGAAGTCTGATGATATACTAATCAAATGTCCATCATTATCTTCGTAATAATTCTCGCGGTACTTGTCTTGGTTCACGAATTCGGACACTTCATCGCCGCAAAGAAACAGGGGGTAAAAGTCGAAGAATTTGGGTTCGGTTTACCGCCAAGACTATTCGGAATAAAATTCGGCGAAACAATTTACAGCATCAATCTCATACCTCTCGGCGGATTCGTAAAGTTGTACGGAGAGGAATATCATGAAATCAAGAAAAAAACCCAGTCGTCAAGGGCATTCATAAACAAAAAGCCATGGCAAAAATCCCTGATAGTAATGGCCGGAGTGATCGGCAACTTCATATTGGGATGGCTGCTGATTTCGTTCCTTTTTACCCAGGGGGTGCCCGTGCCAACAGACAAGGTTACCGTTGAGAAGGTTATAAACAACTCTCCGGCCAAGTTATCGGGATTTGCAACCGGTGACTTGATAAAAAAAGTTGAGGTCGCGGGAAAAACCTACAACATCAAAAGCTCATCTGAAATCATTACCCTAAGCCAAAAGCATGGCGGTGAAATTATGGCGGTAACGGTGGGACGCGGCGGTAAGGAAACATTACTGCATATCACACCCAGAAAAAATCCGCCCAAGGACCAGGGGCCCCTGGGCATCGTTATCACGTCTTTTGTTGAAAAGAGATTTACTTGGTATGAAGCTCCATTTTACGGGCTGATAGAATCCTTTAAAATCACCGGTAACATCGTCAAGGAACTGAGTAAGGTCTTATTCCAGCTTCTGACCTTCCATAAACCTGACGCCCAAATTTCCGGACCGATAGGAATCGCCCAGTTCACGGCAACCGCCATAAAATTCGGCAAGAACGCCGTTCTTGAATTGATGGCATTGCTCTCGTTCAATTTGGCGATAATAAATATTTTTCCCTTTCCCGCACTCGATGGAGGACGGCTGGTTTTCGTTTTATACGAGTGGATAACGGGGAAGGCTTCAAATAAGGAAATAGAAAAATATGTTAATTTCATCGGTTTCATAGTTCTCATTTCCCTGGGCGTGGTAATTAGCATTAACGACATAATAAAGCTTTATAAATAAAGCATTTTGGCAAATTATTTTCGCCAAAATGTATTATAATTTTTCATGGACTCATCTTTTACTCCAAAATACAGGATAATTACCGTCTCCGGTAAAATCGCGGTCGGAACGTCAACCCTGGCACGCAACCTAAGCCGCATCCTGGGATGGAAATATGTTAACGTCGGAGCCATTCAAAGGGAATTTGACCGGAAGCAGGGAATAAACGAAAACAGGCAGGGTGCCGCATCAAGATCGGACGCCCACGAAAGAAGCATGGAGGAAAAAACCATGGAAATGCTCAAATCAAAATCCAATATCGTATATGAGGCCTGGCTTTCTGGGTATGTGGCCCGCGGGGTGGAAGGAGTCCTTAAGGTCCTACTTGTCTGTTCTCACGACGACATACGCGTCGATCGCGTCGTAAATCGTGACGGGCTGACGGTTGATGCTGCAAAGGCTTGGATGAAGCAGAGAGAGGAAGAGAACGTCAAAAAGTGGCAAAAACTGTACGGGGCGCATAATTTCTGGGATCCTAAATATTACGATCTGGTTATCGACACTTATCAAACCGGCCCGATGGAAACGATGGGGAAAGTGTTGGACCGTCTAGGAAAGAAATAAATGAAATATTCAAAAATAACTATTTCCGGGAAGATCTGCACCGGCAAAACCACCCTTCTTAAATACCTGGAAAAAAAACTCAAATGGCCGACATTCATGACTGGGCAGTTATTCAGGGAATATGTAAAAAAACACGGGTTAAGCCTGGAGGGAGCCGAAGAACAAAGCGAAAGCCTCACCAAGGAGGTAGACTACAGAGTTAGGGACATGCTTCATGAGGATAACAAGAATTTGATCGTCGACGGCTGGATGTCCGGCATTTCCGCCGACAGCCGGTTTGACGTCTTAAAGATTTTGTTGGTCTGCAAAGACGACATTCGATACAAGAGATATGCCAAAAGGGAGAAACTGACCTTTAGCGAATCGAAAATCAAGGTCGAAGACAGGCAATCCAGCTGGTTCGATAAAATCAGGAAAATCCACAAAATTGACCCTTCGGAATTTACGAAAAAATCAAATTACACACTCGTTATCGATACGTCATACATAACCCCTTACGCGGTCATGAAAAAAGTCCTTGACGCTTTGGAGTAAGTCTGTTAACATAATATCTAAAGGCGATATCAGTTTGGATCCCACCAAACGAGCCGGCTGCGAAGAGCGTGCCCGGAGGCTCAACCGTAATTTGAGACGCTGTCTTTCAAACAGCTAGCAAGGCCAGGTCGGCAACGATTTGGCAAATGCAAGGTGGTAACACGAGAGACCTCGTCCTTGTCAGTCGATCTTTGATTGATAAGGGCGAGGTTTTTTGTTAAACATTAATTGATACATCAAATGCTGTACTCAAAACTTTTCGGAAAGACAAAAAAATCGAGTAAAGTTTACGACTCAGTCAACGCCACTTATTTGCAAAAGGGCGGGTTCATTGATCAGGTGATGGCAGGCACCTACACATATCTGACTCTTGGAACGAGAGTTTTGACCAAGATTGAAAAGATCGTCCGCGAGGAAATGGATATGATCGGAAACGAGGTCGTCATGCCTTCGATCACGCCATTTGACAACTGGAAAAAAACCGGAAGACTCGATACCGTTGACGTTTTGATGAAAACTACGCCGGCCAATGCGTTTGCCAAAGCCAAAAACGAGACCGAATACGTCCTTAACCCGACTCACGAGGAAGTCGTCACTCCGCTGGCGCAAAAATTCATCGCGAGCTACAAGGATTTTCCCTTTGCCCTTTACCAGATCCAGACAAAATTCCGCAACGAGCCAAGGGTAAAGTCTGGTCTTTTGCGGGGACGGGAATTCCGGATGAAGGACCTGTACAGTTTTCATACTTCCGTAGAGGACCTGAAAAAATATTATGAAAACTCAAAAGCCGTTTACATGAGGGTATTCGAGCGGCTCGGAATCGGAAAGGACACCGTCATTGCTCTGGCGTCGGGCGGGTCATTTACCGACGATTATTCGCACGAATTTCAAACCATCTGCGAAACCGGGGAAGATACCCTTTTCTATGACAAGAAAACGGATACCTATTATAACCGCGAAGTGGCTCCGTCAAACGCGCCAAAAGTCGCTTACAGCGACGATAAAATGGAGGAAAGACTGGATATAGAGGGTAAAGGAATAATCGGCGTCGACGAGCTGGCGGAATTTTTGAAGATTCCCGTTGAGAAAACCACCAAGACGCTGATTTATGAAACCAACGATGGCAGAGTCATCGTCGCGGCAGTCAGGGGCGGATACGACGTCAACGAAGATAAACTGAGGAAGGTCGCCAAATGCCAGGCCTTAAAACTGGCGTCCCCCGAGGTGGTCGAAAAAGTCACCGGCGCAAAGGTCGGATATGCCGGAATCCTTAATCTACCAAAAGACGTCGAGGTTTATATGGACGAATCGGTAAATAACCGCCTTAATTTCGAAACCGGGGCCAATAAAACCAATTATCACAGTACGAATGTCAACTTTGGCCGCGACTTGCCCAAGCCGGAGAAATTTTACGACATCAAGGTCGCCAGAAAAGGTGACCTGAATCCGGAAAGCGAAAACGAATATGAAGTCTTCAAAGCATCGGAGGTCGGAAACATCTTCCCCCTCTACACAAAATTCACCGAAGCCTTTGACTATAAATTCATAGACCGGGACGGGAAGGAAAAACCCATTTATATGGGATGCTACGGAATCGGCACGTCAAGGATCATGGGAATAGTCGTTGAGAAGTACCACGATGACCGCGGAATAGTCTGGCCCGAGGCAATTGCGCCATATGATGTCCACCTCGTAGGTCTTGACATGAAAAACAACGAAATAAAGGAAAAGGCAAATAAATTGTATGAAAGTCTTTTATCTAAAAACATAGAGGTTCTTTTTGACGACCGGGAAGATGCCGCTGCGGGAGAAAAGTTCTCCGACGCCGATCTTATTGGCATTCCCGTCCGCCTGGTCATCTCCAAAAGAACGGGCGACAAGATCGAATACAAAAGAAGGGTCTCCAAAGAATCAAAACTCCTCAGCCTTGATAAGGTTCTTAAGATAATATAATCCGCTGATACCTGTTTTCGAAGTCTATGGCTTGGGGGAACCCCCTGCAGGGGGTGAAGCCGACGAGAAAACACGGTATCTAGGATTTATATTGACTGGTTTTGCTATAATTTCCCCATGAAAACCATCGTTTCCCACATGTCGCCGGATATAGATTCGATCGCATCCGCATGGCTGATAAGGAAATTCTTGCCGGGCTGGTCGGACGCAGAGATCAAGTTCGTCGCCGCCGGATCCACCCTTGACGGCGAACCCGCGGACAAGAATCCGGAGATCATCCACGTCGATACCGGATTTGGGCATTTTGACCATCATCAGACTTCCGACTACACCTGTGCTACGATGCTCGTATACGAACATCTAAAGAAAGAAGGTCATATCAAGCAGAAACAGAAAGCCGGGCTTGAGAGAATGGTCAGGGAAATTACCGGATATGACCATTTTTCCGAAGTGTTCTTTCCCGAACCTGATGCCGACCGGTATGAGTTCATGATCCATAAGATTATCGAAGGCGGGCTTAAGGCGGTTCTCAAGGATGATTTATCCATAAACGAGGCGATTTTCCCGCTTCTGGATGCGCTTTTTAACATTTTCATGAAGAAGGTCCAGGCAGAGGAGGAAATCAAAATGGGTTTTGTTTTCCAATCCCGATGGGGGAAGACTCTCATTATGGAGACCAAAAACGAGGAAACGACCAAGTTGGCCATGAAAAAAGGTTACCATCTGGTAGTCAAGAAGGACCCGGAAAAGGGAAATGTGAGGATAAAAACACTACCTGGAAAGCAATACGACCTAAAGGATCTTTATGAGGCGATTATAAAGGTTGACAAGAAAGGGACGTGGTTTCTTCATGCATCCGGCAACATGCTCCTGAATTCATCATCAAAGAATCCCAATTTCGTTGCCACATCACTATCGGTCAAAAGACTCATTGAAATCATCAAGAGCTTGTAATAAAATTGGTTAAGAGATTGGTAATTGGATTGATTAAAGTAGTATAGATCGTCGAAAGCGTGACTGTAAGGTAGAATAGCTTTCGACACAATTAAGGAAAATCGTTGGGGAAAAACCAATAGGTTTTGCCCCATGAATAGAAAGCGAGGTGCATATAATTTTATGGTAGTAGTAACCAAGAAAAAAGGCGAATCAAAAGACAGCTTGTTCCGGAAATTCAGCAAGACCTTTATCGACGAGGATATCGTCATGACGATCAAAAAGAGGCAGTTCTATAAAAAACCATCTTTAAAAAGAAAAGAGGAGGAGAAAGAGAGAATGGCCCGAAGATCAAAGTTCCGCAGATTCAGAAGGATATAAGCCATTAATAGTCTTGATCTCTTAATGAGATTAAGACATTTGGGCGAGTTATGCTTCGCCCAAATACTAAAGGAACAGTAATAGTCTTGATCTCTTAACGAGATTAAGACGTCGTCCGTCATATGATAAATATAGTGTCTTCGTCACGTTATCGCATAAACCGGAAAAAACTCAAGGCAAAATCCGAGGAGTTCCTGATGTCGGCGGGAATAGGCGATCGCACAGTCAATATTGTGTTTGTGGGCAGAAACAAGATGCGCGAAGTGGCCAACACCTACAAGAACGAGGATATTGCCCTGCCGGTTCTGTCGTTCCCTTTCAAGGAAGTCGTTGTCGACAACGAAGCATTGTTGGGCGAAATATTCATTTGCTATCCCCAGGCTGTCCTGTTGGCCGCCGAGAGGAACCGGAAAGTAGAGGAAACTATCCTGTCGCTTATTAAACACGGTGTCGAAAACCTCTTGAAGTAAATATGTTCTATTTAAAATATCGCCCAAGAACAATTGCCGAAATCGACAATTCCAGAGTGAGGGACATTCTGAAAAAAATCCTGGATTCCCGGGAAATTCCTCATGCGATGCTATACGTCGGTTCGAAGGGAACCGGAAAAACATCTTCGGCGCGAATTTTCGCCAAGGCCATCAACTGCATGGAAAACCGTTTTGCAAAAAAGGATGCATCGGGGGAACCATGCAACAAATGCAAAAATTGCCTGTCAATCGACGTATCGTCAAATACCGATGTTTTGGAAATGGATGCCGCCTCAAACCGCGGAATTGAGGAAGTCAAAAATCTCATCCGTGAAGTTGCCTTCATGCCGATGTCCGGAAGATACCGGGTATTCATTATCGACGAGGCGCACATGATCACAACCGACGGTTTTAATGCCCTTCTCAAAACCCTCGAGGAACCGCCGAAATCGGCCGTTTTCATTTTGGCAACCACCAACCTGGAAAAAGTCCCGGCAACGATCGTTTCCAGGTGCGTCAAGGTCAACTTCGGCCGGGGAAAAAACGAGGACCTCATAAATATGCTCAAGAGAATCGACAAAAGCGAGGGCTTGGGGTTCTCCGAGGATATGCTGAGGATGATTGCGTCGCAATGCGATTATTCTTTCCGGGATGCCGCAAAAATCATGGAAGAGGCTTTCCAGCAGAAAATAAAAAACGTCGAGGAGTTGGAAACTTTTCTCGGTCTTCGCGGACGTAACGATTTGATGAAACTAATATCGTCAAAAGACCAGAAAAAGACCTATCTGTGGATAGAAAATTTTGCCGAAGGCGGCGGGAACTTCAAGATATTGATCGAGTCTTTGCTGTCAACGCTGCGTCAAGAACTTCTTGTCAAAAAAGGAGTTATCGACAAGACCGAGTCGCAAACCAGCCTGAAAGCCCAGGAGATAGCGCGGTTGATGAAATTGCTGGTTGAGGGATATCAGTTAATGAGATCGACGCCGATCGAGTCCCTTCCGCTTGAAATAGCAATAACGGAGTTTTACAATGAAGTGTCTCATTAATAATTTCAAAAATAAAAATGTTCAATCCGTTGCAGGGTTTGGGAGATTTGCAAAAATTACAGCAGCAGGCGCAAAAGATGCAGGCCGCCCTTCAGCAGGAAACTGTTGAGGTCGAAAAGAACGGCGTCAAGGTTACCGTCCGGGGAGACCAGGTCGTGATGTCGATTGAGGTCGATGGGATAATTGAAAACCGGATCGCAGAAGCCGTCAACGAAGCCGTTAAAAAAACCCAGGAACTGGCCGCCAGAAAATTAATCGAAATATCCAGTCAACCAAAGTAAACGCATAATGTTAAAACTTTTCTCCGGTTCGGCTAACCCAAAACTGAGTCTTGAGGTCGCAAAGCTTCTAGGTGTGTCAATCAGCCCGTCTGAAGTTGTTAGGTTTGATAATTCCGAAGTCAAGGTGACCATAGGCGACAAGGTAAAAAACGATACCTGCATTGTAATTCAGCCAACCGCCAATCCGACCGACACTCACTTGATGGAATTGTTCTTTTTTGCCGATGCTCTGAAAAGGGGACAGGCAAAGGAAATAATCGCCGTCATCCCTTATTTCGGATACGCCCGGCAGAACAGGGAACACAGGAGCGGAGAGTCGGTATCCGTCAACGTCGTCATTCGTTTCTTGGAGGCAATCGGCTTCAACGAAGTTTACGTTGTTAATCTGCATGACGAAGGTACCGAGGGGATATTCTCCATTACGTTCAAAAACCTTTCCGCCTTCAATATTCTGGGGCCGGCCGTTGCCCACTACCTGAAAAACAACAAAAACACCGAAGAAGTCGCCATCGTATCGCCCGACCAGGGAGGGGTTGAGAGGGCTCAGCTTTTCGCCGAAAATTTTTTTCACAGTTCGGCGGTAGACATCGCCGTGATCGAGAAAAGGAGAAACCTCAATAGAATTCATGAATCCAAAGCCCTTAATCTTTACGGCGAGGTAAAAGACAAGACGTGCATCATAGTCGACGACATAATCACCTCCGGAGGGACATTGGTCCACGCCGCTGAATTTTGCATCAAAAGAGGCGCCAAAAGGGTTTTGGCATGCATCGTCCATCACGATTTTTCGCCGAATGCCGCAGAAGTCCTGGGAAACAGCCCCATTGAAAAAATCTTCATGAGTAATACCATCGCCTTGAAAGCAGAACAAAAATTCGCATCGCTTGTGGAAGTGTCGGTCGCTCCACTTATAGCCAAGGAGATCAAAGCCCTCGCTTGAATCAAAAACTGTTTCTACCTTCGATGGCTTTCTTTAAGGTCATGTAGTCCGCGTATTCCAAATTTGCTCCGATAGGGAGACCGTAAGCCAGACGCGAAACCTTGACGTTAAGGCCCTCGTTTTTGACCAGCTCCTCCAACTTGTTTTTTATGTATATTGCCGTCGCCTCCCCCTCCATATCCGGGTTGGTTGCCAGGATTATCTCCTTGATTTCAGGCGACTTTTTCACCCGATTAATTAGTTCGGCAATTTTTATGTCGTCGGGTGAAACATGGTTTAAGGGATCAATCTTTCCGTGAAGGAGATGATAAACGCCCTGATATATGTTTCCCGTTTCGAAAGACAGTAGGTCGAGGACCGTTTCGACGACGGTGACTACGCCAAAATCCCTCTTGGGGTCTGAACAAATGGGGCACAACTCCTCTTCGGTCAAGTTATAACAGATCTTGCACATCTTCGTCTTTGCCTTAAGATCGTTAATGTTCCCAGCAAATTCTTTAAGGTCCTCCTCGGGAAGCCTGAGGAAATAAAAGGCAAGGCGGTTGGCGGTTTTTTCCCCGATCCCCGGAAGCCTTTCCAGGAACAGGGCAATTTTTTTAAGATTGTTTGGTAGTGATGACATATTTTTTTAGTTCCGCGAGAACCGGATGTCGTGTTCTGTCGACGAGGCTCGCAGCCAGAATAGTTGTCTTGAGTGACGGTGCCTGGACGAATTTTACTATATTTGAATCGTCTCAACAACAATCAGGGGCCTTCTTCCTTTTGTTTTATAGAAAAAGTCCTCCAAGGCATTGATGATGTTTCTTTTGAGCTTGGTTGATTCGGGCATGTTGCCTCCCCGCGGCTTCATTGCCGTTTCGATTACCTTGACGGCATCCAAATATAGTTTTTCCGCCTCCTTTTCGTAAACGAAACCCCTGGAAGTCAGTTTCGGCCTGGAAACGAGTATGCTTTTGTTATTGACCGTCAATGCAACAAAGACTATCCCGTCCTGCGAAATCGTTTTCCTGTCCCTCAAGACGACATTGCCGATATCGCCAACGCCATATGCGTCAACATAAATGTTTTTGGTCTCGACGCTGTCTCCCATCAGAACCTTGTCCTTCATGAACCAGACGGTTTCGCCTTCGGAAAGGGCGTAGACCTTGTTCTCGTCGTATCCGAGCTCTCCCACCAGCTTCTGGTACTGTTTCTGATGGCGGACCGTGCCGCCTATCGGAATGAAGTACTTGGGATCGGTAAATCTGATGAGAAACTTCATGTCCTCCTGGTTTCCGTGCCCGGATGAGTGGAGCTGGTCGGCAATGTCCGAATAGATGACATCGGCTCCCTGGGTAACCAAGTCCTCTATAACCGAATACACCTCATTTTCGTTTCCCGGAATCGGATCTGAGGAGAAGACCACTTTGTCTCCATGTTTTATCTTCGTGTACTGGTTCTGCTTGTCTGCCAATTTTGAAAGGGCCGAACCATATTGTCCCTGACTGCCCGCGGCGATTAAGCAAACCTTGTTTGGGGGCAAGCGCGGCAAATCCTCGTCGGTCGCAAACAGCGAGTCAGGAATTGGCAGATAGCCTATTTCTGCGGCCAACTTGGTATTCTGTCTCATGGATCGACCGAGAAAAATCACCTTGCGGTTGAATTTAATTGCCGCCTCGACGCACTGCCTTATTCTTGAAATATTTGACGAAAAGGTAGTCATGATAAACTTGCCCTTGGTTTTCCTCATCTCATCCTCAAAGGTCTTTCCGACAATCGATTCCGAAAGGGTAAGACCCGGCCTTTCCGAACCCAGACAGTCAGACAGCAAGGCGACAATCCCTTCATGGCCGGCTTTGGTAATCTTGTAAAAATCCGGGGGAGATCCGTAAGGCGGAGTCAAATCCAGCTTGTAGTCGGGGCCATGATAGAAAGTGCCTACCGGTGTTTTTATTAAAATATGGGTCGTATCCGGGATCGAATGGGTCATCTTGATGAAGTTCACCCTGAAATTACCGAATACGTATTCCTTATCAAAATCGACGCGATTGACACGTACGGTCTGGTTATTCTCCCTGAATTTGTTTTCAACAAATGCCGAGGTCAATTTGCTGGCGGTAATCTGCGGGCGGCCAAGGCTGTCATAAAGATAGGGGAGAGCGCCGATATGGTCTTCATGGCCATGGGTCAACAGGATGCCCCTGATCTTGTCCATCTTATCCTGGAGGTAGGTAATGTCGGGAATGACAAAATCAACGCCGAGTTCCTTTTCCTGGGGAAAACCGATTCCGCAATCAACGATTAAAACATCTTTCAAGACGCCGTTTTCATGGATCTCGTAGAGATACATGTTTTTTGTAACGCCGACGATCCCTCCCAAAGGCACAAACCTCACTTTGTAAGTATTTTGCATATGTTATCCATTATACCATCATCGCAATAACGACGTTCACAGCAAATGCCGGCAATAGTCAGATATAATTCCTTTATGGACAAGGTCGACAAAAAAACGGTCATGGAAAAACTGTCGGAAGTCCTTGACCCCGAAATAAACATTTCGATTGTGGACCTTGGACTCATTTACGGCGTTGCCGTCGAAAAGGAAAAAGTCCTCATAACGATGACGCTAACGACCATTGGCTGCCCGCTCATTTCCCTAATCGAGGGGGATATAAAAAGCAAGCTGGCGGAAATCGGAGTCAAGGAAGAGAATGTTGTCATCGACTTGACCTTTGATCCGCCTTGGAGCATGGAAAAGATGACAGAGCGCGCCAAGGCAATGTTGGGAATTGGATAAGAATATGGCAAAAGGAAATTTACTTCAGGATACTTTTGAACAATTGGCGGAAATGGGAACGTCAACGACAAAAAAAGCCGTTAAATCGGTAGCTCAAACCTTTAACCCCCTATCTAGCCCGGAGAAGTCCGGTGACCCCCAAAAATCGGCCTTGGAAAAAATGAAAAATTCCAAAGACAATCATACCCCCCTGGATTTCAAAAAACTCCAGGAACAATATAAAAACAGCGACTCCAAAAAAACCGACGCCTTGAGGCAACACCTCTTTAACCTGGTCAAGGGTGCCGGCGAAAGATCGGTCATGGAAAAAAGGCAGGAGGAACTCCAGAAGAAGCGGCAGGAAGCATATTTGGAGGCCGAAAAAAAACGCAAGGAAGAGGAAAAAAAGAAGGCAATGGAAGCAAGCGATGAACCAAAGGGTAAGGTCAGGAAGAGCATTTTCTCAAAAAAGAAAGTCGCTGAAAAACAACACGCCGAAACCAAGCCCGCGACCGGCAAACAGTGATATGGGAACTATATTAGTCTTTTTATCTCACTTCGTTCGATAATAATATATAATTATCATCGTCGGGAAAAAACATCGGTTTTGTCCCGAGAATACGGAATGTAGCTCAGATGGCTAGAGCGCAGCGTTCGGGACGCTGAGGTCGCGAGTTCAAGTCTCGCCATTCCGACTTTGAGTCTATGATCAACGACTGTCCGCATTGCGATCCGGCATCATTTGCCCTCAAATACCCGCTTGAAATTACCCGGAATTTTTATGCCGTATGCGATGTCCACCCTCTGATCCGCGGACATGTCCTGATAATCCCAAAAGATCATATTTCCTGCATCGGTGAATACCCGGGCGATATATTGATGGAATTACAATTGCTTTATGACAAAGCCTCTGCGTTCATCAAAAAAACATACGGGTCGGTTGCGTCTTTTGAACATGGCATAATCGGCCAGACCGTTTTCCATTCGCACATTCATATCCTGCCTTTCAGCGGGAAAGCCGTCGACATTATTACCGAAGGAGAAAGCCGGATCAAGCCGCTCCACAGCCTATTTGACCTGAAAGATGTCTTTGAAAAGGAAAAGGGTTATCTATTTTTCTCCATCGACGAAAAAATGTACGTTGCCGACAAAATCCTGGGAGTTCCAAGATTTTTCCGCGATCGCTTCGCAAAGGCGCTGGGGGTTACCGAACGGGGGAACTGGAAAACCATGCAATCCGACGCCGCTCTCATGTCAAAAGCGGACCAGGAAATAAACGACCTCCTTACAGCCTGGAAAAACTCTGTCTAACTGATATACTAAAGATCATGAAAATCTACAACACCCTTTCGAGAAAGATCGAGGATTTGATGCCCATAAAGGATCACGAAATACTGTTTTACCATTGCGGACCGACCGTATATTGGGTTCAGCATATAGGAAACCTGAGGGCCATGACCTGGGCGGACTTCATCAGGCGTTCGTTTGTTTATCTCGGTTACACGGTCAAGTTTGTCAGAAATTACACCGACGTCGGTCACCTGACATCTGATGAGGACCAAGGCGAAGATAAGATGGAGAAGGGCGCCAGGCGGGAAGGAAAAACACCCCAGGAAATCGCCGACAAATACATAAAAATATTCGAGAGGGATACCAGGTCCCTGAATATTATCGAGCCGGATTTCAAACCGAGGGCTTCAGAATATATATCACAGATGCAGGAAATGATAAAAACCCTTATCGACGGCGGGTACGCCTATATAACCGATATGGCCGTTGTTTATGACGTTTCCAAATTCCCGGGTTACAACAAACTGAATCACCAAAAAATGGATTTGAACCTGGCCGGGGCCGGGCACGGGACGGTTGAGGATCCGCATAAAAAACATTTTGCCGATTTTAACCTGTGGGTTTTCAAGAAAGGCGCCCACGCTAAGGCTCTTCAAACTTGGCCATCACCCTGGGGGGAAGGCTTCCCCGGATGGCATATAGAGTGTTCTGTCATGGCCAAATCCCTGCTCGGGGAAACGATCGACATCCACATGGGGGGGGTGGAACATATTCCGGTCCACCATACCAATGAAATCGCCCAATCCGAAGCCGCCAACCGTAAGCCATTTGTCCATTATTGGCTCCATAACGAACACCTGAATGTTAATTCGGCCAAAATGGCCAAGTCCCAAGGAACCGGTTTTACCCTCAAGGAAATCATCGATCACGGTTTCTCTCCGCTCGACTTGAGATACTTTTTTATGAGCGCCCATTACCGGTCAAAACAGAATTTTACCTGGGAAGCCTTGAAAGGTGCGGCAACCGCACTCACTAATCTGAGGGAAGCTGTACTTGACCTTAGAGCGTTGTCCCCAAAACCGGTCGAAATAAACCGCGAGAACGGATTCAAAAATACTTTTGAATCTTATCTGGGAAACGATTTCCAGATATCCCAGGCCTTGGCCCTGGTATGGGAACTGCTCAAATCAACGATTTCCCCCGGCGAGAAACTGGCTCTCATCCTTGATTTTGACAGGGTCTTGGGCCTGGATCTCGATAAGGTAAGGGATGTGAAGATCCCCGACAATATAAGGGATTTGGCGGAAAAAAGACTTGTGGCAAAAAAATCCGGCAACTACGCTCAAGCGGACGAATTGAGGGAGGAAATAAAAAGGCTCGGATATGAGGTGGAGGACCTTAAAGACGGCTACAAGATTAAAAATATGATATAATGTAGCCATTGGTGGACAGAAAAACGTCTTATTATATGAGATTGTTTGGCGTAAACCAGCAAAGAAATCATTTGCTGGTTTTTTTAATTTAAAATTCTTAAAGAAATTGCAAAATTATGGATAAAGACAATCGCACGAAAGGACAAATTGAAGACGCCATCTCAAAGGAAGTGACGAGTTTTTATGCCGAAAATTTGGGCGTCGGACCTAAACAAGCCAAAACCTATATCTTGCAGGACATGGTCATCGTCAGGCTTCACGGAAAACTCCTTCCCATCGAGGAAAACCTGCTCAAACTTTCCCACGAAAAGGGAATCGAACTTATTAAAAACATCAGGAAATCCCTTCACGAAATCGCCACAAAACAGCTTGGCGTTATCATCAAGAAAATAACCGGTCACGATGTTATCTCGTCCCACAGCGATATCTCCACCAAAACCGGGGAGCGCATCGAGATATTCATATTGGGGATGAATTTTGAAAAGGAATTGGAAAATAGGTCAACTTCAAAGTAAACCGAAGAAAGGGCTGAAGCGCATCTTTGCTGCAGTCGGTTAGTCGGATGACTCGCGCGTTACCTTCTTATTATATTGCCCTTTTTTTTGGCTATGGAAAAAAAATTCTGGAAATATTTTGCCTATGGCTATCTGGCCGTCAATACAATTTGCCTTATCATGATCTTCGAAACGATTGTGCTCGGCAAGCCGTACGCAAGCCTCTTTTTGCTTATCCTTTCGGCAACCGTTTACCTCAACCTGAAAACGTTCAAATCCTCCTGAAAATTCGTACAACCGGATGGTCAAAAACCGTCCATGTCTCTTCAGCCCGCTCGTCTGGAAATTCAACCAGGGTTTTTCCGTCAAAGGCAATTTTCGGGTAGGAGGTAAATTGGGCCATCAATTCAAACCCCGATTTTCCTGAGAGCAAATCATCGTAGTATTTGGCGACCATGGGAAACTGATCCGCACCGTGATTGGCGATAATACGTCTTGACGGGACAATTATATAGTCTGCCTTCCCGAGATGACCGGCCAGATCCGCCTGTATGCCCGGATCCTGATCCAGGGAATAGAAATCAAATGAAACAAGATTGTAATTGGCGGCCTGTCCGCCGGCGTATAAGGGTATATCAACGACATTTCCCGTTTCCGAAAGCACATACGAATTTTCAGGCACATTCCTGTATATCCATTCCGTGGCTTCCTGTCGGACATCTTTTTGCTCGTATATCGAAAGGTAGGCGAAGCCCGGGACAAGCATCAAGACAAATACCAACGACATGGTGATAGATTTAAGGAAAAACCAGATCCCCCGCCCGGGAATTTTTTCATAAAAATCCATGAATGCCAAAGCGGCGAAAATGGTCATTATTGGCATAACGGGCGCCATGAAACGACTCCATTTGGCATACATGAACGCGCTGGTCAGGAAATATCCCAAAAACGCTATCCTCAACAGGTTTATCTTTTTGTCGGTCCAGGAAACCAAAAAGAAACCTACAAAAAAAAGCGTCAGGCCCACAATCCCCAACGTATAAGGAAAGATCTTCTCCAACTGAAAAATGATCGGCGTCGTGCCGATGAATTGCCTTGTATAGAAAACCACCATTTGCCCAAGAGCCACCCCGGACTCGTACCTCATTGAGCCGATGAAATCGTTATAACTTATTATGTTGTGGGGAGAAAGAAACAAAAAAACAACAACGGAAAAAAACACCAGGACAACGAGGTCGAGGAATTTTTTGAAAAAACGGTACCAAAGCGGATACGGCAGCCTTTTGTTGCTTACGGCCAGGATGGTGAAAACTGGAACAAGGAAGAAAACCGCGGACGAGACTTTGGTAGCCAGTGCCATGCCTAACGTAATTGCCGATGAAAAAACAAAATTAAGATCGCTTATTTTTCCGTCAACCCGACTTATCGCCAAATACGCAAGAACCGTATAGAACATCATCAAGAGTGATTCCGTGGTTCCGAAATGGGCAAACTGGATCGCATACGGGACAATGATTGCCGCCGCGGCCGTTACCAGTTTACCCAGGCTTCGATGATGTTTTTGTTCAAAAAAAATACCGGACAGGCTTACCAAGAAATATACCGTGATCATGGAAGATAATGCCGAAATATACCTCAGGGCGAGCGTCGCCTCCTGAAAACTAATAGGTATTCCCATATCGCCGTCAAAAAACTTCATTACGTATACGACGAAATACCCGACATACAGGGGAAATTGTCCGTACGCAAAAAAGTGCGGATTAAAGCAGTTATCAATGTCGAAATTTGAGACCCTTATCCAGGAAAAAATATCCCATTCCCCGTTTATGCTTTTTGGAAGATTGATCGCCACATCCGGCATTTTACACTCCATTTGAATAATCGAATCGGCCATGTTCCTTTCATCCGGATGCATCGGATAGGGCAAACCCCAGCCCAAATTGACCAATCTTGTATACAACAATATCCCTATGAGACCAGCCCAAACCAGCCAAACCCAAAACCTTTTACTGTTGATTTTTTTGGCCATGATTTGTATTATATAACAATAGTCAAATTATAAAACATCCGGGCGGACCAAGATTCTCCTGGGTATTAGAGGAATTATTTAATCTTTTTGTTTTAATAACAATGAAATACGAACTGACTTTTCTCGTAAACGAAAAAGAGGAGCTTAAGAACATAAAGGATTTGATTACCGCCCAAAAGGGCAAGATCGTCAAGGAAGAGGATTGGGGAGAAAAAACCCTGAGCTTTACTATCAAAAGTAGCGGTAAAGCCCATTTCTACAATTACGTCTTGGAGATGGACAAGAACCAGGTTCCGGAATTGAAGAAAAAATTGAATTTTAACGAAAAACTTTTAAGGTATCTGTTATTAATTGCCAAGTAATTATGGCCAGCCGGTCATTGAATAGAGTAATCCTCATCGGCAACCTCACGAGGGATCCCGAATTGAAGTATACTCCGGCCGGAACCGCGGTCTGCACTTTCGGTATCGCCACCAACAGGAGTTGGACGACTGCCGACGGAGCCACCAAGGAAGAGGTCCAGTATCACCGGATCGTTGCTTGGCAAAAGTTGGCCGAACTTTGCGGCAAGCTTTTGACAAAAGGGAGGAAAGTTTACCTTGAAGGAAGACTGACATACCGTTCATATACCGGTAAGGACGGACAGCAAAGGTCTATCACGGAAATCGTCCTAGATGATTTTATCGTTTTCGGGGACGGAAAGAAAATGGGCGAATCGGTTGCAGAACCGGCAAAACCCGAACAAGCTAAAGGCGAAGCGAAGACCGAGGAACCGGAATCGCCGGTAACCGAAGAAAATGTTAATCCCGACGACATACCATTTTAAAATTTAAAAATTATTTGACATAAAAAAATTATGAAGTGTTTTTTTTGCCAGTATAACAGCAATCCAAGTTTCAAGGATGTGGAGAACCTAGAAAAGTTTTTATCGTCGAGGAAAAAAATGGTCAGCCGCGATCGTTCGAGCGTTTGTGCCAAACACCAAAGAAAATTGACCCGCGAAATCAAATACGCGAGATTTTTGGGACTTATTCCTTACGTTTCCTACCAAGGGGTTAAGTAATATCTACATATAGAGTTCTATTATTGCCAAACGATGGTGAGGTGAGGCTACTGAATTAATACCTAAAAATAGTTGGAAGATTGAAAAACTAAAACTGCACCTATAATATTTCGGCAAGACATAATTTTCCGAAATATTTTATTATCGAACGCAGTGAGATAAAACGACTAAAATGATACCTTAAGATATTTGGACGAAACATAACTCGTCCAAATGTCGTATAATCTTCTTTATGGTCATAACCATTCATATCCCTGATGGTGCCCATTGCCTCCTGAAGGAAAACCAAAAAGTCAATTTCGGCGACCCTTATATCGAAAAAAGGTCCGAATCAAAAATAGACGTGCCTGTTGCAAAAAAGCTTGACATCGAACCGTCAAAAATATTTCATTACCTGAAAAAACTCGTCGGGGAAAAGGTCAAAAAAGGCGAAACGCTGGCCGTCAAGAAGGGTTTGTTTTCAACCGCAAAAATAAAAAGCGAACACGACGGTGTAATCCAGGAAATTAACCATAACGACGGGATCGTGAGGATAACAATAGCCGAAGGGGATAAAAGAACCATCGATGCAACCTTTAAAGGAAAGGTCAGGGAGATTTCGGATGGCGAAATAAAGATTGAGGTCGATGATTCGGAGGAATACCGCATCAGTAACGCCACCTCTGATTACGGAGGAGGGACCTATTTTATCGGGGGGGAAGCTCCCGATCTGAAAAGCGGGGATATCCACGGAAAAGTCGTAATCAGCGAATCTATCAGCGAATTCAACCAAATAAAAGCGGAAGCGTTGGGCGCAATCGGTTTCGTGACACAAATCAAGATCGACAAAAAAAATAGCGATGTAGGCTATGCGCAGCTAAAGTCCGTCGGGGACATGGAAAAAATAACCAGGAAAAAATTTCCATATTGTTTAATTGACAAAAAAAATAGTAGAATTGTTTTTTATAAATGAAAAGCAATAACTCCAGATTAACCAATCTTATCCTCGTTGTCGCCGCCTCCATTACTATTTTTGGCATCGGATATAAAGCTGGTGAATACAAAACCCGGGGTTCGTTTACCGCACCTTCAACCTCGACCGACCTGAGGAAACTAGATTTCAATCTCTTTTGGGAGACCCTCGACGAAGTCGAATCAAAATTCATTGACCGCAATAAGATCGATTCAAAAAAGCTTTATTACGGCGCCATAAAGGGAATGGTTTCGTCGCTTGAAGATCCGTATACGTTTTTCCTGACGCCCGAGGAAAACAAACAATCCAAGGACGACCTCGAAGGAAAATTTGAGGGAATCGGCGCCCAACTGGGTTTGAGCAATGGCCGGATAGTCATTATCGCACCACTCAAGGGATCACCCGCCGAAAAGGCCGGTGCCAGGGCCGGGGATTTCATCAATAAGGTTGACGGCAAATCAACCTCGAACTGGACTTTGACGGAGGCAGTCTCAAAAATCAGGGGAGAAAAGGGCAGCACCGTAAAAATGCTGTTGGAAAGGAAGCAGAAGGAGTTCGAACTTGCAATTGTCCGGGACCAGATAATTGTTGAATCGGTTGAAACCGACTATTTCAAGAACATCGTCCGCATAAAAGTAAATCAATTCGGCGAGAACACCAACATTGAATGGGATAAGGCGGTTTCTGAGGTTGAAAACAAATTCAGAAACGGTCAGGTTAAAGGTTTGATACTTGATGTCCGGGACAACCCGGGCGGATATCTTGAGAGTTCGGTATACCTGGCCAGCGAATTCCTGAAAAAAGGCGACCTTGTTGTCAAACAGGAATCGACGGTCTCGCCGTCCAAGAACTATTACGCGCAAAGAACCGGCCGCTTGGTTGATTTGCCGGTCGTTGTTCTAATCAACAAGGGCTCCGCCTCCGCATCGGAGATTTTGGCCGGGGCGTTGCGCGACAATAAAAAAGCCAAGCTCATAGGCGAAAAGAGTTTTGGAAAAGGTTCTGTTCAAGAAGCCATGGACTTATCAGATAACGCCGGTCTGCACGTAACTGTCGCTAAATGGATTCTTCCCAACGGCGACTGGATCAACGGAAAAGGGATCGAACCGGCAATCAAGGTAGAGAACAAGATCGACGAAAAAAACACCATCACCAATGAGACCGATGCCCAATTACAACGGGCAATCGGGGAGTTTGGAAAGTAACCAAACAACGGTTTCGTGACTCGTTGGATCGTTCAGCTTTTTTTCAGAAAAAGATAATAAAAAATCTAATATGAAAAAAGTATTTATTCTCGTTGTCGCGCTTGCAGCTGTTTTGATGGTCGCCCAAAGCCAAAGGCTTAACCTGAAGTTGCCCGATTTCACTTTCAATCAGGGCGGAGTACCCAATACTACTGGCAAACAGGTGATTGTCGATGAGGAAAGCGCGGTCATTTCCGCAATTGAAAAGTCCCTTCCCTCGGTGGTGACGGTTTCTATAAACGCGACCGTGTCGAGTCCTTCGACATTGCAGTTTGATCCGTTTGATTTTTTTAATCCCAGACTCGTTCCTGGTAAAAAAAGTGAAATCGAAAAAAACATCGGCAGCGGATTCATCGTCTCCGCCGACGGCCTCGTCATAACCAACAAGCATGTGGTTTCGGATACCGAATCCTCGTATAAGGTGCTTACCAATGATAAGAAGACATACAAGGTTGAAAAAATATACCGGGATCCCTTAAACGATTTGGCAATCCTTAAAATCAATGCGAACGAACTCAAACCCATTACGCTTGGCGATTCAACCCGCCTCAAACTCGGTCAGACGGCAATCGCCATCGGCACCCCATTAGGTGAATTTACCAATACGGTAACCCGCGGAATTATTTCCGGACTTGGCCGCGGTATAACGGCCGGTAGCGCCTATGAGGGATACGTCGAAAAACTCGACAACGTCATTCAAACCGATGCCCCGATCAATCCCGGAAACTCGGGGGGGCCGCTCCTTAATTCTTCGGGAGCCGTCATCGGCGTCAATACCGCCATTGCAGATTCCGGCCAAAGCATCGGATTTGCCATACCGATCCAGGTCGTCAAAAACCTGATAGCAAGTTTTCAAAAAAGCGGCGGCTCTTTTGAAAGACCGTACATCGGTGTCCGCTATAAAATGATCGACAAGCAGACCGCCGTAATGAACGAGCTGGTTGAGGGAGCGTACGTGGTCGAGGTCATTGCCGATTCACCGGCTCAAAAAGCAGGCCTTCAGGAAGAAGACATAATTACAGAATTTGACGGGAAAAAAATCTCCGGAAAGGACGATCAAACGCTCACCAAGCTTATTATGGAAAAAAGGGCCGGACAAACAGTCGCCGTCAAAATATGGAGGGACAAGGAAACCAAAAACATCCAATTAACGCTCGGATCTTCTCAATAATCCGATCTTATCTTGTGGTATAATCTTGCTATGAAAAACGACTGTCGCGAATTTCACCATCACCGCCATTGAGATTGGCGGGATTGGTTGTATGAGACATGACCCGCCTTGCGGCGGGTTTTTTGATTATAAATTGATATATAATAAGTAACTAAATATGAGCAACGCATTGAAAGTGCAAAAATTACAGGGATTTCGGGATTTTTTCTCCCTTGACGTCAAGGTCAGGGAATTTGTTATCAGTACGTTTAAAAAAGTTTTTGAAAAGTACGGCTATGAACCATTGGAGACGCCGGCTTTGGAAAGCAGCAATATATACGTCGGAGAATTGGGGGACGAAGCCGAAAAATTATTTTATCGATTCAAGGATCAAGGTGATCGGGATGTCATGCTCAAGTACGACGTCATGACTTCGATGTGCCGGGCGGTTGCCGAGAACATCAATAACATAACGTTTCCCTACAAGCGATATCAAATCCAGCCGGTATGGCGGAGCGAAAAACCCCAGAAGGGAAGATACAGGGAATTTACCCAGTGCGATGCCGACACAATAGGCAGCAAATCGATAATCTGCGATGCCGAATTTATCCAAATGGGGGTAGAGGCGTTGTCAAATTTGGGATTCAAGGAATTCCGCGCAAATATAAACAACCGGAAACTCATTCAGGCGATTGTCGCTATGTCTGGTGCAAGTGATGAACAGTTCATACCCATCTGCATTTCCGTGGACAAGTTGCCGAAGATCGGGCGTGATGCCGTCAAAAAGGAATTGGTCGAAAAAAGGCAAATTGAGGCTGGTGTTGCTGACAAGATACTGGATCTGGTCACCATAACGGGTGAAACAGACAAAATGTTGTCCGAATTCGAGTCGAGCCTTAACGGCATCCCTATGGGGATGGAGGCCATAAGCGAATTACGGACAATTTTCGATTATTTGAGAAAGTCGGGGCTCGACGGAAAATACTACCAGTTCGCGCCCTTCATCGCCCGCGGTCTGGCATATTACACCGGACCGGTCTGGGAATTCGAAGTTGTCGAAGGGGGGGTCGGATCGGTGGCCGGATGCGGAAGGTACGATAACATTATCGGCCGGTTTGTGGGACGCGATACGCCGGCGACCGGCGGCAGTTTTGGAATAGACCGGATCGTCGAAGTAATTAAGATGAGGGGCATGTTCAACGTCGAGTCGGCCTCATCACGAGTGCTGGTCACGGTTTTTGATCAATCGTTATTTGACAAGTCGCTGGAAACGGCTAATTTGCTGAGAAACAGTGACGTATCAACGATGCTCTATCCGAATATTTCCGATAAGCTGGAAAAGCAACTCAAATATGCCAACAAAAAAGCTATCCCGTACGTAGTCATTATCGGGCCCGAAGAAGCCAGGAAAAATACGGCCAAGCTGAAGAATATGAAAACAGGGGAACAGAAAGAATTAGGACTAGGTAATTTGGTCAAAGAAATAAACAGGGTCTAAAGACCGGAAATTTTTAGTATTGAGGATTTTGGCATCCGTCTGTAATTATGATCATCAACCCAAATGTCGTCGTTATCGAGGCGCTTCCCGGAGTCGGGGGCGACGAATCGAAGCTCTGGATGAAAGAGCTTTTGTTGTCGTACATCAGATTCGCCGAAAAAAGACTCTTTAAATTTGCGTATCTCGACGAAAACACCATAAAGATCCAGGGTGAGGGCGCATTCAATTTTTTCAAAAACGAAACCGGCGTACACCGCGTCCAAAGGATTCCCGCAACCGAAAGAAAGGGCCGGATCCATACGTCAACCTGCATAATAGTCGTCCTGCCCCAAATCATACAGTCTGACGTAAGGATAAACCCGGGCGACCTCGACTGGCAGTTCTACAGGTCCGGCGGACACGGAGGCCAAAACGTCAATAAGGTGTCAACGGCCGTCCGGCTAACCCATAAACCGACCGGCATCGTCACGACCGCTTCCCGGGAAAGATACCAGGAAGCCAACAGGAAGATCGCTATGGACCTATTGATGGCAAAACTGTACCAACTCGAAGAGGAAAAGAAAAAAGGCATGAGGCATTCCTACGTCAAGGACGTAGGCGTCGGCGACCGTGCAGAAAAAATCCGGACTTACAATTTTCCCCAGAACCGCCTGACCGACCACCGGACGGGCAAGAGTTTTCATAACCTCGAGGACATCATCAACGATGGTAAGTGGGATAAACCGCTCGCATCCCCATGAAAAAGGATTCAATTATCAGGCTTCTGACCAACCGCGATTACGTTTTGATGGTCACCGGCATGTTTGTCTCCAGGTGCGGCACTTTCATGCAGACCGTGGCCGTAAATTGGCAACTTTATCAGATGACCAAGTCGCCGCTCTCGCTCGGGTTATTGGGTTTGGCGACTTTTATGCCTATTCTTATCGGGTCTTTCATATCGGGCATCGCCGCCGATATTTACAACCGGAAAAAAATTATCTTCCTGGTCCAGATATTTTCTATCGCAAATTCCCTGGCCTTGGCTTACCTGACCATAATGGGGAAGATAACCCCAAATCTCATTTACCTACTGGTCGGCGTGGATTCGCTTTTCTATTCGTTTGAGTCCCCGGCGCGCCAAGCCATGACGCCTACCTTGGTCGACAGGAAAGATTTCCCGATGGCCGTCAGCATAAACAACATTCTATATCACGCAACCAATTTCATCGGTCCCGCAACCGCCGGTTTCATAATCGCATTCGGCGGCGTCCATGCGGTTTATCTTATAAACGCCGTAAGTTTCGTCTTCGTGATGATTGCCCTTGTACTTATGGGTCCTGCCAAACGGAATATCACCAAACCGGAGTTCAACCTGAAAGGCATCAGGGAAGGGGTCGAATATGTTTTCAAGTCGCCGCTCATTTACGGGTCGATGCTTATCGATTTTTTTGCCACTTTTTTTGCCTCGGCAACAACTTTGATGCCGATATTTGCCGTGGATATTCTCGGGGTGGGGCCAAAGGAAATGGGCTTCCTGTACGCTGCCCCTTCCGTCGGGGCTATCCTGGCGGGGCTGGCAATGACGATACTGCCCGACATAAAGGAAAAGGGGAAGGCGTTGATGTATTCCGTAATCGGCTACGGGTTGGCGACCATCATTTTCGGTCTTTCGAAAAATTACTATTTGTCCCTGATATTCATCGGGCTAACCGGCGCCGCCGACATGGTTTCCGTCATTATAAGAAACGTAATCAGGCAGATGACGACGCCCGACCATTTGAGGGGCAGGATGGTTGCTATAAATATGATCTTTTACACCGGCGGACCGCAACTCGGCGAAATTGAGGCCGGTTTTGCCGCCCAATTTATGGGAACGCCCTTGTCGGTCGCGGCCGGAGGATTGGCGACTATCGTAGCGACGATCTTGGTCGTGAGCAGAATACCCCGACTTCGCGATTATAAAGAGGTTGAATAAAACAGGGCGTATCTGTTATAATGTAATCCTTATATATGAAATCGAACATTCATCCAGCATATTTTTCCGAGGCAACCGTCGTTTGCGCCTGTGGAAACAGATTCACGACCGGCTCAACCCGTGAGCACATTACCGTCGAAGTTTGCTATAAATGCCATCCCCTATACACGGGGGAACACAGGTTTTTGGACGTAAAGGGAAGGGTTGAGACGTTCAAGAAAAAAATGGCCAATGCCGCAGCTTATAAGGCCTCCAACGCCGGAAAGAAAAAGAAAGGCGATAAGGAAGCCAAGCAGGCAAAATCGCTCAAAGAACTGTTGAGCGAATCGTAAAGAGCTTTATTTTTGCAAAATAATTGCTATAATAGTTAGGTTCCTTAAGACCCAGGTTTAAAGTTAAAACATTAAGTTTCCTGGCGAACTTCCAGTTCTGACTGGAGAAGGGAAAAAAACATGGTAAACCAAAACAAAAAAACTCAGGTTGATTCACTGCTTTCTGCGCTTGAAAAAAATACCAATTTCCTGCTTGCCAAGGTAGACCGCACCAGCCACCAGAATCTTGAGGCTTTAAGGCGTGAACTCAGAAAGAGCGAATCGTCAGTCAAAATCATCAAGAATTCTTACTTTGAAAAGGCCGTAAATAAATTGGCTCAGACCAACAAATCGTTTTTGGAGCTCAAGAAAAAATTCCTGCCATTGAGCGCTTCGTCTATGATAGTCTTTTTGGGAAGCGCTTGGGATGGGGGACTCAAGGCTTTTCATGAATTTACCCAAAAGGAAAAAACGCTATCTTTCAAGATGTCGCTTCTCGATAATTCCCTCTACAACGAAGCCGACACCGAAAAAATCGCCAAATTGCCGGGGAAAGCGGAGTTGGTTGCCAAGGTTTTGGGATCAATGCAGTCTCCGACTTCGCATTTTGTATATGCCCTGAAATTCAACACTAGCAAGCTTGTTTACATATTGCAGGCGAAGAGTAAAGCTTAAAACTTATTCTTAGGGGGGAGGTGACACACATAAATGCCAGAATTAAACGAAAAACTTAAAAAGATCGCAGCCGATATTGAAGGCTTGACAGTCGTCGAGATGGCTGATCTTGCAAAGTATTTGGAAGAGAAATTCGGTGTTTCCGCTATGCCGGTTGCCGCTGCTGCCGCACCCGCCGGTGCCGCACCCGCTGCCGCTGCTGAGGAAAAGACGTCTTTCACAGTCGTTTTGACCGCCGCCGGTGACAATAAACTTAACGTCATCAAGGCCGTCCGCGAAATCCTGCCCAATTTGGGACTCATGGATGCCAAGAAATTGGTCGAATCAGCTCCTAAGGAACTTTTGACCGACGTCAAAAAGGACCAGGCAGAAGAAGCCAAGAAAAAGGTCGAAGCTGCTGGAGGAAAGGTCGAATTGAAATAATCCGAAATCCAAAATAAGAAATTCGAAACAATTCCAAATGTCTCGAATTTGTTTCGGATTTCGACTCTTTGTGTTTCGGATTTTAAGGCTAGTTGACATGACAAGAGACCGATTTTCCTGTAAAATGTAATATGCCAAAAAAAACATCTTCAAATGATTACGGAGCAGAATCCATCGTTGTCCTGGAAGGCCTGGAACCGGTAAGAAAACGTCCGGCAATGTACATTGGCACTACTTCCCAATACGGAATCAATCACTGTCTTAACGAAATAATCGATAATTCCATCGACGAAGCATTGGCCGGGTTTTGCCATAACGTTGAGATCAGGGTTGAGGAAAACAACTACCTGACCGTTTTTGATGACGGAAGAGGCATTCCGGTTGAAAAGGTGCCCAAATACAATGTTTCCGCCCTGGAATTGGTCTTCACCAAGCTCCATGCGGGGGGCAAGTTCAACGTCGGGGCGTACAAAGTTTCGGGCGGTCTTCACGGAGTCGGAGCGTCAGTTGTAAATGCCCTCTCAACCCACATCATAGTCGAAGTCAGGCGCGAAGGAAAACTATACCGCCAGGAATACAGAAAAGGCATTCCCCAAGGACCGGTAAAGGCCGTAAAGGAGTCCATTTTGGGATTCAATTACGAGATTGGGACCGCGATTTCATTTTTGCCCGATCCGGAAATATTTAAGGAAACCATCGAACTTAACTACAATATTTTCAAAAAACAGGTCAAGGAAAGAGCCTACCTGATAAACAATGTCTTTTTCAGGATCTTCAACAAGAAAAACAATGACCGGTTCGCTTATTTCTTCGACGGAGGTATCGTATCACTCATCCGCGATTTGAACCGCGGAAAGAAAGTGCTCCACGACCCGATTTACGTCAAGAAAGCCGTCGACGACAAGGAAGTCGAGGTTGTCGTCCAATACAATGATTCGATCAACGAGAACATCCATTCTTTCGTCAACGTCATCAATACCCACGAAGGGGGAACCCATCTGACCGGCTTCAAAACCGCAATAACCCGCGCCATCAACAATTACGCCAAAAAGGAATTTGATACCAAGGACGTCGATTCATTCACAGGGGACGACGTCAAGGAAGGCTTGACCGCCATCGTCTACGTCAAAATGCCCGCCACCAATCTTCAATTCGAGGGCCAGACCAAGACCAAACTCGGAAACTCGGAGGTTCAGACCTTGGTGCAGCAAACCGTTTTTGAATTCCTGGAAACGTATTTTGAAGAGAATCCCAAAGTCATCAAGGAAATATTGGGAAAGATTTTCCTGGCCCAAAAGGCCAGATTGGCCGCCAAGGCCGCCAAGGAAGCCGTCTTGAGGAAAGGCGCGCTTGAGGGGGCCAGCCTTCCCGGAAAACTCGCCGACTGCCAGGAAAAGGATCCGGCGCTGTCTGAACTTTTCATGGTCGAAGGTAATTCGGCCGGAGGCACCGCCAAACAGGGACGCGACCGAAAATACCAGGCAATTTTGCCGCTTCGTGGAAAGGTTTTGAATACCGAAAGGGCATATCTCGACCGCGTTTTGTCTTTTAAGGAGCTTAAGGATCTTGTCGTTGCCCTGGGGATGGGAATCGGCGAAAACGTCGACTATGCAAAACTCCGTTACCATAAAATCGTCATCATGACCGATGCCGACGTCGACGGGGAACACATCAGGACCCTGCTTCTGACGTTTTTTTATAGGCACATGCCCGACGTCATCAACAAGGGTCACCTTTTTATCGCCCAGCCGCCTCTTTTCAAGATCCAATCCGGGAAAAAAGTCGCCTACGCCTACACCGACGAAGAAAGGGATTCAATCGTAAAGACTTTCCAGTCCGAACTGAAAAACGCCAATATCAACATCCAGAGATACAAAGGTCTTGGTGAAATGAACCCCGAACAGCTATGGGAGACCACCATGAACCCGAAAAACCGCGTCCTCAAGCAAGTGGCCGTAGGGGACGCCCAGGATGCCGATTACGTCTTTTCGATGCTTATGGGAGACGAGGTGCCGCCAAGAAAGAAATTTATCGTTACCCATGCCAAGATGGCAAGCCTTGATTTTTAAAAGTTGACAATCAATATGGACATCAAAAAACTGTCGAGTGGAAAAAATGTTCCGGAAGAGGTTAACGTATTTGTTGAAATCCCGCAGGGATCTTCGATCAAATATGAACTTGATAAGGAATCGGGTGTTGTGATGGTCGACCGGTTCAACTTTACCGCGATGTTTTATCCATTCAATTATGGTTTTATTCCGGGAACCCATGCCGAAGACGGCGATCCGGTTGACGTCTTGGTTATTTCGAGCTATTCGGTAGCTCCGGGAACCGTAATTCCCTCAAGACCGATCGGTATGCTTGAAATGGAAGATGAAGCCGGGATCGACACGAAGATTTTGGCCGTCCCGACCGTTAAAGTCGATCCTTTCTTTGCCAAAGTCAATGACGTGACCGATTTGGATGAAGCCACCAAAAACAAAATCAAGCATTTCTTCAACCACTACAAGGAATTGGAACCGGGCAAGTGGGTGAAGACCAAGAATTTTTTGGGCAAGGAAGAAGCCTACAAGTCGATAAAGAAAGGCTTATAAGAAAATTGCAATTTAATAATTAAATCGGGTGTCGAGATTGAAGGATTTCCAACTGCACGCAGGCGGTTTTCCAGCCTTTCGCTGGCCGCCGAGTACAGCTTGGAAAACAATCGAGACAGGCCGCCGATTTAATATATAATTTTTATTTTAAACATGGCAGACATCGTAAAACAATCGATACAAACGGCTGAAATCACGACCGAAATGAAGCGGGCGTATTTGGACTACGCGATGTCTGTTATCGTTTCCCGTGCGCTTCCGGACGTCAAGGACGGTCTCAAACCGGTTCACCGAAGAATCCTTTATGCAATGTACCGGATGGGCTTGTCATCGACCGCCAGGTTTTCCAAATCTGCCTCAGTCGTCGGTGAGGTCTTGGGTAAATTCCATCCCCACGGCGACTCCTCGGTTTACGAAGCCCTCGCCCGTTTGGCGCAAGACTTTTCGATGAGATACCCGTTGGTCAAGGGACAGGGTAATTTCGGATCGGTAGATGGGGACCCTCCGGCCGCCATGCGTTACACCGAAGTCAAAATGGCCAAGATCGCGGACGAAATGGTTGCCGACCTCGAAAAGGAAACCGTTGAATGGATCGACAATTTTGACGGCAAACTCAAGGAACCGGTTTATCTGCCGGCAAAACTGCCAAATCTTCTCCTGATGGGTGCGGAGGGAATTGCCGTCGGTATGGCCACAAAGATTCCGCCACACAATCTGGGAGAGTTGGTCGATGCCATCGTCCACATGATCGGCAAGGCAAAACTCAACACCCGCGACAAAAAACCGAAAGACGCGCGCGAAGGAGCCCGCGACCTCGGATTCAATACTGAGGTCGAGGAGCTTCTGGAATATGTCAAGGGCCCGGATTTCCCGACCGCAGGCATCATATACGGCGCCGCCGACATCAAGCAGGCATATGCGACGGGACGGGGATCGATTATGGTCCGCGCCAAGATCGAGGATGAGGATATGGGCCATGGAAAAACCGCCATCATCGTCAAGGAAATCCCGTACCAGGTCAATAAATCCGCTCTCGTTGAAAAGATCGCCCATCTGGCCAACGATAAAAAAATCGTCGGAATTTCCGATCTTAGGGACGAATCCGACCGCGAAGGCATCAGGATCGTCATCGAACTCAAGCGCGACGCCTCATACAAAAAAGTCGTCAACAACCTTTTCAAGTACACGGAACTCCAAACATCATTCCCCATAAACATCGTATGTTTGGTAGACGGTATTCCTCAGACCTTGGGACTGAAATCGATTCTTGAAATCTACTTGAAACATAGGGTCGATGTCGTCACACGACGCAGCGAACACGAACTCAAGATGGCAAAGGCGAGGGCCCACATTCTTGAGGGATACCTTATTGCCCTTGACCATATCGACGAAGTCGTCGAGATCATCAAAAAATCAAAGGATGAGAGTGCCGCCAAGGCTGCCCTCATGAAAAAGTTCGGTCTGTCGGATATCCAATCCCAGGCGATCCTCGACATGCAACTCAAGAGGTTGACCGGTCTTGAAAGATCCAAGATCGAGGACGAATTGGCAATGCTCCGTGAAACGATCGCCTATTTGGAAAGCCTTCTGAAGGACGTGTTCAAGGTCCTTAAAGTCATCAAGGACGAAGTCCTATATCTTAAGGAAAAATACGGAGACGACAGAAAAACCAAAATCATCAAGGCCAGGCCGGGTGAAATCACCGACGAGGAACTTATAGAAAACAAGGAAGTTATCGTTGTCTTGACCAAGGAAGGCTACATCAAGCAAGTGCCGCGTGAAACCTTTAGGGTCCAGCATCGGGGTGGTAAGGGAGTCGCCGGAATCGAAACCAAGGATACCGATAATGTTTATTACATCACAACGGCGATGACCCATGATTATATGCTTTTCTTCTCCAACCAGGGAAGGGTATTCCAAAACAGGGTATGGGATGTCCCGGTGGGGTCGCGCACTTCAAAAGGCAAGGCCATCATAAACCTGGTCGCCCTTAAACCCGACGAAAAGATTACGTCTATCCTCAGTTACGACAACACCGTTTTGGATAATGCCGATAAAATGTTTGTCGTTATGTCGACCAAACTCGGAACCGTCAAGAAGACGTCATTCAAGGATTATTCTAATATACGAACCAACGGCATCATCGCCATACGCTTGGAAAAGAACGATGAGCTCTTGTGGGTAAAGCTCACCAACGGAAAGGACAACGTCATTATCATATCCCGCAACGGAAAGGGGATCGTCTTCAAGGAAAAAGAAATCAGGCCGACTGGACGGGCATCTATAGGCGTCAAAGGCATGGAATTGGACTCGTCCGATAACCAGGTTATAGCCGCCGACGTTTTCTCCGACGAGGAATTCAAAAAAGACATTTTCATAATCGGTGACCGCGGAATCGGCAAAAAAACCAAGCTGTCGAATTTCAAAGGGCAGCACCGCGGAGGCAAGGGAGTCAAAACGGCCGAAATCGACGCCAAATTCGGTCACATCGCCTACGCCTCGATAATTGAGCCTGAGGACCAGACGCTCATCATGACCTCAGCCCTGGGACAGATCGTGAAGATTGAACTGTCCTCCATACCTTCAAGATCAAGAACCGCCAAGGGCGTCATCCTGATGCGACTTGAGAAGGCCGACCGGGTGGTTTCGGCAACCATGGTCTGAGCACTACGGTAAGAATTGTGGTATAATATAGGGCATCAATGTTAATAGATGGCACCAAGATTGCCTCATACCTTCAAAAACTTCTCAAAAAAGAGGTATTAAAACTCAAAAAGAAGAAGCGCCCCCATTTGATTGTTTTTCTTGCCAAGGAATCCCCCGAACAATTGTCGTTTGTAAAAATCAAGTCCCGTCACGCCCGCGAAATCGGGGCCGGATTCGAACTCATCAATTTCAAGTCAACGCCATCTTTCCAGAAATTCGCATCGCTTTTGAAGGAGAAGTCCATCCATCAGGAAACAACGGGCACAATCATCCAACAACCATTGCCCCAGGAGTTATCGACAGACAGCATCTACAATTACATACCCGACGTCAAGGAAATAGAGGGCGTCAAAAAAAAATCACCCTTTTTCCCGCCCATTGGATTGGCGGTACTGACCATGATCAAATTCATATACGGAAAGGGCAAGCTTACCCCGGATCTGTTCGTCGACATTGACCGTGACCGGGTGTTCTTCAAAAAACTTTTCAAGAACAAGAAGGTAGTCCTGGTCGGCCGAGGAATAACAGGCGGTAAACCTATCGGAAAAATCCTGACCGACGTCAAGATCAACTACATCAGCATCAATTCGCAAACACCCAATCCGGAATCGTATTATAACGGGGCAGACCTCATAATTACGGCCGTAGGCAAAAAAATAATCGAGCCTTCGATGCTCAAACCGGGGGTTGTTTTGATAAATGTCGGCGTGAGAAAGGAAGGAAGCCGCCTCAAGGGCGATTACGACGAGGCGGAAGTCAAAAACATCGCCGCATCCTACACGCCAACGCCCGGCGGAGTCGGACCTATAGACGTCATATACCTTTACAAGAACCTCATAGATGCAACCAAGCTCCAGCGTTAGAAAATGAAGGTCTCACCTTAAAGGTGAGACCTTATAATAAATACATGAGCCTCATCGTCATAACCGGACAAACGGCCACCGGAAAAACTACGCTCGCAGTAGATATGGCCAAGAAATGTAATGGTGAACTTGTCAATTTTGACTCCCGTCAAATCTACCGGCACCTGGATATCATAACCGGCAAGGATTTGCCGCCGTCTGAAATACACCTATACGATATCGTTACCCCCGACAAGTATTTCTCGTCGTATGATTATGTTGTAAAAGCCAGGCCGGTAATCGAGGAGATCCGGGGTAGGGGAAAAACGCCGATTCTTGTCGGCGGGACTTACCTGTATCTCAAGCATCTCCTTTACGATTTTGACGTTCAGGCGCCGCCTGACTTTGACCTTCGGAAAGTCCTAAACAAAAAAACCGTTCCCGAACTGCAGGAAAAACTGATGGAGTTGAGCCGGACGGAAATGGACACCATGAACAACAGCGACAGAAACAACCCCCGCCGACTGATAAGAAGAATCGAAATTCTCTCAAAAGTTTCAAAGGTCTCAAAAGGGCAGTCCTTTAGAAGGACTGACCTTATCAAACTGAATGAAAATTATAAATCCAATAAACTTGGGGTTACTTCATTCATCGGTATTAAATACAAAGACAAGGAAAAACTTATCGAGGCGATAAAAATACGGGTATCAAAAAGGGTCGAGGCGGGAGCCGTGGCCGAGGTTCAAAAACTCCTGAGGATGGGATATGGGGAAAACGATCCGGGTATGAAAACGATCGGATACCAGGAAATCATCAAATACCTCAAAGGGGTGATTTCATATGAACATGCCGTCGAGCAGTGGATCAATCATGAAGTCCAATACGCCAAAAGGCAGTATACTTTTATGAAGAAGGATATCAATATAAGTTGGAGAGAAATATAATGATCGGACCAGGTACGCCGAGCGAAGTGAAACAGGTTCTGACGATAAGCAGTCATAGATTGGCTGCCGCTGTTGATAACCAAAGACATCAAATAAGCATCGAGGACAAATCTAAAAACAGAGGCGGACACCTATATCTTCCAAAAGACATTCCCGTTAACTCGTTTGTTGCGATTCTGATAGATTCCGAGCCCAAGCCGGGCGACGCCATCGGATCCAGGGAAAAATTCATTTACCGTGTCACCAGGAACGGCGATGAAGTCGAAATCGACGGGAAGGGAATTCCCCAGGCAGTTGATACGCTTATTGAAGAAAAAATTCCGGTTTCTCCAGGCAAGGCTGATAAATCAATTAAATTCATCGGTGATGAAACAACGTGGGAGGAGGTTGCCAGGGATAATGAAACGTATGGAGTCACGCTGAATCTACCTATGCAGAAAGGGCTGACGGGCGGTGTAGTTTCCGTCATCACACCAGCCACATTCAATAACTATAAATCAGCGGTTCTGGGAATCCGCTAACAATCTTATTTCCCTAACGTCTTCATCGATCTGCCTGACCAAGTCATCCACCTTGTCAAACTTGATGACACCCCTCATCCGTCTTACCAACTCAAATTCCAATCTCGTGTTTTCTGTATGCGGGACATCCTTGTCCTTAAGGTCTATTAGGTAGATCTCGCATGATTTGTATTCATCGTTGAAGGTAGGTGAGGGACCGTAATGCAGGGCGCCGAGATATTTTTCATCGTCTATATACAAAAATGCTCCGTATATGCCGTACTCCAAATCAATGTCCTTCGGAATTTCGAGATTTATTGTCGGAAAACCCAGGGTCCGGGCGCGTCCCCGGCCCTTGATTTGGCGGCTTGCAAATCTCACTTGTCGAAGGCGTATTTGAAAACTTTTGACAGGTAGAAAAAAAGGGCGATCGTCGCGACGAACTGGGTTGGCGCAAAAACATATCCCGTCAGAAACATTACCGCAATAATCGACGCGTACAGCAACACTCCGAGGAAATAACTGGTGGAGGATCTTTTTATTTTGAGTTTTGCCAATCCCCATATGACCGCCGTCATCACCGCATAGGTGGAGGCGATTTTTTGACTGGTTCCGAGACTGGAGGAAAAAACTCCATTACGGTAAATTACGAATCCCAACGAAACCAGGCAAAGAAAGATCCATATCAAATATTTGATGGTTTTCTTTTTCACATCTTTATGTTACCATAAATCATATCTTTCGGGGTGTTTGTGCAATTCAAGATCGGAAGTATACTCTTCGACCCTGACCAAAAATCGGGGACGACCGGGTGGGATTCCCGGAGCGACCGTAAAGTCGGGAGGAAAGAAAGATAGCCGTGGCCATTTTGCGTGGCCGGGTTGTTTATATTACATATTACCCCGAAAGGGGTATTTTTTATGGCTTACATAATAATTGCCGCCTTGCTTTGGTCGCTTGACGCCATTTTGCGTCGCGGCCTATATACGCTTTCACCGGTAATTGTTGTACTTTGGGAACATCTTTTAGGGGCGGCCGTTCTTTTTCCCTTCATCTTCAAAAGGTTACCCGAAATAAAAAAACTCGGCCGGAAGGAATGGTTGTCCGTACTTGCCGTCAGCCTTTTTTCCGGAGCGCTGGGCACGATCTTTTACACGGCAGCCCTTGGGAAAGTTAATTACATCCAGTTTTCCGTTGTCGTCCTTTTGCAGCAGCTTCAACCCGTCTGGGCAATTATTACCGCCGCGTTTGTCTTAAAGGAAAGGGTCAGCAAAAAATTCATACCATGGGCGGCCCTTGCGATCGCTTCGTCTTACTTGGTAACCTTCAAGAACCTTGAAGTCAACTGGCAAACAGGCCAGGGGACGATCATCGCCGGATTGCTGGCGCTTGCGGCCGGGATGATGTGGGCGGCCTCAACGTCTTTTTCAAAAATCGTCCTGAAGAGAATCTCCTTCCAGATGGCGACATTTTTGCGATTTACCCTGGCGCCGTTTTTTGCATTGTTGATTGCCCTTTTCATGGGACAGGGAGGCAAACTTACTTCGATCGGTCAGGGCCAATGGATTTCGCTTTTGATAATCGTATTTTCATCCGGATTGGTTGGCATACTGTTTTACTATTTCGGCCTGAAGAGGGTACAGGCAAAAGTGAGCGCGATTTTGGAGCTCGTTTGGCCGGTATCGGCCATTTTGATCGACTATTTTTATTTCAAAAACGCCTTGTCCTCAACTCAAGTAATCGGGGCGTTTCTTGTCATGTTCTCGATATATAAAATCGGCAGGGCAAAAGGGCGGTGATCATTACTTTTTATTGAACAGGTTAAAGAAGGCCTCTTTCGGGATTTCGACGTGGCCGATCATTTTCATTTTCTTTTTGCCCTCTTTTTGTTTTTCAAGAAGTTTCCTTTTCCGGCCGAAATCGCCGGCGCCGATGACCTTGCCGCTTTTTATGAGGACATCTTTCCTGAACGGTGCGATCCTTTCAGAGGCGATGATTTTGCCGTGGTAGGATGCCTGGATTTTGACCTCGTATTGCTGGCGGGGTATGAGTTCCCGCAAACGTTTTGTTATGAATCTTGCCTTTTCGAATGCCTTGTCCTTGACGACGATTTCCGAAAATTCCTCGACCGGATCCCCGTTCAAAAGAACCATCAATTTGGCCGCCTCGACTTTTTCGAAGCGTTGAAATTCCCAATCAAGGGACGCGAATCCCGAGGAAACGCTCTTGAGGTGGTCAAAAAAGTCGGACATTAGTTCCGACATCGGCATCTCGTAGCTGAGCATGATCTTGTTTTTGTTGTCCATTGTCATGAATACCCCCCGGTAGTTCTGGACCAATTGCATGACGGCGCCGACATAGGCGTCCGGCGTGATTATCATGATCTTGACGTATGGTTCGTAAAAAGTTTCACCATCGACCTTGTATTCGACCTGAGGCGGGGTTAAAACCAAACTCAGGGAAAATTCCCTCTCAAGCCTTTCACGGACAACGTCGGCGTGCAGGAGCCCCAAGAAACCCACCCTGAATCCGGCCCCCAGCGCCTGGCTGTATACCGCTGAAAACTGAAGGGCGGAATCGTTCAGATACAGTTTATCCAGGGCTTTTTTGAGGTTAAGATAATCGGCGGTGACCGTCGGGAAAACGCTGGCAAAAACCATCGGTTTGACTTTTTTGTAACCGGGGAGGGGAGGGGATGTGTCCTTGTGGTCAAGAATGGTGTCGCCGACATCGACCTGGTGGATGTCCTTAAGGTTGGTGACGACATAGCCGATCCTTCCCTCCTTAAGATCCGGTTCGGGCGTGAGATCCGGCGAGAAGAACCCCACCTCCGAGATTTCGAAAACCGCCCCAGTCGCGGCCAGCTTAACCTTTTGACCGGACCGGAGCGCTCCTTCAAACAACCTGACAAAGGCAATGACGCCGCGATGGGAATCATAATAGGAATCGAAAATTAAAGCCTTGGTCGATTGGTTGTTTTTGTCGGCCGGTGCGGGTATCCTTTCTATGACTGTCCCGAGGAGCTTCTCAACCCCTTGCCCGGTCTTGGCGGAAATCTCAAATATCTGGTCCCCTTCGATCCCCAGGAAATCCATCAATTGCTTTTTTGTCGACTCGACCTCGGCGGACGGAAGATCGACTTTGTTGACCGCCGCGATGATTTCGAGATTTTTTTCGATCGCTTTGTACGCGTTGGCGATCGTTTGCGCCTGTATGCCTTGCGTGGCATCAACAAGAAGTATGACGCCCTCGACAGACGACAGGGTGCGGTCGACTTCATAGGAAAAGTCAACATGGCCCGGAGTATCTATTAGGTTGAGGATGTATCCGTCGTACTGCATCCTGACGGGGGCCAATTTTATGGTGATGCCCCTCTCGCGGGATATCGGATTGCGGTCGAGCATCTGTTCGTCGTGACGTCCCGGCGATACGACGTGGGTAAGTTCAAGCAACCGGTCGGCGAGCGTGGATTTCCCGTGGTCAACATGGGCAATAATGGCAAAGTTCCTTATCTTGTCCATATGCATATTCAGATCTCAATTATCTTTAGCGTTGAAGTGCCGCCGGTAACTGCCCAATAATCCCCATGAAGAACCAGGAGCGCGTCATTATTTTTGACCAGTTGTTTTGCCCTCAAAACGTCGATGGCCGACTTTATATCACGCCTCGTAACTTCGTTTTTCTTGATGGTTTTATGGGTGAAGGTCTGGACTCCAAAATCGATGCTCAGGGAGTCGGCAACCTGCTTCGATGAGACGAAGGTAAAAATCGGCAACAGGGGCCGGTATCGGGAAATCAGTCTTGCCGTGGCGCCGGTTTGCGTAAAGACGAGAAAACCAGCCAGGTTTTTCCTGTTTCTTTGATAGGAAAGGTAAAGATTGTATGCCGATTCCGTAATCATGTCGGCGTTGGTCTTGATGTCAAACTGGAACGACTGCTTGTCACCCAAATAATTCTGGCTTTCGTTGTATTCCAAAATGTTGCCCATTATGGAAACGGCTTTTTTGGGATACTTTCCGGTGGCCGTTTCGGCCGAAAGCATGACGGCATCGGTCAGGTCATAAAAGGCATTGGCAACGTCCGATACTTCGGCGCGGGTGGGATACGGGTTTTCGACCATGGACTGGAGCATTTGGGTCGCTGTTATGACCGGAACACCTCTCTGGAAAGCTTCCCTGATTATCTGCTTTTGGAAGTAAGGGACTTTTTCCAGGCTTATTTCGACTCCGAGGTCTCCCCTGGCCACCATCAGTCCATCCACTTCGCGGGTGATATCCTTGAGGTTATGGAGTGATTTCTGGGTTTCTATCTTGGCGATTATTTTGGCGTTTGCCCCGTGTTTGGACATTTCCTTCTTAAGATCGTCGATATCCTTTGTCGACCTCACAAACGACAGAGCAACAAAGTCAACCCCTGTCTGGGCAGCCATCTTGATGGCTTCGACGTCGCGGGAAACCAGCGACGGCACCGGAATGTCGCAGCCGGGAATGTTAAAGTTTTTTTTATTCCTGATTACCCCCGTCGAATGTGATTTCAGATAGACTTTTCCCTCATGGATTTCCACCCTGAAGTTCAGGCTTCCGTCGTCTATGAGGACTCTTTGCCCGACCGGCAGATGGGGGATTATCTCAGGATGCGACACGGACACTTCGCCCTGCCCCAATGGAATGAGGGTGCCTTCCTCGACTCTTACCTCAGGCGCTTCCATACTGACCCGTATCTCCGGTCCTTGAAGGTCGATCATGACTCCGACGTTTACCCCGACCTTATCGGCAGCCCGGCGGACCTTGGCGATCATGGTTCTGTGCCAGTCAAGATCGTTGTGTTTCAGATTAAACCGGAAAACATTTACGCCAAGTTCTATGAGCTTTTCCACTTCGGCATCGCTTTCGCAACTCGGTCCGATCGTCGCCACTATCTTCGTCAATCTTTTTTTCATTTTATTTTTTTAAAAATATAAATTTGTGGTGATTAATAATCCGAAGATACTAAATTTATCGCACCCTTTGGACCTCGCGACTGCGAGGCGGCTCCAACGGCGTGCCGATAAATCTTGGTATCAAGGATTTATGAGTATCCCAATATCTTTAAATAAAATTTTTCCGTTTCTTTCGCAATTTTTTCCCACCCGTATTTTTTTATTTCCCTCTCCTCCCATTTTACTATTTTTTGCTTCAGTTTTTCATCGTCAATCAAAGTTTCGATGGCGTCGGCCATTTTGACCGCATTCTTTTCCTTGACTATCAGCTCACTCGCCGGATAGGTCTTCAGAACTTCGCTGAAAGCGTTGTTTTCGAGGGCAACAATCGGGGTTCCGGTCGCCATCGCCTCAAGCAGGGTGATGCCAAATCCCTCATTAACATAGGGTGCGCAGAAAATATCCGCCTGTTGGTAATATCTGGGTTTATCTTTCTTTTTCACGTAGCCATGAAATTTGACGTACTGTCCAAGTTTGTTTTTTCTAACGTAATCGATCATTCTTTGTTTGTCGGGACCCTCTCCGACAACAGACAGCCTGATGTTCTTGCGGCGGGCCACCAGGATTTTTATGGACTTCAAAAGGAGATGCAGGCCTTTTTTGGGTACCAGGCGGGCTAAAAACAGGATTTCTGTCCGGTCTTTTTTTGTTTTGGCCTTTTTCCTGAAAAGGCTTCTGTCGATGCCGTTTGCGATAATCGATTTTTCGGTTTTGTCATTGAAGATTTCCCTCCAGCATTCCATGGTCCTTCGAGAAACAAAAATCGAACCGACCACTTTTTTTGACAACGGATCCTTGAGCCAGGGCAGAAAACCCCTGAAGGCTTCCAATGCCGAACCCGTCTCCCAGGTGGCGTGATAGGTGGTCACGATCGGTAACTTTAGGACATTCAATAATTCATAAGTCAGAAAGGGCATGAACGGGTCATGGATATGAATAAAGTCGAATTTTTTTCCGGAAATCATTTCGGCATAATTTTCTCCCTCTTTTTTGCTGATATAACTGATGTCATAGCCGATGGGCAAAGGAATCTCCGAAAATTCCCCGATTGTCCTGGCGTTTGGGTAGGGGAGCAGAATACTTCTTCTGTTTGGAACAAAAACGGTAACCTTGTGACCGATTTTTTTCAACGCGGCTGCCAGGTGATACGCGTGTTCCTGGACACCCCCGGGTGAAGCCGGGTCCGAGGAAAAAAACATTGCGATCTTTAATTTTTTTATCATGTACAATTATGAAAATGGCGTACTATTTGGTGGTTTTGGTAAGGATAATCGTTGCCCCGCTTATATTGATTTGGCCTACTCCCGGCATTATTCTATCACTTTTTCTTGATATAATCGACGCCGACTTTGCCTACCATGTAATAACCAAAAAACAGTATCAGGTCATCGACAAGCTCCTCGATTTATGGGTTTATGTATTTGAGATGATAATCGCCTGGAACACGCTTCCTGAATTCCGCATGGTTCTTTTGGCGCTTCTCACCTGGCGGACAATCGGGTTGGCGTTGATGATAATGACCAGCAACAGGCACATACTGATATTCTTTGGCAACTACTTCGAAAACATATTTTTCCTGGTTTACTTCGCCAAAAACGTCAAAGGCCTGGATTTCCTTGTTTCCAACCCAACCGCTTTTTGGATTTCGATCGCGGTCACGGTTTTGGCCAAGGCCTTCCAGGAATGGTTCATCCATGTAGCCGACCTCTCAATCAGGGAAGACCTCTTCAAAAGCAAAAGAAAATGGAAAAAGTGATAATATATACCTATGAGCAAGGTTTCAAAACTCCAGGAAAACTTCAGCATGATGTGGGAATACCGCGAACTACTGTGGAACTTGGCCCATCGGGAAATCAACCAGCGGTATAAGCAATCGGTCCTGGGTTACGCTTGGGTGATACTGAACCCGCTTTTCCAGCTCATAGTCCTGGATTTCGTTTTTTCAACGGTTTTGAAAATTCCCTCCCAGGGAGTACCATTCATCATCTTCCTGGCGGTCGCCCTGCTGCCATGGAACCTTTTCGCCACCAGCCTCACTTCGTCGGTCAACGCCTTGATAGCAAACAGTTCCCTCATCACGAAAATCTATTTCCCGAGGGAAATACTGGTGTATTCGACGATCATTGCCAAAATCGTCGATTTCCTTTTTTCGTGCATCGTTCTTGTCGTGTTTTTCATTTTCTTCAAGACGATAATCACCCCGACCTTGATTTGGGTACCGGTGATATTCGCCATCCAGATAATCTTCACCGCCGGGCTTTCCCTGATTTTGGCTGGGCTCAATCTCTTTTACCGCGACATCCAGTATCTTTTGAATTTGGTCATCATGCTCTGGATGTATTTGACTCCGGTCATGTATCCGGTCGAGATTATACCTGATAAATACCGGTTCATATTTTCGTTAAACCCGATGTCAGTCATCATCAATGCTTACAGGCAGACTGTCTTGGGCGGGGGACAGCCAAGCTATTCAAGCCTGGCGATTGCTTTTTTCATGTCGGTAACCGTTTTTGCGATCGGTTTTTATATGTTCAAAAAAATGGAAGGGGAATTCGCCGACTATGTCTAACAACGACCAAAACTTTGTCATAAAAGCCGAGAACGTATCCAAGATCTATAATCTGCAGAAACAAAAAACATTCAAGGAGTTTTTGCCCGCCCTGTTTTCGGGCGGAGAAACGACCACCAAGCTCCATGCTTTGAAGCAGGTCGACTTCGAGGTTAGAAAGGGTGAATCGCTTGCAATCATGGGCCGGAACGGCAGCGGTAAGTCAACCATGCTCAAGATCATAGCCGGGGTCACCAAGCCCACGGACGGGCGGATAACCGTAAACGGGAAAGTCGCCCCGCTAATCGAACTCGGGGCCGGATTTCACCCGGAACTAACAGGTCGGGAAAATGTCTATCTCAACGGCTCAATCCTAGGATTTAAGAAAAAGGAAATGGACAGACTTTATAAAGACATCGTCGAGTTTTCGGAGCTTCGAGATTTCATGGACCAGCCGGTCAAATTCTATTCGTCGGGGATGTACATGAGACTGGCCTTTTCGGTTGCCGTCGCGGAAACTCCGGACATCCTTCTGGTTGACGAAATCCTTGCCGTCGGGGACATCAATTTCCAAAATAAGTGCCTTGCCCGGATAAGGGAATTCCAGAACCAAGGGGCGACAATGGTCATGGTCACCCATTCGATAAAGCAGATGGGGGATTATTGCAACAGGGGATTGTTCCTTGAACAGGGTAAAAAGGTTTACTTCGGGGATATCAACGAGGCGATTGCCAAATACGAGCAATCATTATCCTGAATTGAAGGTTGCCTTCATGTATCCGCTGACATTTCTCAATCTCTCAACGATAAACTTCGGATCAAACCTGAAAAACCCCTTGTTTTTGAAATACAACCTCCACCAGTTAACCATGTCCTGCCGGGCCTTGAAGTTACCCATCGTGCGAGAGGTTGTCATATGGTTATGCTTCACCTCCAGGCGGGACATGGACATCCTGTAACCCTTTTTTTTGAAACGCAAAAAGAAGTCGACGTCCTCAAGATAGGCGAAGAACTTTTTGTCAAAGCCTTTAAGCTTCCGGAAAACTTCGGTTTTGATTAAAAGACATGCGGCTGTCAGCCCGTCTATTCTTTTGTCCTCCTGGTCCGCCACCAATTCAACCCGGCCGTACGGCAAAACCCTATATCCGTAGTTCTCGATTCTGCCATCCGGATTGATGAGGATGGGAGAGACGGCGTCGAGCCGTCTTTTTTTCGCATCGTGCAGGAGTTCCGTAAAAAACAGGCCATCCTTGAATTCAATGTCGTCATTGAGGATGACGACCCACTCGGTTTTGACGCGCTTGACTCCAAGGTTGACGGCGGCCGCAAACCCGAGATTCTTTTCCTGGGGAAGGTAAACATAGTGTTTCAGAAGTTTTCTTTTCTCTTCAGTCGGGTGATTGTCAATAACAATGAGGTGGCTCTTTTTGTCCCGGAAATAATCAGCCAGATATCTTATCCCGTCAATGTTGTTTAGCGTCGGGACAACCACGGAAACATCATCCATATTGATATTTATCATATCATAATTTTTATTGACAAGACTGCCCCGAAGTAGTATTCTAGCCATATATGTCCTGAATTATCAGGATTTTTTTAATTGAGATGAAACTGTTCGATAACGTCATCTATTTTCTGTCCGTTTTGGGTCCGTCGGTCATAACGACCATGGCCGGAAATGACGGGGGCGGAGTCATAACATATTCTTTGGCGGGAGCCCGACTGGGCTATGCCGCACTATTCACCTTACCCTTCTTAACACTTCTTTATGCGCTTACGCAGGAAATGGGGTCAAGGATCGCCATTGTTACCGGAAAGGGTTTGGGCGATCTTATTAGGGAGAGTTTCGGGCTACAGACCTCCTTTGCCATGTTTATACTTCTTTTGATTGCCAATTTCGGCACGCTCTTGACCAACGTTGCCGCCCTCAAGGCGTCATCTGAGATGCTTGGGTTGCCTTCAGTCATAATCGTTTTGCTGTCGATCGTCGCCACTTTCCTACTCATAACGAGAACGGGCTATGAAAGAAGCCAGAGGGTGTTTTTGCTTGGCATTGTGTTTTATTTGGCTTATGTGATATCCGCGATCATGGCAAAACCGGATTGGAGTGATGCATTAAAGAGTCTTTTTATCCCAAAGGCAAACCTTTTAGATGCCGACTCGTTCCTGTTGCTGGTCGCCGTATTGGGTACCACGATAACCCCGTGGGGACAGTTTTTTGTCCAAAGCTATATGAAAAACAAGGGGGTACCTGTCGAGAAATTACGCTACGCCAAGTTTGAAGCTTACCTTGGGGCGTTCCTTTCAAATTTTTTCACGTTTTTCATGATGGTTGCCACGGCGGCAACTTTGTTTGTCAATAACATAGGTATCGGGTCGGGGGAGGAGGCGGCCCTGGCGATCAGGCCATTTGCCGGCGAATTCTCCAGCGTCCTTTTTGCGGTCGGACTGATCAACGCCGCGATAATCGGAATGACGATCGTTTCATTGACCTCAGCCTATGCGTTCACTGAATTTTTCGGATTCACGGGGTCGCTTGACGAATCGTACAACAAGGGCAAGACTTTCTACATAATTTTCCTCTTTAACGCCATACTTGCAGCCGTTCTCGTGATTACGCCGTTTTTTCCGTTATTCAAAATCGTTCTATATACCCAAAGCCTTAACGGCATCCTCCTGCCCGTCTTCCTGTTTTTCATCCTTAAAATCGTGAACAACAAGGAACTGATGGGTAAGTACGTCAACGGCAAAATCTATAACGTCTTTGCCGTGGCCTCATCGGTTCTCATTGTCATAGCATCGACTTTGGCTGTAATAACGACGCTCAAGTAACGATCTTCCATTATGAAAATAATAAATGCAGGCAACATAAAAACAACCGCCGCCCATGGCGCCGTTCCCCGCAAAGCCTTAATAAAGGCGGGGGATTCCAAAACCAAACTACAGACAGTCAACGACGCCCATCTTGACTCGGGGCAGGGTTTCGAACCGCATGTCCATGAGGACTGCGAGGAAGTTTATTACTTCATCGAGGGGGAGGGCATAATGACCATAAACGGCCGGGAAATTCCCGTCGGGGAAGGCATCTGCATCCTCGTTGAGGCGGGCGAAAGCCATGGGCTTAAGAATACCGATAAAAAGGTTTTGCGCTTCATTACTATGCGCCTTCTTATCTAAAATCCTCCAATTTGATAAAATATCTAAATGAAGATCGGAATCGATGTCTCAATGCTTAATTACGCCGGATCCGGTGTTGCCAACTACACATACAATCTGGTCAAAAACCTGCTCATTTACGATAAAACCAATGAATACCGGTTGTTCTATTCGAGCCTGAGGCGTCCAAATAACTTTCGTTATCTTGACGACTTGAGAAAACTGGGCGCCAGGGTATACGAGTACCCGTTGCCGCTTTCCGTTTGGAGATTTTTTTGGGGCAAACACCACCTCATTCCGGTCGAGTGGCTTATAGGCCGCGTCGACGTCTTCATGTCGTCGGACTTTTTAAGGCCGCCGCTCCTTAAGGGGACCCGAGGTGTAACAACCGTCCACGACCTGACCTGGAAGATATTTCCGCAATTCCATAACGACGACATCGTCGAAGCCCATATAAAAAAACTGGAGAAAACCGTCAAATACAAGGACATTGTAATCGTTGATTCGGACAACACCAAGAAGGATCTTCTTGAGCATTATCCGCAAATAAAAAACATCCGGACAATCCATCTGGCGGTTGATGACCATTTCCGGCCCATTAAAGATGGCCGGGAAATCAAAAAAATCCTAGAGAAATACGGCCAGGAATACCCCCGGGACTATCTTCTTTACGTTGGAGCCATCGAGCCCAGGAAGAATCTGGAAACCGCCATAAAAGTCTTTGATGAACTTGTAAAAATCAAAAAATACTGGGATTTCAAATTTCTGATCGTCGGACGCGCCGGATGGAAAAACGAAAAAATTTTTGAGCTCATCAAAAAACTTGATCTTGATGAAAAAGTAATCTTCGTGGGATTCGTCGAAGACCTTGATCTGCCGTATTTTTACAGCGGAGCTCGGGCATTTATCTATCTTTCAAAATATGAGGGCTTTGGGCTGCCGCCGGTCGAGGCGGCCGCCTGCGGTACTCCGTCGCTTCTTTACGCCAATTCATCACTCAGGGAGATATTTGAAGTCGGATACCCATACGCGTCTAAGGGCAGGGAATTGGAGGATCTCCGAAAAATCCTGGATTCCAAAATCGACATGAAAAAACACATGAAGGATTTTTCATGGAAAAAATATGTAGGCAATTTCTTGAAAACCTTCGGTTTAGTCCAATCTTAAACCGCAATAACTTTTTCCCAGGAAAATCCACTCCTACCGAAATGACCGTATGATGCGGTTCCAAGATAGATTGGCTTTTGCAAATCCAATCCTTTAATAATGCCTGCCAGGGACGTATCGAGAAGCTTGTCCATGAAATTCTTTATGTATTTTTCGCTCCTCTTGGAAGTTCCGAAAGTTTCGACTTCCTGCATGACGGGTTTTTTGGCGCCGATGAAATAGGCCAGTCGGACCTCACATTTCTTGGCCAGTCCATTGGCGACAATGTTTTTTGCTAAAAAGCGTGCCGCATAGGCAGCCGAACGATCGACTTTGGTCGGGTCCTTTCCGGAAAAGGCTCCGCCCCCGACATGAGCAAACGATCCATAGGTGTCTACTATTATCTTTCGGCCGGTAACGCCAGTATCTGAAGCCGGCCCCCCGATATGCCAGATCCCAGTGCCGTTGACGATCAGGTTGTTTTTGCTTACGGAAAAGCCATATTCATCCAAAACAGGCATAACGCATTCCCTGAACAAATCGTTTTTTACCTCATTTAACGCAGTTCCTTCGTCGTGCGGAACCGCCAAAACAACCTTATCTATCCTTGAGGGCTTTTCCTTGTAGTAGGTTGCAGTTATTTGCGTCTTTCCGTCCGGTCTCAAATACGGAAGCTTTTTGGTTTCGCGGAGTTCATCGATGCGCATGGCCAATTTTTGGGCAACCATTATCGGCATCGGCATGTATTCTTTGGTTTCGTCCGTCGCAAACCCGTACATCATGCCCTGATCGCCGGCACCCAATTTATCGACGCCAGCAGCAATCTCGGTCGATTGTGTATGTATCTTGACCATGATAGGGGAGGAGTCGGTAAATTTGAGTTTAGGATTCGTATAGCCTAATTTTTTTATGGTCTTTCTTGCTATCGATTTATATTTCAGTTTTGCGTTGCTGGTCACTTCGCCAGCCATCGCCACGAAATTCTTAGTAACCATTGTTTCGACGGCAACGCGGGAATACTTGTCTTTCGCCAAGGCTTCGTCGAGAATTGCGTCGGAAATCTGGTCGCAAATTTTATCCGGATGTCCGGAACACACTGCCTCCGAAGTGAAAATCTTCATGTTAAAAATAATTAATAATTAAAAAAACCCGCTCAAAAGCGGGATTTTTTCTCGCAATGAGCATATCGGTTCTAGCTTTAGCACCGTTTCGGCCTGATGCCGAACGGTTGCTGGACAGATCAACGGGCTAGATCCCTAACTGTCACTCCTGATACTTAAGTTCCCTCACGCCACGAATCGAGATAATTCTTTTGTTCTTCTGTTAATGAGTCGATGGTCACTCCTTCCGATCTCAGTTTCAACCGGGCTATTTCTTGATCGAGTTTTATGGGAAGGGAATACACCCTGTTGCTTAATTCACCCCTGTTTTTCCAAAGATATTCCGCGCCCAAGGCTTGCCCGGCAAAACTCATGTCCATGACAGCTGCCGGATGTCCTTCGGCGGCCGCCAAATTCACAAGCCTTCCCTCCGTCAAAAGATAAACTTTTTTTCGTCCTAGATCATATTCCTCGACCATTGGCCTCACTCTGGTTATTTTTTTGGATAATTTTTTCAGCGCGTCCTTGTTTATCTCGACGTCAAAATGTCCGGAATTTGCCAAAATGACACCATTTTTCGCAACCTTTAAATGCTCCTCGTCTACAACATGCTTGTCGCCTGTAGCCGAAACGAGAATATCGGCTAACGCAATGGCTTCGGAAATTCGCATAACCTGATAACCGTCCATTTTTGCTTCGAGGGCTTTTATCGGATCGACTTCGCAAACAATAACATTCGCCCCCATGCCTTTAGCCCGCATGGCAATCCCGCGTCCACACCATCCATAGCCGACAACAGCAAAGGTTCGCCCTGCCAGAAGTATATTAGTTGCCCTCACTACGCCGTCAACTGTCGATTGCCCGGTTCCGTAACGGTTGTCGAACATGTGTTTTGTCAAATTGTCGTTTACGGCCAAAACCGGTATCTTGAGGGCTTTGTCTTTTTCCATGGCGCGGAGCCTGATGACGCCGGTGGTCGTCTCCTCGGACGACGCAACGACATATTTCAAGTTTTGAGACCTTTTGCCGTGTAACAAACCCACGAGATCGGCGCCGTCGTCCATGGTCAGACTTGGATTGGCGTCAATAACGGAATTCAAATGCTTATAGTAGGTAGAATTGTTTTCGCCCTTTATGGCAAACACTGGGATCTTGAAGTCCTTCACCAGTGATGCGGCAACGGCGTCGTTAGTTGAAAGCGGATTTGAAGCGCACAAGTAAACCTGAGCGCCTCCCTGCTTGAGGGTTATTGCCAGATTGGCAGTTTCCGAGGTGACATGCAAACAAGCGGCAAGAACTACGTTTTTGAGGGGTTTTTCCTTTTCGAATCTTTGTCTTATGAGTTTAAGAACCGGCATCTCCCTTGCTGCCCATTCGATCAGTTTTCTGCCTTCTTTGGAAAGATTGATATCCTTGACATCGTAGTTCATGTAAGAATGTTACATACTCTTAAGTCTTTTTTCAATAGCCTTGACCGAAGGGTTATGATTGACCGTCCCGTATTTTTCTATCGCAAAGCTTGCCATTGCGTTGCCGAGTTTAAGCGCAGTCTTCAAGTCTGACGATGATGTTATTGCCGCCATGAACCCGCCTCTCCAGGCATCGCCCGCCCCGGTTGGATCAACGACCTTTCCTTTCCTGAAGGCTTTGACTTCAATCCTGTGTTTCCGGTCCTGATACACGACTCCCTTTTCTCCAAGAGTGGTTATGACCGAAATACCTTTTGAAGCTAGGTCACTCACCGTTCTGCCGATTCTTTTAAGGATCATGGTGATTTCGTAGTCGTTACCTATCAGGTATTTTGATTTCAAAACACCCGCGGCCAAATCCCTGTCCTTTATCCATGTCAGGGACATGCCCGGGTCATAAACGTATTCCACACCGTTTTTTATCGCCTGGTTTTGGAAATTCATGAACGCCTTGGGGTGATTGGCCGAAATTATCATTAACGACTTTTTCCAAATTTTCTTTTTTATGGCGATTTCCTTTGCCCTTTCGCAAGCGCCGTAGTAAAAACCCCAGATTTGATTGTCTTTCTTGTCAGTTATTACCGAACCAAAGGCACTGTAGAGTTTTTGGTCTGCCATTATGCCGGACGTGTCTATGTTGCTTTTACCCAAAAAATCTATAAAAACCTTTCCGTCCTTGCCAACCGATGCAAAAATCTTCACTGAATTGACATCTGGCTTGAATAACCTTAGAGCCAGGGAGACATTATAAGCAATGTTTGTTGCTGTCCCGCCCAATTGCCTTTCGAGTCTATCAACCACAAACGAAACGTTTATCTGATGAAGTTTTTCGGGTTGGAAATAATTGACGAATTTCCCCGGAAAATCAAGGATCTCATCGTAGGAAATAGAGCCCGTTACGAGAATGTTCATAAATAATTAAGTTATTTTACATCATGAGGGGGAAATAGGAAAATTCAACAACGTTTTGCTAAAATTAGTTTGGCAATTATGAAAAATAAGATTTACGTCACAAAAACCTTCCTGCCGCCCTTTAAGGAATATGCCAAGCACCTAAAAAAAATTTGGAGATCCAATCATTTGACGAATCAGGGTCCGCTACTCCAGGAATTCGAGAAAAAATGCCGGAAATATCTTCGTGTCAAAAACTTTCATTTTGTCACCAACGGAACTATCGCCTTGCAAGTTGCCTTAAGAGCCCTTGACATAACCGAGGGTGAAGTAATAACGACACCTTTTACATACGTCGCAACCACTTCAGCCATTTTATGGGAGAGATGCCAACCCGTATATGTTGACATCGATCCAAAAACATTGTGCATCGATGCAAATAAAATTGAAGAGGCGATTACGAAAAAAACCAGGGCAATTTTGGCTGTCCATGTTTTTGGTTTTCCCTGCAATATTGAAGCGATTGAAAAAATTGCGAAAAAATACAATCTCAAAGTGATATATGACGCCGCCCACTGTTTTGGGGTAAAATATGGAGGCAAAAGTATATACGAGTACGGCGACATCTCAATCGGTAGCTTTCACGCGACAAAGGTTTTCCATACTATAGAGGGTGGTTGCCTTGTTTGCCGTGATGAAAAAATAAATAAAAGGATCGAGCTGGTAAAAAGATTTGGTCACGAGGGTGATCAACATTTTACGTTGGGCCTCAACGCCAAAGCCTCCGAATTCCAGGCGGCTATGGGATTGGTTAACCTCGATTATGTAGATGACATCATAATGAAGCGGAAACTACTATGCGAAACTTATGATAAATTTCTAAATAACGGATACAAAAGACACGTACCTAAAAATAAATTTGTATACAACTACGCCTATTATCCGATAATATTCAATTCTGAAAACAATACTATTGAGGCTATCAAAAAACTAAATCGATTTGGCATATACCCACGCAGGTATTTTTATCCGTCGCTTAATACGCTCGTTTACCATAAAAAGAAATATTTTTGCGCAGTTTCCGAAAGTGTAGCCAAAAGGATTCTATGCCTTCCTTTATACAATGACTTAAAAATAAATAATGTTAAAAAAATTTGCCGCATAATCAATGAGAAAAAAAAGATCGCCTAAAGCAAAGGAAATAATCAAATTCAGAAAGTTACTTAATGATAAATCGCATCGTGGCGATAAAATTAAACTTCATGTCGGTTGCGGCAACAATTATTACGAAGATTGGATAAATATAGACAAGAACGAAGATAATAAAATCCAGAGAATAGACATAGTGTGGGACATGAATGACGAATTACCAATAAAAGATAACTCCGTAGATTTCATTTATAACGAGCATTTCATAGAACATTTAACGGCAGATCAAGGCATCCGTTTAATGAAAGATTTTTATAGGGTTTTAAAGCCTGGCGGAGTTTTAAGAATTGCCACCCCTGATTTGGATTATATTATTTTTCGTTATATTTTCTTTTGGAGAAGACAGGAGTGGATTGATAAATATGGTTTTAGCTGGGTAAAGTCGAATGCCGAACTTATTAACATATGCTTCAGGAGTTGGGGACATCAATATTTGTATAATGGGAAGGAGCTAAAAAGAAGATTATATGAATCCGGATTTTCAAAATTACGAAGAGAAAGCCTTTATAAAAGCAAATTACCTGATTTGATGAACCTTGAGACGAGAAAAGAATCCGATTTGATAATAGAGGCAATAAAATAACTCAAACTATGCGATTAGCAATAATGCAACCTTACTTGTTTCCATATATCGGTTATTTTCAGTTAATAAATTCTGTAGATAAATTTGTAGTTTATGATGATGTTCAATATATCAAAAATGGTTGGATAAACAAAAATAATATCCTCATAAATAACCAAAAGAAACATTTTACTTTAAGCGTTGAAAACGATTCGCACACAAAGAATATCAATGAAAGGCATTTTTCCAAGTTAATTAGCAAGGAAAAACTGAAACTTATCAAATCAATTGAATATTCATACCGAAAGTCGCCTTATTTCCATCGCGTTTTTCCGTTTTTAAAAAAAATAATCTTGAACTTAAACGATTCCAATGATATTGGATATCTGTTGACAAATCAATTGATCGAATTGTCAATGTTTCTGAAAATAAATACTAAAATCATTCGTTCTTCACAGATTAAGGAATTACAAGAACTAGATTTAAATGGCCAGGAACGGATCATTAAAATGGTTAAATTATTGGGAGGATCCCAATACATTAATGCTTTTGGTGGTAGATCGCTGTACTCAAATAGCGCTTTCAAAGAAAAAAAAATTGAGCTTAATTTTATTGAAACGCGACACATTGTATATGCACAGTTTGGCGGCGAATTTGTTGCCAATCTTTCTATAATTGACGTTATGATGTTTAATTCGCCTAAACAAATTAGGGAGATGTTAAATGAGTACGATCTGATTTAATATATGAGTATGGGAGGATATTTTGAAATCGAGTTGCCTATATTAAAGGAGTACTATCCAGAACTAATTGGTTTGAACTCAGCTAGAAACTGTCTCAAATACATAATAAAAGCTAAAAAAATAAACTCCTTATTCGTTCCATACTACACATGTAAAGCGATACTGGACGTACTAAAAGGGGAAAATTGCCAAATTAATTTTTATTCTATTGGTTTGGATTTTTTACCGATGCAAGATTTTCCTGTAAATAGTTGGATTTTGTATACGGATTACTTCGGAACAAACCATAAAAACGTATTGAAAATTACGTCAAAATATAAAAACATCATAATCGACAATGCGCAAGCCTTTTACTCATCGCCCATCGAGGACGTTGATACTTTCTATTCGCCAAGAAAATTTTTCGGCGTTCCGGACGGCGCCTATCTACAAACCAGTAAAAAACTTAATAACAAGTTTGAAACTGACACATCCTTTAACCGGTTCAGCCACTTATTAAAAAGAGTGGATTTGGGTGCCCAGGCTGGATACGAAGATTTTCTTCTTAGTGAAAAATCTTTAGAAGGTCAACCTATAAAACATATGTCCAATTTGACAAGGAAGATGTTAATTAGCATAGATTACATGAATATCAAAAACTTAAGACTAAGGAATTTTAGGTTTCTAGATCGTTATCTGAATTCCGTTAATGAACTTAAAATTTCTCTAGGTCCAAAAGATGTCCCCATGGCATATCCTCTTTTGATAAAGGATCAGAAATTAAGAGCGAAGTTACATAAAAACAATATTTATGTCCCGACGTATTGGCCGGAAATGGAAAAATGGGTTGAAAAAAATAGTTTTGAGCTGTATTTGAAAAAGTATTTGATTCCTTTGCCGATTGATCAAAGAATAGGAATAAATCAATTGAAAAAATACTTACGGTTAATTTTGCATTAGAAACCATGGATGTAAAAATAAGACCATTAAGGTTAGGGGATCATGAAACGTCATGGAAATGGCGAAATGACAAACATGTATGGAAGTATACCGGTTCAAGACCAACAAAATCCATAACAATCGGGATTGAAAAAAAATGGCTAGCTAGTGCGTTAAAAAAAAGTGATCAAAAACGTTTCGCCATATCTATTGGAAAAGCTGGGGAGTATATTGGTAATGCCCAATTGACCAACATAACAAAAAAGACGGCGCAATACCATATATTTATAGGAAACCGAAAATATTGGGGGAAAGGAATTGCGACAAAGGTTACACAACAAGTTATTGATTACGCTTTTGATGATTTGGGATTGAATAGTATTTACTTGTTTGTTGATCCTAAAAACTCGCCCGCGATAAACGTTTACAAAAAATGCGGTTTCATTGAATCAAAAAAAGAGCATAATAAAGGAATAAAAATGATAAGGAAAAAGCCGATATTGACAGTATTTTGCCTGACTTATAATCATGATAAGTATATCGCGCAGGCTCTTGAGTCATTTGTGATGCAAAAAACCGATTTCGATTTTGAGATACTGATCCATGATGATGCTTCCACTGACAACACAGTCAAAATCATAAGGGAATTTCAAAAAAAATATCCAAACAAAATCAAGGCAATTATAGAAACTGAAAACCAGTTTTCCAAAAAAGACGCAGATTGTTCTATAAAAAAAGCGCTCAAGTCCATTAAAACAAAATACATTGCAGTATGTGAAGGTGACGACTATTGGACGGGCGAAAGAAAACTGCAACTTCAGGTTGACTTCTTGGAAAAAAACAAAACCCATAACATTTGCTTTCACCCGGTAAGGTTGTTTTATGAGCAAGGTGACGGAAAAGAAAGAATATACCCGGACTATCCGGATTTAAAAGAGTTTTCTATTGCGGAATTACTAAAGAGAAATTATATTGCTACAAGCTCCGTAATGTACAGGAGGATCAGTTATGAAAAAATGTCCAGGAAAAATTTTATGCCAAACGATTGGTATTTGAGTTTATTTCATGCCAGAAGCGGAAAAATAGGTTTTATAAACAAGATCATGTCGGTATATAGGCGACACAACGATGGGATATGGTGGAATATACACAAAAATCCGCAGGAACATTTTAATAAGTTCGGGAAATACCAATTGCAAATGCTTCTTGAACTACTTAAATTATTTATAGATAAAGACCATAAAGAAATAGTCTTAAAAAATGCCAACGAACTCATTATGCAAATTAACGATGGAGCCAAAAATATATCGCATGAGTTAAAAGAGCTTGATAAATTCAAAAAGCCCATAATACCCGTATGCTTATCGACAGACGATAATTATGCTCAACCATGCATGGTAGCAATAGCCTCGATTCTTTATAATTCGAAAGATAACGATTTTTATGATTTTTACGTATTGGACGGCGGAATATCTGAAAATAATAAGAAAAAAATTGAGAATCTAAAAATAATAAAAGACTGTCGAATAAATTTTTTGGGGATCCGTAGGGAAGATTTCAACAACTGCCCTGTTCCCGACAACGCCCCTTTTAACATTGTTTCATATTTCAGGATCAAAATACCTACATTGATTCCCAATCTTGACAAGATTATCTATCTTGATTCCGATGTTATAGTAAAAAAAAGCCTGAAGGCGCTGTATGACATAGATGTGACCGATTACTGTTTGGCAGCATGCAAAACTCAAACCTCTGAAGCAAATAAAAAAAGACTGGAAATGCCTAAAAAATCTACTTACTTTTGCGCGGGCGTAATGCTTATTAATTTGAAAAAATGGAGACAAGATCAGGTAGAAAAAAAATTATTTGAGCATATCGAGTCGAGCCCTCTAAATAAGTTATTGAACGTTGATCAGGACGCAATTAATAGTGTTCTGTGGAAACAGATAAAACCCTTGGATCAAAGATGGAATGCGGAATTCCGAACGGATATTTCCCCTTCGGAAGATTACAAAAAAATTCTTCAAGATCCTTTCATTATGCATTATTTGGCAATTGACAAGCCTTGGAACCCTAACACAAAGCATGACACAAAGGAATATAACAAATATTTAAAGATTTTGACAACTCTGAATCCAGATTTGACAAGTTTTATCATAAAGAGCACTAAATTTAACACGACAGCCCAGCAAGCTTCCCAAATTAACTATCTTAATTTTGAACCATTTTCCTTGAATATTGCCTTATCCTATACCAAACCAGGCTCTGTTTTTTTGGATGTGGGTGCCCACCATGGTTATTACTCTTCAGTAATAGGCAAAAATGTTCGAGACTCCAAAATAATCGCCGTTGAGCCGATAAAGAATAATTTTTCGATGCTGAAAAAAAACATATCAATAAACAAAATAAATAATGCAAAGCTGTATAATCTTGCCGCTTCGAATAAGGAAGAAGTCAAGAAGATCAATATCGCTGAAACAACATCAAGATCAAGCTTTTATGAAGTGTCAAATTCTAAGAAAAAAGAAATTGCGAGTATAAAAACCATCGCATTGGACAAGATAATAGGTGATACAAAATTAGGTTTTATTAAAATGGATGTTGAAGGACACGAGATACCAGCGTTGGAAGGTTTGGCAAACACGATACGAAAAAATCCGCAAGTAAAATTACTGATCGAACATAATCCTTTATCTCAAAAATCGGCTGGATTTGAACCCGTACAGTTGCTTGAACAATTAAAAGACATGGGATTTGATCTATTTCTAATCCATGAATATGAACATCAAATATCCGAAGATATGAGTTTTATGACAGTCCCGCATCTTACCAGGATAACAAATGATATTTATCGATGGGAAAAATACATGAACAAAGAATACAATGATAATGTTTTTGCGATAAATAAAAATAAAAGCATTAATGTTGTTTTTTTTAATCATACCGCAGGACTTGGAGGATCGGAACGATCCCTACTGGAACTAATGAAAGAGCTTCAGGAGCTTGGTGTAATTTGCCACGTAGTTCTTCCGTATGAAGGACCGCTAGCCACAGAACTAACTAATAACGCAATTGACTATATAGTAATTGATTATAGCTGGTGGTGCTCGTCAAAAAAACTTTCGTCGGAGGAAATTGCGGATAGCATGAGCAGATCTATGACCAATTTGATGAATCAAAAAAAATTACTTGATTTATGGGACCCCGACATTGTTTTTACCAATACGCTGACAATCCCTTGGGGCGCGATGTATAGCCAACTCATCGAAAAACCCCATATGACGTTTATAAGGGAATTCGGAACCCTTGACTTCAATTTTAGCTTTTTTTATGGATACAGGGAATCACTTGATTTCATTAAATCAAATTCCGATTTTATTTTCACCAATTCGAAGTCAACCCTTGACCATTTCAGTAAATTGATCGGCAAAGATAAGCTGGATTATTCGTACGCGTTTATAAACGAAAACAGGCAATTAATAAATGAAGAAACCTCACTCTCATTTAACGAAAAAAAATCCCTGAAACTTATTCTAAGCGGCAACATTATTCCCAACAAGGGGCAAGAGGAGGCGGTACGTGCCGTTACCAGGCTGATAAAGCAGGGTTTGGATATAGAATTGATAATGCTGGGCTCGTTGGCAAGAGTGGATTTTGTTGCTAGGATACGTAATATTATTGATGAAAATAATGTTTCGGACAGGATCAAACTATTGGATTTCATCGATAATCCCTTTCCCATAATCAAACAGTCTGATGTTGTTTTGGTATGTTCGAAAAACGAAGCATACGGAAGGGTGACAATTGAAGCGATGATAATGAAAAAAGCCCTGATCGGAACATCCACCGGAGAAACGCAAAGATTGATATCTGAATCAGGAGGCGGTTTGCTTTATGAGTCCGGTAAATACTTAGAGCTTGCCGAAAAAATCAAATACCTTTACAATAATTGGAAAAGGGTCAGGGAACTGGGAGCCAAGGGATATCGTTACTATAAAAGAACATTCAGTCGTAAAATATATGGCGGCAAGATATTCAAAGTCATGAAAAAAATCAAAGGAACAAAAAAACCAGAAAAAAATAACCTTGTCAGGAAATTCATGAATTATTATGGTAAGAATATTGAAAAGGATTTGGAAGCCTTGAAAAGTGAAATCAACGACCTAAAAGCCAAAAAACAACAATTGGAAAAAGACCTGATTGAAAAGAACAGTGACCTTTCCAAAAAAGATAGGGAGATATTAGAACTCAACAAAACGTTATCAAAGATATATGCATCCAAACTGTGGAATCTGCTTCATACATATAAGAAGCTAACCGGCTTTTTTAAGGGTCGCCTTGACTAGGATCGCCAAGTGCCTTAGTCCTGTCAATTTTGGTATCTGCTTATATTTTGCATACGCTTTGAATGCATATGCCATCCGTTCTAAAGGCTTATTTCCCAAAACATATGCGTAATTAAAAATCGCCTGGTCCGATACCCTATGGTAATTCTTCTTAAGAACAAGCAATATCTCCTCGAACATTTTCCTCTTTTGGGAGACGGTCTTGCTTTCCTTATGTAACCGGGTGTCTGCCAATATTTTGTCAATAAAACCGAATTTTAAATTGCTTATTGCAGCGCGTATCCAATAATCGTAATCCATTGCATAATTTAGTCGCTCGTCAAAAACTCCTATTTTTTCAAACGCTTTTCTGCTAATGAATACCGCCGGTTGACTCAGCACGCATTCGATGTAGAGGTTTTCTGTGGTGGGGGACATAGTGTCATATAATCCTAGGTCCTTTCCCTTTTCGTCGATAAACCTTCCCTTGCCGTAAACAATTTCAGCTTCCGGGTGAGTTGTAAAATAATCGACAACCATGTTGAGCGTATTTTTTTCATAGACATCGTCCGAGGCCAAATATGCCAAAATATCACCCTTCGATATTTTTATTCCTTTATTTATCGCGCTTGTCTGCCCGCCGTCTTTTTCCCTTATGACATTTATCCTGTTTTTATATTTTTTCAATACTTCCAAGGTTCCATCTGTCGAAAGATTATCGACGACAATAACCTCCTTATTCGGATAATCCTGGTTTAGTACGCTTTTCAGCGTCTGCTCAATGTAATTGCCTTGTTGGTAAGAGGGAATGATGATGCTGAAAAGTGGATTATCCTTCATTTATTTATGATAATGTTATTGTTATAATAGTTTAAAACATTAATTACAAAAATGCTTCTAAATATAATCCTCGGGAAACATAACAACGTGCGTGCCATCCAATGTCGTAATGAAATGCTAACCAAGCTTGTCAAAAGATACCAGCATCCGATAAATTACGAAAAAATCCTTTGGCTGAACTATTCGAGGTTTCTCAAAAATGACTCCGTAATCGTGGATGTCGGTGCGCATCACGGAATGCACACGATAAATTTCCTGAACATCGCAAAAGATGGAGCTGTTATCGCAATAGAACCCTTGAAAAATAAGTTTTCTGAACTCAGGAACAAAACAAAAAAATACAATAACATACATCTTTTCAATCTGGCGTTGTCAAACTATGTCGGGGTTTCGGAATTCATAATTGCCGAAAATACCCTGGAGGAATCCGGACTCAAAAAAAGGCTTTCATACAATGAACCGAAACTTGTCCATCTTAAGAAAACAAAAACCAAGGTGGAAAAACTTGATAACCTGATTGGCAAACTCAAACTAAAAAAAATAGATTATATAAAGATCGATATTGAAGGAGGGGAGATTGACTGTCTCAAGGGAGGGATCGATTCCATAAAAAAATACCGGCCTTATATTTCCGTTGAATACAGCTGGATCACCTATAAACCTTACGGACACAAGAACAAGACTCTGTACCTGCTCTCGCAAGAACTTGGCTACACTATCGTTGACATTTTTGGTTACGTGATTAATACAATGGACGAATGGCTGAGCGCGGTTGACAAAACATATTGGGATTTCTATTTGATACCTAAGGAAAAAGTCAATCAATTTGTTAACGCGGTATCCTAAAAAGGATTATAATTCTATATTCGTATGAATTTTTTTAAAAATAAAAAAATACTTTTGACCGGTGGAGGGGGCTTTGTCGGTCAGCATGTGTTAAAGGAGCTTTTGAATAACGGCGCCTCAATGAATGATATTGCCATACCAAGAAGCAAAGAGAACGATCTGAGGAAGATTGTAACTGCCCACAGGCTCACAAAAAATGTCGATATCGTTATCCATCTGGCTGGTAATGTTGGAGGGATCGGATACAATCGCGACTTTCCGGCAACTCTTTTCTACGACAATCTAACTATGGGTATCAATCTGATTGAAGCCGCAAGGCAAAATAGAGTTCAGAAATTCGTTTGCATCGGAACTATCTGCGCTTACCCGAAATATACGCCCGTTCCTTTCAAAGAAAAGGATTTATGGAATGGTTATCCTGAGGAGACAAACGCTCCTTACGGCATAGCCAAAAAAGTTCTTTTGGTGATGCTGCAATCCTATAGGCAACAATATGGTTTTAACGGAATATATCTATTACCCGTCAACATGTACGGCCCCGGCGACAACTTTAACCCCAAATCATCACACGTTATTGCCGCTTTGATCAAAAAAATCCACGACGCCAAAACTCGGGGAGAGAATGAAATTATCGTATGGGGAGACGGGTCGGCAACCAGAGAGTTCTTTTTTGTGGAGGATGCGGCCAAGGCGATCACAATGGCTACGGAAAAATATAACGGGGATGAACCCGTAAATATTGGCGCCGGCTTCGAGATTAGCATAAAGGAACTGGTTGGAACCCTGGTGAGGCTTATGGACTTCAAGGGTAAGATTGTGTGGGATAAAACCAAACCAAACGGACAGCCTAGAAGGATGCTTGACACAACCACAGCACTAAAAGAATTTGGATTTAAAGCAAAAACTTCCTTCGAGAAAGGGTTAAAAAAAACCATCGATTGGTACTTAAAAGAAAATAGATAATGACATGAAAAGGATATTTGGTTTTTTATATTACTTCATTTTTATTCTGCTCGTCTCTATAAACATAAAATTCCTGTTTACCGGCTTTTTTAATAATATCCTCGACATGCAGGAATTCCGCCAAACGCACACCGCTATGGCTACGGAATACCTGATGAAAGGCGGTTTCCGGTTAGACTATCTTGTGCCCGTATTCGGCAAGCCTTTTTCCTTGCCGTTGGAATTTCCAATCTATCAGGTAACGGTTGCCACGATATCGAATATCCTAAAGCTTGATATGATCCTTGCTGGAAGACTCGTTTCGATACTGTTTTATTACTTATCCTTAATACTGATATTCTTCATCACCAAACATTTCCTCAAAAATACCAAGCGGTCCCTTATGGTTGTTTCGCTATTCCTGGTAAATCCTCTCTACATTTTTTGGTCAAGAACTTTCATGATGGAATCGACGGTTATGTTCTTTTCGCTCTTATTTCTGTATTCCTTTTTGAAACTGGATTCAAACATCGGCGTTTTTATGATCGGCGCCTTATTGTCTGGAATAACATCGGCTGTATCCAAAGGAACGACATTTTTCTTATATTTTTTTGCGTCGCTGTTTTTGTTTTTGAGCACCGAAGTCAAGCGCATACTCGAACAGGGGATTAACTACCTGATGAAAAACAGAAACAGCTTGTTAGTTCGGTTGTTTATACTATCGGCAGGCGTCTTTGCACTTGTAGTTTGGACCATATATGCAGGAAGCGTAAGAAAAAATAACCCGCTGGCAGACGCTATTCTGGGCGGAAGCACTTTTTACAGGTGGTACTTTGGAACATTTATGAGTCGTTTTAGCGTCGATAACTGGCATCAAATGTACCAGATTGTCCTCTTTAACGTAAACGGCAACCTCGTCAATGGGTTGATGACCGTCACATTTATAACGGCCCTTCTGCTGGCAATTTTTCTGAAACTTAAACATAAAAAGGAAATACTGATATTATTAGCTCTTTTCCTTCTAGGACCATTTGTTTTTACAAACCTTTACGTCCTCCATAACTACTATTACTATGCAAACCTTGTGTTTCTTCTTATGGCCATAGGTTTCTTCATTTCCTCGTTGCTGGAAAGCAAAAAACTGTCTTTAATCACCGTCGGTTATTTATACTACTTTTTCATGATTTCGATCATGATCAGCGGCTACCGTTATTACTATTATCCCTTCCAGAAAATCAACCAAACCAAGTATCTGCAACTATCTTCCTTTGTTAAACAACACACTTCAAAGGATGATGTGCTTATCATGTACGGTCTGGATTGGCGCCCCGTAATACCGTTTTACTCAAAAAGGGCCGCGATTATGGATAATCAGAATTTTCCGATCGACAATAAGGTTTTTTTGGACACTATAAGAAATACTGGAAAATCCAACATTGGGGTTATGATCGTCGATAAGGATTTTGAAAACAAAAACAAGAAGTTTATCGAAGACAGAATCAAGTTTTTTGATTTCAGGGATTCTCCCAAATCCATGGAAAATTGCAATATTTACTTCAAAGCAGCAAAATGAAACTTCTGAAAAGAATTCCTTTAAAACGTATTTTCTTGCTGTTTTCCGTCCCAGTCATATCTTTCTTTGTGTTGGGAACCTTAAACCGATTATACCTGTCGATTGCCGAGCTTCTCTATCCCTTTCCAAGGGAATACCGCGATGGAGCGTTGATTGATATAGCGAACCAATTTGCGCACGGCAACAATCCATACATGGCGGAATCGGCTTTGCCTCATACTTACTCCTATGGATTTATTTTTCCTTATATCGATTCTTTGATCCATAGGTTTGTTTCTATCGACTTATTGTACATCCACAAGTTCGTCACCTTGATGTGCATAGTCTTCATTCTGTATTTGGCCTGGAAAACCATTTATATGCGTGGGTCATCGGTCATAATGGCTTTTGCCGCGGTTTTCATCATTTCCTCCTTTTATACCGTCACGCTTCGCCCTGAACCGCTGGCAATTGCCCTAGGATTATTTATGTTTTTTTCGCTTTTCCGCGAAAAAAAGATAACGCCTTTGCATGCGATCATATATGGTTCAACGGCGGCTGGCATGTATTACATTAAGCAATATTTTGTTTTGTTTTTCATCACCCTTGTAGTTTATTTCGTGTTTTCCCAATCAAAAAGATTACTAATTTTTCTCATATCTTCTTTCGTCGTTTTTTCTTTTCTTTCGTATTTGATGATAAATATGATCCTTCCTCTGTATTTTCCCCTGACTTTCATAAATTACCTTAATATGTATAGCACTCACACGATCGGCCATATGATCAGCCAGACGGCAGCTTTTTCTTCGGCAAATTACGTTTTGATCGGGATTTTTCTTTTCGAAACAATAAGAAACATTTTACCGTTCAAATTTAGGATAGACACGAAGTCACTGGATAAGCCTCTTGTGGGAACCGATAATTTTTTGCTTCAAGATATTTTTTTCATTTCCGCCCTGGTCTCAATAATCGCCCTGTCGATTGCGCTCGGCCAACATACCGGCACAATATTGACATATTACATTGAGCTTCTTCCCATCCCCCTAACACTCTTTTCCCTGAGATTCATCCAGAGGGACTTTAAAAACAAGGCTTACGGTCGATTTGTGTTTATTGGAACATGTGTCTTACTGCTATTCAATTACAGAAGCAATTTAGTTTTTAAACAGATAAATTATGACAATGAAAAAAAGTCCTGGAGTGAGATAGTGCAGATGATCAATAATAACAATCCTAAAAAAGCCTATCTTTCACCGCAGTTCACGGTTGAGTCCATAAGGAGAGATTGGCCAGTTATGGAAAACGGGCAAACCGATGTTTTTTTTGCCAGCGAAATATACCAACCCAACCAAAAAGTTTTTAAGTATCTTTTTCCTGCTTCCAGGGATGTAAGGCAGACTCTCGATAATTGGAAGCAAAATATAAATAAAGGCTTAACTGATAAGAATTTTTCCATTGTGGTAATTCCGAGCGAATACTACTCAATGATAAACCCGGAACTTTTGAGAAGTAACTATAAAATGATCAAAACGCACGTGATACCCATGAACATGGGCATTCTGGAATTTTGGATCCCGAATACTATGTCACCGGATAAAACCATATAGGGTCAAACAGTAGACTACTCCATGAAGACGCGAAAGAGTGCCTTCGTAAACCGCCCGATCCATTGAGTCTTTATTCAGATACAATTTGACAATCGACCTTAGGCTATCCATCAACATTCTTATCCTGAAAAAACATCCAAGATTTCTATTAATCATTTTGATATATATGTCGGTTACCCCTTCAGAGAATAGTCTCCTTTTAAGAAAGGATAGATTTTGTCGAGCCAGACTTACAGGGTGATAAACCTTTACGCGGGGATTGTATATTATTTTGTATCCAGCGGTCAGCACGCGCAAACTGAAATACGTGTCTTCCCCGGTAATCTGAATTTTTCTTTTTGAATTAACACCGAGTCTTTCATCAAAGCCCCCAAACTTTTGAAGCAAACGCCTTCTAACCGAATAGTTAACTCCCGGGGGCAAGGATCCGTTGAGGTACGGGGATACTTTGTTGCCTTGGTCAAAGGAGGGGAGTATGTACTCCCATTGCTCGGGAATTTGCCAATTTTCGTTTACTTCTTCATAGGTGGGAATAATTTTGCCGCCGACTATGCCAACGCTTTCGTCATCCTCAAATGTGTCTACAATCATTCTTAACCAGTTTTTGTCGACATAGGCGTCATCATCAGTGAAACAGACGTATTGCGCCCTGGAGTTTTTCCATCCGATATTCCTGGCTCTTGACAGTCCGTGCCCTCCGTCCTTGATATATGTTATTCTAATCTTGCGATTATATTTACGCATCGTCTCTTCACTTGTTTTTCTGATCCTTCCGTCATTGCTTTGATCAACAATAATCAATTCCCATGAACCATAGGTATTTTTGGCTAATGATTTAAGGGACTTGACATAACAGTCGTTAAGTTGGACGGTGCATATGACAACGGCAACCTTTGACTTAGCTAAATCTTTCTTCATACTTTTGGTTGATGATAATTCGATAGCTAATGGATCTAACCTTTGCATACAAATACGCAAATATTCTGTTTCCGCCAATTTTTGGATTTAGCACTTTTTCAAAATAACGATAGAGAAAGGAGATCATAAATAAATAAGCATTTTTAGAATAAGTCCAGGAGATCCACATCTCTTCAAAAAGCGCCTTCTTCGCCAGTCCAAGAGTCTTGTTTTCACTGTAAAACCTGAAGGCTGATAATACATCGTTCGTTTTCCTGAATTTATGTCCATTTAGGATGAGGTGTGTAAAAAAATCACCATCAAAAGCTACCACATATTTCTCGTTTAAATATTTTTCATTATAAATCTCCTTTTTAATGAAAGTCGAAGGTTGCAATATATGATAATCCAAATAAAGCAACTCTTTCACGTTAATTCTTGAAACATGATGAATACCGGTTTTTTGGCCTTCCTTGTCAACAAATATTCCGTCTGTTGTCAGCATCTTTAGACCTCTATCGCCATTAAAATATTTGAATACTTTATCAAAGACGCCATTTCCTATATAAAAATCATCGCTGTTTAACCAGCATAGAATGTCACCCTTACTCTTCTTGAAACCTTTTTTCAAGGCGTCAACCTGGCCGTTATCCTTTTTACTCACGAAGCGATAAGAAATCCCAAAACATTTATTGAATCTGAATTTCCTGTCTTTCGACACATACACCTTATGACCCATTTTATTTTGGATCGAGCAGTTGTCGCGAATGAGTTTTTCATATTTTTTTATGATAGCCAGCGTATTGTCACACGATCCGCCATCCATGATAATGTAATCGATGAAGAAATCGCCCTTTTGAGTTAAGACTGACTTTATTGTCTCTTCTATAAAACTGCCTTGATTAAAAGAAGGTGTTACGACTGTAACGATGTTAGGTCGTTTCATTTTTTTTTATAATATCAAAGTAAACCTCCTTGGTCATTTCCACTGTTTTTGACCAGGAATAGTCGCTGTTAATTATTTTTCCTTTTTTGGTTAATTCTTCCCTTAACTTTTTATCGTTTAGTAATTTTTTTACTGCGGACTGCATGGAGACTCCATCTTTGGGATCAAAATACACAACTGCATCCTTCCCTACCTCCCTCAAAACATTTATGTCACTGCAAACAACGGGACATCCGCAGGAAAACGCCTCAAGGATCGGAATACCAAAACCTTCATAAAGGGTGGGGAAGATGAACATTAAGGCTTTTGAATAAAGATAATGGAGATCTTCGTCATCAGCTCTCCTGTATAGGACTTTCTTAGAGATCTTTAGTTTTTCAAACAAATCTTTTTCCTTTTTTGTAAAAGGACCAGACGCCGGCTTCTCACCGACGCACAATACGTAAAGATCCCTTTCTTTTTTTAGGAGCCTGGCGATTGACTTAATCATAAAATAGAAATTCTTATAGGCGACTCTCGTTCCAACAAAAAGGATATACTTCTTGGGAATGTCTTTAACGTTTGGTTTTCTGACCGTCTTCAGATTGCCCTTAAACGAAGAGGCGAGTGGGATTACTGTTATTTTGGACTCCGGTACTTTTAAGATCTCCATCAGGTCCTTCTTGGTTTGTTCTGATATGGCAATTATTCTGGACGCTTTTTTCACAAGTATTTTCTTTTGCCTGGAGATAATGTCATTTTTGAAAACGTGGCCAAAGAATTTTTCATGGATCATGTCGAAAACCGTCAGGACAAAAGGCTTTCCATTGAGATATTTCAAAAAATACGTATCGTAATATGTCGGGTGAAAAACATCAAAGTTGCCTTTTTTCATGCGACGAATTGCGCTTTCGACATTGACATCATAATAGGCGTAATAATCACTAGGCTTAAGGCTATTCAACGATACTCCTGGAGTCCCAAGATACTTCAGACCCAAAAGTTTTAACAGGACTCGACGGACAAGATTAACGGCAAAACTGTTCTCGAGAAAGGGGGCGGGCGGAATTAGTTCTGACATATGTCTAATAGGTGGTGCCATACTGTATATTTTGTTGGTTGTAACTATTCTGCTGTTCTTTAAATAGTAGTTTTCTGAATATCTAAGCGCCAATTCTGGGTTTAAATCCTTATCCTTGTAAAGGATATTCACGAGCTCACTGAAAAGTCTTGAAATTCCACCGGCCTTTTGCGCAGAAAAAGTTTGAAAATCATAGAGTATCCTCGGAGCATTCTTTTTGCCTGACTGTTCCTTTAGCACCTTGTTTATTGTTAGTTTTTCCCTGAATTTATTTTTGAAGTCTGCGAATACTGTTATATACAAAAATCTTTTGAAATAAAAGAAAATCACCCGCAGTTTATGATACTTTGAATTAAAAAACTGGCGAAGCAAGTTCTCTCGCATGCATAGTTCTCTCTTGAACACGTCTGATTCCATAGCTGAAATTATAATATATTGGAATCTAAAGTAAATGATTACAAAGCAGATACGAGTTTATAACAAGTGCAGGTAAACGGCGAAATCGTTAATGTTTATTTGCTTTATTCCTCGGACCTGGCAAGACGGTTCGGCCTTTAGATCAAAATAAAAAAAGTCATTAAAAATCGTATCCATATCCCGCTTAGCGGCATGGCCGATGTTTGAAGCATCGAGATTAATCATTATCTCCTTTGAGGATGTGAAATAAGATCTATTGGAAACTATATAGTCTGTTCGACCACAGTCAGTATCTAGTATTATTCTCAATGTGCCCGGCCTTACATTGTTTAACATAAACCTTGTCCACTGGTTATTGAGAACCCAACCCGTTGCCGGATATAGATTTCCGCCGTCGTTTGACGCATAGATTTTGAAAGCTCCAAGTTCATTTACGTAAGGAAGATGATTTTCCAAGCGGGTTGAGTGATAGATAAAAACATTCGGATGTTCCTTGTAATAGGGGAACAGGGCTTTCGACAATAGCCGGTAGCCGATAAAATTCTTGGTCGTTGGGTCCATTGAGGCATTGCTTGACGTTAAGTCGGTGATAATGCCTGCGGTCAGCATTCCGGATATTCCTACAAATACCATGACTAACAATAGATTTTTCTTTATTTTTTCCACATCCAGGATAAAAAAGAAGGCGGGATATATGTAGTTAAGATACCTGAGGCCCACCTGATGGGTATAAAACTGCAGATTAACCATATAAAACAGAAGTGACAGAAAGGCTGAACCTATGACTATCAAAGTCTTTATCTCCTTTTTGGAAAAAAACAGACTGAAGACAACCATCGGATAAAACCATATCAAGCCTACGGCCGGATCGAAAACCGCGTAAACAACATCCTTGAGGGCGATAAAACTCAATGTGGAATTGTAGACTAGGGAAAAGAAATTACCCGTATAGGCATAGCTGACGAGATAATGAAAAGAGGCGATTGTCGAAAACATAATCCCGCTTGCAACGATTTTGAACCATCGGGATTTCCTTTCGATAAAAAGCAGATGGTAGACAAGATTGAGGGTCAAAAAAATAAGGACAAGTGATTGACCAACCGCCACACCCAAAAAAACCGAAGACAATATCGGCCTTCTCAACCCGTAAAGAAAGAAAAAAAACAATGTCACGCATGAGAAAATTAATGTTTCCGGATGCGGCCAAAGCATGTAAGGTATGACTGTGCTGAAAAAAAAATATGCAAAAACCAAGAAAAGATAATTCCCATACTTGAATATTTTTTTAAAAAAATAAATGAGGACTAATACCGTTGCCAACAAAAACAAAAAATTAATCAAATAAAAACTGTAATAGGCAACTTTTGGATGGATGAAATGCAAAAGCCCGTACAAGGGCACGGTCAATGCCGAATAATATAGCGGATGTTGGGTAAGGTAATACTTGGAGTCGCGTCCCGGATTAACGGAATATCCGCCATTGTCGATACTGCTTGGTTTCAAAGCCCTGTGCCGTTGAAGGACGTTATCTGTAAATGTGAGCGACTTGTCAAAAAAAAGCGCCTCGGTAGTCATCATGTATTCGACTCCGTCACCTTTCCGTGTTATGTGATTGGAAAGGATTATTCCGAAAAATAGTGCGGCTATTATAAAAACGAAAAACAGATCAGTAGTGGACAGAAATTGGAAATTCTTCTTAAAAAAGGAGATTACTTTGTCTTTCACAAAATGCAATTTAGCTTGAAATAACTTAATATACGCTATATTATATATAATTATCTGAAATTAATTCTTATAACACTGTGAGCAAATTCTACAAAGGCAAGAAAGTATTCATTACCGGAGGAGCCGGTTTTATCGGACACAATCTTCTTGATAAACTGATCCAGTCGGGGGCGAAAGTTACCGTTGGCGACAATCTTTTTTCGGGAGACATAAAAAATGTTTTGAGGGTTTGGAACAAGAATAAAATCAAATATACGAAAAAAAGTTGGGGTTATCAGGCTCAAGGAGGACATAAGTTTATAAAAGTCGATTTCAACGATTACAACAAAACTCTCAAGGCAATTGACAAACATGAAATCGTTTTTCATCTTGCGGCAAATTTTGGGGGCCGCGGTTATATCGATACTCACCCTGCAGACTGCTGCGATAATTTTGCCATCGATCAGAATGTCTTTAAGGCGGCCCATCAGGTAGGCGTTGATCGGTTACAATTCGCCTCAACCGCCTGTGTTTATCCCTCGGATCTGCAAAAAAGCTATAACTCCAAATATCTCCTGAAGGAAGCGGATGCTTTCAAAAATGAATGGGCTAACGCCGACCGCGAATACGGTTGGGCAAAACTCATGGGCGAACTGACTCTTAAAGCTTTTCACAAGCAGTACGGACTAAAAAGCTCGATCAACCGATACGTTACGGCCTATGGCCCATGGGAAAATGACACTCATGCCATCATCATGCTCATAAGGCGTGCCATAAACCATGAGGATCCGTATCTGATCTGGGGCTCGGGCAAACAGGATCGTGATTTTACGTACGTCGACGACATCGTATCGGGAACAATGGCAACTTGCGAAAAGATCACCAATGCCGACGTCGTCAATCTAGGAACATCTGTCCGCTACACGATGGTCGAATCGGTCAATTTGATTTTTGATATTTTGGGTTGGCATCCTAAAAAGCTTGTTTTCGACCGGACCAAGCCCGAGGGCGTGAAAACCAGGGCGCTCGACATCAAAAAAGCCAAGAAGCTCGTCGGCTGGGAACCAAAATATTCATTTAAACAGGGATTGGAAAAGACCATAAAATGGTTTTTGGAAGTGAAACCAAGATCTGTCGAAACAATAAAATGAGCAAAGTATCCATCGTTCTTCCTGTCTACAACGAGCGGAAAACCATCGAGCCTGTTCTCAAGGAATGGGGGAGGGAATTGGGAAAAATCGGCATCAGCCATGAGTTTGTCGTTTGTGAGGACGGTTCGACCGATGGCACCGGCGAATTCCTGAGAAAAATTAAAAAGAAATATAAGCTCTCATTAAATCAAAAGGAGGGAAGGCGCGGATACGGAGGCGCGGTAATCGACGGAATAAAAACCGCAAAATCCCCATACATTTTGAGCATTGATTCGGATGGCCAGTGCGACCCTGCAGATTTCAAAAAATTCTGGGATAGCCGGCATAAGGCAGACATTATAATCGGGTGGAGAACCGACAGGGCGGATGCAATGCAAAGGAAACTTTTTTCGTTCATGTTCAAGACCGTTTTCAAGTCTCTTTTTCCAACCGCAATCCATGATCCCTCGGCTCCGTTTGTGTTATACAAAAAAAAGACTGTTCTTCCGTATCTGAATTACTATAGATATCTCAAGGAAGGTTTTTGGTGGGGGTTCGTCGGGACCGCCGTCAAGAAAAAACTGACACTCCATGAATTGCCGATGAATCACAAAAAAAGATTAAACGGCGAAACGGTTGTTTACAAAACCGAGAAAATACCATCAATCGCCTTCAGGAACCTGGTCGGCTTGTTCAAGCTAAAACTCGCCAAATAGTATAAAATTAAGATATGAAAATCCTCGAAGTCAAAGATCTTCCCCTGAAAGGGGTCAAGGCCATCTCCTATCAAAGGTTTGCCGACGATCGCGGATACTTTACCGAAACCTACCGCGAATCGGACATCAAAAAGGTCCTTCCCGAGTTTTCCATCAAGCAGGTCAACGAAAGTTTTTCCAAAAGGGGAGTTGTTCGCGGACTCCATTTCCAGTGGAACCCTTTTCAGGGAAAACTGGTGAGGTCAGTCACCGGGCACATGATTGATCTGTTTTTGGACATAAGAAAAAATTCCCCGACATACGGCAAAATCGCCGCATACGATATGCCGGCCCGTGAAGAAAACGGGACGTCAAACTGGATTTGGCTCCCGGTCGGATACGCACACGGCGTTGTTTTTTTGGAGGACACGACCATCGAATATCTATGCACGAGCGAATACGGCCCGGGGAACGAGGGCGGGATCAATCCGCTGGATCCGAAATTGGACTGGAGCCTTTGCGAACCAGGTCTTAAAAATCAGGTCGACGACATAATCAAGTACGGGATGATCATGTCCGATAAGGATAAAAACGGAGTGACTCTTGAGGAATGGTCCAAAGACCCCAAGTCGGACTACTTTACTTTCTCGGAAGACCGATGACGATAAAGGCGTTGAGCTTCTGCCTGGCAAGATTATAGAACTCCTCGCTCCCGAACGGCACGTCAAACAGGTATGCACTCTGGAGTTTTTCCAGATTATATCTCATTCCGATTGAAACCTGAACCGAAGGGATTCTCCGATCTAGGGATTCCAGTTCGAAATTGAAACTATACATCTCCTTGTCCGGCTCGAATATGACCGTTTCCCCGGTTTCTCCTTTTGTCAGCGCAGTGGGTATGCCTCCTGATATGGCAAAAAGATCCCTGCCCTGGTATTTCAACTCCAGACCCGATTCCGTCAGCGTCAAATCCGTTTCATCAAGCAGGTTGCGGCAGGTCAGATCGAATAAACCGGGATCGGCGTGGTCGACGATCCATTTGCTCGGGGATATCTCCAATCCCAAACGATAACTGACTTCAGCTGGACTATCGGAGGATTCCATTTTTTTTACCAGGCGGTCGCCATATCCAAATCCTCCAAGATGCTGTTCTGTCTGCAGGTATGACCTTCCTGATCTGTCCCTTACGGCATACGCATCGATATCGCCTCTTGAGACGTCCGGATGGATCAGGATCTTTACAGCTTCCGCGGGACTTGCCATAAGGGCATATTTTACCTTACTATAAGATAGTTTTCAACAACCGGCCGAAAGAATTCAATGCCAACTGTATGCCTGACGAGGCGAAAATCACCTCTACAAAAAAAAGCGGCCAGTTGGGAGGCCTGATGTGCAGCCAGTCAATCGTAAACATCACCAGCACGTGGATGAAAAACAAGGAATAGGAATTTACGCTCAAAAAATGAATAATTTTTTTGAACCATTCGAAGTCGAAGACTCTTTTTTCCGTAAGCCATTGCAGGATGATTATCCAAAAGGCGCCGAAACTCAGGTGATAAAGTGTCGGCGGATATTTATTGGCAAACTGGCTAAGGTTGTGTCCTGTCTTCATTTCAAAAAAACGGAGCGCAAAAAAAGTCATGCCTGCGATAAAGGCCGTTCTAAAAAGGAATTTTTTGTTATGGCGGTACTTCAGGAAGAATATCGTAAAGTATATATAGATCGACCAGGGCAACCACATGACCGCGCGGTAGTTTATGGGACTGAAAATGAAATAAACCGACGAAATCAGGGACAAAACAAAATATCCGTAGAAAACCGGTTTGTTCTTAAGGCGAAGTATCAATACCACCGGCATCAGAAAAGTCAGGTAAATGAAAAGGAGTACAAGCCAGTTGAAATCCAGCCCCTTATACAAAAACAGGTTTGCCGCCAGGTATTGAAGGTTGAAATTCCTGTTGTTGAAAAAATACACCAGCGGGAAATAGGCAAACAGGAAAATGTAGTAGGGGACAAGCAGTCGGGTGAATCGTTTTTTCAGGTAACCCGCCCAGTTTTTAACAGGGAATTCCTTGTGCTTTTCGTAAAAGAGGGTCATCGAGCAAAACAAGAAAACCGGTACCGCCCACTGGAGATTATCCCAAATCAAATAGGTTGTCCTGCTGCCGAAATAATAGGACGCGGCATGGAGAATGATCATAGCCAGCATCGCCAATCCCCTTAAGGTATCGATGGTTTCATCACGCTTCATTAGGTTATTGTAGCATTTTAGGCTCGATCTTTGACGTAGTGGGTAAGAATCTTGTTCATTTTTCCCTTAACCGCCCTTGAAACGTCAACTTTCATGGCGTTAGCGAGGATCATCGTCGATATGATAATGTCGGCAAACTCCTCATAAAGGTTGTTTCTGTCGAATTTGCGAAGCTTGGATTGCCTCTGCAGGGAAAGAACCGACAATATTTCGTTTGAAAGTTCGCCAACCTCTTCTGTCAGCTTGACTGTTTTGTAAAGGATATCCTTTTCCCTTTTGGTCAAGGAGGTGAAGACCATCCTCAGATCCATTTCCTTTGACTTCAGTTCCTTTTGCAGTTCCTTGAGGGAGAGCTTTTGATTGTTCTTTCCGTTATCCATATCACAGATTATATCAAACAGAATCAAAGTATGCTATAGGATTAGTTCCGTTGGAGAGGGTTGTGGTTACTTGACTCCATGACGCTTGAGGTCTGCCTCAACCATCATCTTGACCAGTTCCTGGAAGGTAACCTTGGGTTTCCAGCCGAGGGACTTTTCGATCTTGGTAGCTCTTGCCTTAAGGTCGGGGACTTCGGCCGGCCTTTTGAAGCGGGCGTCTATGGCGACGTACTTTTCCCAGTCCGTTATGCCGGCGGCTTTAAAGGCCTCGATCACGAATTCTTTTACGGAGTGATTCTCCCCGGTTCCGACGACATAGTCGTCGGGGCGGTCGGCCTGGAGCATCAGGTGCATGGCCTCAACATAATCACCGGCAAAACCCCAATCCCTTTTGGCATCAAGGTTGCCGAGTGAAAGCTTTTCGGCTTTTCCGGCCTTTATGCGGGCGACCCCGTCCGTTATTTTCCTTGTCACGAACTGGATGCCCCTTAAGGGCGACTCATGGTTAAAGAGAATTCCGTTGCAGGTGAATAGACCATAAGATTCCCTGAAATTGACGGTCATCCAGTAGGCGTAGACCTTGGAAATGCCGTAAGGGGAGCGGGGATGGAAATTGGTGTTCTCGTCCTGGTATCCGCCATCAGACCCAAGCCCAAACATTTCGGAGGTCGAGGCCTGGTAAAAACGGGTAGTCGGGGAGAAAAGCTTAATGGCATTGAGCATGTAAAGGACGCCCAAGGCGTTGATTTCGGTTGTCAATTTTGCCTGGTTCCAGCTGTCTCCCACGAATGACTGGGCGGCCAGGTTGTAAACTTCCTCGGGGGCAAAAGTCTTTATTAGGTGAAGAAGGGATGATTCGTCGGTCATGTCGGCCTCCACGAAATCAACCTGCTTGGTAATGCCAAGATAATCGACGTTATCGAAGCTGGGATTGGAGTATCGGCGTAACAGCCCGTAAACCTTGTAACCCTTCTCAAGAAGCAATTTCGCCAAGTAAGGCCCGTCCTGTCCCAAGATTCCCGTGATCAAAGCTTTTTTTGCCATATAAAAATTTATTATACCAGATAAAGTTTATCAAAAAGTCTTTATTGTAAGATATATGTCGCAAATCTTTTCGGCCAATATTTTGTCCTCGAGGCCGGATCCAAGCAGAGATTTGATGCGGTTTTTTTCCGGTTCTTCCAAGTGCAATAGGGCCTTCTTAACAAAAGATAGTCCCGTTATTCTGTCCGCCGTGGCTAAACAATAGGAAGCGCGATACAGATTTGCGAATGCGTCTATTTTCTTGTCGTTGTGAATTTTATCCATTAATGTTGACGAAAATATCGCTAACCAGATCTATAAATTTTTTTCTAGTTTTGGGGTCAAGAATTTCTAAATTATTATTACCCAATCTCGGTCTTATGTTATATACCGCCGTCGCGTCTATTTTTTTGGTTAAAAGGTTGACTCCGCCTCATTGCCATATGTGTTTTTCAGGTCATTAATCTCGCTTTTTGTCAAAGGCGATGTTATGATTCTCATACGGATTTGAAATATTACTATAATTATATATGCCCATGAGCAATTTAACCATACTCGGATCCGGAACGGCCATATCCCACTCTTACTCCTCAAGCTATCTTCTGCAACACCGCGGGCACAACTACCTGATCGAATGCGGGGAAGGCGTCAGGCACCGTCTGGCAAAGATAAATGTCGATTATTTCGACATCGAGGCGGTTTTCATGACCCATTTCCATCCCGACCATTTCAATCTCGAAACCCTTATTCAGTCGATAATGGTCCGGAACTACCATGAAAAAAAGGAAAAGGTCCTGGAGATTTTCGGCCCGCCAGAAACGGGGGAAAGGCTCAGAAACATTTGGGACAACAAACATAACGTCGGCCACTTCGAAAAAACCCTGCCCCATTTCCTCAAAATAATCATCCACGAATACGAAGACCGGAAGATGATCAAATATCCTCCCCTTGAACGACGCGCCTTGTATGTCACCCCGTATTTTCTCGCCCACGGCAATATGCCGGCGGTTGCCTTGAGGTTCGACATCGACAAAAATATATTTGCATACTCGGGCGACACCGGCGTCAACGACGAAATCGTCGAGGTAAGCCGCGGCGCGGAAACTTTCTTGTGCGAATGCAACCAGAAACCGGGCGCCAAAAACCCGGGACACCTGAATCCGAGCGAGGTCGGGGCGATCGCGGAAAAGAGCCGCGTCAAGAAACTTGTCCTTACCCATATGCCGGGTTTCAACACCGAGGAGGAACTCAGAAGCGATGTAAGAAAAGGCGGATATGACGGCGAGATTAAAATACCCGAAGACTTCGATGTGCTACAATTAGTGAATGCTTGAGAGGATTCTCAATTTTGCAAAAAAGCCGACCAGCCGCGATATCATAATCAATACCATCGGTAACTACCTGAACGTTTTTTTCACGGCTTTTTTTGCCTTTCTACTTGTCCGGGTTATGCAGCCGGCCAATTACGGGGTCCTGAGCGTCCTGCTTGGGATAGCTTACGTATTGGCGAACATCCTCGATTTCGGCACGACCGCCAGCATCTATTCGTACCTTCCGCCCCTGATCGAAAAACGTAACAGCAACCTTTACGTATTCCTTAAGACGATCCTTTTTTACCAGACCGGTTTTTCCGCGATCGTCATCACTCTCCTTTTCATATTCTTTCCCCATTTGGACAAGGCCTTCTTCAAGACGGGCGCGCCCAATTGGGAACTTTACGTCACAACCTTTTCCGTCCTTTTTTTCATTTGGCAAAACTACGCCATCAACGCCATGAACGCAGCCAAAATGTTTTTGAAGGCAAACGTGTTCCTTAACCTTTCGAACCTCATCAAGACGGCCGTCATCATCGCCTTGATACCGATGAATCTCATCAACGTCGGCACGATCATAGTCACTTTTGGAATTCTCGGGCCGGCGATTTTTTTCGTCCTTCTTTTTTTTGACAAAAAACATGTCATGAAAAGGATTATTGCAGCCCCGGTTGACAAAACCCAATTCCGTTTCGGTTACACGATCACTTATTTCATCGCTTCGCAGTTTTTGTATCTATCGCAAAGGATGGATTTATTCCTTTTGTCGTATTTCCTCTCGCGATCGCCCCAGGTCGGCTATTACGGATTGTCCCAAAAAATCATCCTGACGGTCATTGCCTCGATCGCATCGATTACGCAAGTGCTGTCCCCGAACTTTTCCAAAATCAAGTCGCGGCATGAGGCGGCTTCCCAGTTCCGGCACGGGCTCTTTTACCTTTTCATACCGGCGGTCCTTTTCCTTCTGGTTTTCCTCACTCCCAACGAGGTTTTCTTTTTTTTCTTCACCCAGAAATTCGCCCAGACCGCCGCCCTCACCAAGGCCTTGACATTGCCTTTCATGATTTACGTTTTCGTCAACTTGCCCGGGCTTTTTCTTCTGTATACAGTCAAGAAGCCCATGACGATACTGATTTCCAACATCATCCTTTTCCTGGTCGTAACTGCAGGCTGTTTAATCCTCATCCCGAAACTTGGCCCCTACGGGCCGCCGTTTGCGTTGGGGGCGGCATTTTTTATTAGCCTGGTCATACAGTCGGTCGCCGCATTCAAGGAGTATCGAAAGCTTACCTGACCCACTCTTCATAGGTCAGGCCGCGAAGGGAATATGTTTTATTCAACCGGTAGCGTTTTTCCGCCAGCGTTTTTTTGTAATCGATTCCGTGGATGTCGGAAGTATAGGGGATGACAACAAGCGAATTTTCCCTGGCGGATTCTAACCCCTTCAAATCCCTGATCACGATGTCGCGCGCGTAATATCTCATGGGGTCGCTTGATGATACCACCATGTAGACAGGCAACCCTCTACCTATTTTCGCGGCCGTTTGTTTCCAATCTTCGCGATGGAATTGCGGCAACAGAAGATAAACCAAAGACCAGAACAGGAATCCAGCCAGCAATAACCAATTCAACCTGACAGGTTGAATCCGGGTTCTCCTATCGGCCTGAAATGACAATAAAAGACTCAATACCGGGATCAGGTAGATGAAACGGAAATACTGCAGGAGGGGTGAAAAAAATGAGAAAATCAATCCCAAAAAAAGCGGAAAGACAAAAAGAAAAAACCATGTTTTCCATAAAGGTTCAACCTTTTTAAGGTTGAACCTTACTAGATTTCCAAACACAAAAACCGTCCATAAGGACGATGCCGCATAATAAAGCCATTTCGGGTAAAAGTCTATCCGTCCGATCGAGAATTTTATCGGTATCAGGACGAGGTTTTTGAGATTGGCCGTGCCCAGAACCTGCGACCAGTTGGCGACCTGCTGGAGGGCAACCCGGGAATTCTTGAGTTGCATCAATGTCAGGGGGGAAAGGACGGCCGCATAAGCCCCGAACATCATGGTGGTTACTATTAGAACCCGGTATTCCCTTTTGTAAACGAGGTAAAGGACCATCGCCGCTATCAGGAATATCGACCCGTAAAAGGTGTAAAAAGATAAGATCAAAAAAACATTGAAGAATATTAAATGGGAAGTCCTTCTCATTCCTAATTTATCCCTGGATCCCGGAACCAGTTCAGGATGGCATACTTTTATAAAGTAATGCAATCCTCCCGTCAAGAAAAACACCGCCATCATGTACATCCGAACCTCCTGGGAATAATAGACCACAAGGGGATTGAACAAAAAAAAGACGGCCGCCCAAATGCCGCCCATGAGATAAAGCAGATAGCCCGCTCCCAGGCTAAATAAAATCGACGGCAATCTGAGGATCGCCTCCGAATTGCCGAACATGCCCGTCCAGAATTTCATAAAGAGGTAATAGAGAGGCGGATGGAAATCGGTCGGGGAGAACTTGGATATGATTTCCAGGTAACCGTATTGGCCGGCAACCCGGGCAGTCGTCGCTTCGTCCAGCCACAGGGACTGATCGACGGCAATCAGCCGTATGAGAAACGCCGCCAGAAAAATCAGGATAAGGTTGATCTTTTTCATGGTGATATTTTACTGAAAAGATAGTAAACGTTTTTGCCGGCCACGGCTTTTGATTTTAATTTTTTGTTTCCGAACTGCGACATTTCCCAATTGCTGATTCTTTTCCAGTCTATTTCACCCGATTCCGAAACCAGTAAGAGGTTTTCCGAGGAGCTGTAGGAATATTCGTCGTCGACCGCATAGCCGTTTTTCGTCAGAAGATACCGGTATTCGTAACCGGGTGCCGATAGGCGGGTTTGATTAACAAGCAGAGTGTTGATACCGGATTTCGGAAGGGAAATTTTGTGGATCACCGAATTAAAGTTTTTTTCCGTTTGGCCAAGATTTCGAGCATTTTTATAAAACCTTGCCGGGAAAAAAACCAGGTTAACGGCAATCAGGGAAACCATAACCAATTTGGAGCGTTTTATCTCCTTCACAAAGAAAATCAGCATCAACTGAAGAAAAAGGATTGTCGGGAAAAAATAGTGGGCGATCGTCCGTCCGAATACAAGAAACAAAGCGGTAATCATGATGACCGATACGAACCAGCTTTTCATTTTTGAATTTCTTTTTTCGAAATAACTCATGACAATTATGGCAAACAATCCAAGGCCGGTTACCGGTATCCAGGTAAATGAGAGATCATTCAGTTCGACCATATGGCTTAAGGTTCCGACTGTTTTAAGATAGGCGCCGGTTATGAAATCCGCTTGCGCGGGACCGAAAAAGCTTTTCATCAAAACAAAATTGTGTTTGAGTTCGAAAACTATAACTGGGACAAACGTCAAAATGAAACCGGAAAAATATAGCAACTGGGAAAGGAATATATTTTTTGTGAACCGGTCATGGACAAATATTTCCTTGGTCAAAAACGGTACAAGGACAACCAAAAAATTTACTGGGTGATAATTGACCATTACGCCGGCCATCGCTCCCATAACAAACGTCATGAAAGTGCCCCGGCTCTTGGCGGTAAAAAAATACGTCAGATAAACCAGGTAAAAAGCCAGATATGTAAAAGCATTTCCGGGCGAGCGGGCGGATAAAATAATAAACGGGGTTGTCATGATCCAGACTGTTGCCAGGAAAGAATACAATCTTCCATAATTTTGCTTCAATATAATGAAAGTCAAAACCAGGGAGGCGATGAACAAAAGCCCGTTGGCATAAACAACCGCCTTGTAAGAATTGAAAAGCGCCAGAGCTGGGGCAAAAAGATAAAAATGGTAAGGCGCCAGTCTTAATCCGGCAAAGCTGAACTGGGGTCCGACCAGAGTAAATTTTCCCTGGGTGATTTTTTCCGTCATCCAGAGATCCCGTCCAAAGTCTGAGTCATAATTATAATCCGGCGGCATCCGGTAGGAAGTGGTTGCTTTAAAAAAAAATATCGCCGCAGAAATTGCGATAATCAGGAAGATGTATTTCTTCATGGCTTACTTGAAATAGGGGATACCCCACCAGTCGATGGGATCGACAAATCGATGGTTCCTATTCAATGCGAATATTTTTTTCATTTCCTCTGTTGTCAGTTCAAATCCGGAAATGTCGATGTTGCCTTTTATTCTTTCCGGAGTGACGCTTTTCGGTATCGCAACAATCCCTCTTTGACCAAGCCACTTTACCAGTACCTGGGCCGGGGTTTTGCCGTGGTCTTTGGCGATTTCCGCTATCACGCCGTCGTTGATTGGCCTGTTGGCATTGCTTTCCTGGGAACCGAAAGGGGAATAGGCGGTGACCCTTATTCCCATTTTACGGCAATAGTCAACCAGCAGTTCCTGGGAATTATAGGGGTGGATTTCCACTTGATCCATGGCCGGCTTGATTTTCGCGTATGTCAAAAGGTCAACGAGCATGGCAACGGTGAAATTGGCGACGCCTATATTTTTGACCAGTCCTTTTTCAACCAGTTTTTCCATTGCCTGCCAGGTCTCAAAAAGCGGAACCGGGACGGTCTTGGCCATTCCGTTGTCTCCCATCGGTTCGATCTCCGGTCCGTGGACAAAGGCGATGCCCCAATGAACAAGGTAAAGATCAAGATATTCAAGCTGGAGATCCTTCAACGTTTTCCGGCAGGCGGCCTCGACATTTACGGGATCGTGGTCGGTGTTCCATAGCTTGCTCGTGATAAAAACATCTTCCCGTTTGATTTTACCGGATGAAAAGATCTTATTGAAAGCCGCGCCGATTTCTTTTTCATTCCCGTAAACTGAAGCGCAGTCTATGTGGCGGTAACCGGCCTTAAGGACGGCGTATTCAACCGCACTGCCGACCGCATTTTTGGGAGACCTCCAAGTGCCCAACCCTATAGAAGGAATTTGCGAGATGTCCATGTCTTACAATTATAGCAAATGCAAAAATGTGAGCGGGATACGGGAATCGAACCCGTCCTATCTGATTGGAAATCAGATGTTCTACCGATGAACTAATCCCGCAATTAGACCTAATTATATCATTTATCCCAGCCTTGGGGATGGGTTTTGTACCAGGCCACCAGGGTTTTTACCGAGTCTTCCATGGTTCTTTTCGGGGACCATCCCAATACTGTTTTTGCGCGGGATATGTCGGCGATTTTCTTGGCGTCATCGCCCTGGCGGGTGTTGGCACGGTCAAAAGATATTTCCTTTCCGGTTATCTTTTTAACCTGCTCCACAACCTCCAAGACGGAATCACCCTTGCCGGTTCCGAGATTTATGATTTCGCTAACGCCCCCCTTTGACAAATATTCGTAGGCCTTAAGATGCGCCTCGTTCAAGTCAACGACATTGATATAGTCCCTGATCGGGGTTTTGTCCGGGGTATCGACCTCTGGGCAGGTAAGGTAAAACTTCTCAATTCCCATAGCACCTCGTACGGCGTTCTGGACCAATAGGGTAGAGGGTTTTTTGGAATCGCCAACCGTTCCGTCATCCGATGCGCCGCAGACATTGAAGTATCTCAATATGACATATTTGAAGCCTTTGATTTTTCCATACCATTGGATGACTTCCTCGGACATCTTTTTCGATGCGCCATAGGGAGTCGTTGGCTTCAGGGGATGTTTTTCATCTATCGGGTAATACTCAGCCTCGCCATAAACGGCGCAGGTTGAGGAAAAGATGACTTTATTGATTCCGTATTTGTCCATTGCCGACAGAAGGTTCGCGGTGACGGCAACGTTATTTTCGAAATATTTGCCGGGGTTTTTCATCGACTCGTCGACGATGCATGAGGCGGCATAATGAATGACAGCCGAAATATTCTTTTCCTTTTCGAAAATAGGGGAGAGGTCTCCTTTAAGATCCGTTTCGTAATAGTTGAATTTGCCGGGGAAATTTTTTTTGAGAAGTTCCAGCGGTTCCCGGTAACCGGTTGCAAAATTATCGATGGCGACGACTTCGTAACCGTTTTTGAGAAAAAGCTGGGTGGCAACCGATCCGATATACCCGCCGGCACCGGTCACCAGGATTTTGTTTGTCATATGTATATGATATCAGCTAAATGCCTCGAGGCGGTGTTTGATTGTTTCGAGTCTTTTATTGACTTTTTGCCTCAGGCGGCTGAATGGATGGTAGTTGATCCTCCCCTCGGCCCAGTAAATCCCGGCGAATACGAGGACAGAGCCTATGAAATAATAGAGGTTCGGATACTCGTTTAGAAGCGGGACGGCTATGAGAACGGCGACAATCGGGTCGATATAAGTGAACAAGCCCACCTCCTGGGTTTTTATCTTGGAAATCCCGTAATAAAATAGGGTGTAGGCCGCCGCGGACGAAAACAGGACGCCGAAAACAATCCCGGACCATCCCCGCACATCGAGCATCGAGAAGTTCCATCGGGCAAGTTCATTGGTCATGAAGGGCAAAAACGTCAGCGAACCGAGCAAAAAAGTTATTACCGAAACCTGGATATAGCTGATTTTTTTGAGGATGTTCCGCCCGCTCACCGCCTGGAACACCGAACCCAAAGTTGCCAGGAAAATCATCAGGTTTCCCTCGATCTGGCCGAGGATCATCCGGTGTCCGTCTAAAAGGATAGGTGAAAATATTATCACCAGGACTCCAAGCAAAGACAGTATCATTCCCTTGAAAACCTTTGTCTTGGCCTTTTCTCCAAGGAATATCACCGAGATCATGTATAAGAATATCGGACCGGCTGAGGCTATGACCGGGGCATTGATGCTTTCTGTCTTTTTAAGTCCCAAAAAAAAGAACGAGATATTTATGGTTATTCCGAAAAACCCCACCAGAAAAACCTTGAACCATTCCTTGGGAGTCAATTCCTTCCAGGACTTTACCGCCCAGGGCAAAAACAAAAGTCCCGCGAAGAAAAACCTGGTGAAAGCCAACGTAAAGGGGGGGATATTCTCGAGGGCGTACTTAAAAATTGGCGACGCGGCGCCCCAAATAATATTGGCGAGGATTAAGGCAAGAACAGGGTTCATAAATGTTAATTTTTCTTTTTATTTAGATAAACGACGAGTTCGGCAATGATTCCGGTCATCCCGACCTGGATTCCGACGATAATCAGCAAGACTCCGAGCCATAACAAGGGCCTGTCGGAAAGGCGGGCACCGTAAATCAGTTTGTCGGCCGTCAGATATAAGGATACTAGAAAACCTGCCAAAAACATAGCCGCGCCTATCGGGCCGAAAAAATGAAGCGGCCTCTCGGAGAATTTGTATATGAAATAAGCGGTCAGGGTATCGAATATTCCAACCAAAAGCTTCCCGGGACCGAACTTACTTTTCCCATGAAGCCTTCGATTGTTGGTCACCGGCATCTCGGTCACCCTGAAACCGGCGTAAAAGACTCCCAGGGGAAAAAACCGGAAGTTGTTGCCGTAAAAGACGAATTCCCTTGTGACGGATTTCCTGAAAGCTTTGAAACCGCAGTTGATGTCTGTGTATGGGGAATTGAGGAAAAACTTGAGGAACCTTTCCGCGAATAGTGAGTAGGAACCGAGCAGGACGTTTTCACGGTGGCGGTTGTCCCTTATGCCGTTGACCAGATCATACCCCTGGTCGATTTTTTTTAGGAGCCTCCCCAGGTCTTTCGGGTCATCCTGCAAGTCGGCATCCATGAAAACAATCAGGTCGCCCTCGGATGCGTCAAGGCCGGTTTTAAGCGCCTGACCTTTACCAAAACGGCTTCGATGCAATAAGAGCCTTACTTTGCCTGATGCCAGCCCCGTTCCGCCGCCGTCGCTTGAACCATCGTCGACGAGGACAATCTCATAATCTTTCTTGAGTCTTTGCAGTTCCCGGGATAGCTTGTCGACCAAGATTGGAAGGTTTTCCTTCTCGTTATAGAAGGGGATAATAACGGAAATCATGTTGTTCATATGTCACTGTCTTTGAAAAGCGGCTCATTGCCGTCTTTCATTTTGTAAACTTCTATGTTTTTGTCGTTCGAAAGAATCATTTCGTAATCCGGATTGTTGCGCAGGTCCTGATAAAACTTGACCGGCAATTTTCCGGAATCGACGTCACCGATTTCCTCAAGGTCTATGATAACATAATCGAAGCCTTTATAGCTTCCCAGTTTGCTCTTTATCACATCCTCGTCGGTCTGACCCATTTCGGCGTAGGCGGTATCGAAAAGGAAATTATGGTAATACCGGCGGTTGGTGAAAAAGGGCGCCAGCCGGGGAGTGGTCGACAGCTTTATCCTATCGTCCTTCAGCCTGTTTTTAAGGAATTCTATGGTCTTTTTCTTAGTTGATTCCACGTCGTTGTACTTGACCGGCTGCTTGACGAGGAAACCCGGAACGGGATTGTAAAGGTAAAACGACCAGACGTTCATGGCGATGAAGACCAGAATAGCCGCTCGTTTGATTGCTTTATTCCTGACGCTGACGTCGAATCTTTTGTAGCCTAAAACAAGGCCTAGAAACATCGCCGGGACAATGAGTGAACTGTAATGGAAATAATAACTCCGCATATTGCCGTTGATGCTCAAGATGTTGATCGCCCATTCGGGCAGGGCGATGAGGATGGCAAAAGGCGACACCAAGGCAAAAAACGCCGGGGAAACCAGCCGGAAAATATAGTCCAGGGATTCCTTGTTGAGGATTTTCCTCAGGGTAACGGCCGGGTGGGCAAATACGTTAAAGATTATTTGCGCCGGACTGTCGCCGAATTCCTCGAAGTATTTGAGGGCAAAATGTTCCTGCTGGCGGGCATACGGGATGGCAAAGAACACCGTCCCGACAAAAAACACCGCCCCGAGCCCGACGGTTGTCAGGCCGACCTTGATTTCCTTCCTGATAAAAACCAGATACAGGCCCAGCATTATGACAACCAGCCCCACGTGTTCCTTGGTCAGAAGAGTCAGGAAGAGAAAAATGAAATAGGGGAGGTATTTTTTTGCAAAAACAAAATAAAAAGCAAAAAGGAAAAAAGGCGTCGCCAGGGTGACGGCGTGGAAATCAAATAGCACCGCCCTTTGCACCTGGAAATACATGAGGTATGAGACAGCAAACAGAAGACTTACCGGCTTCCTTTTGATGACCTTGACGGCCAAAAGGTAAACCGCCAGCGCGCCCAACCCGACAATGGCTGCCTGATCTATTAGGAGCACCGACGGATCCCTCCATATCAAGTAAAACGGCGCAAAAAAGGCCAATATCGGATCAAAATGAATGGCGAGCCTGTTGACGTTTTTTGCCAATTGCTGATTGGTCATCTCCAGGATTCGGCCGCGCGAGGTATTGTCGACGACCTGATTCATTATTCCAAGATCGTAGTAATACGAATTGAGGGTAAGATATCTCCTGACGCTGAGGTAGGAGAATACGGCGATAAAAATGACGATTGCCAAGCCCAAAACTATTTCCGGCCAGTATTTTTTCACAAGTTCCTTATTGTACACGAATAATCCTACCTGTTTCCTGAATGGAATTTTTCATGGATTTCCTTGAGGCGGACGTTTGTCACGTGGGTATAGATCTGGGTGGTCGAAATGTTCTTGTGGCCGAGCATTTCCTGGACTGATCGAAGGTCGGCACCGTGTGACAGCAAATCCGTGGCGTAACTGTGGCGAATAGCGTGTGGCCCTATCCTGAAAAGGATTCCTGCCTTTTTCCGGTGCTTGTCAAGCATCCTTTCTATCGATCTGACCGATAACCTGAGCTTTTCGGGGGTAAGCTCTGACCCCGCCTTGGGACCTGAGTAGCGTATAAACAGAGGCTGATAGGCGTCATTTCTGGTTCCCATGTATTTTTGGAGCCATTCCTTGGCGCGTTTTGATAAAAAAACAACTCTTGCCTTGCCGCCTTTTCCGATAACGCCGAATTCGCCGCTTTCCAGGTTTATTTGTTCGCGGTTCAGGGATACCAACTCCGACACGCGCAAACCGGTCGAGAAGAGGACCTCCAAAATCGCGCGGTCCCGGATGCCGATTTTGTCGGAAACGTCTATGATCTTAAAGAGCCGTTCAAGCTCTTCTGGCGATAAGAACTTGATGTTCCGATCACGACTTTTACCCAATTCTATCATCTCGGGAGATAGCACCGCCATCTTCTGTTTTATGAGGTAGCGGAAGAAGCTTCGGAGTGCTACCAGGAAGTAGTTTTGAGTTTGGCGCTTCAGGACACCCTTAAACGGATTCTTATATTCGTGACTGATGAACAATCTGAAACTCCTGATGATGTTGTCGTCAATTTTTTCGACCGGGAAATCCTTGTCTTTCTGAGACGCGGCAAGCCAGGACTTGAAGAAGTTAAGGTAGTACCCGTACATGCGTACAGTACGCAACGAGAGGTTGCGGTCGAGTTCGCAATACTCAAGGAAACGCAAGACAGCCTCATTAACGGTCATGGAATAATATTAAACGACATCCCGGCAAAGGTCAACCATTAGTTCGAAATGCATCGGATCAATGGTCGAACCGAAGATGGATTTATACCTGCCGCCCCACCGGAAACCGTAAGATTCAAAGGCATCTATTATCTCGCGGGGCATATCGAAGCTGGAACAGCCGTTGCAGTTCTCGTCCCAGTTGATGTCGACTGCAATCCCAAAGGCATGGGTGCTAAGGACGCACCCCTCGGAACAAAGATCGAACCGGTCGACCGTTGAGGCGTTGACGTTGCACCGGAACACATAGGCTCCGATTGTGTTAATTTTGTATCCCTTGAAGTTTTTGAGCCTGTCGGAAACTGCCTTGAAATACGGATAAGCTTTCTTGTGGACTGTAATGGATTTACCCAATATTGACACGGAAGTAAGATTGTCGTCGACGTATGCCTTGGCGTTGGCGTAACAAGCGCCACCGGTTCCTCCACCTCCGTAAACCTCGATAAACCTTTCCGGGTTATAGCACTTATAGGCCAAGCGGGGATTGTAATACGGCTGATCCAAGGGGTTCTCGATAAAAATCGGGTCGTCGGCCGGGGACTCCGTCGGCTCCGGCGTCGGAACCTTGGTTGGAACTCTCGTTGGAGCCTTCGTCGGCTTTCGGGTCGGAATCCTCGTCGGGGCGGGTGCTTCCGCTTCCGGAGTCACAACATGGGGAGTTTCCGTTGGTATCGGCGGCAAGGGCGTCGGCGTCGGAATGCTGGTCGGGGAAGGGGTGGGCGATTCTACGGGTGCGGGCGTTATCCGGTTGTCCTCAAACTCGAAGGTCATGTCGGTGTTTTCGAACACCTGGGCATAATCGATTTTTTTCGTGGAAAGCTTGTATGTGAGGGTATTTTTTAAAATCACCGCCTCGTCCTTCAGATCGGCCGCCATCCTTTTGATCTTGAGGGTGTTTAATTTGGGGGCTTCCCTGAAGAAAAACTGATTTGCAACCACTAATGTGATGCCAAGGGATAGCAGAATTGCAATCACGATCTTTTTGATCATCAGGAAATTATACCAATCGTGCTTTATGATTTTTTGGACAAGAGTTTGTTCCTGATCGAAGTATCCAAAAAATCACTCAACGGAATCCCGGCCGCCTTTAATTCCTTGGGAAACAACGAAGCGGCAATCAGGCCAGGAAAACTGTTTATTTCAAGCACGTATATTTTACCGCCCTTTAATATCATATCTATCCTTGCGTGATTGTCTGCCTTTACGGCCTGATAGGTTTTGATAGCCATTTCTTTGAGCCTCGACTCCGTTTGTCCGGTTATCGGCGCCGGGCAAATTTCCTCAGCGTGGCCTTTGACGTACTTGGACTGATAATCGAAAAAAGTGTTTTTGGGTTTGATGAGAACCGGCGGCAGGGCTTTGGGCTTGGTGTAATGCCCGATGACGCCGACGGTGAATTCCTGGCCTTCAATAAACTTTTCCAGCAAAATTTCATCGGAGAACTCAAAGGCCGCCTCAACAGCCGTGACAAGATCGGCGTAATTCTTGACTAGGGTTGTTCCGCGACTGGCCCCATTTGATGTCGGTTTGACCATCAAAGGGTATGACACTGTCTTCGCCATTCTCGATATTTTGTCCATGGAGAAGCTCTTGTTTATTTCCACGCTCTTTGAAGTCGGAATACCGCTATTTTGAAGTAAAGCTTTAGTAAACGATTTGTCGAAAGAAACGGCCGAGCTTTTGAGGCCGGGACTTAAGTAGGGGATATCCGCCAGTTCGAGTAGTCCTAAGGTTTTTCCGTCTTCCCCGAATTCGTTATAAATGGCAACTATTGCAACATCAAATAACCCTTTCATTTCGGAAATGGTGAGGTCGCCAATTTTATAAACTTTTGAAACTTTCTGATGACCGACAATCTTCTCGGGTGGCACATACGTCGGATCCTTGGAAAGTTCTTTTTTGGAAATCATGAGCCTTTTGGGTATCAGGTCATCAAGAAGACCAATTGAGATCGTGTATTTTTCCGCATCAAGATTATCGAGAAGATTTTGGACCGTGTTCATTGAGCCTGTGCTTGTCTTCAGGTTGGTGGCCGTCAGTATAAGTACCCTTATGCGATCTGCCATACCGGTAATTATATCAACTATATTTTGAAGGCGTTCCTGTTGCGGATTTCATTGACGATCTTGGCAATGATTTCGTCGTAGGAATATTTCGGGAGGTCAAGTTCGCTCAATTTTTTCAGGTCGTCCTTGGTTACCGGAAGATTGTCTTCCTTATCAACGGGAAAAACCTCAACCCCGAAAGGCGACAGGATGTCAAAGGCCACGTCGTACCGGGACCTCAGCTCCAATGTGGCAACCGGAATGATTTCATTAACGACGTTCTTTTCGAGACACCGACCGATCACTTCGGAAAGGTGTCCGACCCAGGTCGTCTGGAATTTCCACGAAGTGTCGTATTCCGCCTTTACCTTATCGTCCAGATTCCTGAGTAATCGGTTGAATGGCCGGTCGTTTGCCGTATTCGGACTGAACCCCACGATGTACGAGGGTCTAAGGATTATCCAGCCCGCCGACGATTTTTTGCTGATTTCCTCCGAAGCCAATTTTGTCCTGCCGTAAACGTTTCCCTGGTTTAAAACCGCAAATGAGGAGATGTAAATCAATTTAGCTTTCACGGCGTTGGCGGCTTCCACAATGTGTTGGGTGGAAGTCACGTTGAGGAGTTGGGCTGCCTCCGGATTGGCTTCGCACCAGCGGGCGTTGGCGTTATTGGCTACATGAATGATAACATCAGGTTTTATCCGCGACACCAGCGCAAAAACCGCAGTCCTGCTGGTTATGTCAAGATCGACGAGCTTGTCAGAAATTTTGCTTTTAGAATAGGTTCCGGTTACCTCATGCTTCCTTTGTAGATCGAGGTACAACCGGGCGCCGACATAGCTACTGGCACCTATTATCAGTACTTTCATGTTGTTTAATTATAACCCACATACTCGAACCTGGGGATTGACTTGCCGTTTACGATCACGGTTTCCGCAAACATTTTGGCCGGACGCACCCACAACCTGTTCTCCCCGAACCGGGGACTATTATATAACGCCTTGTATAAAACCATCTCCTCAAGCGTTTCGCTGTGGAGGACTATCTCCATGACCTCGTATAACTTGCCTTTGTAGTGTCTGTATTTGCCGGGTTTTATTTTCATATCATTTCCAGTCGATTGGCGTCAGGCCATTTGCTTTCAAATATTGATTGCATTTCGAAAAATGGTGGTTGCCGAAAAACAGGGTGGCCGAATACGGGGACGGGTGGCCGGACATCAACACCAGATTGCGGTCCCGGTCGATGACCGAACCCTTGTTTTGGGCGTATTTTCCCCATAGCATGTAAACTATGTTCTTTCTTTTTTCATTGAGGATGGAAATTACGGCGTCGGTAAATTTTTCCCATCCCAAACCAGCGTGGGACGCAGGGGATCCGGCGGCGACTGTTAAGACGGCGTTGAGCATGAACACTCCTTGGCTTGCCCAGCGGGAAAGGTCGCCTGACGGTAAAGGATCGATGCTCAAATCCTCGTGGATTTCCTTGAAGATGTTTTTCAGTGAAGGGGGCAACCTGATCCCCTCATTTACAGCAAAACACAATCCGTTCGCCTGGCCTTGGCCGTGGTAGGGATCCTGACCGACGATAACAACCTTGACATCATCCAAGGGGCAAAGGTCAAAAGCCCGGAAGACATGCTTTGGCGGGGGATAAACCGACTTGGTTTTGTACTGCTCTCTGACGAAATCTGTCAGCTCCCTCCAGTAATCCTTTTTGAATTCGCCACCCAGTGCCGCATGCCAACTCTTCTCAATTTTAACGTTGTTCATCGGGATTTGTATGGACTTACATCTTCAAAAGGGTGAGGACTTTGTGGAGAACCATGGCCGGCCAAAAAACGGCCTTGCCGATTCCAAGCAATCCTTCCCAGAAAGTGGTTGCGTGCTGCACGTAATAAACAGCCGCACCAATCAAACCCAGGCCGTAAATGGCTTCACCCGTTCCGCATTTATGTTTCATATTCAGATGATACCACAATTTCGACCGCTTTTTGCCATTTGCCGTTTCCGAGATTTTCAAAATAATGCGGCGTATATTTTTGCAGATCTTGTGCCGACGCTTTTCCCGTCCCCATGGCAATCAAGGTCAGATCGTTGTCCTTGGACATTTTTGCGCCAATCAGAGAATCGTCGACAACGACAAAACTGTCTCCCGGTTTTGTCCGGCTGCTCAAAATATTTATCAGTTCTCCACGGACGGGCGTCTCGTCACCAAAAACCCCGAAAAGTTTACCTGTTTCGGGGTCGCGGAAGTATTTGTCAAAACCCGCCGATCTGAGCTTGGCTTCCGATCGGGCGGGGGAATTGCCTGTCAAAAGCGTCAACTTCACATTTTTGTTTCCGGAAAGCGTTTTCAAAAATTCCTCCATTCCGGGAAGAATTTTTACCGGGTGCCTTTTAAGTTCAGCGTCCATTGATTTGCCCCAAATTTCATATGCCTCGCTCGGTACCGTTTCCGTTTCCATCCCGAATTTCCTTAGGACCTCCATTATAATTCCCAATTCCGTCTTGCCGACGTTGTCGATCATTTCCTCATGGGCATCGATCCCGAATACTTTTTTGAACATGACATTGGATGTACCGGCGTTTATCCCGGGCGGCACGGAAAGCATGGTTTCATCGATATCCACCAGAACGTAAATCATAGATGAGAGTATAGCAGAATTTCCCTTGACAAAATTACTCTACTATATTAGACTTACATATAGTTATGAGAAAATACTGCCCGCAAGTCGTTGTCGAGAATTTTTTCGAACCATGCGTTCTGTATCTTTTGACTAAAAAACCTAACTACGGTTATGAACTCAAAAAAAGCCTGGATGAAAACTGCGAGTGCCAAGTGAACATCGGCAATCTATACCGCGGTCTTAACCGCATGGTAAAAAGCAAATATATAAAAAAATCAAAAGCCAAAAGCAAGCTTGGTCCGGATCGGACCGTTTACGAAATAACCGTAAAGGGCAGGGGATACCTGGCGGATTGGATCGACGGCCTGGAAAAACAGAAAAATACCATCAGCAAGTTAATTAAAAATTACAAAAAACTGAAATGATTCAAGTAAAAAAGGATTCGTTCAAAAAAACCGTTATGGATTTCAAAGGTGTGACCGTTGTAGATTTTTATGCCGATTGGTGCGGACCGTGCAAAATGCTTTCTCCCCTGATGGAGGAAATGAGCAAGGAAAACAGGGATAAAAACGTCCAGTTCGTGAAAATTAACGTCGACGAGGAATCGGAATTGGCGGGTATGTTTGGCGTTATGAGCATCCCGACGGTCGTATTCTTCAAAGACGGAAAGATCGTCACCCAAAAAATCGGTGTTTCCTCAAAGGAGGATTATCTTGCTCTTGTTGAAACTTCAAAAAATGGCCCTGCGGCAAAAAAGGCGTCCGGTGATGAGGTCATCATCTTCACGACACCGACCTGCCCCTACTGCCATATGGCCAAGGATTACATGAAACAGAAAAATATCAAATTCAGGGAAGTTGACGTATCGAGCGATCGTGAGTGGGCGATCAAGATGGTCAAGCGCTCGGGACAGATGGGGGTTCCGCAACTTTGGATCGGGGATCAGACCGTTGTCGGATACAACCCGACCCAGATCGACATGCTGACCGGCAAGTAATCAGATCTTGCCGATTATGACGACATAGTTTCTGCCGTATTTTTTGGCGCACGCCGGACAGGTTGTATAGAACATGTACATCTTTTTTATCTGCGCGTTTTTTGTTTTGGCAAATTTTTCGAAGTCGGCGCACCAGTTGCCTGTCTCCTTGAAATCTCCCTCATACACCTTGGATAAAAACCGGCCGGTCATTTTTGTGTTTTCGTAACCAGACACTTCCTTGTCGACCGCCACGTATATGTCCATGTTCCACTTCGAGGTATGATCGGACAGGCAAATCTGCTGAAGTCTTACCTTCTGCTCCCTGGCATTTTTTAGAATCCGGAGAATTACCTGACCGAAGTTGATGGGCATGTAAAAGATAGTGAAGACCCTGGCTTTGATGAACTTTTTTCCGTTCCAAGTTATGACTTTTTTATCCCAAGGCCGGGGATCAAATTCCTGGCAACAAACTTTCTCGTTGTCGTCCATAGGTGACTTGAATTACTAATTATTGCCAAAAATGATAGTCCTTTTGTAATAAAAGTCAAGCCATCAAGACAATGAAACCGCTGTTTACGGTCAATATCGGGTAAGGAAAGGTTTCCGTGCCGTCGGGGGTCGATCACTTATCGCTTTTTTTCCCGATGAGGATGATTCCGAAAAACATGGGAACAAATGAAACCAATTGCCAGGCGGTTGGAGGCGTCTTAAAAATGAGCCAGGCAAAAAATAACGTCAATAACGGTCCCATGGCGCTTAGGGCATTGGCTTTGGCGACCGGAATCCGGTGAATTCCCTCGATCCAGAAGTTGCTCGACAATCCCAAAATCAAAAACCCGTTGGCGACTAAAAACGGCAACGAGGCGACTATGTTCTGCAGCGGTGAATTTGACTTCAAAACAAGGGAAAGCAGGAATATCGCCAGGGCTCCGGCCACGCCGCGTACGAACATCAGCGCTTCGGTGCTGACAATTTTCCTGGCTTTCTGGGCATACATGTTCCCCAGGGGGACAATCGCCGCGGCAAGAATAATCAGCGCGTCGCCAATCCGGAATGTCGTCAACGAGGGGGCCAGAACGATCACCGCGCCCGTCAAAATCAGGAGGGCACCATATATATGTTCCTTTGGAATATATTCCCTGCGCCAAACATGGAAAAGCAAAAAACTGAAGAATGCCTCCGATAAGGCGAGGATACTTATGTTTCCGGCCGATGAATATTGAAGGCTCAAAAAATACAATAAGTAATAAAGGATCCCCGTGAAAAAAGTCGAATAAAGGGCGTAAACGATTGCCTGTTTTTCCAGCAGCTCCTTCCACTTTTTTCGCGCCGTTAAAAGAAACGCAAAGAATACCGCCGCAAATATGGAACTTACCCAAAGTGACGTGAAGGGGGTCGTGTTCGAATAGGAAATCTGGATGAAAATCGGGAACAGACTCCAAAGCAGCAAGCCGCCCAATACGTATAATTCGCCCTGCCTTTGTTTTGACAATTTCATTATCGATAAGTATACGCTAAACTTTAGACATACATTGATGAAAAACTTTCTCATCGCCATCGTGGGGATTGCCCTGGGACTGGGGCTGACGGCCTTATACCTTGAATACCGTTTGACAGAAAAACCGCCAAACAAAACAAGCCCGCAACCGACTTCGTCCTTCTCGATCGCCACTCCGCCGTCGGAATCTTTGACGGGCAAAATCCTTTCCCGATCCGGAAAACTTTTATGGGAATCGCGGACAGCTACCACGCCTGCGGAATTATCCGGAACGACCAATCTGTCCCAAGGGGAAAGGATCATCACCGACAAGGGGAGCAATGCGGTCTTGGAATTTGACCGCTTCGGCAAAATAATCCTGTCGGAGGAAAGCGACCTGGCATTTCCGCAAACGCTTCCGTCGGATTTCGTCGTCAACCAAAGGTTCGGAAAAATAAAATATGAAATGTCGGGGGAGATCTCGTTGTCAATAAGAATGAGGACCGCCCTCGTCACCAAGGAATCGGGAACGATAGAAATATCAATGACCGAGGACGACCCGATAATACTCATATCCACTCTCAATGGCACAGCAAAAATCGGTTTCAACGATGCCGAGGGAGTCAGTCAGGTTTTTGATTTGAGGGAAGGGCAGATCTACGAATATAACAGTGACGAGAGAACGGCAATGAACCAGAACCTCAAGTGATCACAAACCTTTTAAAGGTTCAAGAATTGTTTTGCCCTCATAACCCATTGCCCACAGGGCGATCCCGCCGAGCCTGTATTTTTTGACAAGTTTTACCTTTTCCTCCATCGCCCGGCGGTCGGGGAAAAATATCTGATGATAGGTGTCAGTCTCCTCGTCTTTATAAACCAGATGCGACTCCTTGCTTGTTGCGTCAAACGTCGCGCTGCAGGTGGCGCACTTTTCCAAAAACTCCTCGACCCTCTTGTTGCTGGCGGTTATTCCGGTGCCGGGAATGACTCCGGCGTTTGGTTTGTTTGTCAGGGTTTCCCATTCATATCCATACAAAGGCACCCCGATGATTATTTTTTCGGCGTCAAGGATCTCGAGGGCTTTTTTTACCGAGACCTCGGTATCGAACTCCGCCGATATTCCGCCGCCGTTGACGGGCGAAACGGCGCCGGTTGCGCTTGAGTTTTGAAAATGGAAATCATACATCATGAAAATTATCTTGTCATAATACTTGGAGATCGCCGTGAGGTCGGTAAGGTAGGGTTTGAAAAGGACGATCGGCGAGACATCGATGCTGATGATTATATCCTGATTTTTGCTTTTTATTTCATCGTGAAAGGTCTTTGAAAAAACGGTGAAACTGGAACGCGCCGAATCGCTGGCTTCGACCACGTCCTCGATATCGATGTTGATATCCGTAAATCCATGTTCCCTTATAATGGGCAATAAATCGCCGGCCAGATTTTTGGCGTTAGTCACCGGATCGCCCATCAGGATATCGATCCTTTCCTTGTCGGCGGCAAAAATCACCAGGGATTTTGCACCCTTTGCCTTGCCGGATTTGAGAGCCAGCCAACCCGGCTCGGTTTCCGTTTGGGCATCATCGGTGTATTTCAGGATTTTTCCATCCGGCCCGATCGACAGACTGAAGTAGCTAAGGCTTGAGACATAACCCTCATAGTTTTTCTTTTCCGCTCCTATCAGCCAGTAGGGGAGAAACCCTATGACTTCCTGTTTCTGAAGACCTATCGGAGATAACAACCTATTCGCCATGGGATTTCCACCTGAAACAAACCTCAACAAAAACACCATGATGAAGGATCCCAAAACAACACCTCCAAAAAACAACAAAAACTTGTTTAGCATCAGGATTTAATTATAGACCATCGGGCTTACTGTCCCTGGACATATCCTGTTGCCGCAATCAGGTTCTGAAGAATTGTTGGGTTGAGCGGCTTGACGATGGCTCCCCCGGGAGACATGGCCGAGACGACTCCTATGCCCTGCATATTCTGATCAAGGACAAGGGCTCCGCTGGCGCCAACCCTGACCGGCATGGTTGTCGGGATGTAAATGCCGGGGGAGACGTCCTGCACGTTTCCGAACCAACATTTTGCCGAAACAACGGATGGATCGGCCAGTGTTTCGACGTTTCCCTGCATCAGGTATTGCGTATAACGTGGGCCGCCGTTTATGTACGGAAAAGCGAAAGCCGTTACGAATGCGTTATCGGCAGGTTCCTCGGTCGAACAGATATTTGATCCGCTGACAGGATAAGCCGTTACCCCGGTCGGGATGAATGGCAACTTGACTACGGCAATATCGTTGAAGTCGCCTTCAGGCGAAGCAGCTACAACAACATTTGACATAGAAACGACGGCATCCAGACCCGAGTGCGGTTGTTTGATGTGGAATTGTTCCGATCCGGCGTTCATGACGTGGGTATCCGTCAAAAATATGGATTCATTGGTGTCGTAATTGATGCCTATGAATGTGGCTGTCCCTCCCATGGGGTTTGACGGATCGGTCACGAATTCGATGTTTACGACCGCATTGAGATAGTCTTGGGGCAGTACTTCCGATGCCCTTGCGTATTGGTCGGGGCTTGCAGCGATATCAGCCTTTATCGTTTCGCTCATCCTTTCATTGACTTGGGCGTTGTCCTCTCCCGTCATCCACACTTGCGGATAGTTGTAAAGTATGGTCACTGACGGGGCGGCTTCGGTTGACGGCTGGACGGGCAACTCGGTACTCGGAAGGGCCGTCGGCATTTCCTGAAGAGTCGGGGATTCGATAGGCGCTTCCGTTGGCAGGCCAATCCCCGGGTTTGCAGGCGAAGGCGCAGCGGTCACGGCAGGCGGAACGCTGCCACCGCAGGCCAAAACCGCAATCGCCATAACCGTCAGGGCGGCGCTTACTTTGTACCTGAAAGCTTCAGGCCCGTTAAAAATTCCCATCCTGGGATTATACTGTACTATAGGATAAATATCAAGACTAAATTGCCGTTATTGCATATGAATGCAACGCTTGTATGTTTATCCGTACAAGAAGAAGTCCATGCCCAGTTTTCCGGCGACGATTTTGTCCGTCAGAACCGAGTCGCCTATAAACATGAAGTCTGATAGGGGAGTGGCCGTCAGTTTTCTTATGTGCTTGAATGCCGTAATGTCCGGCTTGCTCATGAACCCCTCAGTGCCCCGGCAGACGATACCCCTGAACTTGTCAATGATTTTGTTGTCGCCCAGAAATTTATCGATGGTCGCCCTCTGGTTATTGGACCAGACATAATTTTCAAGGCCACCGTCCAGCTGGGAAAACATCTTGACCAGTTCCGCATTGGTCTTGGAGTGGGGGAGAATAAGCATTTCCTTTTCCAGGAAAAATCCGTCGATTTTTTCCTCCGCCTTTTTGCCGTATGTTTTTATCAGGTAATTTATCTGTTCGTCGGGGAAAGCCTGGTTTTCCCAGGACTTGAATTTTTGGTCTTTTTCAAATTCGGTAAAAATATCGCCCAACCTTTTCCACCAGTCGTTAAAGTCCTCACCATAATACCAGTCGAGGTCGCAAAAAACCCCATCAAAATCCCATATGAGAGCTTTCTTTGTTTCAATTTTTTCGTGTAACCGGGTGTTTAAGATATTCATATCTCCATAAAACTAAACAGAGTATTCATTGTATCCTATTTTTCTGTATGATACATTGAATTCATGTCCGCTGAAAAAACCACAGATGTGAGTCGGCAAATTGCCAAATATGTTTCTTCCATAAGAACCGGCCATATCAGGACGAAGGATATTTCACCAAAGGCAAGAAAATTTTTTACCCTGACTCCCAGGACCAGCTTGGGCTTATTGGTGTCGGATAACAGAATTCACCACCCTGAAGTTATTGACAAGATTGCCTGTGCGTCGCTAGAAAAATCTTACGAGGTCTATCAAAAGTTAGTCGATGCTCAAGCCGATTCCATGGAGTTGGATGTAGATGGGACAAAAATGACATTTGAGTTTAAGACCGTTCCAATTTTCTCCGGTCTAATTTTCGGGGAAGGAGCCTTTCATGTATTGTTTTCTCCCACTCCCTCCACGGGTTATAACAGATATGATATGCAGGTTAACTTTCGGGAAATTGATTTTGAAGGAAAACCGAAGTTAGCCGTTATTGTCGAGAGCATCCATAAGGGCATCGGCCAGGAACATCATTTGCGTAAAAAAATCGAAAATCAAAAAGCGACAATCGGCAAACCAAGATTGAGAGAGGATGAGGTTGAGGATTTAAAATCAATCGAATCTGGCAACAACCAACTACGGGAAATTGAAAAGAAACTGGGTTGCAGTATGAATGAACTCGCGATACAAACCGCTTTCGCGTTTGCTCGGGGGATCGGAGCCGATATTTTAATGGCAACCGATGATACCTTTGTTACGACCAAAAATTTTTACGAAAGCGTGGGGTCGCCAAAGGCATATGCGCCAAACAATTGGGTTTACCAACGAAATGGATTTTTGCCACCAAATGATGGTGAAGTTTTTTGGATCAACCCGTATCCCAACCGGTTGGACAGTCAATCAACCACGCTTTCCGACGCGTTATTTTTCTACAACAACACCAATGTGATGTTGCCGGATAGATATCGAGATTTTCCAAAAGGCGTCTCCAGAGTGGCGGTCGAAAACATCCTGATACCAATAGAAAACAGGCTCCTCGAGGTATTCAAGAGGGATGGAAGAATGTCCAATCTTTTGTCCCTGCTTCGGAAAAGGATTAGATAGTTTGGAGTTTTTCAGTGAATCTATACTTTCCTGCTGTCGTATGCCCAATGCAAAAGCGCCTGGCGTTGTTTTCTGTGGCAATCCATATCCATAGGTCTGCAGTTTTTCTGTATCTGGCCGACATGCCTTTTGATTGCCTTCCACCTTTTGATTTGTCTTTTGTCGTCCTCGTGGCGCCTTCCCATATAATATCGGCAATACCACTGAAACCATCCCCTCGGATCGTCGGGGTGAATCCATGCTTTTTCCCGCCATACCGACAACGATTGGCTGGCATCGACGCCAAAATAATTCAATTTCGGGTCGTGTTTATCAGGACTCAGTTTCGCTTTTGTGAACCAGTCGCCCGGAAATTCATCCCGGCAGTCGGTCATGTACTTGCCACCGAAAACTCCTAGTGCCAGTACTTCTTTGGGTGACAGTTCCGGATTGAATTCAGGGTCGAAATTCTTTCCCATCTCCGCGACCAATTCGTATCGGTAACCTTTCTGCATTTTGTCATTGACGATTACGGTTTTTTTCATGTTTTGCTGGGAGGCATTGGTATGAAAATACTGGTTTTCCTGGCATATTCAGCGTAATCTGCTCGACCTTCATACCTCTTTTCCAATAGGGGAATGCCTGACACAAAAATGATGAGAATCGTTATTGTCAATGGTCCGATCATCGTAAAGAGTCCCTGTGAAACCGACGCGGCGATAACAAATATTCCCCACCACAGTACGACTTCACCAAAGTAGTTCGGGTGGCGGGAATACCTCCATAGGCCGTCACGCATGATCCTGCCTTTGTTTCCGGGATCTTTAATGAAGTCAGCCAATTGTTTATCGGCAATCGCCTCGAACGTGAGACCGAAAAGCCATATGATAAACCCCGTCATTGTCGTAGCGCCAAAACTTATGTTCCGATTCGAATTGATGAATATTACGGGCAAGGATATTAGATATAGAAGAACTCCCTGGAGGATAAATACCTGTAGGTAGGATCTCAAGACCGAAGCATTGTCCTTCATCATTTCGGCGTATCGTTTGTCTTCTTTCCTGTTCCTGTTTCTTTGGTGTATATGATAGGACAGTCTCAGCCCCCAGACCGTCACCATGACATTGATCAAAACCGCAACCGGATTATATACGCGGAATATAAAAAATGACGACCAGGCCAAAAGCACAAAACCCAATCCCCAGGCCGTATCGGCAACGTCATTTCTTTTGGATCTCAGGGAAACAAGGAACCAGATATTCATGTAGCAAAAGATTGTCAGCGCAAGAATCGTGTAGCCGATCATATTCCAAGCTTATTTGCGATTGCGAAACTAATCGCCGAAACGGACGCTGCCAGAAAAGTTCCCCATGCCAGATCAACGACGGTGACGATAAGTGGCCAATCCTTAATCGTTGCCATATTGGTCAAGTCATATGTCGCGTATGTCACAAGCCCAAAAAGGGCCCCGTATATCAGCGCATTACCCAGCGACTTTTTATCCAGTGATGGAGCAATTACAAACAAGACGAGACCGAGGATGAAGAGAAGGTAAAACAAAATTGCCGCCGGCCAATTCACTTTCGGGGACATGAGGTACCCCAGGTATTTCGAATAGAAGTTCCTGGCGACCAGCCCAAGCCAGACCATGTCGATGGAAAGGAAAACAAACAGGGCAACGGAATACAGCTTTATAAACATGTTTAAATACTCTTACCCTTAATTAATAAAAATATATAAATTATGTAAGGAAAGTCAAGCGAAAGAGGTTGTATTTTTATAATTACAGCTCTATTTCATAACGGTAAAATTTATCGCCCTTTTTGTCTTTTTTGACAAAATTGTTTTTTTCATAAAACTTGTGAGCCCTTTTCATTAGCATGTGCGTGTTAAGAATAATTTTTTTGTATCCCTGACTTCTGGCAAAATCAATAGCATGATCCAGTAATTTCTGACCTACGCCTGTCCCGTGATGGTCGACCAGAACAAACATCCTTTTTAATTTGGCAATTTTGTTTCCCATGTCTTTTACCCCGACTGTCCCTATCACTTGTCCGTTCTTTACCGCTACCCAAAATCTTCCTTTTTTGGTATAAATTTTTGGTATTTTTTGCAAGTCCTCATCATCAAGGGGGAGGTCTTTCTTGCTAATCACGGAAATATCGGAGAGGGTTCGTCCAATTACATCTATAATCTGACTCTTATATTTCTCTGAGTATTCTTCGATAACAAAAACATCATCATTCATGACTTGATTATAATGAATTCTCTAGGATTCGGAGGCGGAGAGTCCGCAAATTTTCAATCCTCACAGTTATTTATCCGTACTCACAGGCTTTATCGTTCCATTTGGTATCGATTGTTTATGTTTTATCAAAACTATCTGTTTTTTAAATTCATCAGTTTCTGTAACTTCGATTAAAGACTTAGTCGAATAAATTAATGATATTCCTGTATTTTCTTCAAAAATAATTTTAGGTTTCTTGGTTTGCTGACTAATAGCAATATCTTGATAAGAAATATAGGCTCCCATAACTCCTAATAATTGAATCCTCATCGGTCCTCCTATCATTACTTTATTGTCTTCTATTCTAATAGGCGTAGGGAATAAGAAAACTGGACTGCCGCTATTACCTGGAAAAGCTGTCCCATCGATAAAAAAGGTGTCATCATTATTTACTCTCGAAATTATTCCTTTTCTAATTATTGGATTAACGTTTCCATCTTTTTTAAAGTTGTTTATTCCTGGCTGATAAGACAAATAAAAAACATCTGATAATTCGTGAGTGTCCGTTAAGCTTTTACTAATAAGTTCTGAAGAAATAAATGTTACTTTATCATCCGATCCTAATAAGAAAGGTAATATTGCTATGTCAATATTTGGGTTTGGGTGTCTAATCCAATTTAAGTTGTCTTTATAGATCAACCTTAAAGGCTTAATGACGGCTTTGTTAAATTGTTTTGAGTTCAAAAAAACACACAGGTCATCATATTTATTTTCAACAACATGTTTAGCAGTTACAAGGTGAAATATTTCTTCTATTTTTATTAAAAAACCCGTTCCGACTATTTTTTCTCTTCCATTATCAATAAAGCCTAAAAAAACAATACTTTCTTTTATTCTATTAATTATCTTATCCATAAAATAAATTAAGAAAATAATAGTATTTTTATATAAAAAGTCAAGTTTTTTGGATAACTTAAAATATCAATTTAAGATTAAAAAAGTAAGAAATTGGATATTTCATTAAAAATTACTGCAAGTTTATTCCAAATTTTAATAGCTTTGTTTTGAGCGCCAAATAGATTGCATTTGAAAGCACTTGTTTCAAAATATCTATACTAAATCCACCTAAATTTGATCTAAGTTTTTTAAGAATAATCATCCAACTGTTAACTTCTTTATCAGCTGATCTTGAAGTGATAATTTTTATCAATGCTTCTTTCAGTACTGGATCTTTACTTTTTATAACTTCCTTGACCAATCCTTTAAAATTATCGCCATATAATACTAACGCCTCTTTACTGATTATGTAATTTGATTGGATATCTAAATCCTGTGCATTTTCAACATTGATTGCTGAATCAAATCCATGAAAAGCGTTGTCTTTGATAATAGCTTTACCGATATTTTTTATTAATATTCCTGTAGACATATATATTGCAATGCATCGAAGTCATAAATCATTCAGGCTTTATAGTTTGTTTATCTGTTCTAAAAAAATTTCCTAAGTTATTTATGCCTATAATTTATTTTGCACCTTAACTTCTAATTCAAATGGTGAACGACCATCTGCCCAAGCTGAAATTTGAATATTTTTGAATTCTATGGTCCTTACTGATTTAAGAAGTTTATTAGTAGACTCATAAACATTGATAATTATCCCTTTTACATCAGAAGAAACTTCAATTTTTATAGCTTGCTGTGAATAATTTTCAATTAGCTTAACATAATTATGTGTTAGTTTGTTTTGATAAAAATGAAAAAATAAGGAATTGTTATTTTCATCTTTTGTCAGATGAAATAAATAATGTTGAGTGTCGTATCTTGTTTCAGGAAAGTTTTCGTCTTTAGAGAATTTCAGACCAAGTCTCCATCTTGAATATAATTTAGTTGGTCTACAAATTATAGTTACTCGTTTCGTACTAAAAGTCTGCGAGAAATAACTATCATCATCTTCTCTTCCTAGATATTTATTTTGTAAATACTCAATTTTGTTATTTAATACATCATCTGCGATAACCGCCTTAATCACAGGAGATAATATTGGTTTAAGCAAAAATACCCAAATTTTAGAAAATAGTTCTAAAATTCGATCAATCATTGTCAATAGGTATCCAATTATTCTTCCAACATATTTGAAGCTTCCTGCGATCACAAATATTAATTCAAGAATTATAATAATAAATAAAATCAATAAAAACCCTATTCCTATGAAAAAAGATGTGTTTCGTAAATTAGATATGTGTGTCAATTTATCTAAATCTTGAATAGTAGCTATCCCAATAAAAACCAAGCAAAAAGTAGTTAATGGTATAAGTGTTTTTTTCGTCAATTCGAAGCGATTAAAAATATCCTCATTCATATTGGCGGAGAAGGAGGGATTCGAACCCTCGAATTCCTTTCGGAATTATACGCTTTCCAGGCGTACGCACTCGTCCACTATGCGACTTCTCCTTGTTTTATTGATCAAATTATTGTCTTCTTGTCGAGCCTGGACTTGTCCAGGCAAAGACTAGCCCGGAGCGAAGCGGAGGTAGACAAAAAGCCCCTCAATACACCTTATATGATACCACAGGCACTTCGTGACTGGGGTGGCTTATATCATGTCAATATGTGATGTAACTGGTATTTTTGTTATACGAGTATATAATTCAGGTAGGTATGGTCGAGGGACAAATGCCGAATCCCGAACAGATAAAGATCAGGCCCTTTACGTTCCGATTCAAACACGAGGATACCTTCCGCCGCATGTATCTCGAGAGGAAAGTAAAGTGGGTTGTGCCTCATACCATTTACGCGGAAAACAGGCAAAAGGCCAAGGCCATGGCCGAAAACACCCAGTTTGTCGACGCCTGCAACCACATATACAGACTCGCATCGTTGAAGAAGGTTTAGTCCATCTCCGGCTTCATCCAGGCGTAGTAGACAACCGGGATAAATAGAAGCATGATTGACGATGCAAGAAGAATTCCGGAAATGATTGCCCCTCCAAGTCCCCGCCACAAGGGATCGGCCAGGGTAATTGGCAAGAGTCCCAAAACGGTGCAGAGTTTGGTCAAGATGATCGGCTCCATGCGCGAAGCGCCGGCGTCAGCAATCGCTTTGACAAACGGCATCCCTTCCTTGATATTCAGGTTTATCTTATCGACAATGAACATCGAGTTGGTGACGACAATCCCGAACAGCGACAGAACACCGATCAGGGCCGGGAAAGATAGGGGAGTACCCGTCAGGGCAAAGACAAAGAAAACGCTCGAGACCGCCAACGGGATAACTAGAAGTACGATGATTGCCTGTCGGTAGGACTGGAACTGGATGACCATGGTCACCAAGATGAGAAGGAAGGCGTAGATCATCGCCTGCAAAATGGACTGGACCGATTTTTCGTTCTGTTCGTTGACGCCTCCGGTCGAGTACCCGTAACCGTCGGCGAAATCTATCGAATCGGCGAATTTCAGAAGCTCGGCGTTTTTGTCGGTGACTGAATAACCCTGGGAAACGCCGGCCGAAACCGAGATCGTCCTTTTTCCCTTTTCGCGGGTGATCTTGGTCGGGTTGGCCTTTATTTCAAAATGCCCAAGAGCCGAGAGGGAAATCGATCCGCTGTTTTGCGTCGGAATCATCAGGCGCCCGATCGTTTCCGGGGATTGTGATGTCTGGCCGAACGAAAATATGACGTCTTTCTTGTCCTTGGAACCGGCCTCGAAATTGACCTGGTCAAGAGTGAATCCGGAAACGGCCGTCCTCATCCAGAAACCGACCGTTTGGGAACTCAATCCGTATTTGTTCAATAAGTCCGTGTCGGGGACAAACACCAGAGAACTGGTTCCCGGCTTGATGGATTTCTCGACGTTGACGACTCCCGGTTGCTTTACCAAGTAGGCGGAAACCTTGTCGGCGTAAGTATTTAAGAGGCTTAAGTCGTCCCCCGAAAGCTTGAGTTGCAAGTCGGATCCGGCCGGGGGGCCGCTCGATTCCTCGGCGACCGACAACTTACCCTTAGCATACGCTTTGGCATCCTGCCTTAATTGGTCGGCGATTGCGATCGAACCGATTTTCCTTTTGCTTTCTTCGGGCAGATGGAAAGTAAAGAGAGAGCTATTGGTTTTATTGCTTCTGCCTCCGAAAGATCCGCTTATACCCGTCCCGACGTCGGCAACAACAAACTCAACGCCTTTGGTTTTCCGGAATTTGTTTACCAATTCTTTTGTTTCCTTTTTGTTGATGTCGATGGTTGTCCCGGTCGGCAACTCCAAGGTCATATAGACGACATCCTGGTCGGCCTTAGGGAAGAATTCGTTTTTGACCAGCCCGAAGGGAACCAATAGGAACGAAAATACGGCATACGAAATGATTACGATGAGGACAACCTTTCTTGCGCGCGGGCTATGGAGAATCCGTGTGATGAATCTTTCGTAGGCGGCGGCAAACCCGGTGATATCGATGATGCCGTGGTTTGAATATTTGGCCAATGCGTCCGAAATTTTTGCGGCAAACGGATACCGGCGCAATTTTTTGACGGCGGTTTTGGTGAGGACATCCTTCATTTTATACGCGACAAAAAGGAAGGCGATGTAGGCGAGGAAAATATAAAGGAAGAGGGGGTTGGTTTTGAAGACGGCTATGAACACGCCCAGAAGGATGACCGCGAAAATCGTTTTCATCATGACGGAAACGCGGTTCGGGATCTCCGGTTTCAGTAGGACGATCATCACCGGCAACGTTATGAGGACGGCGATTGCGGTCGATGAAATCATGGTAATGGTGACGACGACCGGAATGGGCTTTATGAATTCGCCGATTATTCCGGTCGACAGCAAAAGCGGAACGAACGACCAAATCGTCGTGATGGTCGTCGACCAGATGGGAACAATCGTATCCCTCCAGACCAAAAGCCCCGTCTGGGTGGGGGTGAATTTTTTGGTTTTAAAATACGTCGTCATCGCCGAAACGACGACGATGGTGTCATCGATCAAAAGGCCAAGCGCCAACAGAAATGCAAAAAGCGAAAGGAAATTGATGGTCATCCCGGTTGCGCTCATGAAAATAAAAGACGACAGGAAAGTCAGGGGAACGGTGAAGGAGGCTATCAGAGCTTGCCTTATCCCGAGAAAAATGAACAGGCAGGCAAAGACCAAAAGAATGGTCGACCGGAATTCTCCCAAGAGGTCGACAAATTGTTCCTTTATCATGTCTCCCGTGTTTATAACGCTCGTCAGGGTGAAGTTGCCGCCGGCAACCTTGATCTGCTCGTCAACAACTTTTTTCACGGCTTCGGCGGTTTTGATGATGTCCGAATTGCTCCGTTTATAGACCAAAAATGTGACTGCCGTCCGCGCTTCCTGATCGGTTGTTGCGATAAAGGAGGCTTGCTGGTTGGTGTTGGACCGCTCGTAAACCGTGGCCACATCCCCGAGCCTGACGGTATTCTTGTCAACGCTAATTCTCAAGTTCCTGATACCGTCAACCGTCGTGACCGACGGATCGATCGTCATGCTGAACGAGTTTTTTGACGTTTCGACTGTGCCTGCCGGATAGGCACCTACTTCGGCCTTGATGGCGGATGATAGAGTCAACGGGTTCAGGTTGTATTGGGCGAGCTTTTCGGGGGAGACATCAATGGCAATAATCTGTTCCTCCAGCCCCTGGACGGTCACGTCCTTTACGTCGGAGACTTCCTTTATAGCGTCCCTGAGTCGCCTGCTGAACGAGAAAAGGGAGACTGGGTCGTTATGGGTTGTGATCGAGAATTCCCAGATCGGCTCGTTTTCGAAATCAAGAAGTTCCACCTTTGGGGTTTGCGCGTCTTCCGGCAGGTCGTTGACGGAGTCAACCGCATCCTGGCTGTCGTTCTTGGCCTTTTCGCCTTGAACGGAATTGTAGAACTGCATCGAAATGACCGACACATTTTCCTGACTGGTCGATGATATCGTGTCCAATCCGGAGAGCCCGCGGAGCTCGTTTTCGAGGGGGATCGTCACCAGTTTCTCTACATCCTCGGGGCCGGCCCCTGGGAGGGCGGTGATGACCGTCACGATCGGGATCTTGATTTCCGGGTTCAACCGTTGCGGAAGGTTGAGAAAACTGAAGACCCCCATGATGGCGACCGCCAAAGTCAGGAGGATGACGACGCGGATGTTGGTAACGTATGCGGCGACCCACCCAAGAAGAAGCTTCGGGTCAAACTTTATCCTTTCAAGATAAGATTTTTTTTCATGGATATTTTTCATTATTGGATAAAGACCGGATCACCGGCAACGACGTCCCGGTTAATGATAACCTGGTCTTCTTCCTTGAGGCCTTTTTTGACCTCGACATACGATCCGACCACCTGGCCCAGTTCGATCGTCCGGCTTTCCGCCCGGTACTTGCCGTTTTTTTCCGGCGAGGCGACGAATAGGTATGAGGCGGTTTGCGTCTGGTAAATTGCGTCCAACGGGACGAAGGGGACCGCGGCGACGCTCATCGGTTTGGAAACCGGGATCTCGACGGTTACGTAATTCCCGTTTTTTATGGATTGGGCGTTTTCCTCGGGGATCCTGAAGACAATACTATGGAGCTGACCGTCTGTCGGTTCGGTCGATACGTACTGAGGAACCGCTTCGACCGATTCGCCGTTAGCGATGATTTTGCTTTTTTCCAAAAAATTGACGTTCCGGGCCATGTCCGCGGAGACGAGGGCGACGACAGTCGTCGACAATTCCGATCCGGTAACAGTCGCCAATTTTGTACCGGGGCTGACGGCGTCGCCGACATGGACAAAAACCCTTTCGACAACTCCGGCAACAGGGGAGGCTGGATACATCAGGGATTCGCTGACCTGGGCAATCCGGTAATTTAACCTGCTTATTTCGCGGTTGAGTTTGAGGCTTTTTTCTTCAATGTCAAGCTGCTGAAGCGTCAAGTCCCGGCTGACGTCGGCCAGGTGAGCGGGTTCCTGATCACCCGAGGTCTGGTATTCGGTGTTTCTCAAAGCCGACCTCAGGGAATTGAGCCCCGACAATATACTCGACCTAGTTTGATTGAGTCCGTTAAGGGTTGAGTTGTACGTGCCTGGAACGTGGGACGCGGCAACAACGGCGAGCTGTTCGTCTATCGAGGTCAAAAATTGTTCGTTGAAGGTGATAAGGCTTTTAGTTTCGTCTATAGACTTAGCCGATATGTCGCGCAGTTCCGAAGCCTGGGCGTTTGAGGAGTTGGCAATGTCGCGCCTTTTGTCGATCATCTGCTTTTGGGTATCATAGTTGTCCTCGACGAAGTTGAGGTTTTTTTCGGCGATCTGGCGTGAAAGCGACGGGATGTTCCCGCCCTGGTAGTTGGTCGATAGCGAAAACAGCCATTCGCCCCTGTATACCTGGTTGCCCTCGGTCTTGTTTATCGACTGGACAACGCCGGCGGTTTGGGCGATCAGGGTGACAACCCCGGATTTGTCGACTTTTCCGGTAACCTGGACGCGTGGATTGGCGCCGATACTGTAGATTTCAACCAGTTTGGCAAGCTGGCTTTTGGCGGCGGTTTCCGGCTTCGGTTGCCTCAAAAAATTACCGATGACGATGAGGGCAAGAAGCACCCCGAGCAAACCGAAAAACGAAACGAGCGGGCGTTTCTCAATCAGGCTGCCGATTTTTCTTACAACTTTGGAGATTTTTTTCATTGGAGCTTCACATTTTATCAGATAATGTTGACGTAATCAATCATTTTGTATAAGATTGAGCATATATTATGAACACCTTAAAAACGTTTTTTTATTCTTTGAAAAGGTCTATGTTCGACCTCAATTATTACAAAGATGTTGCCGATGCCTCATTCGGATTTTCCTTGAAGTACCTGTGGTTTCTGCTATTAATCCTTGTCGTCATTAAAGCAATTACTTTCGCGGGCGCCTACATTTACGCCAGGCCGACGATCACCCCGGCGGTGAACCGGGCGGTTTCGTATGCCCAGAATCTCTATCCGCCCAATCTAAAGATCAAAGTCCAGGACGGACAGTTGTCAACTAACGTCAAGGAACCGTACATCTTTGACCTTGACCAAAATTACAAAACCGGCTCCAACCGCCACCTGCTGATCATCGATACGACCGGGACGATCGAGAATTATCCCTACTATAATACATATGTTCTGGCGACCAGAAACGCGGTGGTTTATCCGTCCAAATCAAAGAACGATCAGATTCAGGAGACCTCGGTTTTCTATTTCCGCGACCTCAAAAACGACATCACGGTCGATAGAAAGATTTATGACGACATCGTAGGCAAAATCAAGCCGTTTGCGTCCAAGGCGGTCGTTTTCGTCGATTGGTTCGTCGCCGCCGGACTACTGATGTTTTTGATCTTGGGTTCCTTCGGTTGGACAATGGCGATCCTTTTTGCGCTTCTTTTCATGACCGCAGTCGTTTGGGCGGTCTCGATGATTTTCCGGAAAGGCTACGGATACCAGTCTCTCTACAGAATGGGCATGCACGCCGTCACCTGGCCGATACTTCTGGAACAGGCGATCAAGTATTTCCATTTGCCGGTGCCGAACATCTTTTTCCTGGTGTTTGTCGTTTTCATGACGGCGGTAATTTTTACCAACAAAAACAAAGTTGTCGCTAAAAGAAAAGTTAAAAGTAAATCAAAGTAAAACCTATGAACATACTGCTGGCTTACGCGACTTATTCCGGCGGGACCCAGGCGGCGGCGGAATTTGTTAACCAAACCCTGACCGGCCTTGGCCACCAGGTGACCGTCAAGATGATTTCGGAGCTGAGTTTCGAGGATACACTATCTTATGATTTGAGGATTTTTGCTTCGCCGACCTGGGATAACGAGGGTTTGGAAGGGCAGCCGCACATGGACTATGTCACTTTCATGAGCAATTCGGCCGGCAAAAAATTTGACGGCAAACCCTGCGCCGTTTTCGGTTTGGGCGATTCGTCCTACGGACACTTCTGCGGGGCGGTCGACATCATTGCCGATTTCGTAAAGAAAGCCGGGGGAACAATGATAGGAGAGCCCCTTAAGATCGACGGATACCTTTTCAATATGGACGCCAATAATCAGCTTCTCAGCGACTGGGTAAACAAACTCAAGATATAAAAAAGTGCCGCAGGAGGGACTTGAACCCCCACGCCTTATTAGGGCACAGGTTCCTAAAACCTGCGTGTATGCCAATTTCACCACTGCGGCAAGATATCCAATTATATCAATCTTCGTCGAGGGAATGCCACAAAACCAAAGATGCGTAGGTTTTGTACGGAGTCCATTTATTGATGATCCGTTCGATCGTCCTTACACTCGGTTCATTTTTGAATCCGTAAATTTTCTTTATCGCCTTCCTCAGGCCCAAGTCGCCGTGCGAAAAGACATCCGGCCTCAAAAGCGTAAACATCAAAAACATTTCTGCGGTCCACGGACCTATGCCCTTAACCCTTACGAGCTGGGTTTTTATCTCCTCATCCGTCAAGCGGTCTATTTTTTTCAAATCGAGATCTCCTTTCTTGACGGCTTCGGCCAGGTTACGGACGTACCGCGCTTTGGAGTTGGACATGCCAACGGACAGTAGCTTTTCATGACTTGTACTTAAAATTGCGTCCGGGGTCAGCCCTTTTTTGAAAAGGCTTTTGAAGCGGTTGAAAATCGTTTCACCGGCTTTCATCGAAAGCTGCTGGGAAACAATCTCCCGGCACAATCTGAGGAAATAATTCTTGGCGCCCCCGTTTTTGTAATGGTCGATGGACTTTATCTTCAAGGCATAAGGGTAGAGGAGAGGGTCATTTTTTTTGAAATGCTCAAGAATTTTTTTATCCATATTACAATTGTAGTAAACAAGTGTTCACTGTCAATAAGAAAAGATTTCACTTCACGAAAGTCATATCCTCACCGTTCAGGGTTCCATCCCTGTTCAAGTCCAAATCCGAGGCATAAATGGGATTGTCGCCGTCGACGGTTTTGCCAACCACCTTTTGCCAACAGGGATCCGTTTGGGAGCAATTAAGGTTTTGCCTCAACAATTCCGTATCGATGGCCGAAACGGACCCGTCGCGGTTTAGGTCGCCAATGGCATATTGGGGAGCGGTTTTTTTTGGTGCCGGAATTCCTTTGGACGAAAATGAAAAGTAAACAAATGCAATAAGGGCAACCGCAACAACCAGCAGTATCAAGAATATTTTTTTCATAATCCAATTAAATCAAATATTAGCCAAGGAGTAAATCAATGTTACGGCCAGGGCCGGGATCAGCCACTTTTTAGCAAAAAAGACAACCGCGGCATCAACCGCAAAAAGAATGCCGGCGCCCCACGAAACAATGACACCGGGAAATTTCTGTATCACGAGAACCAGGAGGACCCCCAAGAATCCCGACAAAAATCCCCTGAAAATTCCGCGGATTATTCCCAAGTGCTTGATCCTTTCGTAGATTTTTCCGAAAAGGATCACAAGCAAAAACGACGGAATACATATCGCGATCGTAGATATGATGGCTCCCGGAATTCCACCGATCCTGTACCCGAAAAACGCCGAAGAGATGAGTATGGGGCCGGGAGTGATCTGGCTGATGGCCATCCCGTCCCAGAATTGGGCTGCGGTAAACCACCCGGTATCCCTGACGAGGCCGTTCTCCATAAGGGGAATGGCGGCAACCCCGCCCCCGAACGCCAGACTGCCGATTTTGAAGAAAGTCGAAAAAAGCATCCAAAGGGGTTCGGAAAAATAAAACACGGCCGCCGAGAAAAAAAGGATCGACAGGAGAAGTATTGCCCAGGCTTTCTTCCTAAGAAACAATTTTCCTCTTTTCACTTCGTTCATCGTCAATTGTCCTCGAAAGAAACCGGTTAGATAGTAGAAGAGTACCCCGAGGATTCCCGACAGCGCAACGATCGCCAACATCGGCAAACCCGAAAAATAGTAGATTACTCCTATGATGATTGTTATCAGCATTGCCCGGACATCCGGTTTTGCATCCCTGAAATAAATCGTCCGGCCGATGCCGATGAACGTGAAAATGAGCAGTACCACGAGAAGGACGTTCAGGTTTTTTATCATCTCATGTATAAACGGTACGTTTCCAAAATTGAAATATATCGCCGACAGGGCGGTTGTGGCAACAAAAGTCGGCAGGACATACAATGCGGTGCTTATCGTCGCCCCGATTAATCCGGCTTTGAGATAACTGAAATATGACACGAGGCTTATTATCGTCGAGCCGGGAAGGATTTGGGCAAAAGCCAAGGCATGAAGGAACTTTTTTTCATCAACGATTTTATGACGATGGACGTATTCTCTTTTTATCTGCTGGATTATGGCCATGCCACCGTATCCGGTAACTCCCATAAAAAGAGCCAGCTTGTAGAGAGCCAAATTGTTTTTTATGTTATCGGTTATCTTTTTCTGCATTGGTGCTATGGTTAGTTTTCAAAAATATAATAGGCGGGTTTTGTTTCATACTTGTATGGGACGTATGAGGAATAGGGTATGGTTTTTATTTTCAGTTTTTCCAACAAGGGTTTTTTCTCACCCGAAATGCATAGTTCGTTCATGATCGTCATCCTCAAATCTTCAGGCCTTGAATTGGCCATTTTTTCGCAACTAACAAAAGCATTTCCCTTGAAGGAAAAGTCATCGTACCTTCCCTTTATTGTCCGGGCGAGGCCCGGCATGTCCATTGCCGAAACTTCGGTCAAAAATACGTAGTCCATCAGGGTTTGATAGGGGAGCGGGGAGACGATTTTATACTTTCGGCCATTTTCAAGATGTCCGGCCACTTTCCGGTCGGCCTCGCTGAAGACCTCGGAATAAAGACCGAAGCGGCTAAAAAAGTAATGATAATAAAAACCGGAAACCTCAAAAACCGCAAAGAAGATGAACCCCGCATAAATCAAAAGCCGGACTGCCGTATGCCTGTTTTTTGCCAATACCGTAAAACCGTCAATCAATCCGACCGCTATAATAAAACTAAATCCGATCGCGGAAACGATGGCTCTTACTGAAAATGTCAATGAATAGGTGTTGATGACTGCCGGCACGAGTCCGACCAGCATCAGACCAGCGGCAAAATAGTGGGAAATCGGCTTTTTTTTGAAAAATATCAGGCCCAAAAACATAAACGGCAGCGTCGCCAAAAAAAACTGGCCGGCTATCCCGTTGGCGTATTTTTCGTCGTAATCTCCCGTCTTGAAAAGGTATGAAATATCAAGCCCCTTAAGCAGATTGACCGTCGTGTAATCGGCGGCTTTCGCAATCTTGTTGTCAAACACCGGCTTTATCAATTCCGGTCCATAGGAAACGGATCTTAAAAATTGCACTTCCTTCGATAGCTTCGGCCAATTGAAAAAAACTATCTCGTTAATTGAACGCGCGCGGATACCCCTCTCCATAAGTACGCTTGCAACAAGTGCCAGAACAAAAAAACCCAAGAAAAGAAAGATGGAGTTCAGCGTTTTTTTCAGCTCTATTTTCGCGGCAAAAAAATTCCGCGCTTCAAGGAAAATCGGCAAAACGCCGATGAGCGGTCTCATGCCTTGGTAGGTGAAAAATGCCAATCCGTAAAAAATGATCGAAAGCCAACGCCTTCCCTTAAGCTGGAGAATCACGCCGGCAAGTAGAAGGGGCAACGCCAGATTTACTTCCAATGCCATCCGGGAAATGTGGAATACCCAGGGGCTGAAGGAAAATATGATCGACGTTGCCAGGGCGTATCTTCTTTGCTTGGATAGGATGTAAATAAGTTCATAAACAAGAAAAGGCAACAGGCTTGCCGGAAGAACAAACGCGAGTCTGGCGTTAAATACGTTTTTGGCTAATGGCGTCAGCCACCAGAGCGCATCGTAATAAACGGCGGCAAACGGCGCGTTGGGCGAAATCCTCTCAAAACTAACTGGCATATTATTTCCGAAAAGATCCTTACCCGTTTTGGCTATCGAGTAACCGGTCAAAGACAGATCCCTTTCGTCCCGCGACAAAAAAAACTGGTCCAAAAACACTAACCTCGAAAGAAGAAATGCAAGGCAGATAACCAGTATGTATTTCCTCATGCCCTTTATTATATGATAAAATAGCTTCATGAATACCAAAAACATTATTATCGCCGTTGCCTCTATTTTGGGTACTTTTATCCTCCTTTTCGCAGTTTACAAATTAACCAACACGCAAACGCCGACGGTTTTTCCTGAGATAAACTCAATCAGGAAAGACGACAACGTCAAGTGGAAAACCGACAGCAAGAATATATTCATAGAATACAGCGACCTCCAGTGCCCGGCCTGCCGGGGATTTTACGAATTTTTCAAGGATTTGGAGAAAACCGCCACCCCGAATGCCGCCTTTGTCTTCAGGCATTACCCCCTGTACCAGACGCATCCCAATGCCTTCGCGGCAGCCTATGCGGCTGAATCTGCCAAACTCCAGGGCAAATTCTGGGAAATGGAGTCGGCCCTTTACGAAAAACAGGCGGAATGGAGCGGCCTGCAAAATCCCAAAGAATACTACATCGGATTAGCTTCCAAACTCAAACTCGACACTGCAAAATTCAAGCAAGATTTCGAGTCGCAGGCAGTCAAGGATCGAGTCCAGGTTGATCTGAGCGAAGGCGAAAAAATCGGTGTCAATGCCACGCCGACGTTTTTCCTGAACGGAAAAAAGGTCGATTTCGCAACAATGGATGAGTTCAAGCAATTTCTTTTGTCGCTTTAAGTCCATAATGGCCATACATAACAAAAACATTATCGTCGACAATCTGCTTCTGAGGTATTACTTCTTTTACCCCAAGGGTGCCAAAAAAACCATTCTTTTTCTTCACGGATGGGGGGTCGACGGTACGTCATTTGCCGGGCTGGTGGACCGCCTGACGGCCAAGAAGTACGCCGTCTGCATGCTGGATCTGCCCGGTTTCGGCCAGTCCCAGGTTCCCAAAACGGAATATAACCTGGACGACTACGCGAGGATCGTCTCAGGATTCGTGAAAAAAATCGGTCTGAAGAAAATCAGCCTTGTCGGTCATTCGTTCGGCGGCAGGATAACCATCAAGCTTGCCGCGAGCGATCCGGATTTCATTCAAAAAATCGTTCTGGTCGATGCCGCCGGCATAAACAGCCCAAGCCCTTCCAAGAAGTTGACTCTTATTATCGCCAAAATAATCAAACCTCTTTTTGCCCCGGAATTCATGCAGCCTTTGAGAAAAAGACTTTATGTTCTCATAGGAAGCGAGTACCTCGACAACCTGCAGCTTTCGAAAATATTTTCGAAAGTGGTCTCCGAAAACCTCACCCCCCTGTTGCCGAAAATAAAAAAACCAACCCTTATCGTCTGGGGAGGCAGGGACAAAACCACGCCCCTTTATTACGCAAGGCTTATGAAAAAACTGATCAAAAATTCGAGGTTGACCATATTTGAAAAAGCCGGGCATTTCAGTTTTATCGACGAGCCGACTAAATTTATCGAGGCATTGACGGAATTCGTATAAGACATTTGGGCGAGTTATGTTTCGCCCAAATATTAAAGGAATTATTTGAGTCTTGAAATTTTGCATAGCAAAATTATGACAATATTAAGAAACATAGAATTTCAGCTATTGCTTTTGCAGCTTGAGGAATACGACCTTTCAAGGTTTCTGAAGGCAATTACCAAAACCCGGGGCGTGCCTCCGAAGCAGGATTTCAGGAAGCCGCTGGTCTGGACGCAAAAGATGAAGCTCATCTACGGGGTTTCAATCGCCATGTTACTGGCGGCCATTTTTGCCGTTAACTATTCAGGGATCCATCCGGTCGTCAAGATAGCCACATACGTTGCCATGGGGTTCATCCATTATTTTTTTCATTTCGTATTTATTACCTTGGCAACGATGGTACTGTCGCCTATAGACATTTTCCTCAAGGAGTTCGCGGTTGCCCGGGCGAAATCGAAAATCAGGAAATTCAAGAACCTTAAAATAATCGGGGTTGCCGGAAGCTACGGGAAAACCGGAATGAAGGAATTCATCGCCACCGTTCTCGGCCAGAAATACAACGTCCTCAAAACCGGCGGAAGCGTCAACACTCCCTTCGCCATCGCCGAGCTCATCAATAACAAACTGACTTCCCAAACCGAAATTTTCGTAGTCGAGATGGGCGAGTACTACAAGGGCGACATAAAAAACATCTGCTCCATTGCCAAGCCGGACATCGCGGTCGTGACCGGGATAAACGAAGCCCATTTAGAAAGACTCAAATCCGTTAATACCGCGGTTGCCACGATTTTCGAAATTGCCGAAAACATGAACCCTGAAGGGCGGCTGATTCTTAACGGCAATGACAAAAATGTAGTCGCCAACTACAAAAAATTTACCGGAAAACAAGCTGTGTACATTTACGAAAACAGAAATAGGGGAGAGTTCGATCCGGATTTGCCCGGCTATGTCATCAACTTAAACAAAAACAGGGTATTCTTCCCCCTTCTCGGAAAATACAATCTGGATAAAGTTGACGCGGCGATCAATATTGCCAAAGGACTGGGTGTTTCCGACATACAGATCGTCAAGGGAATAAAGAACATTTCACCCATACCCCACAGACTGCAACCCATCATCAACAAGGCAACCGGTACAATAATCATAGACGACTCCTACAACGGCAACCCCGACGGGGTTGAAGAAGCGATCAACACCCTGGCGCTTTTCAGGAAAAGAAAGAAAATATATGTTACGCCGGGTCTGGTCGAGATGGGAGAAAAGTCGGGAGAAATTCACTATAATATAGGCAAGAAGTTGGCACGCGTCGCCGACACGGTTGTCCTTATAAAAAACAGCGTGACACCTGATATTGAAAGGGGATTGCTGGAAAACGGGTACGATAAAAAAAGGATTACTTGGTTTGAAACCGCCGGCGAAGCTTACCGCAGCATTAAAAATTTGGCACGGCCTGACACGGTCGTTTTATTGCAAAACGACTGGCCTGACAATTACTTGTAACCATGCAAACAATCGGAGTGTTTTTCGGATCAAGGAGTCCCGAACATGACGTTTCGATCGTCACCGGGCAGCTCATCATGAGTGGCTTAAGAGAAATCGGGCGCTACAACGTCGTCGCCGTTTACCTTACAAAAAAGGGCGATTGGCTCATCGGATCCGACCTATCCAAACTTGACTTCTTCAGGAAGGGAAAAATCGACGAAAAAAAATACGGACCTTACACCTTGGACCTGACTGTCTCGGACAGGCTTGTTTTCAGGAAAAGGGGAGTGCTCCCCCAAAAAGTCGAAGTGGACCTGGTATTCCCCGCCTTCCACGGGCAAAACGGCGAAGATGGAACTTTCCAGGGAATCTGCGAAATACTGAACGTTCCGTATGTGGGTTGCGACACGACGGCATCAGCCCTGTCGATGGACAAGGTTTTGACAAAACTCATGTACGTGGCCGAAAAAATCCCGACGACCAAGTTCATCCATATAACCTCGAGCCGATGGCTTGAAGAAAAATCCGCCATCATGAAGGAAGCGAAAAAACTCGAGCTTCCCCTTATCGTCAAGCCTGCTCGCCTCGGATCCTCCATCGGAATTTCAAAAGCCAGGAACGCCAAGGAATTGGAATTCGCCATAGAGGTTGCCCTGCACTACGACACCAAGGTGATCGTCGAGGAGATGGTCTCGAACTTAATGGATGCGACCGTTTGTGTTATCGGCAACGATGACCCGGTTCCGTCGCTTATCCAAGAATCGGTTTTCCAGAGCGAATTTTTTTCATACGAGGATAAGTACCTGAAGGAGGGCGGCGCACAAACCGGTAATGCCCAAAAAAGCATTGTCATCCCGGCAAGGTTGAACGACAAAACCACCAAGGAAATGCGAAACGCCGCGGTCAGGATATACAAGCTCTTTGGTTGTTCGGGCATCGCCAGAGTGGACTTTCTGTATGACAAGAAAAGAAAGACCTGGTTCGCCAACGAGATTAATACCCTGCCGGGGACCCTTTACCACCATCTCTGGAAAAAGACCGGAGTGGAATTCAAGACTCTTTTGGAGAGGCTTATAGAGTATGCCCGGGAAAGACATTTGGTCAGGAAAAATATCACTTACACCTTTGAGTCATCGATACTCACGCAAACCTCGTCAACCAAGCTGTCCCTGAAAGGCTTGTGATTTTGAAAAAGAGCCTTGCAGTGATATAATATATCGTATTTTATGGGTGCGGAATTATTTGCGCAACAACAACTCCCTTACGAAAAACAGGCTTTCGAGTTTAACGGCACACCATTGAAAGAATATAGGAACGAAACCAGATCTTGGGGTGCAAATACCCTGGCAAAGACCGGTGCGGAGATACCTCAAAATATAATGCGCGCCGGAAAAATCACAAAGGCTATCGAAACGGCAAAAACAAGATTCAAAAAAATTTACTTCGCCGATATCGGCATGCCGTTGGACGCAGATTTGCAAATCCAGCCGGTTATCAACGATGCCCGCAGCCGTGCGGCAGATTTTGTCAATGACCACCCGGATTACGGGAGATACACCGCAGCCCAGGGATTGCCGATGTTCAGAAAATCCGTCGCTGATTTTTATTCATCGTTCTACGGGTTGACAATCAGTCCCGATTGGGTAGTCGCCTCAAATGGCGCATCCGAAATGTGGGAAAGATTTGTTGCTTCCCAACTTGAACCGGGGGATATGATATTGACGCTTGATCCGCATTACAATCCGTTTGACGTTGATTTGGCGATGAAGGGAGTAGATTGGCTTCCAATCAAAACCAAGGCGGAAAACGGTTTTCATTTCGCGGAAAACGATCTTTCAAAGGCCCTAAAAGAAAAAGCGGAGAAACAACCATTGGGAAGAATCGCCGCCGTTTATATCAACAGTCCCGCCAACCCAACCGGCGTCGTCTATAGCGAAAAGGAATTGGATACCCTCGTGGACTTCGCTTTAAGAAACGACATATTTATAGTCATGGATAGCGTATATTCTTTATACAACTACGGCAGCAATCCTTCACTGGTAAGCTATTTAAGGGACATGCCCGCGAAAAAAAGGGAGCTTGTTTACAAAAAACTGGTGTTCATGGACAGCATGTCAAAACTTGCCACGACCACCGGAACAAGGGTTGGTATGAACATCGTCCCCGATAATTCCCTGAGGGAACACCTTAACAGGTCGCTCGGAGTAAGGGGAAATATTAACAACCTCGCACAGATAGAATCCGCATATATCCTGAACTCCTTATCAGATGACCTGGAAACAAAGATGGGACAAGTTAATGGCGATATACGGACCGCAATTCTTTACGACCAGGCTTCCCTGTATTATAGAAAAATGGAAAAATTTGTCAGGATTCTTAATAAGAAATTATCGGATGCCGAGAGCGGCAGAAAAGTCAATTTGCCTGACGGCGGTCTATACATCACCCTGCCTTTAGGAATTAATGCTTTGGACTTCTTTACCTGGTCCATGACAGAATATGTTGCCGACTCAGTGATGACTTTCGTTCCAGAAGGCGTTGCCTTTGATGATGGAAGTGAAGCCAGTTTCAGGGTGAGGGATTTCGAAAAAGCCAGTCAAGAAATAAGGATATGCATCGGCATGGATGAAACCGAAATCGAGACGGCGGCCGAAACATTCGTGAAGCAACTTAACGCTTATCGGCAATCGCTCAGCGAAATGAAAGCCGTGGAGACGGCATAATTTTATTCAACCCTCAAGCCTTGCAAACTGGCCGATCTTTTTTGACTCCTCAAACATGGCATTGAAAAACGCAACCGCTCCGGCAACAAAAACTACGTTAAGAAGAAACGCCGTGATGACGCTCGCCCATTGGATCGATTGGTCGGTGACGTTGACACGGGCGGCCTCAAAAACATAGGTCGGCGGTAGTATCCAGGCGATAAACTGCAGGGGTCTCGGCAAGACCGAAACCGGGTAAATCACCGCCATCAACGGCTGGAAAAAGGTAATGAGCCCCCAGGAAAAAGCCTGTATCCTGGTTCCGAACCGGAAAAGCAGCCCGAGGATGAAAATTCCCAGGGAAAAGGCAAAAAGCGTAAAGTTCATAAAATGCAGCGCCAGATTTATCAACCCCAAGTCCAGGATATTGAAACGGAAGACATAATAGGACATGATCGATCCTATGGAAATCACGAAAAGCGATTTCAATATCCCCGAGACGGTATAGGCGACCAGATACTCATAATTTGAGATGGGCGAAATGAAAATATTAGTCAAGTTCCTCGACCATACCTCCCACAAAGTCCCGACGGCAATCGAGTACTGGGTTATGTTGATTGCCTGCCAAAGGATCGTTCCCAATAGCACATAGTTGGAAACAACCCCATTGCCGATTCCGGACAGGTATATGGTCAGGAACCCGAAGACTATTATCGACCATAACGGGTATATGATGACGTCGTTGATGACCTCATAGGAATTTATGGTGATGAAATATTCCCCCAAAAGCATTGCCTTGATTCTTGCCAGTGACATTTTCATTGTTTGGAAATTTGTAAAAAGACGTCCTCCAGTGTCGGTTTCTGGATTTCAATGTCCGTGATCCAAATATCGTGATTGGTAATCCCGAAAATTATCTTGGGAACATATTTTTCCTTGGTCTTGACCAGGACAACGTTGTTGTCCTCAAAAATATATTCGTAATCATTTTCCTGAAGATACTTTTCCAGCACCTTACGGTCTGAATCGTAGGTCAGCCTCAAGGTTGTCGACTCGATTTTTTTCGTCAAGTTAAGAGGTGTATCGATGGCGGCGATCTTACCGTGGTTTACGAAAATCACCCGGTCGCAAATCCTTGAGACCTCGCGCATGTCGTGGCTTGTATACAGGATCGTCGTGTTTCTTTTTTTTCTCAGGTTTTCTATCAAAGCCAGCGTCTTATCGGCGATATCCGGGTCGAGTGAGGCAGTCGGTTCATCCATCAGGATGATCTCCGGATCGTTCAAAAGCGATTTGATGAAATTGATCCTAGTTTTCTGGCCCGTCGACAATTCCCGGAACCTTTCGTTGAGCAAATGCATGATCTCGAAATATTCTATAAGCTCCATGATCTTCTTTTCCGGGTTGCTTATCTGGTACAACTTGGAAAAAACCAGGAGGTTCTGGTAGACAGTTGTCCTGTTTTGCAGTTCGTTGAAAGCCGACGTATAGTTAATCCGGGAAAGGATCTCCTGCTTATGGACAAAAAAGTTTTTCCCGAAATAGGAGATCGAGCCCGAAGTCGGGGTCGTCAGCCCAAGAAGCATCTGGATAGTCGTGCTTTTTCCGGCGCCGTTAGGACCCAGGAGACCCAGGATCTCGCCTTTTTTCAGGGCAAACGAAACCCGGTCAACGGCGGTAAAACCACCAAATTTTTTTGTCAGTTTGTTTACAGCTAAAACATCCATTTCTTAATGATACACCCTGGTAATTTAACTTTGGGGCATAAAAATGATCCGCGTTGATTTCGATCCAAAAACGGGAATCAGTTATACGACGGATTAATCCTATATATTTTATCCAATTTGACTATATGGCCTCACAATCGGTTTTGATTTTGTCACGCCGGGGAATATTTGCAGTCGTTGTCCCGCAGTGCTTAAAATGCTGCTGTTGACGCGGGACTTCCCGACAGGCCGGAAAGCGTGTTTTCAATGTCCCTGAAGTTCACGATCGATTTATTTACCGTCTTCATGCCCGCGGCGTTGGCGGCCGCAACCCAGGCAAACGAATCCTCAAGCACCAGGCACCCTCTGAATAATCAACACCCGCGGCCATGACGGCTTCAAGGAAAAACTCGGGGTCCTTTGCCAAAGTACTTCTCGATATCAAACAGGAAAAAAGTGTTGTAAGATATTAGGCATATGGATGAAGTGCTTAAAAATGCCGCCATGGCCGGCGGCAAAATACTTCTCAAATACTTCGGCACCAACCTGAAGGTTAACCACAAGTACTCCCACCAGGATTATTTCACCCAGGCCGATATCGAATCGCAAGACGCCATTAGGAAAGAAATTATAGGACAACTGGCTGATCGCGGCATAAATGAGGCCGAAATCGGCTTTATAGGCGAAGAAAAACTCAATACGGCTTCACGAAAACACCTTTTTATAATAGACCCCCTTGACGGTACGACCAATTTCGAGTCCGGACTGGACTATTTCGCAGTCTCGGTAGCCTATTGCTTAAACGGCGAGATTTTAGAGGGGGCCATATACAGGCCAACCAGCCGGGACTTCTATTACGGCAAAAAAGGCCAAGGGTCATTCAAAAATGGAAAAAGATTGTCCTTTAGCGCCAAACCGCTAAACAGCTGTCTTGTCGACGGAATAATAAGCTCTAGGCCTAAAGTGTATCCCGGAATGTTCGACCGGATTGAAAAACTCTTTCCCGAAGTCAAGGGTTTCCGGTCGCTTTTCTGTACGACGCTATCCGATTGCCTTGCGGCAGAAAACATATTGAATATCACTATGAACGGCAACACCTACATATGGGACATCGCCGCGGCGTCAATTATAGTTTCCGAGGCCGGCGGCGTATCATGTGACTTCGAGGGCAAGCCCATCAGTTTCCACTTAGACGACCCCGAAACACCCTACAACGCCATAGTCTGCCATCCGGCCGTCCTGGACGAAGTAATCACCCTGATTAATTCATAAATTATTGCCTCAATCTCTCCAAGCCCGTCCCCTTGTGCCGTAAAAGAATAGGGAAGTGTGATACTTTATATTACCCTGACAATCCAAAACCTATTTTTACGGTCGGGGAGCAGTACGCCAAAACGCCGGTTTTGGGCACCTGGGGCTGGAGGGAAGAAAAGGTGCAAATTCGGGGATTAATAAGAATTAATTAATTTTTATTAATCATTAATTATTTTAATTTAGATTGATACAACAATCCGCCACTTCCCTTACTCCACCCGAGCGTAACATCGTAAAAGATACAATTTACGACGTTGTATATCCCTTTACTCCCATGGTTGGATATCAATAATATCCCTTATTCCGGTTTCGGGGATTATTTGGCATATTTATTCCTTGGGGAACAAACAGCCCCTCCTCTTTAGATTAGTTGCCGATTAATGTCAGGACATGTCTTCTTATATGCAGTTAATTATCGATTAACTACGCTTCTTCGGCCTCTCTTCCGGCTCTTCATTTGGCCTGTTTATTTTTAGCCCTTTAAATCGCTCTAAATTATCATTCTTGAGGCTAAAATGTCAGATTACAGAGGCAACTGCTTAACAGGAAACCGGGGCTACGTCGTATTTAGCTTGTTATGTCGCTCTAAATTGTTATTTTTGAGGCTAATTCCGTTTCCCGGAAGATCCTGCGCATGTATCGTTTTAGAGCGTCGTATCAACCCAAATAGTCATTATTAGCCTCGAATTTTCGCATTTATCCACAAAGGGTATGCATACTGCTTGGAGTATAGTGACGGTCTAAATCAATTATTTAGCTTCGGATTGCCGCGCCGTTTATTGCGGTTTTGGTTTATGATTATATTTTTAGCCTCAAATACTACCCTATAGTTTTTATTAACTAAATACTATAGGATATTTATTCACGTCCGTGTACTATCTGTTTTCACCCCTCGCCCACTTCCCTCTCCCCGGCCTCGGGCCGCCTTGGTTTCTTACCAGCTGAGCGATAAGTAAGTGATTAATAAAACGAAGCCAAATACGACCACGTATTCACGAATTGTCTCGCTAAATAACTTTTCATCTATATAGTTGTAGATGAGCCCGGCCAGGCTGTAATAGCCTCCGGTCAGGAAAAGCGCATATACGGGAGTCTGCAGTGGTAAAAACGAGGCTAAAACGCCTAGTTCCATCAATACCAGGCCTGTCAGGAAGGCATAATTCCGTACCTCACTCTCGAGGTGTCTTTTGAGCCTTATCGTCCAAAAAAGGTTTAGACCCAACACAAGGCCTATTACCCCGCTTATAAGGCCATTAAACAAAAAACCCGACTTAAGGGCAAAAATCAGATTAAAAAAAAGAAAAGAAACGATTGCCTGGTACAAAAAATTTACGGAAAACGCCGCCCGGTAAAGCCCCAAGTTCTTCTCTACCCCGACATTGAAAATGTTTGAACAGACGATAGTCGCGTAAATGGAGATTTCGTAGAAAAATATGAATGGTATTCTCGTAAGCCAGCGGCCGGGAAACAGGAAATAAAAAAGATAGAAGGACACCGATACGGCTACCGGCATGACAAAAAGCCCAAACCAACCCGTCTTCTCTATTCCCTCAGCCAACGAAAAAAAAGTAAAAAAATACGTAAGGATTATAAGCAGAGGGATAAACAGGAATGATTTATCGAAGTAGAAAAAAGTGGAAAAAATCATGACTGCGCCCAGTGCCAGAGCCGAAATCACGAATCTTACCCTTTTGTCGATCCTTACCGCTCGTTTTTGAAAACGCTTGCGGAGCTCCTTAAAAAATTTATACATAATGCCTTATTTTTGGTTAGGCTAAATTAACAAATACCTTATGGACATCATCCAAAGCTTCAAGCAAATTGACGAGATTTTCAACCTTGGAAAATTTGTCCTGGTCAACCTCGATAGTGCTTTGAGGCTTGAAGTCAACCTCGGCGCTCTCATATTTCACGTCCTGCAGTTTGTCTTTTATATGCCCAAGGTTTTCGAAGGGGAAGTAGACGTAAAATTTGGATTCATCGCTGTCTATATCGAAGGCTCCAAGCTTGTCACCGACCGCGAAAACGTCCTCCTCTTTGATTGCCGATTTATCGAAGATCATCAAGGCGCACTTCTTGAATAGATATCCGACCGAGCCGGAATTACCAAGTTTGCCCATATTGCGATCCATGATCGATCTGATCTCGCCAAGGGTCCTATTGGGATTGTCGGTTGTCGCCTGCATGAGCATCGCAACGCCGCCCGGCCCGAATCCCTCATAGATTACCTCCTTCAACGAACTTTTGTCGGGTCCGGTCCCCTTCTCAACCGCCCGCTTGATGTTGTCCTTGGGCATATTGAAGGATTTGGCCTTTTCGATGGCAATTCGGAGTTTTACGTTATGGTCCGGATCGGTCATCCCTGCGCCCTCTATTACGGCCAAAGTTATCAACCGGCTCATCTTTCCGAAAATGTTACCTTTGACTTTGTCGTTTGCTTCCTTCTTTCTTTTGATATTCGACCACTTGGAATGACCGGACATATTGATGTTATTATATACCAATCCGGGCGGTTTTTGCCCTCCAAGTCTTGGGCTTGACAAATCGGTATATTTAAATATACTGTAATGAAATCTATGGATAAAACCACACAGCTTGAGAAACAGGCGATCGAAGCAGCCATATCTTCCAACTGGGAATCGGCCATCAAGTTAAACGAGGAAATCGTCAAACACGAAAAGAAAAATACCGACGCGTATCTCAGACTGGGTTTCGCATATCTCCAGGACGGACGGGCAAACGAAGCCAGAAAATATTATAAAAAAGCCTTGTTACTTCAGCCCGGCAACCAGACCGCTAAGGACAACCTGGAAAAGATCAAGATCCTCGAATCAAGAAAACTCCACAAGGTCAGGGACGTAAATCTCAATCCATACCTCTTTCTGGACATACCCGGGAAAACGAAAACCGTTACTTTGGTCAACAACGGTCAGAAGGCAACCCTCGCCCGTTTGGCCATCGGTCAAAAATTGTCTCTCGCGGTAAAAAAAAGACGGGTTGAAGTCCGGACAACCGATGAAGAATACATAGGCTGCCTACCCGACGACATTTCCAAAAGACTTACGATATTCATAAAGGCCGGAAGTGCTTTCGAAGCCTACGTCAAAGAGACCAGTCTTAAACATGTCGCCGTATTCCTCAAGGAGGAAAAAAAGGGCAAGCGGGTCGCGAAGTACATTTCCTTTCCGGTCAACATCCAATCGAACCTCCAGAATCTCAGTTCCGGAAAAGATGATTCCGAGTCGGGCGACGAAGACGTCGAACTATCAGAAGTCGACCTGGAACAGCTGGCGGAGACGTTGGTCGAGGAAAAAGAATACTTGGGGTACGAACCCGAAGACAAGGAAGAAGAGCCGGAAGAGTAACTCGTTAACTCCTGTGGTTGTAATGAATGATCTTCTTTTTAAGGAAAATTATCGTGCCTTTGGCTTTTTTGCCTGAAATCAGCGTTTTTATGCTCTCAGGAACATCGAAGTCCTTCATTGATCTCACCGCGAGGATCGCCGATATGCAGAAAATAATCAAAAAGCTTATTATCATGGTTAGTCTGCCGCCCAGTCCTTTTCAAGGGTGCCGAGCTTTAAAATTATATCAGAGACCGTTGTCTCTCCGACTTCAACCCTGCAATTAAAAAACTTTTTCATTCCGTCAACCACGACCGAATTTATATTTTCCCTGGAGCCCAGGATGGAGCATTTATTCATAGGACCATCCCCTGACATAGTCAAGTCGACCACCCTTATCCCCTCCCCGTCCAGAATCCCGCTTATGAGGTGGGCGGTATTGTAGCTGCTTGAATAGATTATCTGGACATTCAGTTTCGACTGGCGATAACTTCTTTTGTAGAATACCCCCATATGGTCTTCCATGAAGTCGTCATGGACATAATCATCGGAGACTTTGATCTCCTTATATGAATTCTTGCCCCGGCCGACCAAAGACCAGAAAATAAAAAACCGGTCTATGAAGTTGGCATTGCCCGGATTGAAAAAAACCGCGTAAAGGGAGGGATTTAAACCGGAACGGTCGCTCTGCTCGTAAAATATCCGGCTTTCGGGCGGGTAAAAATACAGGTCAACCATGCTTGAAGTCGCGCTGGAAAAAGTTTTCCTGATTAGATCCGGATTTTTTTCAAGGGAAGCCAATTTGCTTAACGCCCCAGCCCTATAATACCCGTAACCGCCGGGCACAAGCACTCTGGCATTTGCGGGAAACGTCAAATAGTAATCCAGACCCTTTTTGTCTATCGAATAGTACCTCGTCGTATCACCGAAGAAAACGACGTTGATCTTGTCGTTATTACGTAAGAATACCGACGCGAAGAGGTTGTGGAGCAACCAATACGAAAATACGATTATTGCTACCCATGTATATTTCACTCTCATGCTAATCCGTGTTCAATTTTAAGTCTTTTGATTTTATTGACGACGTCGATCTTGTCCATTTTATGGAGCATATATATACGCCTTATTATTGAAAGCGATGCTTCAAATTCCGGTTGTATTACCAAATCCACTCCCAGATCCTTCATGCGCGTTTGATCCTGCTCCTTGTGGACGCGGCTGATTACGTAAAGATCGCGATTGAGTTTTTTGGCGTTTAGGACAATTGCCTCCTGGGTATTTTTTTCCGGTACGGCCAAAATCATGATAACCGCTTTCTCAACCTGCGCATAATCGAGGATGTCCATGTCCGAGGGATCGCCGTAAATGATGTTGACTCCGGCTCGGCGGGCTTTTTCTACCGTATAAAGATTATAATCTATGGCAATATAGGGAATATTGGCCATGATCAAAGACCTGCCTATGTAGCTGCCGATTCTTCCGTATCCGCATAAAACCACGTGGTTTTCTATTTGAAGGTCGTCGATCGGTGACCGGTTGCCATCGACTTTGGTTACCAAAAAGTTTTCGACAACTCCGATGCGGCTTTTGATAAAGGCCCTTATCGACTTATAGACATTGTCCTTGTTTTTTATGAGGATTGGCGTCACTATAAGGGTAATAAGCGTGACGGTGATGACAAACAGGTACTTGTCCTGCGGCATGACGCCATTTAAATAGGCGCTCGACATGAGAATGAAGGCGTCCTCGTCGATCTGGAAGAGATACGCCGACAGGGCAAAACTGGTTTTCGAATGGAACCTCATGAACAGGAAGATCATGAGAATCACGATGGCCTTGACCAGCATAACGGAAAAAGCGAACAGAAGCACCGCCGGAAGATTACCGATTACATGGTCGAGCTGGATATTGCTGCCGATATAGACAAAAAAGATGACGCCGAGGAGATCCCTGATCGGCCTGACCTGTGAAAAAATATGGTAATGCTCTATCGTTTGCGCCAAAAGGATACCCGATATGAACACTCCTATCAGGACCGGAATCTTGAGGATAATCGACAGTCCGGCGACAAAAAGGATGAATATGATGATGAACAAATTGAAAAGCTCCCTTGACGACTTGGCAATCCTGTTGAAAACCCTAGGAATAAGTTTTTGTCCCAAGAGATAAAGCGCGGTGATGATGGCTGTGGCCTTGAACAGGCTGATGACTATCTCCCAGGTCACGCTTACCGCCGACAGCGATCCGGCGGTTATTGACGTAAAGATTATCAAAAACGGTATGAATGCGATGTCCTGGAAAATCAGTATCCCCATGGCGATCTCCCCTATAAATGACGACTCTTCTCCCCTATCCTGGATGATTTTTGCCACGATTGTCGTTGACGATGAGGAAAGGGCAATGCCGATCAAAAACGATTCGAGAAGGGTGAATTTGAACAAAAGTCCAAGGAGAAATATCGCCAGAATGGAAAAACCTATCTGCAACCCCCCGCCAAGAAAAATATATTTCTTGAGAGTCAACAAGCGGTTGAAATTGGTCTCCAATCCGACGGTAAAAAGCAGAAGGACGATTCCGAAATAGGCAAAATTTTTTATGGTATCGGTCCCTGTCAGTTCCGGAAACAGATTGCCGAGCACTAGCCCTCCGACGATATAACCTATAAGCGGCGAAATCTTGGCTTTCTTTGATACGGCGGCGAGGGCGAAAGGAACGCACAAAAAAAGAAAGAAATTAAAAATAATGTTCGGAGAAATATCACCCATAACAAAAAGTATATAGGAGTTTCGCTTACTTTCTCAACCTTTTTTCGCAGTCAAGGCAGTTGGCCGCCTCGGGAATCAACTTGAGCCTGGCCTGGGGTATTTCCTTGCCACAGCTCTCGCATTTGCCGTACTGGTTTTTAGAAATCTTTCTGAGGGCGTTGTCGATTTGGACAACCCTTTTTTCCGTATCCTTGATTTGGGCTTCTATGGTATCGTGACCAACCTGTTCCCTAACGTCGGTATCGACAGCGGCATTGTCCGATGCGTGGTCAGGATCGGCGAACGGATCGTCCTTTTTAAGCTCCTCAATCTGCTCAAGACTTTTTTGTCTCTCGAGAAGCAGCTTTTCTTTTTGTTGTTGCGCGAAACTTTGAGATCGCTTCTTGTCCATATTTTGTAATAAATTTGGAAATACTTTGCCTTTTATAATATAAGAACCAAAAACTGGTTGTCAAGAGCAAAGCCCCGGACACCAGGCCGTTGAAACTATGACCTTGTAAGTATAAAGTAGGCATCTTGATTTTGTCAAATATAAAATAAGTGAATGAAAAAAACCAGAGAAAGAATGCCAATAGAAAGCCGTGGGTATATTTGTCTTTCCTGATTTCAAACAGCAATCGGTAGCTCGCGTAGGCGGCCAGCCCAAAAAAGATTGCCTCATAAAGACTTGTCAGATGACGGGCGCCCTCGTAACCCGGAAACTTGAGCCTGATGAAAAAATTCGTCTTTGCTCCTATTTCGCTACCGGAAAAGAAAGCCCCCAATTTTCCCAGAAGGAGCGCCACAAAAAGGGGTGATATCAGGTAATCGACGACTTCCTTGAAATCAATTTTTCTGGCCGCAAAGAATATATATAAGGTAAGGAAAGCCCCGCCCAACGCTCCCCAAATCGATATGCCCGGATAGCCGTTTATCAGAACGAATTTCAGGACATCCATCCCAAATTCCTTGATGTTCACTATAAAATAGACCAACCTCCCCGTGAACAATCCGCCCGCCATCGACAAAAACAGACCGTCAAAAATATCCTCTTCCTTATAAGAGGTCAGGCGGACGTTTCTCCAAACCAGGAAAGTCGACCAAAAAAATGCCAGCATCAGGAAAACTCCGAATGTGTGTATCTTCAAAAACTTGAGATCCAGTAATACCGGCAGCATAATTAATCTATAATAATACATTATGGTCAAAATGGCAATTCTCCTGGCGCTCGCCCTGACCCTCAGGCTTTACGGTGTCAATTGGGACCAATGGCTGCAATTTCATCCCGACGAAAGGATGATCATGATGGTTGCCGACAAAATAAAATTTTTCGACAATCTGAATCCTGATTTTTTTAATTACGGCAGCCTTCCCATTTACATATTGCGCGCGATCGGCCTGAACGCCGGATATCATGAACTTTTGAAAATCGGACGATACCTATCAATTTTTTTTGACTTGGTAACGGTTGTCTTTGTTTATAAAATCGCCAAGCGGATATTCACGAACGAAAGAGTGGCGCTCTCGGCGGGTTTCCTCTATTCCGTAGCCTTTTTCCCAATCCAGAATTCACACTTTTTTGTCGTTGACGTTTTTCTCACGACACTGACGGCTATTTTTATTTACCGGTTGATTATTTATCTCAAGATACCCTCACTAAAAGGAACACTGATAGCCGGAATCGTGTTTGCGGCAATGATGGCGACCAAGTTCACGGCCATAATTTTTGCACCAATAGCAACCGGAGTGATTTTATGGAAAAACCGAAAGGACATGAAGAAAGCGGTCATTTATCTTGTCGCTTTTGCCATCGCATCATCGGCCGCGTTTTGTTTGTTCATGCCTTATGCCGTGATAGATTACGGCAAGTTTTTGTCCGATATCTCAGGACAGTTGAGGATGAACTCGAATCCCTATACCTTTCCATATACCCTGCAATTCGTCGGCACTCTCCCCTACCTGTATCATCTTGTAAACATTTTTCTATGGGGGTTGGGGCCGTTGATTTCAATCTTGGCTTTGGCAGGCATTATCAATCTGGGGAAATACGCCAGAAACGTGTACTTTCTACTGATGGCGTTTGTTGTCGTTTATTATTTTGCCATAATCGGGCGAAGTGCAGTGAAGTTCATGAGATACATGTTACCGGTTTATCCTTTCCTGACGATCGTTGCCGGATATGGATTGGCAAAAGTAAAGCATTTAAACAGGTATTTGGCGGCGGTTTTTATCGGACTGGTTATCGTGTGGACGCTGGCATTCATCAATATATATTCAAGGCCAAACACAAGAATAGCTGCGTCCGAGTGGATCAAAAAAAACGTTCCCAGCGGTTCAACCTTGGCGGTTGAGTATTGGGATGACCGTCTTCCGTCATCCGGATCCGAAAACTATTCGTTTGAATCGCTTCCCATTTACGACCAGCCAGACACTGCCGAAAAATGGGATAGAATAGGGAGCCAGCTTGATCGTTCGGATTATCTTGTAATCGCATCAAACCGTCTTTATGGGCCCTTAATGCGTTTGACCGATTGTGCCAAATACCGCGTTTGCTATCGGAAAAGCGCCGAATACTACAACAAGCTTTTTTCCGGCCGATATGGTTTCAGGCAGGTCGCCGAATTTTCATCCTATCCCGGGTTTACGTTCGGAAAGCTGTTTGTGGGCATAAACGACCAGTCCGCCGATGAATCATTTACCGTTTACGACCACCCCAAAATAATGATATTCAAAAAATAGCTTCACATGAACTTTTTTATTATCGACAGTATCCCCTGTCTCCACCCGACGGTATGCGTGATTCCGGTGCCTCGCGATTTGATCTCCCGGTAATTCTTTAAATACCAGAGATACGCCTTGGTCAAGGAGTCGGCGTTTGAATATTTCGGGCGCCAATTGAGAGTCGACATCAATTTGTCGATGGAAACGAACGAGTCCTTGTCGGCCGTATCGTATACCCATTGGTAAAGCGGCGACAAATGCAGTTTTTCAAAAATCCAGAGGGCTTTTTTTACAACTGCCGACGGGGTTGTCAATATCCGCGATTTGGATTTGACTTTTTTGAAAAATATCTGGAAATCCCCCTTAACGGTAGTAAATTTCTCGGTCCCGATATTGAAGGCGCCATTTAGGTTGGATCTCTTCTTCTCAGGAAGGAGAGACCTTTTCAAAAACAAATAAATCGCTTCCGCCAGATCGGTCACCTCAAGAAGCTGGTAACGGTTGTTCCCGTCGCCTATGACCGGGATCTTTTTCCCGTCGTGGATCCAATCGAAAAGTATTTCAAAAACCCCAAGCCGGTGAGTCCCCAAGAATGTTTTAGGACGGATAATCGTTACGTCAAGACCCTTTTCCAAATAATCAAAACATAAATTCTCGGCGTCGATCTTTGACTGTCCATATGGTCCGACCCCCACGCGCTCATCGCTTTCCACTATGGGATGCTTCGTCGGCACTCCGTATACCGCCGTCGAGGAAATGTAAATGAATCTTTTTGCACCGGTTTTTTTTGCGGCATAAAGCACATTTCCCGTTCCCTTTATGTTCACGGAAAAAATCGTGTCCGGATCAGCCAGCGGTAAGGCGGCGGCGGCATGAACGATGTAGTCAGGCTTAACCGATTTGAAAATTTTGAGAATGGATTTTTTGTCCCGGATATCCGCCTTGTAAAATACGGAGCTTTTCGGGTATTCCTTTTTATCCGGGGATTGGATGTCAACAAGACAAACTTGGTATTTCTTGCCCGAAAAATACTTCGCCAAATGAAATCCGAGAAACCCGGCTCCGCCGGTAATCAAAACTTTCATATGTTAAAATTATATGGCATTAAAGGCACAAATAGCAGCCTATTTAAACATTAACGCATGAAAATTCTGAAAGTCGGATTCGATCTTGACGGGGTAATACTTTATAATCCGCTTCGAAACTTCAGGCCTTTCGCAAAACAGATTCTGAAACCCATGAAGGCAACGATTCTCCACCAGGAAAAGGAAAACTTCTATTTGCCAAAAAGCCCCATGGAAAAATGGCTTTGGATGATGATCCATAAAACCAGTTTCAGGGTTAACCGAGGGTACGACGAACTAAGAAAACTTGCTAAAGGCAAGGGCTACGAGTTTTTTTTGATTACCGGACGTTACGGATTCCTTGAAACGGATTACAAAAACTGGCTGAAAAAAATCAACGCCGAACACACCTTCAAGGCTTGTTACCTGAATCGTGATAATGCCCAGCCAAACGCATTCAAGGAAAAAATGATCAAGCGCCTGAAGTTGGATTTTTACGTTGAGGATAATTGGGATATCATAGAAAAACTCAACCACCATACGGGGTCAAACATCCTGTGGATTACCAACTTCGTCGACCGCCGGATACCTTACGAGAACAAGTTCAACGATTTAAAAGAAGTTTTTTCATTTTTGAAAAAGTATCGCTCACGCCGCGCATAAGTTCGCCTTCCATGTAGAACCTCAGAAGGTCCCTTGTGGTGATTATCCCGACCGGATGCCTCTCTTCGTCGACGATGACAACGCTGCCGATTTTCTTGCTGACCACGAGATTAAATGCGTCGGAAAGCGAATTGTTGTTCTTGAGACTCAAAACGTAGGTTTTCATGTAATTTTTGACGTGCTGGTTGAAGAGATGGATCTTATTGCCTATCCTTTCCATTTTTCCTTCGTGGTTTTTGGGTTGGGTCAAAAAAGATATGAGGTCGTAATAACTCAGTATTCCCTTAAGCTTCATGTCGCGGTTGATGACAACCAATTTTGAAAGCTTGGTCGACTTGAATAGCGCCAAGGCCTGGGCAACGGTTTCGTCCTCGTAAATCACCGTCAAAGGTTTTTTTCTGAACCTCAGGGCATCGCCGATGGTTTTCCTGAACGATGGAAGGTTCCTTAAGTTCGATAGGATGCGCCTAGCCGAAATTATCCCCATGAATCTTTCCTTGTTGTCAAAAACCGGCAGATAATGGATCTTGGATTCTATCAGAAGCGAGGCGACTTTGGGGAGCGAATAATCAACATAGACTTTGGGAGGATGATGCAGACAATGCTCCACCTTGGCGTTGCCCGGATGGGAACTCCTGATGAGGCAATAATAGGGGTTGATGACTCCCATAAACTTATCCTCATCGCTAAAAACAAATGCGGCGTCGTGCGAAGTGGATAAATGGGCCAAGGCATGAGACAAAGTCATTTCGGGGTCAACCTTGATAATGTTTTCCTTTTTTATGATCGAGGGTAAATCAACCATAGGTATGTAAGAACAAATCTGATCATACTACTCGTTAAAAATAATTGCAATAAGAAAAAAGTCAGAGAATCATAAGAGGAAAAGTCCGTCCTTGTAGATTAGTTTTTCGGAGCCGTCCCTAAGGATTGCCGTCACCGTTTTGGGATTGGTGTTGATGATGTCGCAATGTTCGATGGATTCGTTGAATCCAAGTTTTTCCCAATCGGCGGCTGACATCAATTTAACGTCGCCGTCGTAACAATCGTGGTAAGATGTGCCGACGGCCAAATGGCTATTGCCGTACTCGCCTCCGAAATTTTCGTCGTATAGGGTATTGGCCATGAACTTTGTGATTTTGGAAAACCTTTTGTCGGTAAGGGAAAACTCGCCGATCTTGTCCGCATTTTTTTGGGCGATCATCTCGCGTAGAAGTTTTTCGTTCTTGTCGGCTGACGCCTTGACGACTTTGCCGTTCTTGAATTGAAGCCGGACGTTTTTAATCAAATTTCCGTACCGATACAGAGGGAAGTTAAAAAACACCGTGCCGGTTACCCCCCTCCAGTCCGGCGATGTAAAGATCTCAAACGACGGAATATTGGCTCCCCTGCCCCCTTCCCACTTCCTTTTCTCGCCAAGAGTTATATATAGGTCAGTCTTTTCCGATACAACATGATATTTTGCTACGGGCAATGCATTAAGCTTGTTTTTGAGTTTCTCGATCTCGGCAAAAGTTCTTTTCCAGGTGGCGATCGGGTCAGCCTCGTCAAGATAGCATGCTTTGATGATTTGATTCCAAAATTCCTTAAGCGTTAATCCTGATTCGTTGGCCATGCCTTGCGTGCCGTAAAGACAAAGAGACCAAGTCAACTTCCCTTTATCCTCCTTTTCGAATAACCATTTCCTCAAAGCTTGTCTTTGGCTGTTGGCCATGATGATTTTCTTGGGATCTATGCTTTTCAAAAGAAACGGGTCCGTCGGGGCTATCAGATAAACCCTATGGTCAATCGTGTCTATCAATGTTTTGGTATGCTTTTTTGGGAAGAATTTGAGTTGATCGGGGTTGGCTTTTTCAAACATTATTTTTTCAAAGGATTCGTCGTTCATTTTGAGCATCGGGTGGGCTCCCGCTTCGAGAACTCGTTTGAATACCGCCTCAGCCAACGGTTTTGCCTCCGCATCGTACTGGAGATACACAATTTCCTTCGGCTTGACGCCTTTACCCTTCCCGAGAGCAAAATCGACCATTACCCTGGCATAGTTTTCTAGTACCTCAAAAGGCGGAGTATACATAAAAAAGCATTATACAGAAGTCAGTTCCAGATTTCTTCGGCAATTTCTTTCAAGAGTACCCCGTATCCATACTCTTTCGTCCATCTTCTCTTTGCTCCGAAGGCAACCTCTGAATACTGCTCTTTTCCCTCGGGGTCGTTAAAGTAATTAAAAAACGCCCTCATCAGATAGCCGCCGTTTGTAAGGTATACCAAATGCTGATTGGCGTCTGCCATGAATTTCGGTTCCCTGAAGGGTTCTTTGTTTTTGCCTCCGTAACTGTCATGCCTATATCTGTTCCAAGGGGCGACAATTATGGCGCGGTCGTTTGCCGACCTTTCGGGCAGGAGTACGGAAAAATCGCCCATATCCCCGACCACCTGATCTTCCGGTTTCAGTTTGCCTGCAATACCGGGATTGATTTCTTCCATTTCCCGTATGAGATCTTCAGGGTAAACTATGTAGTTGGCGTGCTCAAAGCCGATAGCGGCCTTTTGACCGCTTGAGAGCCCAAAAGCCATATAACCGATGTTGAGGTCCAATTTTATGTCATTATCCTCGGCGAATTTTTTCAAAAGCAAAATCCCCTGAGCCGTGGCAACCGCTACATCCAAGGTGACTTTGGTTGCGTCACCGTTCATTTTCATCTGTTCGGCGATCGCCTTGATAACGCCGACAACGGTATCGCCCGAGGCCAGACAATCTTCGACGATTCTTATCGGGGCATCGCTTGGAGCTCTGACAACCGGCTCGATTACCTCCGCCAGGTTCATTTGATATCTAAACCTGTTGTCCGGTTTGTCGACCGTTCCCTCCTTGGCCAATTGAGACAATCGCAATGCGTTATTGTTTGTCGAACCATGGAATACTTTTATGGACAGGCTTTCGCTGTCCGAATAGAATGCGAGGTTGCCGCTATTTCCCTTATCGCCATTAAGCAACCTTCTTTTGGCCTCTGTATCGCCCTTTCTTGCAAATTCGTCAAGAAACGAATCGGGAGACACGTAACTGTCTCTTAACATTTCGGGCAGGTGTCCAGGTAGTTCGACAAATAATTGACCTCTTTCCTCAGCCTCCTGGCCCTTGTCGGAAAAATGGACGGTCAGCATCTGGCGTGACCTCAGGCTGCCGTTTAATTTGAGATTGTTTACATGGAGAGGGGTTTCCTTAAGGGTGGTTATGAGGGCTTCGCCTCGGGCGCGCATTTCTTCGGTTTTTACAGCCATAAATATTTTTGCTATTCTATCCGATTTTAGGCTTCCTGTCAATTATTTCCTGTAAAGGTTGATCTGCGATCTAAGTTTCTCCGCCTCTTCCCTTGGATTTTTTGCAAAGATTATTCCGCGGGAGGAATTGATTATCAGGCCGGTTCTCCGTCTATTCAGTCCGGCCTTGAGGGTTGCCCTCAGATCGCCTCCCTGCGCTCCAATCCCGGGAACCAAAAAAAAGATGTCCTGTCCTGCTATCCTCCTTACCTCAGCCAGTTCCCTGGGATAAGTGGCGCCGACAACCAGAAGGCAGTTTTTGTTGGTGTTCCAATTTTTGGCAACGTTTTTGGCGACAATTTTATACAAAGGCGTACCCTTTACCTCTAAATCCTGGAATTCCCCGGACCCCGGGTTAGAAGTCCGGCAAAGCACGATGATCCCCTTATCAGCCATGCTAATAAATGGACCTATAGCCTCACTGCCCATATAGGGGTTGACGGTCACGGCATCGGCCATGAGGTCCGTAAAAATAAATTGAACGTATCCCTTGTTTGTGTTCCCTATGTCGCCCCTTTTTGCGTCAATAATTATCGGAGTTTCGGGATATTTTTCCTTTAGAAACTCTGTGGTAGATTTTAGATCTTTCAGACCCTTTAGACCCATAGCCTCATAGAAGGCAATGTTCAACTTATATGAACATACCTTGTCATGAGTGGCTTCGATTATGTGTTTATTGAACAAAAACTGGCTCTTTCCTTTCGGGAGCCTGTCGACGTCGCTATCCAGTCCGACGCAGACCAGGGAATTATTTTTTTTGATGGATTTTTCCAGTTTGTCAATAAATTTCATTTTTGTTTTATGTGATCCAAAAACTTTTTACCGTGCCCTATTTTTGTGTTGACCGGGACTCCCCGCTTGCAAAGCGGACAGCTTTCGGCTGGAAAGGCTTGAGCCGGGAAAACTCCCAATGAATGGAATGGGGCGCCAACGACCTTGGCGTTGACGTTTTTCTCGTCGCGGTTTACCATGACGCAAACGGCAACCGGATTTCCCCCGGCCGCCTTGACTGCGGCGACGGTCTTTGCCACCGATATACCCGTCGTTGTCAAATCCTCCAGTACAAGGACTTTCTTGCCCTTGATGAATCTGTCGTATCCTCGTCTGAAAATTTGTTCGCTTTCAGCTGCCGATGCGGTTGTCCCTTTGTCCTTCTCGGTATAAACTGAGAGAACTTCCTTGCCTTTAAGTTTAGAGAGATAATAAGCGGTCCAGGTGCAAAGTATCGTTCCTCCAACCGCCGGGGCAGCTACAACATCTATGGCTTTGTTCTTGAATTTGTTCGCAAACATCTTGCCTATTAGGGCAGTTTCCTTGACGTGCGGATAAAGGAAATCTTTATTGATGTACACCGAACCGTGCTTACCCGACGTATAAACGAAATGGTCGTCGGTTAAGATCGCGCCGACTTTTTTCAAAAGATTGATCACTCTATTGTCTTTCATATTTGTTCAAAAACTGGTAATTTTGTCAAACTCCTCATTGGTCATAATCTTTTTAGCCAAAACTATCTCCCTCAATGTTTTTCCCGTTGAGACAGCTTCTTTGACCATCTTCGATACGGCATCGTATCCCAGTTTTGGTGTCAAAAGTGTCGAATAGGCGGTTGATTTTTCCAGATGTTCAAGACACCTTTTCCCGTTGACGACAATGTTTTCTATGCCCTTGTCGGCGAATATCCGTACCGCGGTTTCCGTTAGTTTGAGCGACGTGATCAATGAGTCGGCGATAATGGGAAGCATTACCCCGAGTTCCAGGCATGACGCCTCGGCCGCTTGATGGATGCTCAGGTTTTTTCCGGAAACAAGGTAATGGGTTTGGTTCATCGTCTCGGCGACAACGGGATTGACCTTGCCCGGCATTATCGATGAACCCGGCTGTAACTCCTTGAAGTAAATCTCCCCGATCCCACCCAGGGGGCCGCTCGTCATGAATCTCAGGTCACTGGATATTTTCGACAGGTCGTTGCAAAGAATGGTCACGGCAGCGGATAGATGGCAAAAGTCGGCGTCCGAGGATGTTCCCGTCATCAGGTTTTCCAGTGGCTTGAGGGTTTTTATTCCGGTTGCCTTGCGAAGCTCCGGGTAAATATTTTCTATATATTTCTTTGAAGAGTTTATAGAGTTTCCGATCGCCGTTCCGCCTAAATTCAATTCGTCAAAATAACCAATGGCATCGCTTATCCTTTTCCTGTCCCTTTTTATGATATCCCTATATGATCCGAATTCCGCGCCCAGGGTTGTCGGGACCGCATCTTGAAGATGGGTCCGCCCAAGTTTTCGGATGTTTCTCCATTCCCTGGACTTTCCGTCCATCACCAAAACCAAGTGGTCAATTGTCCTCAAAAGTTTTTCCGTGAGCTTTATCGACGCTATTTTCAGGGCCGAAGGGTTGACGTCGTTAGTCGATTGACTGGCATTGACGTGATCGTTTGGATGGGCTCCAGCCAGAGATCCGATAACTTCATTGACGTTCATGTTCACCGAAGTCCCCGCCCCCCCGTGGTGGGCGGAAACAATGAATTGGTTGTCGTATTTTCCTTTGAGGATGTCGTCGCAGGCAAAAGTAATCCTGTCGGCAATTTTTTTGTCCAGGTTTCCGGCTTTATGGTTGGCAATCGCCGCCGCCTTCTTGACCATGACAATCGCATAAACGAATTCCTTTTGAACCTTGTGGTAGTCGAAAGGGAAATTTTCTAATGCCGAAGAAGTCTGCTTGCCGTATAAAATAGTTTTTTTCATAAATATCTTATGTCAATGATTAATAAAGCGGCCTTTTGGTTTACTTATAATCTTGCCGTTTTCATAAACCTTCACACCTCTCAAAAATGTTGCAATCGGTCGACCTTTCAATTCCATTCCCTCATAAGCAGACCAACCGCATTTTGAAAAGAGATCTTTTTTTTGGACTTTCCAAGTTTTGTCCACATCAATGACAACAATATCGGCATCATTACCTATTTTGATTCCGCCTTTTCCACTAAATCCGAATATTCTAGCGGGATTTTCACTTGCGTACTGGACAATTCTTTTCATGCAGTCGTCGAGTGTTTTGCGGCCGTATCTTTTTATCCAACCGGTTACTATCGCTGGTAATGTTTCTTGTATCCCGGGAGTTCCCGCTTGGGCCTTCCACATGTCCGGTTGATTTTTTGTTGCCCATTCATGAGGCGTATGCTCACTGCAAAGAACGTCAATCTTTCCCTCTCTAAAGAGTTCCCAATTTTTTGTCTGATCATAAGAAGATCTTAATGCCGGCCCAACTTTGATTTTGTTTCCGTATTTTTTGTAATCGTCAATATTGAAAGCTAGCTGGTATCCGACGAGCTCACCATACACGGTTTGCCCCCTTTTTTTCGCTGCCTGAACCAAGGCAAATTCTTCCGGTGTCGAGAGATGCAGTAGGTATAAACGAAAATTTTTGTATTGGGAAGCCAGGGCAATTGCCCGCGCAGCTGCCGATGCTACAACCGTCGTAGGCCTAATGTCACTCCATAATGCGGCGTCAGTTCTTCCGGTCTTTTTTAATTCGGAATTGTAGTGATTTATCAAATACTGATCCTCGGCATGAACCGCCAACATGATCTTTCTTTTTGACAGGATTTTCATAACCTTGTTGAGAGTTGTGTCATCCGGCATGGTTGTTGGCGTTGTCTCGTGCCCGGCCATGAATATCTTTATTCCGGCAATATCCCCCGGGTCAACTTTTTCCAACTCATCCAGCTTGTCAGATGAAGCTCCCATAAAGAAGGAATAATCGACGTATGATCTTTTTGGATATATTTTTTTGATTTTATCTTGAAGCAATTTTACAGTCACGGTCGGTGGCCTGGTATTAGGCATGTCGATGACAACCGTGAATCCTCCGGCGGCGGCGGCTCTCGTCCCGTGCGGGATATCCTCTTTATTTTCAAGCCCCGGTTCCCGTAAATGCCCATGGACTTCCGTAAGCCCAGGCAGTATGTATTTTCCTTTTGCATCAAAAATTTCCCCATCAAATTCATCGAATTTCCCGATAGTTATTTTTCCAACCTTGCCTTTTTCATCAATTATTATATTACCGGCAAAGACATCTTTCGAAGTTACGATTCTTCCATTTTTGATTAGTGTTTTCATCTTATTTTAAAATCTCTATGGCTTTGTCTATCGGGATTCCTCTTGGACAAATCTCAGACAGTTCTTTTCCCAATTCCTCGGAATAATTTTTTATTCCGTTCTTCAAAGCCAGAGTTTTTCTTTTGATGCCGTCCCTCGGATCGGTTACATATCGGGCTATTTTTACGAGCGACATCGGATCTATGCAGCCTTTCTTTGTTAACATCACCTCCTCGGGTGCGCCGGCGATGCATATACCGCACTCGATACATTTTCTAAACGGTTTCGATTCGTTTGCCTTGGATTTGGTGACAACCGCTTTTCTAATCTTGTCTAAATAAGGTTTTATTTCCAGGTATCTTTTAAGGGTGGATTCCAGGTTTACGATCAAGTCCTTTTCCACCGGAAAATTTGCCAAGGGTTCTATCGATTGTTTTTTTGCTTTAGGATTAATTTGCGTTGAACAAGACAGGACGGGACGACCATTCAACGTTACACCGCAAGTACCGCATATTCCTTGCCGGCATTCATACCGATATGCTAAAGTCGGATCAATATTTTTATACACGTAAGAAACAACATCTAATACTGTCATTCCTTTGCTGTATGGTATCTTATATACCTGATATTTTTCCTTGCCTTTTTTTGACGAATTGTATCTATAAATCCGGAATTCAATTTTCATATTCTCACAAATGCCTTATAATTTTACATCTCCATTTTCAATACTCCCGTAATCAATTTGTCTTTTCTTTTTTCAACAAATATATTTTTTTCCCAATCGGGAAGGGTTTGAGAATAATCCAACCGGGAATGCGCTCCTCTGCTTTCTTTTCTGAGCAAGGCCGCCTCAACAACTGCCTGGGCGGTTTTTAACATATTGGTAATTTCTAAACAATCCTGAAGATCGCGGTTTCTTTGTCTGATATCCGACCTGACTCTCATATTTATTGACTTTTTAATCAAGGAGACTATATCTTTCTTGGCTTTATTCAGCCTTTTTTCGTCACGGAAAATACCAACGTTATTCCACATGGTTTTTTTTAGGGCATCTTCTATTTTATGCGGCGCTATACCTTTATCTTTTTTTATGAAACTCATAATTCTTCTCAACTCTCTGGATATCTGTTTTTTACCTATTGCTATATTGCTGATGCTTTTCGAGTATTTAATTGCCCCAATAGCCGCTCTTCGCCCAAATACTTGTCCCTCAGCAATCGAATTGCCGCCCAAACGGTTTGCGCCGTGAACTCCACCAGCCACTTCGCCAGCAGCGAAAAGTCCCTCGATGTTGGTTCTCCCCCACTCATCTATCTTTATTCCTCCCATCATATGATGCATCGATGGATATATTTCCATCGGTTCACGGGAAATGTCAACGCCAATGTTTTTGTATTGTTCGTATACGTCGGGTATGATTTCAAGAATTTTTTCTTTTGGCCAGTGATCAACATGAAGATAAACAGATCCGTTTTTTGTGCCCAGTCCGGCGGCAACTTCCTGGAAAATAGATCGACTCACCTCGTCTCTCTTGGCCATCTCCATTTCTTTCGGATAATACTTCGACATGAATCTTTCCCCTTTCCTGTTCCTTAATATTCCTCCGTGGGCACGGGTTTTTTCCGTTACAAGTACACCTCTACTTGATGGCGTCGCCGCCATTCCAGTCGGGTGGAACTGAACCATTTCCATATCAATGAGTCGGGCGCCGACATCAAGCGCCATCGCGTATCCGTCACCTGTGTTGGATGCCGCATTGGTAGTCACTTCGTACATCCTCCCTGCCCCACCGGTGGCTATTATTACCGCCTTCGATTTAAAAACAACCGCGTCCAAAGACCGCAAGTTGACGCCAATTGCCCCAACGACCCTATCTTTGTGCGTTAAGAGTTTGCTAATAAAGAATTCGTCGGTATACTTTATTCCCAATTTCCGCGCTTCATCTACCAATCCCTGCATCATTTCGCGGCCCGTATAGTCTCCAACGCAAACATTCAATGGGTGTTTTTGTTTTGGCCCAGCCCAGGTATAGAATTGTCCGTTTTCCAAACGATCAAAGATTACACCGTATTTCTCCAGTTCGTAAATTCTGTCAGGCATTTCCTTTCCGAATATTCGCGTCAATTTTCTGTTGGTGATCATGTACCCGCCTTCGTCGGTGATTTGGGAATGAAATTCAGGGGTTGCCGGTTTTACCATGGCGGCATTCATTCCACCCATCGCCATTCCCGTATGAGCGCAGCCCAAAACCTCTTTTCCCAAAAGATATACGTTGGATTTCCTTTTTTTCGCTTCAATTGCAGCTTTAAGTCCTGCGCCACCCGCACCGATGACAAGTATGTCGGTTTTTACTATCTTATATTTCATGTATTAAGTTGCTTAATATAAGACATTCGGGCAAGCTATGCTTTGCCCGAATATTTAAGGTATTATAATAGTCTTTTTGTCTTAACGACAATGATATCACAAATACTCGTCCCAACTTTTAATTTTTAATTCCTCTTCTTTGTATTTATCCAGTGCGTGTACGAATAGTCTTGCGGAGTTGATGTCGGTAAATAGCGAGATGTTACTGTCGATCGCTGCTCTTCTTATCAGATAACCGTCTTTAACTCCCCTTGAGTACTCATCGTTTACGGATACGTTCGGATTAAGATGAAAAACAAGGGAAACCTTTTTGTCTTTTATTACGTCTATCATGTTGTTGTCTTTATCTTCGTAGATTTTGTTGACCAGGGTGGTTTTTACCCCCTTGGATTTAAGGAAGCTGTGGGTTTTTTTTGTGGCATATATTTTGAACCCCAGATTCTTCAATCTCCAGACAGATTCCGCGAACCTCATTTTGTATTCGTCACCTCCGATGGAAACGAGCGCCGACTTCTTTTTCCATGATGTACCGGTCGCAATCATCGATTTCAGGTACGCCTCCTCGGCGGTCTCGCCGAAACAGGCAACCTCCCCGGTTGACGCCATTTCTACCCGAAGTATCGGATCCGCCCCCTCAAGTCTCGCAAACGAGAATTGCGGCGCCTTGACGGCAACGTATCCGGGATAGTTTATCTTGTGATTCTTGGCTCGTCCCATAAAGGCATCGACGACGACGTCGGCAAAATTTACACCGGTAACCTTGGAAATGAAAGGCATAGTCCGGCTTGCCCTTAAATTCATTTCAATGACGTGAACCTCATTTTCCTTAACCATGAACTGGATGTTGAAGGGTCCGGTTATATGCAAGGCGTTTGCCAGCTTTTCCGCTATCTCTATTATTCTCGCACCGGAGAAATACCTGACTCTTTCTGCCGGATAAACTATGGTTGCGTCGCCCGAATGGACACCCGCGTGCTCGATGTGATTTGATATGGCGCTAACCACGACTTTGCCATCTTGGGCAACCCCGTCATACTCAATCTCACGGGCATTTTCAATAAATTTAGACACCGTTACCGGATGAACGCGACCTATATCGGACGCTTTTTTTATGTAGTACATAAGCTCCTTCTCCGTGTAGCAAATGTTCATCGCCGCCCCGGAAAGAACGTAGGATGGCCTGATCAATACCGGATATCCAACCGTCGCCACAAATTTCAGCAAGGAGGAAACGTTTGAAAAATTATTCCAGGCGGGTTGTTTGACTCCCAATGAGTCCAAAAGTTCGGAAAACTTTTTCCGGTCCTCCGCCCGGTCGATGTCATGTGCCGATGTGCCGATTATTTTGATTCCGTAATCGTCAATTTTCCTGGCAATGTTGTTCGGGGTCTGTCCGCCGACGGAAACGACGACGTTTTGGGATCTTTCGAATTCAAAAATGTCGGCAACCCGTTCAAACGTCAATTCCTCAAAGTACAATCTGTCACACATATCATAATCGGTCGAAACCGTTTCCGGATTGCAGTTCACGATAATGGATTTTTTCCCGTATTTTTGGAGCCCCCGAGCCGTCATCACCGAACACCAGTCGAACTCGACCGAACTGCCGATCCGGTATGCCCCCGATCCCAGAACCATCACCGCTTTGTTTCCCAATGGACTGACATCGTCGTGATTTCCCCAGTACGTCATGTAAAGATAATTCGTCTTTGCCGGAAACTCCCCAGCCAGGGTATCGATCGCAAAAACCGACGGCGCGATTCTCCAATCGATTCTCCTTTTTCTGATTTCCATTTCCGTTTTTCCGATAATTTGTCCTATTTTCGAGTCGGAAAAACCAAGCCTCTTGAGATTCGCCAGGATTTCCCTGTCGATCTTTTTTGATTTTAATAATCCCATTTCCGCGTCGACGATGTTTTTGATCCTATGCAAAAACCACGGGTCGATTCCGGTCTCCCTGTATATTTTTTCAATCGAGGTGCCTTTCCTGAGTACGTTAGCAACCGCAAACAACCTCTTGGGGGTCGGACTCAAGTCGTCCGTTCCGTTATCGGTAACGCCTTGCGCGCCTATGTCGAGCATCCTCACGGCTTTCTGGATTGCCTCTTCGAATGTCCTTCCGATACCCATGACTTCACCCACCGATTTCATGGAACTGCCGATCTGTACCTGGGCGCCGCGGAACTTTTCGATGTCCCATCTCGGAATTTTGACGACTATGTAATCTAGTGCCGGCTCGAATCCAGACTGGGTAACTCGGGTTACCTGATTGATGATTTCGGTCACCCGATATCCAAGAATCAGTTTTGCGGCAATATATGCCAGGGGGTAACCCGTCGCCTTCGAAGCCAGAGCCGAAGACCGCGAAAGCCTGGCGTTCATTTCAATGACGTAATAATCGTTGGATTTCGGGTCAAGGGCAAACTGGACATTGCACTCCCCCACAACGCCAAGTGTCCTTACGATTTTTATGGAGATTTCCCTTAACATGTGATACTGGTAATTATTGAGTGTCTGGCTCGGGGCAACGACGATCGATTCGCCCGTGTGGATTCCCAACGGATCGAAATTTTCCATGTTGCATACGGTAACGCAGTTATCATAAGCATCTCTGACTACCTCATACTCGATTTCCTTGAAATGGTGGAGGTATTTTTCGACCAGTATCTGGGGTGAAAAAGACAGGGCGGCGCTGGCGATTTCGTTGAATTCCTCCTTATTCCCGGCAATCCCTGATTTTTGTCCGCCCAAGGCGAAACCAGCCCTTATCATTACCGGGTAACCCAGTTCCCTTGCAATCTTCAATCCATCCTTCAATGAATTGGTCGCCCTTGATTCGGGGGTTTTTACGCCGATTTTTTTCAGATGGTCGGCAAATTTTTTCCGGTCTTCACTGATGTCGATTATCTTTACCGGGGTCCCGAGAACCTCAACGCCGTACTTTTTCAATGTCCCCTTGCGTTCTAGCTCCATGCCGCAGTTCAGGGCGGTTTGGCCTCCGAACGACAAGGCAATAGCGTCGGGGCGTTCCTTGATGATAACCCTTTCGACGAATTCCACCGTCACCGGAAGAAAATAAACCTTTTCCGCAAAATTTTCGGATGTCTGGATAGTGGCGATATTCGGATTGATAAGGATCGTTTTTATCCCTTCCTCCTTGAAAGCCTTGATGGCCTGGGAACCGGAGTAGTCAAATTCCCCCGCCTGCCCGATTTTCAGTGCTCCCGATCCGAGCAATAAAATTTTTTTGTATTTTCTCACTTTAAATTTTTTTTAAAAAATAATCAAAAATCCACTGGGTGTCGGTCGGTCCCGGCGTCGCTTCGGGGTGAAATTGGACCGACATGAATGGCAATCTTTCATGGATTATCCCTTCGTTTGTTTTGTCGTTGGCGTTTATGAACCATGGTTCAAATCCCGCAGGCATCTTGCCGACGGCAAATCCATGGTTTTGGGTCGTGATATAACATCGGCCGCTTTTTTGTTCGATGCACGGCTGGTTTTGTCCTCTATGTCCGAACTTCAACTTGTAGGTATCGCCTCCGGCGGCCAATGCCAATATCTGGTTCCCCAGGCAAATTCCCAAAACGGGAATTTTTTTGTCAAGGATTTTCTTGGCGGTCACTATCGTTTTATCGGCCATCTTAGGATCACCGGGTCCGTTGGAAATGACAACGCCATCAATTTTCTCTTTCAGTGAAAATATGTCAAAATCCCACGGAACCGTGATTAATTTGGTTCCCCGAAAAAGCAAGCTCCTTCTGATATTTTCCTTGATTCCACAGTCGATCAACACCACCGTCTTTTTTCCCTTGCCCTCTACAAAGGGTTTTTTTATGGAAACGGCCGCCGCGAGATTTTTCGCGTTCGGATCCTCAAACGGGATATCCGTACCAAAAGTTATTTTTGCCAGCTGGGATCCGCGGTCGCGCAAATGTTGCGCCAGGTATCTTGTGTCGCTGACTTCAATGCCGGGGATTTTTTCGTCCTTCAACCATTGGGCGAGGGTTATTTTTGATTGGTAATGGGATGGGGTGTCCACGTATTGGGTCACCACCAGCCCCCTGATGTGAATGCGGTTTGATTCCCAGTACTTTTTTTCAGGTACTCCGTAATTGCCGATGATCGGATATGTCGTAACCAATATTTGCCCCTCGTACGATGGATCCGTCAGCGATTCCGGATATCCCATCATGCCTGTCGAAAAAACCAACTCGCCGGCCGACGCCCCTTCATATCCGAAACTATTGCCCTCAAACATTTTCCCGTCTTTTAAGACAAGTTTTGCTTTCATATAAATAATTAGGAAAAGCGAAGATACCTATTTTCGAAGTCAATCGCTTGGGTGACCCGTCGGGTGAAGCGGACAAGAAAATACGGTATCGAGCTTTTATTCATTTTGTTTAAGTATCAAACTAAACAACCCCATGCGCAGATACATCCCGTTTTTTGGTTCTACATTAAGGTAGACTGCTCTTCTGTCGGAATCGACATCCGTTTCGATTTCCCCGACGCGTGGCAGCGGGTGCATCAGCAAAGTATCTTTGCCAGCTTTATCACTGACTAATTTTTTGGTTAAAATAAAACTCAGTTTCAGTTTTTCGTATTCCTTTTTATCCTTGAACCTTTCCTTCTGAACCCGGGTCCAATACCAAAAATGACAATCGGGGGGTATTTCTTTCGTTGAAGTTATTTCCACAAGCTTGATTCCCCTTTTGGCATAAAGATCAAATTCTTCCCTCGAAAGTTTCAGTTGTTTGGGCGATAAAAGATAGACAGTGTTTCCCGGGAAAATCGAAAGCCCCCGGATCAGCGAATGCACTGTCCGGCCGTTGAGCATGTCTCCGGCCATGAGCCCCTTGAGTCCGGTCAGTTTCCCGAACTTTTCATAGATTGTGAACATGTCGAGAAGTGCCTGGGTCGGATGCTCGCCAATGCCGTCGCCGGCGTTTATGACCGGGACCGAAGCCGCATCCGCCGCTTTTTCCAAAGTTCCTTTAACCGGATGCCTGATAACGATCACATCACAATACTGCTCAAGCATTTTTACCATGTCCTCTATACTCTCACCTTTAACGGCCGATGAAGTCGCCAACGGGTTTTGATGATCGATTGTCTGTCCGCCCAATCGTTTGAATGCGGCGGCATTGGATGAAAAAGTTCTTGTTGAAGGTTCGAAGAAAATCAAACCGGCTAATTTGCCCCTGACCGTCTTCATGAGATTTAAAGCTGAAGTTTTCTTAAGTTTCTTTACCTGCCTGAAAAGAATTTCTACGGATTTTTTATCAAATTGATCCAGTGAAATAATGTCTTTTCCTTTGAAGTTGCTTCTTATTGGCTTAAGCATTCTTTTCTCGGTTAACTGTTAAAAAAAACCGCCCCTGACGGGCGGATGATTAAAAATTCTTTTCGGGATTGAGAATAATCTTCATATTTTTTATATATCTAACTGTAATATATTAAATCATAAAAAAATTTTGTCAAGGACAAAAAAATTAGCCGGGATGATATAATTTACTCTAATCTGGGTGAGTGCTGGAATGGCATACAGGTTAGTCTCAAAAACTAATGGCCACAAGCCGTGAGGGTTCGACTCCCTCCTCACCCACTTAGAATGCCTGAAAAAGCCCGCGTAAAATTTGAAGACGCTTCATTCTTAAGACAAGAATTCCAGTTTGAGATGATTCACCCCGACGTAGGAAATCTTTGCATAAACACGGGGGCCATTTCCTGGGTCAAGGCCAAAGGGCACATACGGGAAGAGGCCAAGGCAGTCGTCAAGAAAACATGCAAACGCTGCAAAACCCCCTATGTTCTCAAACAGCAATAGAAAATCAAAGTTCGGCAACGTTATGGGATTTGCTTTCCCTGAATCCGGCTTCCGTTATCTTGGTAAACCTGGCGTTTTTCCAGAGCTCGGAAATCGTTTTTGCGTTGCAATAACTCATACCTGACCTTAAGGCCCCCACCAGCTGGTAAACGACATCCGAGACTTTCCCCTTATAAGGGATCATTGCCTCGACGCCTTCTGCCACGATGGTGTTCAGTTGCTTTTCGTTGTGGTTCTCCAGTTCTATTTTCCGGTCGGCGGTTGCCAGGAAAGAGGCGCTTCCCCTATGGACCTTGAACTTCATCCCCTTTCTCATGATGATTCCGCCCGGTGACTCATCAGTCCCCGCAAACCATCCGGCCAGCATGCAGGTCGATGCCCCGGCAGCCAATGCTTTGGTCATGTCTCCCGGATAGTTGGTCCCTCCATCGGCAATTACAGGAACGCCCTTCTTTCTTGCCACGGCGGAACACTCGGAAACGGCCGTGAATTGGGGCACTCCCACGCCGGCGACAATTCTTGTCGTGCACAGTCCCCCGGGACCGATACCAACCTTAACGGCGTCGACTCCCATCTCGATCAGGTCACGTACTCCCTGGGCGGTTGCGACATTGCCCCCGATAAGATCGATATTTTTGAATTTTTTCCTCAACGACAAGATTGCCCGCATGGCAACGTCGTTATGCCCGTGGGCAACGTCGACAACAAGGACATCGCACCCGGCGGCAACAAGCGCTTCGGCTCGCTCCATGTAGTCTTTAACAACCCCGACGGCTGCCCCGACCAGGTACCTTCCGTTCCTGTCTCTTGATGAGAGGGACGCCCGTTCAAAACTCCTGATAGACCGCGCCGTGATCAAGCCCTTCAATTCCCCGCTTTTGCCCACCAAGGGCAGTTTTTCGATCTTATGCCGGCTGAAAATTTTCTCCGCATCGCTTATCTTTATTCCGACTTTCCCGGTAATGAGTTTTTTCAGTGGTGTCATAAGGTCCCTGGCCAGTTTATTGTTTTCGTTTTGAAAGGAATAATCCCTCCGGCTCAACAATCCGACCAGCTTACCCTTGTCGTCAACAACCACGAACCCGTTCACGTCGAGCTTTTTGGCCCGGTCGATGACTTTTTTGATCGGGGTATCGGGTGTAACCGTATATGGATTACCGAGAATAAAGCCAACCTCACGCTTGACCCGGTTGACCTGTTCGACTTCTTCCTCGACCGTCATGAACCTATGGATTATTCCGATTCCGCCCTCATGAGCCAATGCAATCGCCATATCCGCTTCGGTCACAGTGTCCATGTTGGCCGATATGAAAGGTATGTTAAGCGAAATATTGCGAGTCAGTTTGGTTTTCGTGGAAACGTCAGAACGGTGATCGATATACGATCTTTGCGGAATCAGTAAAACGTCATCATAAGTCAAACCTTCGGAAATCTTCATGCTAATATATGTCAATTAATAATATTGGAACTCCTTTCGGCTCCCACCGAAATTATTTTAATCGGAGTTTTCAGTTTTTTTTGGATGAAATCCAGATAGTTCCTGGCCTCTTTAGGCAGATCGCTCATTTTCCTGACTTTCGAAATATCCTGTTTCCAACCCTTGAATTCGCGGTAAACAGGCTTACATTTGTCGAACTCCGACATAAGAGCCGGTATGGTGTCAATTTTTTTGTTTCCGATCCTGTATCCGACGCAAACTTTGATTTTCTCAACTCCCGAAAGAACATCCAGTTTGGTTATTGCCAGATAGTCAAAACCCGAAAGCTTTATGGCGGTTTTCAACATCGGCAGATCGATCCACCCGCAACGCCTTGGCCTTTTCGAAACGGTTCCGAATTCTGCGCCGACCGTCCTGATTTTTTCCCCAACTTCATCGAAAAGTTCCGTCGGGAAAGGCCCGTTTCCTACACGCGTCGTGTAGGCTTTGACTATTCCCATCGAGTAGATCTTCTGTGGAGGTATGCCGACGTACGGGAATACTCCGCCCGAAATCGTGTAGACGGCGGTCGTAAAGGGGTATGTACCGAAAATGCCGTCAAGAAAAGTGCCGTGAGCGCCTTCAAAAAGAACCTTCTTGTTTATCCTGTCCGTAATATTTGCCGACACGTCGCCCAAATATTTTTTCAGCCTCCGGCCGTAAGAAACGTACTGTCTATAAATCTCTTCGCTCCGTAGGTCGAATGGCTGTCCGTAAACTTTTTCTATCTGGAGTTTTTTCAGCGGGTATATCATGTCGATTCTTGTTTTCAGGGACGCCGGATTTATCAGGTCCTCGAACCTTATCCCAAACCGGTTGTTTTTGTCTTCGTAACAATATCCTATCCCCAAATGAAGGCTTCCGGTCGCCTTTTTACCCTTCCATTTTTCGGTTGCGGCGTCCAGGGCCTTGTGATAAGGCATGACGATGTTAACGCGCGGATCGATCTCCAGATTTATTTTTATGCCGCGTTTTTCGAAAAAACCAATTTCGTCAATGAGGACTTTAGGGTCGATGACCACCCCTTGCGAGAGGTATAACTTTTTTTTATGGAGGACGCCCGAAGGCAAAAGCGAAAGCTTGAATTTCTCGCCCTTGAGGACCACGGAATGGCCGGCGTTATTGCCTCCGTTGTACCTGACAACGTGGTCGGCCTCCCTCGACAGGAGATCGACGATCTTACCCTTGCCCTCATCCCCCCATTGGGCTCCGACTACAACCAAGGGATATTTTATTTTCATTTTATGGCTTTAACTGTTAATTCTCCGGCATATCCCGTATAGTTTTCCGGTGATATTCCTTTCAAGACGTTTTTGTCCGATGCGCTTATTTCAAGTCCGTCAATAAATTTGTCGATCTCTTCCCTGGTGAGAGTCCTGCCGCGGAAGAAATCCTTAGTCCGGTCATAGGCATTCTCGTACCCTTTGACCCTGAGATAATTTTGGAAAGCTTCCGACAAAACTTCATAATGGCTGTCCAAGTCCTTCCTTATGGCTTCCCCGTTGGCTTCTATCCTTACAATCGCCTCTCCGATGCTTTGGTAGGACAAGAGCGAATAGCCAAGGGCAATCCCGAAAGAGCGCCTGACGGTAGAATCGGAAAGATCTCTTTGCAACCTGGAATATGAAAGTTTTCTCGAATAGAATTCGATCAACGCATTGGCAACGCCGAAACCGCCCTCGGCTCCCTCAAAATAGATCGGGTTTATCTTGTGAGGTAAAGCCGTCGAACCCACTTCCTTTTTGATGAGTTTTTGCCTGAAGTACCCAAGGGTTATATATAGCCAAAAATCAACCGAAAGGCCTATGAGGATATTGTTTATCCTGAAGATGCCCTGGAAAAGCCTGATAATGCTGTCATAAGGTTCTATCTGGGTCGTCGCAATATCGGGTTCGAGGCTTAATTCGGAAACAAATTCCGTACTGAATTTTGGCCAGTTGATTCCGGGGAAAATCAGTTTGTGCGGATTAAGGTTGCCGGTATTGCCCGTCAGTTTCCCCCTGATCCGGCTCTTCTTAAGAATAACTATTTCATCATGAAGTCTTTTGTAATACACGGAAAACTCCTTGCCGAGAGTCGTCGGGGCGGCCGGTTGACCATGTGTTCTGGAAAGCATTGCGGTATTTTTATACGCTTCAGCATTCCTTTTTATCGAAGCGAGAATTTTATCCAACTCGGGAAAAATGACGTCTTTTAGACATGAATTAAGCATGATTGCGTAGGCCAGGTTGTTTACGTCGTCTGACGTGAGGCCAAAGTGGACCATCTCGCAAACATCCTTCAGACTGGTATCCTTAAGCTTGGCCTTCAGATATTCCTCGACCGCCTTGGCTTCATGGTTTATGGTCTTCTCAATTTTCCTGATGCCGATGTACTCCTTGAAATCGAAGGATTCGATCAACTTGCCTATCTGCTTTTTCTCATTGGCGTTCAGTCGCCTTACGGCTCCATAGGCGGAAAGTTTTTGCAGATACAGGAGTTCGATGCGGACGCGATTCCTGTTTAGGACAAAGTCGGAAAATTTTTCGGATAGGCCTAAAAGTTTATACCGGTTTCTCCCATCTAAAGGGGTAATTGCTTCTCCGATATTGAAACCATACGGGGGAGCATGCTTCATGTGAACGGTTAATATTTAAACAGACTTGATACAATTAGTCAATGGTATTTTACGGGCTATTTATTGCGGCGTTGATGTTTATTATATTTCTTTTCTCCTCGCCCAAACTCTCCCCGATCCCCTATTTCCCATCCAACAAAAAAGACATGGGTCTGATAATCAAGTCGTTTGGGCTGGCCAACCGCCAAACGATAATTGACCTGGGGGCGGGAGACGGAATCGTCGTTTTCGATGCGGCTTACGACGCTCATAAAAGGGGGTTGGACACCAATTTTGTTGCCGTCGAGATCAATCCTGTTTTGATTGCCGTCCTTCAGCTCAGGCGACTCGTGCACCCGAACAGGCGCAGGATAAAAATTGTCATGGGCGATATTTTCAAAATGGATTTCGGGGGGTTGGCTGACGATCGAAATTCGAAAATTTTTTACCTATACATATCGCCCTGGCATATGGAAAAAACCCTGGATAATATAAAGAGGCAATTCGGGCGGTTCTCGGTGGTTTCGTACATGTACCCGGTCAAATCCATGGCCAAAGAAAGGGAAACCAGGGGCGTTCATCCGGTTTTCGTTTATAATAGATGATATGTTTGAACTCCTTTTGGAATGGGATAATATATTCACGCTCCTTTTGAAGAACATTTTTCCGGCAAACCAGTTTTTCAATACGTTGTTTTCCTTTTTTTCACTGAGGGGAAATTCCATCCTGATCTGGCTTATGATTGCCGGTTTGACGGTTTACCTTGAGGAGAGGCGGCATCCGGGGATAAGTTCGAGGGATAAAAGGTTCACTTTTTATTTTTTCGCCGGTTTTTTGCTGACTTCCATTTTCACCATGTTTCTGCTCAAAAACGTTTTCCACCGACCGCGCCCTTACGTGGAATTTAATCTGAGCAACGTTTCCCGTACCTGTCCGGCGGACTTTTCCTTCCCCTCGGCTCACGCAGCAACGGCTTTCGCAGCCGCATCCGTCCTGACCTATTTTGACAGGAAACGCCGCCTGTTATATTATCTAATTGCCATCCTCATAAGCTATTCCAGGATATATCTGGGATGCCATTTCCTTTTGGATGTCGTAGGCGGGGCCGTTGTCGGAACGCTGATATCGGCAATATTAATTAATCTAGATCGACGATATGGGGATCTTAAATAGTCCGGAAAAGTTTGCTGAAAAAGCAAAAACCTCAGCCGCTCCGATGACTTCCAGTCAAGCGGAACTCTATTACAAGTCATACGACAGGCTTCGGGTTGCCAACGAATTCTTCTTTCCAAGAAGACATCATGTTTTGATAGATCGCATAAAACCTATCGCCGAGGCTACCTACAAGGTTCTTCCTAAAATACCGGCCCGTAATTTTGAGGTGGTCAATGTCGACCGCATCCTCAGTTCGGATCTGACTACCGTGGTATCGTACGCCAAATACGAGGGAATGAATGAGGCTAAGATAAGGGAAATCGTCGGAAACGTCATCGGCGGCCGGTTTATAACTTTTTGGGAACAAAAGGATTCCGGAATCTCAATTTCAGACGACCAGAAATTTAACGCGTACGACAGGCAAAAACAACTCGACATCATTATCGATGAGGTCAACAGGCACGGCTTCCAAACCGTCGACAATTTCTACGAAAAATATCCGACCTTCCATAAAAAGATCGAGGAGGCGGCGGTAGTCGACGACCTCAACGCCATACAGCACGAAGCCGAAAATGATTTGAGCTATTCCAAGGAAGACAGGTTTTTGCTTGATAGAATAAGAAAAGACCTCAAGGCAAAAACAAGGTACCTGAAGACCGCAGGGGCATCGGAAGTAGCCGCCACAAAGGAGGAAAAGTCAAAGGAGTATTACGAAGCCTTTGAATCGGCGCTCGCCTATCTCCGCTATTGCTACCCGGAGGAGGAATTGAGCAGGCTCACCTCGCTTGCCGAATCCACTTTGAGACAGATCGCCCGAACGAGAGATACGCTGGAGTTTACAAAAATGTTTACCCCCTCGCGCAAATTGGCGGAACTTTTTTGGCCAATCAGGCTGGGGCGTGAAATCCATGGATTGGAAAAGCTCGGGCTCAGTCCGGAGATGGTTAGGAAATACCTGAACAGGATTTACGACAAAAGATTGAGGTCCGAATCAGCCGGATATTGGTTCGAAACTTCAAGTAAAGACTTGCCCCGATATACCCTGCAACCAAAGATCGCCCTGATTGAAACCATCAAAAGCACGTTGGAGGCGCACCATTCATACTTCTCGAAGTCGGACCAACCGGTCAGATTGATGATCATCATCAACGATAACACTTTTTTGAAAGTGGCGCTAAAACCCGGCGCAACTAACAACGACATTGTCCAGGCCTTAAAAAACGCCGATGTCGACCGTCAGCCCATGAACGCGTTGCAAAAATACGAAATCAAGAGCCAGTCGTACAAGCCAACCAAAAAATCCAAGGAATACCGGGAATTCTACAAACAGGAAGAACATCCCAAAGTGAGATTGCTTGGCAAATCCCACGAGCTGCCCTGGACCCATCAGGTTGACGGTGATTACATCGTCAGACTGACCACCCAATCCAGGCACATGACCGGCAACAAAAATTCGCCCTTCTCTCTTTTCGCGGTCAACTCCCACAAGGCATTAATAGACGTCGATCTCAACAGCCCGAACAGGTTCGAATTTTCGGTAAAATTATCCCACAGGTATTCCGACGGTAAAAGCGCCCGGCCATTCTTCAGGCACATTTACAATGGCCTTGTGACCAAGCACAATGCGCCGGGTGAAGCGACAATCCCGCAACTCGGTTTTGTAGACGACATACCGCCTATCGCGCCGGAAAAGGAAATTTTCCCGTCATTGCCGCTTTTTGAGGGAAACGCCTCGGCCGAATACCGGGATTCCTACGCAAAAATGAAGCTGCAGAAACCTGATTTATCCCTGTCCCCCAATGTCATGAGGGCGGCTACCATCGCTTTGGCCAATGGGGTAAACGATATGCATGTTTTGGTTGCCGCAAAAGCCAATCCCCAAACTTCAGGTCCTTACGACAACGTCCAGCCGGTGATTCTGTCGCTCCACCCGATACGGAAAGTGTACGAAGAATACAAAAGGAACACGGATATGGAATTTACTCCAAGTCAGGTGGAACAGGTAGTGGATTGGATAAAAAAATACAACGAAGCCGAAAATTATGCCAAGAAGGGGCTTTCCACCGCGGCCGTATTGGCAGCCCCAACCGGCCGTTTTGAGGAAGTAATTTCCAAAACATCGGAGCTCATCCATAAGGGCACCAGGTTACTCAAAAGGTCTTCGGGGATGTTCTCCCCCCTTCCGGACCTTGACTTGAGAAATGAATTTGATAACACGGCTTTTTACACAGCCTCAGGCGACACCTACGATTTGGAAATCGATTTGTCAAAGCCAAAAAAGAGCGTCGGTACCATCGGTTACAACCAAACAACCGTAGAAAAAACCACCCCAAAGGGAAAGGACCAAATTTTCTATGCCGTCAGGAAAACCCCATCCCAGGCCCAAGCTGCTTTCAGGGACTTCATTGCAAATGACCTGATACACGGCTCAAACAGGGAAAAAAGGATAAAAAAAACGACTGACCTTATGACGAAACTTGTCAGAAATTGGGAAAAACTGACAATCGGGCAGATAACTTTAAAAAGATACGTGGCCGAACTTGAACAGTCATACGAAAAGCTGAGGAAAGATTCGTATTGCGGCCTTGACAATCTTGAGCTTGTCGGCATCAAGGATGGCTTGGGACTCCAACGGCAACTCAATTTGGTTTTGCGTAAGGACGCCGCGGATACAATTGCGCAACAGAAACTTGATCATGAAAAGAAGATGCTTTATGGATTCTTTGAGGCCATAAACATTCAGTATCGTCCCGTGGAAAACGTCGCCGCTTTGCCTTTGGCCGTTTAATCGACAACCACGATCTTTCCGGTATACATCCCCATTCCGCAGGAAAAGTTTATCGTTCCGGTTTTGTCCGGAGTGAATTCCACTCTATTGTTGGCGGTATTTCCCGGCTCGATCGTTTTCTGGATTCCAAGCGATGGCACGACAAAATAGGCCTGGCATCCGAAAGTGTTCACGCCTTCGATATTCCACCTGACGGGGACTCCCTTTTTTACGGTAAAGGAACTCGGCGAATACCCGGATCCGATCACCCTCATATCGATGCTCTGGACACCGCCCTCAACCGATGCCCTTACCCCGACATCGCTCCCCTGACTGTCCAGGGGGTTGACTTTGATGCCGTACAAAGCCAGAAAATTGGAAAAATAAAAGAAGCCGATGATGAATACAACAACACCCATGGTCTTCATGAAATAACTATAGAAAGTGGTTTTCGTCAGCGAACTCAGGCCGCCGACGAGCATCAAAGCCGGGGCGGTACCAAGGGCAAAAATCATCATCGTCAAGGCGCTTTGCAAAGGAGACGCCAAACCCAAAGCGTAAACCTGGACTGCCTGGGTAAATCCGCACGGCAAAAGATAGGTTATTGCGCCAAGAAAAAATGGTGCGCGCCGCGGATATCTCATCAGCTTTTGTTCCAGGCCCTCAAAAATCCGTTTGTTCAGTCCCGAAGGGATTATTCGGCCGATCGAAAGGATCTTGGCCATATCCAATCCGAGAAGAAGCATAAATATCGCCGCCAACAATGTAAGATACGGACCGAACTTCAAGTTGGTGATCAGTGCCTGTCCCACTACACCTGCCAGGAGCCCGAAAATTCCGTATGAGGCGATCCTGCCGGCGTTGAAAAATATAGCCTGGGAAAAATTGTCCCTGCCCTTTCCGACGGTCGACAGGAAGAGGGCTCCCGATGTGGCCATGCACGTCGAGGTCGAAGCCACAAGCCCGATCAACAATATGCTGAAAAAACTTAATGAACCGCTCAATTTCAAATCAGGCACGGCACCTATTTCCTTGGCTATAAGGTATAGGATCGCCACAATGCTTCCGATGGCAACGGCTTCGAATATCCTCTTGGACAATGGTTCCTGTTTTGCGATTCCATCCTTTTCGGCGATTCTGTATCCGAAAGGATTGATCTTCCTGTCGAGCGCTTCCCTGTCTAGGCTGCCGGTATAAAGGACTTCGACTTTCTGGTTTTTGAAATCAGGGCTGACTTCCCGGACATTGTTTTCTTCGGAAAACTTATCGTTGATGAGAACTTCGCAGGACGGACAATGCATTCCTTCGACATAAAGCGTGGTTTTTTTTACTTTTGCCATATTTATTTATAAGGTCTCACCTTAAAGGTGAGACCTTTTTAGTAACAATGAATTTGTAACCACAGATACGCTGGAAAATGCCATCGCACCAGACGCTAGTATCGGGCTAATTAGACCCATCATCGCCACCGGAATCAGTACGACGTTGTAGGCGAAAGCCCAAAACAGATTTAACTTAATGGTTTTCATCGTCCTTGCTGACAATTCAAATGCCGAGACAACCGACATGAGATTCTTATTTACCAATGTGATTCCGGCTGCCTCCATGGCGACATCGGTACCGGTGCCCATGGCAATACCTATATCCGCCGCCGCCAATGCGGGGGCGTCATTGATTCCGTCCCCGACCATGGCAACCACTTTACCCTCGGACTGGAACTTTTTGACTTCCTTTTCTTTATCTTGGGGAAGAACTTCGGCGAGAACTCTTTTTATTCCAAGCCTCCTACCTATTGCCGTTGCGGTTGCTTTGTTGTCGCCGGTTATCATGACGGTCTCTATTCCCATCTTGTTGAGTTCGGAGACAGCTGCTTCCGCCGTTTCCTTGACGGTATCGGCAATGGCAATGATTCCCGATAGTTTGTCGTCAAGGTAAACGTAAATTACGGTTTTTCCCTCGCTTTCGAGTTTACCGGCCTTCTCCCCTTTGCTGCCGCTCAATATTTTCCCTACATAAACTTTTTTGTTTCCTACAGTACCTTCAACACCCCTGCCGGTTATGGATTTGAATTTTGAGGATTTTTTGAGATTCAGGTTTTCTTCTTCAGCCTTCTTAACAACGGCTGCCCCCAGGGGGTGTTCGGAATTTTTCTCTATGGAGGCCGCCAGCCTCAGCATTTCAATGGCGTTGATGTCCTTATTCAAGGCTATAAGGTTGGTTACCTCCGGCTTTCCGTGGGTCAAGGTTCCGGTCTTGTCAAAAATAACGGTTTTCACTTTATGAGCCGTTTCCAGGCTCTCTGCATCTCTTACAAGTATGCCGTGCTGGGCGCCGATACCGGTTCCGACCATTATTGCGGTCGGGGTTGCCAATCCCATGGCGCATGGGCAGGCAATTATCAAAACGGCAATCGCGTTAAGCATCGCCAGAGTGGCCGCAGGTGTCGGACCAAAAACATACCAAGCCGTAAATGTGGCAATCGCCAGCATTATGACAATCGGCACAAAATACGAAGAAATGATGTCGGCCAGACGTTGAATCGGAGCCTTGCTGCCCTGGGCCTCCTCAACCAGTTTTATTATCTGCGAAAGCATGGTATCCTTACCGACTTTGGTTGCCTTATAGACAAATGATCCTGATTTATTCATGGTCGCCCCAATTACCGTATCCCCTTTGTGTTTATCAACCGGGATGCTTTCCCCGGTAACCATCGATTCATCAATCGCCGAATCGCCTTCAATAATGACCCCATCGACAGGAATTTTTTCACCCGGCCTAACACGGATCCTGTCGCCAACAATGACGTCGGAAATCGGTATGTCGATTTCCTTGCCGTCTCTTATGACCCGGGCGGTTTTGGCCTGAAGGCCGATGAGTTTTTTTATTGCCTCGCCGGTTCCGGCCTTTGCCTGGGCTTCGAACAGCCTTCCGAGAAGTATCAATCCGATTATTACGGTTGAAACGTCAAAGTAAGGCATCGCTTCGATTTTGAGGTTCATGAAAAAATCGGGATAAAATGTTACGAATACCGAATAGACAAAAGCAACCGTCGTTCCAAGCGCGACCAAAGTATCCATGTTTGCCAACCGGTGCTTCAGGGAATTGACCGCAGCTTTATAGAAATCCATTCCCGCCCAGAATTGGACAAGCCCGGCCAGGATCATCTGAACATAAAAATTTTTCAGAAAGGCCGGGGCGATTCTCATTATTCCCGGGAAACTCCCCCACACGATAAGGGCCCCGAGCAACAGGCTGACGATGGTCTTGGTTTTCAATTTCTTTAGCTCTTCTGCCTTTTCTTTCTTGATCCTGTCGTCAAGTGATTCCTGACTTTCGGTTAAAGCTTCGTAGCCTACGCTTTTTATGGCGTCCTTTATAGACTGATCGCTGACCACGATGTCAGATGTGATCGTTCCCTTGCCTGTCGCCAGGTTTACGACGGCGGACTGCACCCCGGGGATTGCCTTAAGAGCTTTTTCATTGGTATACACGCAGGATGCGCAATGCATTCCCTTAATCGCAAAGGTTTGTTTGTTCATATTATCTAACTATCAATTTCCCGTGGAACATATTCATTCCGCATGAAAAATCGAATTCCCCTTTTTTTTGGGGCGTAATTTCAATCTCGGTCTTTTCATTCAAGGGTAGGAATTTCCTAATCTTGAAGTCGCCCAAAACCACCTCCTCAAGACAACTGGAAGAATCACGCCTATCGAAGATGAGCCTTGTGGTTTTGGCAAAAGGAATAGATATCCTGTCCGGTTTATAACCCCCCTCAACTAGAATTTCAACTGTGTCGCCGTTTGTTTCTGCCGCTTGTGTTTTTTTCATGAAGAAAAACCAATATACAAAAACTGTTGCCATGAACCCAAACAGTGCCACCAGGATTTTGTCTGTCGGCATTTACTTTCTTTTGAAAACTTCGATAACTTCGGAAACCTTTTCATCTATCTCGCTCTCCGTTAACATAGCTTTCTTGACGCAGGTTTTGAGATGGTTCTCCAATATGAGTTCATCTGTTTTTGATAGGGCGCTTTGAACCGCCTGGGATTGCTGGATGATATCCAGGCAATACTCCCCTTTTTCGACCATCTCGATGACCTTGTCTAGATGGCCCCGGGCAATTTTCATCCTGTGCAAAAGGTTGGTTTTTCTTGGGTTGTCCATATACAAATGAGCCAAATTTTAATCCTCCCCCCCAGGATACACAAAAAAAATACAACTGTCAAGTGATCAAATAGAGGTCGGACGAAGATTGACAAATTTCAAAAACAGGTATACAATATGCCCTGAATTATGGATAAGTCCCGTTTAATCAACAGATTATCTGTAAAAGATATTAATTGGAAAGGTGTCGGAAGAACGCTTCCAATACTCATCTTCGGTTTTATCACTGCCTGTGGTGCACAACCCAACGTCAAATACGAAACTTCTACTTGTGGTGATACGAGAATTTTAGATTTAAAGCCTGGCGATCGGGTTGACCTAACTGATGCAGGAAGCGGAAAATACGACTTCAGTATAGACGAAAATGGTGATGTTGTAGTTCCCGGAGTGTCTGACAAAATCACTGATCCAAATGCCGTTGATTATATCATCGGAGATAAAACCAAACAGCACTACGTCGTAAAATCTCTTGGCAAAGATGGAGACGTACAAATAGAAAAAAACTGCCCTGCTCCACCTATCACTCCAACACCAAATCCTACTCCTTCAGAAACACCTATTGGCATCAAAGGCACAGGAAGGTACGCTTCCATACCTAGAGGGTTCTCTCCAGGAGCAGCCTCAAAACCAGTGCAAGTGTTCAGGAGATTTTAATTCACTTTTCGACGGTGTAGAACTTGACTCTGTCTCCCCTAAACATGAGGTCAATGTCGCCGGTCGCGCCGTTTCGGTGCTTGGCGATGTAGAGTTTGACCAGTCTTTTGCTCTGATCCAACAGATCCTCGGACTCCTCCTCCTGGTAGATAAACATGACAACATCGGCGTCCTGTTCGATCGCGCCGGATTCCCTTAGGTCAGACAATTGGGGCTTGCCTGTACCCCTTTGCTCGACCGCGCGCGACAACTGGGAGATCGCCAGAACCGGTACCTTGAGTTCGCGTGCAAGGTTTTTTAATCCCTGTGATACGAATGAGACCTCGTTATTCCTTGAGTCGAATTTTTTCCCCGGGTCCGCCAATTGCAGATAGTCGACTATGATCAGCTTTATGTCTTTTTCCAGTTTAAGTTTCCTTGCCTTGGTCCTCATTTCGAGAATCGACAGACCAGGCGTGTCGTCTATGAATATCGGGGCGTCGGACAGTTCGCCCATCGCTTCGGTTAGCCGCTTGTAATCGTCGTCGGACAACCTGCCTGTTTTGAGTCTCCATGCGTCGATATCGGCCTGGCCAACAAGTAAACGGTCAACGAGCTCCTCCTTGCTCATTTCAAGCGAAAAGAATCCGACGGGTACCTTGTTCTTGACGGCGGTATTCAATGCCATGTTCAACGCCAAGGTGGTTTTACCGACGCCGGGGCGGGCGGCCAGGATAATTAGGTTCGAGTCCTGGAGTCCGGCCAACTTGTTGTCAAGATCCGGGAATCCTGTCGGCACTCCTCTCAGGTGGTTCCCCTTTTTCATGAATTCGTTCAACCGGTCAAAGCTTTCGGTCAATATCTCTTTCAGTTGGACAAAGTCCCGGTGAAGGTGCTGTTGCGAAAGACCGAATATCTCGACTTCGGCCTCATCCAAAAGCTTCTTGACGTCTCCCTTGGCGTCAAAAGCTTTTTCGACCATGCGGGACGAGAGCTCGATGAGTTTTCTTTTTACATAATGGTTTTTGACGATCTGCGCGTAATGCTCTACGTAGGCGGACGATGGGACGGTGTTGATCAAGTCAGACAAGTAAGCCTTGCCGCCTACTCTTTTTAAGGCGTCCTGCTTGTTCAACGCATCCTGCAGGGTGACGACGTCTATCGGTTGCTGTTTTTCGAAAAGCGATAACATGGCAGAGTAAATCGTCTTGTTGGCCGGGTCATAGAAATACTCGGGTTTCAGGAATTCGGCCACGAGGTTTATCGCCGCCGAATCTATGAGGACGGCTCCTATTACTGATCTTTCTGCCTCGAGGTCTTGAGGCGGTACCTTAAGCGGATCGGAAGTTGAGGCCATAAATTAAACGCTCAGAACTACTATTTTCATCTCCTCCAGCATCTCTTCCTTCTTGACAATTAATTTGGGAATTGGCGGAACGCTTTCGGCACCGAATTTCTTGGTGAATTCCGTCAATCCCTGGAGCTGACCGAAGTTCTTCTGGTCCAAGCCCGGTTGATTATAATGCATCGGGATGATTATCGATGGTTCAACTTTTTTGACCACTTGTGATGCTTCTTCAGGATCTATCGTGAAAAATCCTCCTGTCGGTACCATGAGGATATCGACATCCCCGATCGAATCCACGAACGAATCGTCGGGAACGAAACCCAAGTCGCCGCAATGGAGAACGGAAATGCCCTCGGCTTCTATCTTATAGAGTATCGATTCCCCTCTCTCTTCCCCTTTTTTGTTGTCATGAAAGCTCCTGAAGCCAAAAATCCTCACGCCGCGGCTTTCGAACTCGCCCGGCATATCGACCACCAGCGGTTTTTTTCCGTCCATGCCCACAACGAGCTGGGATTGGTTGTGATCAAGGTGACCGTGAGAAACCGTGACGATGTCTGCCTCGGTTTTGGGGAATTTCAATCCAACCATCTTCGAATCAAAAGGGTCGGTAACCAGCTTGGCAGTTTTAGTCTTTATGAGGAAAGATGAGTGACCTAGGTATTTTATTTCCATAAGTGTTTAAAAGAATAGCAAACCTAAGGGAAAAATTCAATCGCCAAAAACCTTGACTAATTTCACGATTTTGAACTTTATTGAGACCGCCAGCAAGAGTGTTGCCAAAAAGATGTAAAGAGGAAACGAATAATTGGCAAAATTCCAGTCTTTGATTGTTAGAAGGGTTAAAAGCGCGAAAATGCTGTTAGCCAGATAAAGTAAATAGTTTTCGGTTTCGGGATGTCTGTATGATTTTATCATTGTCGGCAGGAAAGCCAAAAAATCTGCCAGCAGGCTGAAAAAAATGGCGACGTTTCCAACCTTGGTTAACTGCCATAATACGAGGCCGACAATAGACAATAAACCGCAAATAACGTCGAGCTTTTCGATCTTCCAATAAGACTTCCTGTTGATAAATGATGCGGCAAAAACCATAACTGGTACCAATCCGATTACTAGTGTCATCAAAGATTCCATTCCTATACCCTGTTTTACTTGGGCGGCAAAGGCGATAAGAGGCGCCAAAGACCAAATAAACCAAGTGACCCTATTTGGCTTGACCAGGCCTTTGACCGTATCAATTACATAACCAGCGCTTCCGATTAGGAAAATTATTGCCCCCACAATGACGAAGTTTGGATGAAGCATCTGAGCCCTGAGTGAGAATCGAACTCACAGTCTAACCCTTACCAAGGGTTTGTTTTACCACTAAACTATCAGGGCATGCCCATTATTATACAAAAAGCGGTATCAATGTTATACTGGATTTATGCTCAGAAGTTTCACTACTTTTCTGATGGTCATAATATTCGGAGTCTTAACCGAAATCGCTGTTTCCCAACTGCACTATTTCTTAACCAAGAGGCATATTAAGCATTATCATTTCTCATACTCGAGATATCTTTTCCTGTTACTTTTCCCTTTAGTTGCGACCTTTGTTACCTTGGGCCAAAACGGAAATACGCTATCTAAAGTTTTTATATCATTTGCATTATTAGGTACTTTTCTTGAATGGCTTATCGGGTTTTCTTACCACATGGTTGTGGGACAAAGGCTTTGGACATACCACCGACTGAGTTTAAACGGATATACCAGTGTTCTTTCGATACCTTTGTGGGGGTTGGCGGGTGCCCTATTTTATCTTCTAGGAAAAACTTTCGTTTAATTACCTACAAATATTCTTTTTTATTTCTTCCTGCTGGGTTGGAGGGAGTCTGTTGATCTGGTCGATAAGAGGCGCTGTTGCCTTGTCGATTATGAAACTGGAAACGGTATTGGCCGAATAGGAAGCCAGGTTGCCGACCATATCGGTCGCATCCCCCAGGACATCTCCGATGGCGTCCTTTGATTGCTCGACAACGTTGTCAGCCAATTCGCCAACGCTCTTCTCAACCGTTCGTCCGGTTTCGCTGGACAACACTTCTGCCTTGCTTTCAACCGTTTCCCTGTTGACCTTCGTTCTCGTGATAAGAAAGCCCAAACCGATCAAAAAAACCAGTATCCCTATTTTCGCAACTACCGCACTTCGATTGGTTTTTCCAATAGGTTTTATGGCCATAAATTCAATCTTACCATGCTATAAGACATTCGGGCGAGTTATTTTTCGCCCGAATATTAAAGGTAATACTTTAGTCTTTTAATCTCACTGCCGTTCGATTATAATTAGCTCCACTGGTGACTGTAGCTCAACCCGGTAGAGCATCTGCCTGTGGAGCAGATTGTTGCGGGTTCAAATCCCGTCAGTCACCCCAAATTCTTTAGAGCCTCACAGCAATTCTTTTTGTGCCAACCACTTGACAAAGACGGTTGACCTGGTATATTTAGAGCATAAACGCCTCGTCCATGCCTTCCGGCCCGGCGAGGTTTTTTTTAGGTATAATCTCTTCATGAGCGGCACGATATTGTTTATAGACGGAGAAAACTTTCTTCATAAGGTCGAAGATGTACTCAAAAAAGAAAAAGTCAAGATAAAAAAAGGAAATACAGCAAAAATTGACTTAAATCTTTTAGTTGGCAAGGCTCTCGAAAAATACAAAATAGACAGGAAGATTTTCTACGCGGCGAAGCTTCACCACAATTCAAAAACCGCAGCTAAATCCAAAGAGCTGATATTGTTTCAGCGATATCTAAAGACGAATCTTCAGAAACAGGGGTTTGAGTTTTTGATAGCGGGCAATGTCCGCTCACAGGAAGTCAGGATCAACGGCAAAGCAAAGACAATCTTCAGGGAAAAGGGTGTTGATGTAAAGATTGCCGTAGATATGGTTTCTCTGGCTTGTGACAAAAAAGTAAAAACGGCGATTCTCTGCAGTTCCGACTCCGACCTTCAGCCTGCGGTTGAAGAAATGAAAAGACGCGGAGTTGAAGTAATCTACCTTGGTTTCGGATTCCAACCCAATAAAGGCCTCATGTACACGACCAATAAGACGATTCTCTTCCGTGACGCCGAAATAATCGATGCTTTTGGAATCAAATAATTGGGTACTAAATGGGTCTGTAAATTCACTCAGACAAAAAACTTGTCAGGGGGTTTTTTTGACAAACACTTTCCCACCCTCAAAATCTGGGACAGGCTTCTCTGCTCCGTCAAAATCATTCATATATTTCCAGAATTCTTCCCAAACAATCGTTAGGGTTTTATTACCGTCATTTTCTTTTATAGGAAGATCCTTAACTCTAACGAACATTGTTACTGGCAAATCGTTATCAAGGGCTTCCTTTACGGTTATTACTGCGTCATGACCGTCCAGGGTTTCAACGGGATCGTCCTCCAACCTAAAAATTGGCACTGTGCTCCGTAAACCTAAACGTTTAGACAAAACAATGTTAAGATTCGGCAGATGATTTATAAAATCATTTTGTATTCTGATTTCATTTTCATCCAATGTGGGATCCATGTCAAATTGAATATGCGCATCTTCCGTCAAATTCCCATTTGTATCAGTATGGCCCGTGCATGACTGACGGGATCGAAATGGTAATCCATTAAACCTTTGAAGAATGGGAATGATTCCTGGGTCTAATTCAGCTCGTTTAGATTCAAGGTTCAACAGCTTCCCAGGCAATCTATTTATATATGCCGTTCCAGAGTCTATCATATTATGATGATACCGACGTGCTTTTAAATTCTAACCTTAATTAGGGTATCCAGTTACTAAACCTATTTACAGTTTTATTTCCCTGGTAGGGGTTCCAACCAAATTTCCGGTCAGGTCTGGCCATTCGAACATAAGGCTATTTTTGCGCAAGGTTACCCTAGGAATTCTCATTGCCGTGAAGTGGGTTGAAAAAGGTTTATTATCTATAATTTCCTGCAGCTCTTGATGGACTGGGGTTCTCGCCGGGTTGTAATCTGCCAATTTTGTTTTTATTAAATGCCAACCCGCTTTAAACTGGTCAAAATTTCCTTCGACCATGAGGCCCGCCCAGTTTGCGTAATTGGCGCAATTGGGATCACCTCTGCCGACGTTGTATGATAACCAGGAAAGCAGTTTATATGCCATGTCAAAATCGCCGTCGGTTATCGTCTGTGTTTTTTTGTAAGCGGCAGCCAAATCGTCTGGATCGCCGTGGACGGCTTGAGCTATATCGTCCTGATAATTTGCACCCAGCGTTTGGGCAATAACCCTCGCCTTTTGCAACGGATCTTTCGGGTTATATTCTGATGATTTCTTTATCCCAATCATTTTTGGCGGCATTTCGGTAACAAAGATGGTCATACCTCATTTTAACATCTCGCCCTTAAGCTTTCCTTCAGTAACGACTCCTAAACTGTTTTTTATTAGCCAAGAAAGGAGGTTGAACTCAAGAACTAAATAATAAATTTAAGACAATTCGCCCAAAAAAACGAGAGGCAGCAGCCTCTCGTTTTTGATATTCATGCATGCTTGGTATTATCCGGAAGTTCATTCTCCCGGCCGGATCTAACGTAATCGGTGAGATAAATGAGCAAGAGTTCTGGCAACTCAAAAAATATCTTACTTAAAACGCTTAAAAGGCATATAATGAAACTAGATGAAAGCCAAGGAAATCGCCTTAAGGCCTGCAATTTTAATTTCTTACGAGATCTTGCTGACAGCGTTGGCGTTTGCCGTACCATTCCTAGTTTCGGGCCCCCAAATATTAACGGGCAGCCTTGTCAATTTGTTCCTGTTGCTTTCGGCAACCCGTTTTTCAGGCAAAAACAAGATATTGATAGCAATCGCACCCAGTGTCGGTGCCCTGCTGCACGGCATGGTTTTTGGTGGTTTTACAATCTACCTGGCATATTTTTTGCCATTCATTTGGATCGGCAATCTGATTTTGATGGAATCGTTCCGGTCGCTGGAAAAAAAATCCTGGTTCACAAGAATACTCCTCCCTTCCCTGGCTAAATCTTCCCTTCTTTTCCTTTCCGCCCTGCTTTTTTTCGGAATCGGCTTGGTACCCAAGATATTCCTGACCGCAATGGGCGTATTCCAGTTAGCGACGGCGATTTTGGGCGGAGCCGCCTTTTATGCTATCCGTCCCATGATCAAAAAACAATGAGCGATTCGGAAAAGCTGATCGAACTGCTTAACAAAAAAACAAAATTGGCGGCCATGCTGGCGCCATCGTTTCCCATCATGTACAAGGCCGCTGACATAGTCGCCAAGCTCAAAAATATTGGTTTTTCCAAAGTGGTTGAGGTGGCCGCCGGAGCCAAAAAAACCAATGAACAGGCGGTCTCGATACTCGCCAACAACCCGCACACCCGTTTCATCACTTCCCCCTGCGCCAGTTTTGTCCGTTTCATGCGAACCAAACACCCGGACCTTCTCCACTACGTGGCTTTTGAAGTCGATTCGCCGATGGTGGCCACGGCCAAAATCGTCAAGCATATGTGGCCTGACCACAAGCCAGTCTTCATCGGCCCCTGCGTCGTCAAGAAACTCGAGGCGGCCCAGGACCACCCGGAGTTGGATATCCTTGTTTTGACATATCGCGAGTTGGAAGACGTACTAAAAAAGATGCCACCGGCTCCGACAGAGTCCACATCTTCGGATTTTGACCTTGAGGAGGCTTCAACCAGGATATATCCCGTGGACGGCGGCCTGACGGATTCGTCAGGAGCCAGAAATCTTCTGAGACAGGACGAGATAAGGGTCGTATCCGGTTACAAAAACTGCGAATCCGCCATCCTGGAGTTTTCCCAAAACAGCAAAATACGATTGCTCGACATACTGTTTTGCGACGGCGGTTGCATCATGGGGCCGGGCATTTCAAGCACGCTCACCCTCGAGCAGAGAAAGGCAAAGATCCTTGAATATTCTTCCTCGCATTAAGACGGTCAATGCGCCTGGTTTCGATCAATTGTTTTGATTGTCAGGGATATTCTTACTATAGGTATTAGCGAGTGAAGTACTATTTTTAGGAATTAACAAAGTTATCGCCTTTTGAGGCCCAAAAAAACGCGCCGGGCCCTCAGAAAATTTCTTTGGACTCGGCTGCGCTTAGGTTTTCGTTTAAGAATTTCAACCCTATTCTTAAACTAAAGTTTGTTGGGCTTATTTATCCACTCCACAGCCCTCCTGGATAGTTCTCTTCTTCGAATCGTTTTAGTTCGTATCCTTTCATACGTTTCGTTGTTAACTTATAACCTTATAATATCAAACTACAGGATATTATTTTGTTTGTCAAGGGGTATTTTAATTAGGGTAATTTTAGCCTCAAATTATCATAATATTTATACCTATAGCAGAAAAATTGTTGAATATTATATTTTATTTATATATCATAATCGCATGAAGGAGTTCCTATTCCACCAAAAAGTTGCAGGCCGTTTGCGGGGCGATCTCCGTTTTGCCGACACGCCACCTGCTTTTCATATAAGGATATTGCTGCGATGGTTGGACTATCTTCTAGCACCCTTTCACTTGATTAAACTAAACAAGGAAGAATGATCAAAGTTTATTGACCGCCCAGTAGGACACGATGGCGGCGGAAACAATCACGTTCAAGGACTTGTTAATCCCCCACATCGGTATCTCGACTATCTGGTCGGCCAGATCCAAAGTTTCCCGAGTGACGCCTGAGGTTTCGTTGCCGACTATCAGGGCAACTGGAACCGTGTAGTCGGCTTCGGTATATGCAACCGACTTCTGATCCTGTTCGACCGCCAAAATCCGTATTCCGGTTGTTTTTTGCCTCAATTCCTCGATTGCCTCTCTTGCCGTTTTTTTATATTCCCAGGGAACCACTTTGTAGGTGCCGATCGAGGCTTTCTTGATCCGTGAATTAGGCGGGATCTCCATTTCGCCGCAAAGATACATCTTCTCTATCGCCAAGCCGTCAGCCAAACGGAAAAGGCCGCCTATGTTATAGGTATCGTATATATTTTCCAGAATAAAATATATCGGTCTGCGTTTCATGCCTTTCAGCTTGTCCTTTATTTCCGATTCGTTGCAATCCCTGAGTTGTTGGGCGTTAAGCTTCATAGCTGTATTATAATCGAACGCAGTGAGATTAAAGAACTAAAATATAATTTTTTTGTGATTCAAATTACGCATTCAGATGCGATTTAACCTATAGTTGACAAATCAAAAGTCTTATAGTATAATTCTCACTATGAAAAAACTAATATTTGCTTTATTGGTTGTTTTCGCGGGATTTCTTTCTCTAACAAACAAGGTCTCCGCAGACTGCGGCGGACAATACGGTCAGTATGGCCAATACGGACAGCCGTGCAATTCCTATTCTATAGTTGTTGATAAAATGGTCGGAAAGCCGGGAACTTCGCAGGATGCCAATTCATACACATATGTAGATAACTTGGGTGTATCTGACGCCAGATTCAAACCTGAACAGGTTGTCTATTTTAAGATAAAAGTCAAGAATACCTCAACCACCAGATTGGTCGGAATGGAGGTCAGGGACACGGTCCCCTCTTATCTTGAACCTTTGGACGGACCCGGATCTTGGAATTCGGCCACCCGTGAAATCGTCTGGAATGCCGGAGATTTCAACGTCGACGAGGAAAAGACTTTTTACCTCAAGATGAGGGTATATTCCCAGGCCAATATCCCGGCCGACAAGGGTCTTTTCTGTGTCACCAACTTTGTGAAAGCCAACTCATCCAACGCTTACGACGACGACACCGCCCAGCTTTGTATCGAAAAGCAGGTCACGGGGGGCGTCATAAAGGTACCTTCTGCCGGACCTGAATTCGGCCTTGCCCTATTGACCGGTCAACTGGCCTTACTTGGAGCCGGCATATATCTTAAGAAAAAGTCTTGATTCGAGGCTGCGTACGTTATTTTGCCTCGGCGAGACTGAAGGTTCTTTGATAACCGATATATATACAAAAGAGGATAATGTTGATGGATTGTTGATAACTACAATTAGATTACTATAATCACAACTATAGTTGATTTTTAGCTATATTTGTGATATACTATAGGCATATGTTTAAGGGACGAAACATATACCAATACGAGAGTACTGACTTAAATACCCAAGGGGGAAAGAGCGGATCAATCGCCGCTTTTTCGCTCTTGGGTTTTTTTGTGGAAAAGTATCTTTAACAATTTGAGATTGAGGCTAGCCTGAACTCAAAGGTTAGAGGGCACATTTGTCCTCTACTCCTTGGGCTTAGGCTCAAGCACTGTTTCGTCCCAGGCGGGGACTAGCTTCCCGCCGAAGGGCGGGACATATCAGTCTAGTCCCCGCTGAACATGTGCGGAGACGAAGTGTGGAAGGCTACACGTTCAAAAGCTTGAATGTGCGGGCACTTCCTCGCACTTTAACAATTGGGTTTACCCGAAAGTATACGAATGACTCAAGGATTAGCTCCTTGGGAGCTGAACTATACCAACGGGTATTTCTGTCGAAAGACAGATACAGGTTATATATTTTTTATGGGCAAATTTGGGCAAACATAATGGCTCAATTGAACACGAATTAACCTGACATATACCTCTAAACTCCTTTCTTTCCGAACGGTTTTATCTTGTCATCCTGAACTCGTTTCAGGATCATAGATTCAACCTATTAGGGAAAGATTGGCTTGCACCTTGGAGCTAGACCATTAGCTTCAAAGAGCAAGTCAATCAACAAAAGAAGGGAAAAACAAAGGAAAGAAGAAAAAATAACAAAGCAGCAAGGGAACAACGACTCAGACAAGCAATCAAAAAAAATTCATCGAAGAAAAGGAAACGAAAATGGAAACAACTGCATGCGTAATCGACGTAAACATCCCAATGCACGGCTGTCTGACACAGACAGATGCACTCATCATCCTAGCGGCAATCGCATTAGGACTCTTCATTGTTTTCGGCATACCGATGCTGATTGAGAGTCGCAAAAGCGATAAAATAGCCGACCGTTTGGAGAGGGAAAGAAAACGCAAGAAGGATATGTATAAGTAATTTTTCACCTTTGGAAGGAGGTAAACAGGCAAAAAAGTCAGGAAAAATGAAAAAAGTAAGTGTCTATATGTAGACGAAAGCGAGGGATAGTACGATGAAAAGGCTTCTAGTAGCAGTGCTTTTGGGCGCTCTTTTTCTGGCATTGGCCGGATGCGCACCACCAGCGGAAGGTACGAGAATCACAATCCCCGACGAAACCAAAGCATACCAGGTCAAGTACGACCGGTCTGGTTTGACAACCTGTGAACTACCTTCACAAGAGGTAACCATAACCAGGAATACATACTGGGAAAGTTCATTGGGTTCGCAAGGATCAATACGCTTCGACATAAGCGAGGTTTCGGTTAGCAATTACGGGAGTTGTGAAACAACCAAAGGCGTATTCATCTCTGATGAAACGCTCAACGACCTGATTGGCAACTAGAATCATCTAACGAAAGGAGGTGATGCCGCATAACCAGCTATGGTTGACGCTTATATCGCAAGTAGATAAGAATTGGTCAAAATAGCCAAAAGAGAATGCCAATCTTTTGAACGGAAAAGCACAGAAACACCGTGCGGAATAACCAAGCCGAATCCGATTAACCAACTCAGAAATGAGCCAGAGCAAGACTTTTCAGAAAGGAAAAGTGTTACCATGCGTAGAGCATATCCACTCGCAATCACAAGCGCGTTACTCGTACTGGCTTTTTTTGCCGGAACGATGATGGGACCATGGAATGTCCATGCCGCTCCCCCCGCGCAGTCGCCCGCCCAAACCACCCGCCCGATGACCGTCGCTGAAGCAACGAGCATCATTGACTCGAAGGCATCCGACCAATACGCAGACAGTCTGACCGTCGCCCTGGGTGATTTTGCCGATAACAATGGCATCATCAACAACCCCTCGAGCGTTGGCAACTGGAACGTGACCGGACCCGCCCTCATTTCAGTGGACCCCCAGAATCAGGCAATCAGCAATGCCGTCGTGGTCAAGACCTATCAATACCGCCAGGACTGGATTTTCGGCGTGTATTTCTGCCCGACCGGCTCGACCTGCAACGTGCCCACCCCTGGACGCTCGTTCGCCCTCGACGCAGACCTGCCCGCCTCATACCTGCACACGACCGCATCCGCGCCCGTCGCCGCAACGCCCGCCGGTTCCAATACCGTCACAGGCTTATCGTGCCCGACAACCCGCGCTATGACCGTGCAGGAAGCAACAAATCTCGTTGATGCAACCTCGGCAGACCAATATGCTGACACGCTGACCATTCTGTTCGGAAAGCAAGCCGAAAATCAATGCATCACGAACACTCAATCGAGTGTCGGCGGCTGGACCACCAATGGACCGAGCATCGTCCTCACGGACCCCGGGCATCAAGCGCTCACCAATGCTGTCGTCGTCAAGACGTGGAACTATGACACCACCTGGATTTTCGGTGTCTACTATTGTCCAAGTGGAAGTACTTGCACAATCCCCACGCCCGGACGCGCGATTCATCTTGAAGCCGCTCTGCCCGCCTCGTATTTGCACTAACCTGTAACCCAAGGAGGACCCCTTGAACACTAACTTCGCCTTAAACGGAAAGTTAATTGGGTCCTCCAAAAAAAGGCCATGACTGTGGATAACGGTAATTGTTGATCGCAATTTTTTGCGCTCTATCGCCCCCGCGATCAACAAAATCCTATTACTCCCTCTCATGCCTTTTCCCATAACCATTATGTGGTTAGAGGAAAAGGAATTTAGAAAATTGAAAAAATATGAAAAAAATTAATTTTCATAATAATCCCGTCTCGATAATCATCCCCCTCCACAATGAGGAGTCTATTATCGTGCCCCAGGTCAACAAATTGAGACGGATTCTCAAAAATATGGGAGTCAAAAATTATGAAGTGGTTCTGATAGAAAACGGAAGTAAAGACCAGACTTTCAGATTGGCGTACGGTTTGACCCAAAAAGACAGTCGGATAACCGTAATTAAGGCTTCCCTGCCCCATTATGGACATGCCATTAAAAGAGGCCTCCTTTCTGCCAAAAATGACCCGATTATCCAGTTGGATCTTGACTTGATAGATGGAAGATTTATAAGAAAAGCCATGGAAGAATATGGTCAATACGACATCCTTATTGGGTCAAAATTTTTAGGGCGCAAGGATGACCGCTCAATCTACAGAAAATTTTTGAGTCAGGCCTTGAAAAAAGTGATCAATATACTTTTTGGATATTACGGGACTGACACCCACGGCATAAAGGCTTACAAAAGGGATTCTGTCATGGAACTAATAAAAGACCTACCCATGACCAAACATATGTTCGACACGTCAATTGTCATCGCCGCCGAAATCAACAAACTGATTGTCAACGAAACACCTGTAAACGTAAAAGAGATCCGGCCATCCAGGTTTCCATCAAAAAAACGCATAATCGAGGCCATCTTTGATATCCTGGCTTTGCTTGGACATCGGATTTTAAATTCTATTAGAATAGAAGTGGTTAAACTAAAATTTCCCATACCCTTTATATGAAAAAGCAACCTTTAGTTTCGGTCATAATACCGGTATATAACGGCTACCCGTACCTTAGGGAAACCATTTCGTCTGTTTACAAGAGCACTTACGCCAATTTTGAAATCATCCTCGTCAACGATGGTTCCAAAGACAGGAGTAAGGAATTATGTTTAAAACTCAAAAAGAAACATAAGAATATTAAATTCTATTCATTCAAAAAAAACCGAGGATTATGTAACGTCTTGAACTTTGCCGTTACCAAAGCCAAGGGAAAATACATCGCCAGACAGAACCAGGACGATCTCATGGTCCCCACCAGGTTGAAGTCCCAGGTTTATTTCCTGGAAAATAATCAAGGTCATGTTTTAGTTGGAGGAAACCTTAAACTCATTGACGGAAGAGGAAGAACTATAGATACACTCTCTTATCCCCAAACCGATCAGGAAATCAGAAATAACTGGCTATACCTTAATGCGTTTGCTGATCCGGCGGTCATGTATAGAAAAAGCACCTTCAAGAAAGCCGGCAACTATGATCAAGCGTTCTACCCTGCAGATGACTATCACCTGTGGTTCAGGATGGGTCAGCTGGGCAAGCTTGCCAATCTCAACCACGTCGTCACCAAATTCAGGGTGCATGATTCTGCCGCGACCATGAGGCTTCACCGCAAGATGATTGAGAGCACCAATAATGTCCATCTATGGGCCGCCGCCAATATCCAAAAACCTGGAATCTTTGTTAAGACATTCTGGAAGGTACAATATTTTTTGGCGATACACCTTCCGCCCAAAGTTAATTTCGCCCTTTACAGAATCATGAAAAAAATGGTTTACCGGAAGAGTCAGATAGAAACGATTATCTTCCCTAAAAAGATTGCCGCCAAGGTGACCAGCCAGCCAAAGAAATATAGTCTTTCCGGCTGATAGAAAACATAATACGTCCCTGGTTGCGACACTTCAAAACAGTTGGCATAACCGTTGCATTTATAATGTGACATCGATGATTCCTTGCCTGTCATTAGGTCAAAAATGCTGGAATAGATCCCCCATTGGCTGTCGTATGCCTCGTTGAAATATACCACCTGATTTCCAAAATCATCATTGTTTAGAATCAATTTCCATAGCGATGGAAGAAACTGTTTGTATTCTGTTACCGACGCAAACTCGTTGACCGTTATGTTTCCTGGCGAATTTATTGTCAAGCCCTCCCAAGTATTGGGAATCGCTATGACATTGAAACGGTTGATTAAGGCCATCCCTTCGTTTTCTGAATTGTGACTGATAGTGAAATTCTTTTTTTTGTAATCGTAGAATTCCGGGTTGGATGGTATGGTAATCGAAGTATTCACCAACTCGACATTGTCAAGCTTTTCCTTCACCGAGTTCGTTGATTGGAAAAACTCTGGATATTGAAATTCCTTAAATCCTTTGACATTTGGGTAACCATGCCAGAGTGATAAATACTGGTCAACATAGTTAAAAAGCCCATCACCCAGAACCATTCTGGGATACTTTCCGGAGGCGGAGTTATAATCAACCGACCAAAGGTAAAAGTTATTGCTGTTGAAATCCAGGGTTTGAAACAGGCTATTATCGCAGTTTTCGAAATAACTTATCAGGTTTTCTTTTTTATCTTTTCTGAATGTCCGGTATGAATCGATTCTAGAACATGGACCGTTGGATACGTTAAAACCGTCCATTGAATTCTGGTAAAAAGAATAACCGCTCAATGGCAAATCAAAAATTAATTCCAAAGGCTGCGATGTGTTGGAAATAATACTCATGTTTTCTGTCTTTGCGGGGACAATTGTCAAATCATCAGAGGCGACCGTTTTGTACTCCTTTATCTCTAAACCATGGATAATTAGATTCTGCTTTTGGTAACCGATGTTTTTCAAAGCCAGGAAGATTATGGGATTTAGGGCGTTTATTTCCTTTTCCGCAGGAATTATAACCGATCCGCTATCTCCAAGATTTGCGGTTGAATGAACATTGAAGCAGTCATCCAACTTGACATCTCTGATGCAGGCGTAAAAATAATTGGGTTTTTCCTCGGTAACAATCGTCTTTCTCAAAATCGGCTTGCTCGGGTTGGCATACTTCAGATCGTAATCGCCATCAAGGTCTTCCGAACTGCTGTTATACTCAAAACCAACTTCGAGATAGTTATTATCCTCGTCGACATATTCGCCAAGCGAACTAATAAGACATGTTGATCCGTTCATGCTGTCCAATGAAAAACCGGTTTCCTGTGCCGAAAGGCTTGACGCATAATCCTTCAGGCCGTCATCAAAACAATTAGGTTTTTCGGTCAGGCCAAACGAATTAACAACATCTTTCGTTTCTGTGTCCTGAGCCAATATCTTTATCGGCATTACTCCTTCATCAACCACCGTGGATCCGACATAGCCTTCCGTTTCACCAATGGAGCTGGGCAAAGGCATTGTCGTTTTACCCATCTTGATTCTTAAGCCATTTATTCTGTCATAGGGCAATATTTGCCAGTTAGCAAGATATCTGCCAGTACTATCGTTAATCTCCAAGGCTGTTGATACCGTGCCTAACGGTATGGATATCTCCTTTATTTTTTTACGATTGCTGATGATCGAGCCATCCACGACGACGTCAGGAAAATCCATTTGATAAAATGAAATCGTCAGGTTATCTTCGTCTTTTCTGACAAATACTCCTATTTGGGTTTGGGATGGTTGTCCGGCTTTGTTTTGTAATGTCAAATCATATCCAAGTCCGGGAATAATTTTGTAACCGTCAAGAACTAACCGACCAAATCCCTTTTCGATTTTCGGCAAAGTGTTCCGTCTTTTGAATGGCGATGTCATTACGTTTACGCCAGAGTCGTCCTGCATGTAATCAAAGCCCTCTTGTATACTAAGGCTGGACATGTTGGAATCAGAAACAACGGTCTTTCCTGCCGTTCTTATCTTTGCGTCTGGTTCCTTGACTTCGTACAACTTTATTGAATATAAGGGGCTTTTTTCTACTTCGCTAATCTGTAACGGGTCTTCAGGAAAGACTTTTTCGTCGGTCATAAATTCGGTAAGGTTAACCGGAAATGAAGCTCTTAGATTCAAATAGCCGGCGTTTTCGAGATTGCCTATCATCTTATTGGAATCGGAAACATTGAACCTACCCCAAAGCGTTATTCCCTTTGATGGTTGTTCGGATGAAACAGTTTCATCGAAAATTATATATTTTATGCCCGTCTTTTTTAAGAGGTTATAGAACTCAAAAGTCTTGCTCTCCTGGCTGTGATTGGCCGTCGCCGACTGGGTATTGGCAATAATCCGGAAGATTTCGTCGTTTAACAAAGCATTTTCCTGACTTCCTGGCTCAAATGTTTTTTCAATTAATGGCTTGTCGATCATAAAATGTAAAAACGATGACCCTAAATATCCCCAGTTGTATGACCGCCAATATATATTCTTATCAAAAGGTAAATGAAGAACGCGACCATCCCCATGGTCGGAGTTGACGACTTCAGCCAATTTAAAATAAGCATCGGGAATTCTGTTCCGGTCAAAAAATCCAAAAAGATTCCCGGTGAAATAGCCTTTGAAAACGAACGCCGACAATATGATCAAGATTAAGGGAAAAATCCGCAAACTCTTGCTTTTGATTTTTTCCGCCAGTAATCCTGTAAACAATCCAATTGCAAGGCTACCGGAAAATGCTATATAAAAATGAAATTTTGTGTCAGCAAATCTGAATATGTTCCCGAAAAAAGGGATCGCCTTTTCAAGAAAAATGTATACAAAACCCAAAGGGGAAAATTCTTTCATTGACAAGAACATGAAAAGGAAAACAGTAGCTGGAATCCACATAATTCTCCAGTTTCTCCTTATCCTGACTGTTATATAGATTGATCCGGCAATATATAACAGGGGAAATAGCCAGAGAATATGACGGTATGGGAATTTTGACATTATAGGCACAAGCGGATGGTATCCAGTCTCGTTTTGTCTGTCGATACTTGTGATTGCGGTGTCAAAAAAATTTGGATATAAAATCGCTAGTTTTTCCAGGGTATAAAAGGACTTCGGTTTGTTTAGCTGTATTTCGTTCGCTTCAATGAAAGTTGGTGCCAAATTTACTACCCCGCTTCTTTGGATCGTGTAATTAATAAATGGAAACAGCCAAAAACCGTTGAGTAACAGAAACATCGTCATCGAAATCAGGGATTTTTTAATATTGGGGCTTTGGAAAAATATAAAGACTGATAAGAACATTAAAACGGTTATGAATACTGTTGCTGTCATGTAACTGCCTGCTGTAGCCACAATTGAAGCTCCAAACAGAAAATATTCCCAAGACGATAGTTTCTTATTTTCAAAATACCTCAACAGCAAGGTGACCAAGAGAGGAACCGTATAATAGCGATTGATGAACATGATCATCGGGAAATAGAATGTCGCCAAAGTATTGAGATTGAAGAGATAAAAAAAACCTGCCGCGAAACCAACAATGTCTTTATGCTCACTATCTTTTTTAATATATCCGAGCAGCTTACCCGGCAGAAAATATACCAGCAACACTCCAAAATTCAATGCAAAAACAGCATAAATCTGATCCAGCAGTTGGGTTTTTACGAATGGAGACAGGATCAGGAAAAATATCTGCCTAAAAATATCGGTAGATTCTGAGTCCGATGGAACCCCTAGGCCTCGATACTCCCTCCAGGTGGCAAAAAATGTCCTGAAAATATTGGTTTTAAGGTTGAAGTAGGAAGAATAATTATCCCATCCGGCAAGATAGAAGTCTGGTTTTATGTTAACGGCAGTTATGACTACTAGAATCATTAAAATCACGATTAAACCAGGTCTTTTTTTGAGATAGTCAACTATTTTGCCCATCGTTAAGTTGATTATAACAACTGCGTGGAAAATTGCCCTTTCCGATTGAATTTTGAGGCTGTATACTGTATACTATAAGACATATATGATCTGATCTAGGCATTTGTCAACTCGAGCACAGAAAAGCCAATTTTTGACTATTTCCGCCCGAGTTTTTTTATTTTTATAGGATTAATTCCAGGAACTGAAGAATCAGCGCAAATCTAGTTCTTCGCTTCTTGGGGTTAAAGCCCCACGTTCTCAATTCCCCCAAAAAGGGAAACCGAAACGGAACGACGGCAATAATAGCTGTTGCAAGAATTCCATTCGGGAGAAGAATTGTGGCGGATAAGTCGCTTATTTAGCATGAGCGACCATATTTAGCCGTCGCACTTTAAAAAAACGGGTTTTCAGGTTAATTTCCTTTATCCTTTCTTTCCGAACGGTTATATCTTGTTACCCTGGACTGTTTCAGGATCCAAAAGATTTAACCCATTAGGGAAAGAATGGCTTGCACTTTGAAGCTAATAATTTGGCTCCAGGGAGCAAGTCATTCTGTTGGAAAGGAGAGAAAAGAAAATGTTAGTAGTAAAGATTTTGATAACGATCATATTCGTACTGGTTCTAAAGAAAATGTTCAAGTAAGTCAAAAACCTGTGAAGAGGAGAAATGAAATGTCGAAAAGTAATCAACCGGAAGGCACGGTTCATTGTCCACATTGCGGACAGCCGTGGCAAGTGCGTGGAATGCATTGCACCAAATGCGGAAGCTATATCATGGCTCCCGGAGACGGAAAATGGACGATTGTTGTCCTTGTCGTCGTGGTGCTTTGCGTGCTAGGTGTGATTTTCGGTCCGGATATTATTTATTCTCTGGTCGAAAAGTACGGCTCGTTCTAAAAATCTGTCTTGAAAGGAGGTGATGCCATACAACTTAATAGAGGAATAAACCTCACGAAAAAATTAAGGCAGCTGATCAAAAAGATCTTATGGCCTTTCGCAATGCGAAAACTCCCTTACGGAGAAACGAATCCGAATCAACACGATAAATCAAAGATACAGGAGAAATCGAATGAGCAAGAGAATTTGGCAAGCGATCAGTTTAATGCTGGTCTTTATATTGGCGGCGTGCAATATGCCCTCAAACGCTCCCTCCGTCACCACGATGACCATCGAAAGCAAAGTCACCAAAGTATGGGAAGAATGTGTCAATAACACCGGAGTGTTTACCCATCTGTGTTTTCATACAAAACTCACTTCCTTCGCCGAAGCAACTTCTTTTGATGCGGGCTATACCGTACCTGCCAACGCCTTGATATTGGTAAATGATCCCATCAAAGGAACGAATCCATTTGTAATCAATGGCAATCAACCCGCAATCGAAGGACAGGATTTCTATCAAGTGGCTGGCGCGCAGACCGGTTTGGCTTCAACATACTTGACAACGAAGAGCCTCACCATGGCAATCGGCGGAAAACAGATAGAGTTGAATCAGATTTCGGCAAATCCTTCCGTTTTATTTCCAGGCTGGCCTAATTGGCCCCCAGTTCTGCCGACCCAGATAGTCATCCAGACACCAGCCGCGGTCGATCCGACCTCCACGCCCAATATCATACCGGCACCATTCACGTCTGCCGACCTTCTGAGTATATGGGCATCGCTCACCCCGGAGAATAATCTGGTCATGCTGCTCGACGAAGCATATCAAAAATGGGGGGAGTACTATGGAGGCAACTTTACCACCGTTACCTACAGTTTCATTCCTGCGGGCACAATCATCTGGGAAACCAAGATTGACAACTTGGCTGATTTGAATAAACTTCCCATTGATCCATACGGGGGTTGCATCGGCACGATGAACGTCAGTGAGACTGTCGTCTACACAACATGCGATCTGTATGTAATCCAGCCGCCATTCAAGTTTTTGACGATTTCCGATTGGGAAAACTTTGGTCATGGTATGCTCCCGGCTCCTCCTTATGGAATTTACCCCTAACCGTTAATCGGTAGGCAGATAACACTATGATTGCGCAGAGCAATACGTGGCTTTGGTTGCGATACCCAAGATGCTTTATCCCCATTAGAGGATTCCTGAAAAACCCGACAGGGCTCAAGCTGGCAACATCTGCCTGGGCCTTGACTGAAGGTAAAAATGGAATTGTTCCATGGACTTGGTCGCACACGCGCCCTTCGCCCTTTTCGGCGACCATAAATCCTTACTCCATCTTTTACCTTCTTACTTATGCAAATAAACATTATTTGTATAAGTAAGATATACATTATCTTGATAACTTAAGCCTGGAACTGTTACACTGTAATCATAAACGATGTCAAACCTTTCCCACTTACAAATCCGCAATCCTAAAGATGACGAAACGCCGATCGAGTCGGCGACACAGATTTTTGCCTCACTCCTCCCCTATCCCTATATCCCGTTATTGAGGCGTTTTTTCATCCATCCGAAAACTTACGCCTTTGAGATTTATCTCTTGAGTCAAACTCTGTATTTTTATGTCACCGTTCCGGCCGAAACCCAGACCTTTGTGAACAGCCTTATTTCCTCCTCATTCCCGACCTCGACCGCCAAAAAAACCTCCGACCCGATGGAAATGATCATGAAATCCAAAAGCCTGTCGTACGGAGAGGTCGCACTCAATTCCTACACATACCTGCCGACCAAGACCTATTTCGACTTCAAGGACGTCGATCCCCTGTCGTCCCTCATAGGCTACATGTCAAAACAACCGGCCAACATAAAGATGGCCATCCAGGTTGCCATTACCCCGGCGTACTTCCCCTGGTCTGACCAGGCCGTGAGCGCCGCCCACAAGATGAGTTACGATGAGGCTGCCGCCAAATACGGCCAGAATCCCCAAAGGCAGCTCATTATGAAGAAGGCCTCGTTCCAGGGAGGCAAGGCCGCGATCAGGCTATTGGTCGGTTCAAACGAACAGGCAGTAGACACCAGGCCATACCTGACACAACTCGCCGGGACATTCGGATCGTTTTCCCTTGGCGAAGGCAACCAGTACGTTTTCAAGAAAAAAATATTTTTTGGTGAAAGCTTTCTCAAAAGGATCAAGGAACGGAAGATCTCCTATTTCGAAAGGAAATTCCAGATTCTCAACGCCCAGGAGCTGGCGACCATCTGGCATCCGCCCGGTTACCTTTTGGCTGGCATCAAAAACATTGCCTGGGGCAAAACTTTGTTGGGCGAACCGCCCGAAAATCTGCCTGTTGCCGATACTCTAAACGAGGACCAGAAAAAGGATGTCAATTTCTTTGCCAAGACCGAATTCAAGAACAAGGAGACCATTTTTGGGATCAAGACGGAAGACCGACGCAAGCATGTTTATATAATCGGTAAAACCGGCGTCGGTAAATCGACCTTGATTGCCAATATGGCCATCGACGACATCAGGAAAGACCGCGGTGTCGGCATCGTTGACCCGCACGGCGACTTGTCCGAAGCAATCCTCGACTATATCCCGAAGCGCCGCCTCAATGACGTTGTTTACCTCGAACCTTTCGATACCGAACGGCCATTTTCCCTGAACGTCCTTGAGATAAAAAACCGGCAGCAAAAGGATTTGGTTGCTTCCGGAATTGTCTCAATATTCTATAAACTCTATAAGGACAGCTGGGGGCCGAGACTGGAATATATTTTGCGCAACGTGATTTTAACCCTTCTTGAAGCCCCGGGGGCTACTTTGGTCGACATCCTGGCTCTTTTGGCAAATGCCGAATACCGGAAAAAAGTTGTACGGGATCTCCAGGATCCGGTTCTCAAGGACTTCTGGGAAAAGGAATACGCCAAAATGCCCGACCGCTTGAAGGCAGAGGCCATTTCCCCCATCCAAAACAAGGTCGGTCAGTTCGTCACCTCGAAGATGATCAGGAACATCATTGGGCGCACCAAATCTTCAATCGATCTGGAAAACATCATGAACGACGGCAAGATATTAATTCTTAACCTATCCCAGGGAAAGCTCGGCGAGGACAATACCGCCTTGCTTGGCGCGATGCTTATCACCCAACTCCAATTGGCGGCCATGAACCGGAGCTTCATAAAGGAACATGAGAGGAAAGATTTTTTCCTGTATGTAGACGAGTTCCAGAACTTCGCCACCCATTCCTTCATCAAGATACTGTCTGAAGCCAGGAAATACCGGTTGTCCCTTACCTTGGCCAACCAGTATATCGAACAGCTTGATGAGGAGATACAAAGGGCGATTTTCGGAAACGTCGGAACCCTGATGTCGTTTGTCGTCGGTGCCCGGGACGCATATGTATTATCCAAAGAATACGGAGAGATCTATACCGAAAACGACTTGGTATCGCTTGGTAAATACGAGGCCGTCCTCAAGTTGTGCATCGACGGTATGACATCCTCACCGTTCCCTGCCAAGACCCTGCCGCCGCCGGCCATGAAAAACGAAAACCGGGATAAAATCATCCGCCTTTCCAAGGAAAAATACGGGCGAAAAACGACTTGAAATGATTTTTCCCAGAGTGTATATTGAATTATGAGCTCTTACAAAAGAATGAAAATAGCCTCGATTGTGACTATTTTTGCTCTCCTTTTCAACTTCTTCTCCTTCCTGGTTTTTTCCGTCAATGCCCAATCAAATGCGACCGAGGACAGGATTACCAGCTGTTTGAAGAACCGGGTCGATCCGGCAACCGGCCAAAAAATACCCGACTCCTTCAATCTGACGTGGCACGATCCCCCTAGCCCCCAATCGCTAAAAAAATACCTGACCGGCACCTTCCACCCGGTCACGGACGTCTACGCGATTGCCTGCAAGGGAACTGACGCCGGAAGAACCTGCTCGACAGGCAACAAGACAAACGACGACTATCTTTTCTTTTCGGACCTGGAAATCCAGAACTCGACCGGCCAAACGGTCGTCATTAACCAGGGTACTGCCGCCAATACCGACCTTACGCAGCTTATAAATGTCAAATTTTATGTTCCGGGGACCAGCACTGAGGGATCGAAAGCGACGTCCGATTCCATTGGAACCGTCAATTACGATGCCGTCATCTATGGAACTACGGCGGATTCCGGCGGATACAGTTTTTACGGCATACAGATTGTCAAGAAAAACAACGTCGATGTTGGGGTTTTCGACGAGGGCGGACAACAGCAAGGGACTTTTGAATTTGAATTCCCGGATACGTCAGGAACGGACTGCGCCAGCATAAGCTGGACTCATCACGACCCGTACGGGATCGTTTTCGATGCTAAAAGCCTTGAGCCGTTGTCCGGTGTTACCGTGACGATCCTTGATAAGGATGGGAAAAAGGTATCGTATGACGGATTCGTCAACGATCAGAAAACCGGACCGGACGGTGTTTTCAACTACGCCGTACAGGCCGGAACATACACCCTGGTTCTTACTCCACCCGCAAACTACAAGTTTGAAAGCAGTCCTCCCCTTAACAGTAATGCCGAAAGGGTTTATGTATTCCAGGATACCAACGGCAGTTTTTGTTCCCTTTATAAGCCGGGCGAGGCCATAAATGAAATCATCGATACACCCATGGAAGTCATCAAAAAATCACCCGATCCGGAATGCCGCAACGTGCCATTGACGCCTCTTGGTGCGCCATATGTGGCCGATCAGGTCGTGAGTATTTTTTACGACATCAACAAGGACAACCTTGTATATACCTTTAAGGGGAAAGTCTCCCACCCGTTGACCTTGGTCAGCGTCATGCAGGACGGCCAGCAACTCGGCAGTCAGAAGGCAAACAATTCCGGCCATTATACGGTAAGCGTACCCGTATCCTCTATTTCCCAGGCGGCGCCGCTTGAGGTCGTTTTCACAAAAGCGAATTTGACCGGCGACTTTGCCTGGCTGATCAAGAGATTTTTCGGTTTTGATGTCAATGCCGCTACAATCTTGAGTAAGATAACCGTCGACCCGATGCCCTCATATATAGAAGGCTATGCTTACGACACTCAAAAACAGGTTATACCGAATGCCGTCGTAAAGCTTAGACTGAGGAAAACCGGGGGCGTGTATTATGAAACCAAGGCAGACGAAAAAGGCTACTTCGTTGTCTCCCCCTCGAACATCCCGACAATGGAGTATCAGCTGGAGTTCACCAATCCGGTAACCGGAAAGAAGTCAACCCAAAGGACATACCAGTTTGCAAAAAACAACTCCGAATACCTGAAAACCAACAGAATAAACCTCATAACCGCCACCAAGGACGGCAAGAGTCTTATAGCTGAAGACAATAAAAAAGAGGCTGAGGCTGCGATAGCCGCCCAAAAGGAAAGTACCGCTCAAAAATTGAGTAACCAGAATCCAATCCAAAACCTCAAAAACAACGCCGCGTTGACGGCAATTGCAAAGAAGACCGGTCTCGATCCACTTCTCCTTACGGCAGTGGTATTTGTCGTCCTGATCGCAGGCGCGATTGGAATATTCATTTTCCTTCGGCAAAAAACCAGCCAGCAGTTATAAAGGATGATTCTTCTGTAAAATAAAGAATGCTAGATCAAGGGGAGCAGGTCGTTTCACAATATGAGGTTTTCAGATATACCCTGAATAATAGAAAAGACCCTATATATAAAAACAAACCTGTTCCTGTTCTGCTTGATCCCGTGGAATCCAGTTTTATTAGAAGACGAAGAGCTATTCAAGTCCAGAATGTTGAAAATAACGAAGTTGGTATTAACTACCACAAATTTTTTCACGACATCCCAAGGTATAACTTACATGAAAAGAAAATGGAAGATCGATCGTGTTTTGATGGTGTATTAATACCAAAAACACCTGAACCGAAGACATGGGAAGATTATGATGTCTATATATCACCTGCAAGCCATTACGAAATAGTCGCTGCAGCAAAAGGAGCGGCACCAGAACAGTGGCCTGATCCGGCCTACCCGTTATTTACATTAAATTATGTTCAGGACAGATTTACAAACCAAAGACTGTTTATTGCAGATTTGAGGAGGGCTGGAGAGGGACCTATAGAACAAAAACTATTGGCAATTTTGAGAATAATCAAACCATCTTATTATTTCACGCTTCATGATGGAAGAAAAACATTTGCAGAAAATAAATTTGTTTAACAACAATGGGGTATAGTCAATATTAACTGATATAATTGTCCCTATGGCAAAACTCTCAATCGGAATCGTCGGACTTCCAAATGTCGGCAAATCAACCCTATTTAATGCCCTTTTGAAGAAACAGGTGGCCAATGTGGCTAATTACCCGTTCTGCACCATAGAGCCAAATGTCGGCGTAATTGAAGTTCCGGACGAAAGGTTGCCCGTACTTGCGAAAATCGTCAATACCCAGAAGATCGTCCCCGCCGTTGTCGAATTCTATGACATTGCCGGCCTAGTCCGTGGTGCCTCAACCGGCGAAGGCCTGGGAAACAAATTCCTATCCCATATCCGTGAGGTGGCCGCCATCGTCCATGTTTGCCGGCTTTTCGAAGACTCGAATGTTACCCATGTTTCCGACAAAATCGATCCCGTTTCTGATATAACAACAATCGAAGCGGAATTGATGCTCGCCGACCTTGCAACCTTGGACAAGCAAAAGGAACCCAAGGGCGACGGAGCTTCAAAGGATGCCAAAGAAGCCTGGGTGATATTCTCAAAGGTAAGGGAAAACCTGAATAAGGGCATACCCGTCAGATCCCAAGCGCTTGTCGACGAGGAAAAAGAGGCCATAAAACAACTGAATCTTTTGACATCAAAGCCGGCGATCTACGTATTCAACGTTTCGGAAAACCAACTGCAAGATAGCGGAACAACTCGGAAAAAGATCCAAGAGATACTGAATCAAGTTCAGAATGAGAATGCCGGATATATCTTTCTTTGCGCCAAGATGGAGGCGGACATCGTCGCCTTCAATCCCGACGAACAGAAGGAGTATTTAGGCCAATTCGGGCTTGAGGAGACAGGATTAAATAGGCTCATAAAAAAAGCTTACGAAACCCTGGGGCTGATATCTTTCCTGACCGCAGGGACTCTCGAGGCAAGGGCATGGACGATCACCCGCGGAATGACCGCTCCCCAAGCCGCCGGGGTGATCCATACCGACTTCGAAAAGCATTTCATAAAGGCGGATATCATCTCCTACGGAAAATTCGTCGAGGCTCCAGGCTGGGTTGCCGCCCGTGAGAAGGGCTTGGTTACGATGGCCGGACGGGACTATGTCATACAGGACGGCGATGTGGTCGAATTCAAGGTCAACGCTTAATTCCGATTCTTCTTCCACCACTTTACGTAGATAACCATAAACCTCAAGGCAGAAAACAAAGCAAAAACAAAACCAGGAAACCCATCCATAAACCCCTTGTGACGGAAATACATCATCAAAAAAGTGACCTTGGGAAGCCAAATGAAATGCCTGAAAAAGCCCAATTCCGTGCCCTTGGGCATCTTCTCCACTTCAAGGGTGGTATACCTGTCCCATCTCATTAAATACCTCGAGAAATCGGGATCAGCATAGTGCAGGAGCGGGTTTTTCAAAAAACCAACTTCTCCCCTAACCTCAACGTTTTCATGGACATCCCTGCATGGGAATCTGGCGGCGCCGTTTTTATAAAGTCTGATCGTGTAGTCTGGGTATTGGCCTCCCTTAAGCAAAAAACGCGTAAGGAACCAGTTCTTGCGCGGCATGTTGTAGGCAACGGCCGCTTCTTTTGAATTAATCACCTCAAGAATCTCCTTTTTTAGTTCGGGCGTTAGTTCCTCGTCGGCATCAAGTTGGACAATCCAGTCACCCTTTGCCGCTGAAATCGCCTTTTGTTTGTTGATGTGGAACATTTTCGGGTTCGGGGAAGTTATTATCCTGATCTTCTTGCCATATGATTTGGCAATCTCAACCGTCTTGTCGCTTGATCCCCCATCAACTATGATCACTTCGTCGGCAAAGTCGTAAGCGGAATCCAATGGATAATGGATGTTCTTTTCCTCGTTGAATACCGCAAGGCACAAAGATAGCTTCATAATGACTAATATTATATAATATTTCCATGTTGAGAATCGTCAATGTCCCCCATCCGGTACTGGCCAATCCGACCAAAACCGTCGACAAGATCGACGAGGAAATAAGAAAGTTCGTTTATGAAATGGAGGAAACTTTGGCATCCCAATCGGATCCCCAGGGGGTTGGTCTGGCAGCCAATCAGGTCGGCCGGGATTTATCTATTTTCATAATTAAAAAAAGTCCCCAAGCCGACACCCAGGTCTTCATAAACCCAAGGATTTTAGATAAGGTCTCACCTTTAAAGGTGAGACCTTCCAAGAAGGATAAAAAGGGCGAGAAACTGGAAGGATGCCTTTCAATCCCCCGGATATGGGGACCGGTCAAAAGATCTTCCAAGGTTCTAGTCGAGTATCAAGATCTCAATTCCCAATCTCATAAAAGGTGGTTTAAGGGCTTTGAGGCGGTCATTATCCAGCACGAGATGGATCATTTGAATGGCGTTGTCTTTACCCAAAGGTCAATGGAACAAAATGCTCCGCTTTACAAAGAGGTTGATGGAAAATTGAAGAATTTCGAAATCTGATCAGACGGCTGCGGCAAGTTTTACGAAAGGTTTCACGCCGTCCTTCATGTCCTTTTTGACTCTCTTGAGGCAGCTTGTGCAAAGCTTTACCCTCTTGGTCTCGCCGTTTTCGACGATCGAAAGCCTTACGAGGTTGGCCCTGAAGATCTTTTGCACTTTTGGAGCCCTTTTCTTCCAGCGGCCTCCGGCAACTCCCCTGTGATGAGTGTGGGTGCGACCGTAAAGGACGCCTTTTCCGCAGTGATAACAAACGTTTTCCATAAGAGTAAATAATAGCATAAAGAACTATAAAAAACAAATTCTATTGAGGTCCCACCGTTGAAGGTGAGACCTTGTTGGGGATTGGTATAATATAGTATGTACAACTACCTGTTTTCCAACCCTTTAATCTTCTTTTTGTATCTGTTTGCGCTGCTTGTTGCCATTACCATTCATGAGTTCTCCCACGCATATATGGCCGACCATTTGGGCGATCCGACTCCAAGGCTTCAGGGCAGGCTTAAGTTAAATCCGATGGCCCATTTGGACTGGTTGGGTATGGTGTTTTTGCTTCTTTTCGGGTTCGGTTGGGGAAAACCGGTTGAATTCGATCCCTACAACCTGAAAAATCCCAGAAAAGACGCTGCGGTAATATCGATTGCCGGCCCTATATCCAATTTTATTATGGCAATAATACTTTCTATAATATTGAGATTGTTAATATTTTTTGATCTTAATTTTTTAACAACTATAGGATTTTTGTTGTTAACGCCCGTCATCAGGATGAACATTATTTTGGGGGTATTTAATCTTTTACCTATCCACCCGCTGGACGGGTTTAAGATTGTCGGGGGGTTCCTCTCAAACGAAAGCGCCCGCGAATGGTATTCGCTTCAGAGATACGGAATGTTTTTCCTTTTGCTGATGATATTCCCGATTGCCGGCACGTCAATGCTCGAAAGGGTTCTTTCGCCAGTGGTTTCGTTTATGGTAAACATCCTTATCCCCATGAGCCTTACGGGAGTTATTTAAGGAGTTGGCGTCAGTGCCCGCACACATTTGAAGTAGTCTTGCGTCGAGCATCCCTTGCCGAGTTTCTCCTTTATTTTGGCACAATCCGTTTCGGTGCAGGTGCTTCCGTCGGGTATCTCAAGTCTTTGGACCGGTGTCGGCTGGGTTGTGTTGCCGGAGGCTGGTTTTGTCGGGGTAGCAACAGCCGATGTCGGCGCAACGGCAGTTGGCGCGGGAACGGTCGATCCTTCGGTATTCTTGGTCGTAAACGTCCAGGGAACGCCTCCGTTATCGTATTTTTTGTCTCCAACCCGTATATCAAAATAATAGGTTGTATTCGGCGACAGAAGGGTCAAATCAAGGCTGTGAGTCTTTGCTTTTGCGGCCTCGGGGGCAAAGAAATTCAGAGCTGTGGGTGTCGTTCCGTACTCGACAACCCCCTGGGAATCAACGCCGGTTGCCCAGGTAACCTTGACGGAATTCTTGTCGATATTGGAAACGACCACATCCCTCGGTTCAAAATCGGCGGCTCGGGTGCCAATGAGCTGGAAAGTCAATATCAGTAAGCCTATGAAGATGAAAATCCCGATGACGATGGCGGCAATTTTTGCGGTCTTGGGATTGTTTATCATAATACCAGTCTTAATGCTCCACCTAATATTAACAATATCGCTCCCGGAATTGCAAGTCTTGCGACGTTGTCCCATATTCCGGTTTGCGGCAATTCCGTCGGAGCCGCACTATCCGTACCGCCCGTTGACGCTGACGTGGTTGGGGTGGCAGTCGGATTGCTCGAACTCGATCCTCCGGCACCAACCGTAATAGCCGAGGTTCCGTTTGATGAACAGGTTAACACGTTGGTGGCGTTGAGGTCGTTCTTTACAACTTTCGAGGAATTGCAGTCAAAAGACAATGTGCCGGATCCTTCCTTGAGGGCTTGGAAAGTGATCGTGGCGATCGTTCCTGCCGAAGAAATCGAATTGGCCGGGTCATTAACCATACCCGCTATATAAACCGTACCCGATGTGGCGACATCATTCGTGACCGTCGGGAAAAGAGACCCCGCCGAAACGCCGGTCGCTTTCAAAAGCGTTCCGTCGTATGTCACGTAAACATCCGCCGAGTTGACACTGTCGGAACCCGGATCAACGGTTACCCCGATCTGAAAAGTGCCGCCGTTCGAAACAGTCGCAGTCGTGTTGGTGAATTTCAAGGAAGCCGCCTCGACGGCAAAAACCAAGGGAGTCAACCCAAGGAAAATCATCAGAACGATAATGGTTTTTTTTATATTCTTCATTTTACTTCAACCGTCAAATCCTGCAATGACGGGTTAAGAACTTCCGTTTGGTCGGTTACCAAATCGGTTATATCCTTGCCCGTTGATTGCCTTAACGAAAAATTAGACTTTCCTGACTTTTTGGGTTTAAAAACAATCGTCGCCATCGGCTGGCTGCTGTCTGCCGACCCCAAAACCGTCGGTGCCGTGCTCTCCAACCCCTTTACCGCTGTCAATAAAAGATAGTTACCTCTATTATACGAGTAAATCTTGAAATCGGGCAAGGACGATCTTACTTCGACAAAGTCAGCCGCCGATGGATCATAATAGAGAACTACATCGTAGCCGACGACGTTTTTCCCCGCGGACTGTCCCTTCAGGTTAAGGACTATGTTGTCCGACAAGGAATAACCGGCTAAATCGGAGGTCAATGTTAACGATCCCTGGGTGGGTGCGACTGTCGGCATGACCAAATTTTCCTGCTTTAGGGTGTTTGACGCCAAATCGCTTTTTGTCGAGTTAATTTCTTTTCCTGTAGCCTGGTTTTTTTTGTTGCCCGCGCCGACAAACAGACCCGTGCCCACAAAGACCGCAAAAAATATAACCAAAAGGTAAATGTATATTTTATTCTTGTTTTCCATATTAGAGTTCGTCGCTCTTTATAGACAGGGACGAGATGATCAATGAGTAATCCTGAGTATCGCACTTGCCATCCAAATTGATGTCGCAAATTCCCAAAACCGCCGCGTCGGCTTTTTTGAGGTTATTCTTGACATAGGATATGTCTATGGAATTGACGATCCCGTCCTGGCCTTTATCGGTGCCGTATATGTCGCCCGAAAGCTGCAAAACCTTGGAGAGATCCAGGGTGTTTTCGCCCAATGCAAGGGTGATCGCCTGGGCGCTACAACTGTATGTTCCTGGGGTGTTTTCCGCTGGGGCATTGACGCAAATCTTCTTTTGGACGTGGCGAGGCCCTTTGACGTAAAGCGTGTATTTCTTGCCCGCAGGGGAAGTAAGATCAAATCCGACCTTACCGCTCCACACTCCCGAGGCATCGCTCACGAAAGAACCCGACTTAACAAGCGGTGTTGTTATCCCTTCACCCGAAAGGGTGAATTTTACGTTCATGAAATTCCTTGGATCGGCAGGCTTGGCAGTTATTCCCTGGAATTTGAGTTTAAGATTCAAGACCGTGTTGCCTGTCACTGCAATTGCCCCGGTCGGCGTTATGTTAACCGCGGGGACGGTTGGAGTCACGCTCCCGCCGCCTGAACAGGCCAACTTGAAATCGTCGAATTTCCCGACCGCTTTCGGATAACTGGTTCCGTAGTTATTCACGAATACCTCGATGTTAGCTTTCCCGGCATATGCGCCCGTAAAGGACTTCGCCAGCCTGTAACCGCCTCCGTCGAATATGTCATAATAGAATTTAACTTCTGTGCCGGTTCTTTCCATCTTGACCTTGACCGGGCTGTTCTGACCCAAAGAGGTATTGACAAGAACAGGGCTGACCCAGTCGCTATTGTTCCAATCATAAAGAACTTTGAGCTGGCCATTACCGTGTCTTTCTATTGCAAAGCCGTCATAGCCCGAATCGTGGGCGAAGAAACCCAACCCGGACACGTAACCGGAAGCGCTCGCAGGGGTGCTCGATAATCCTTTGAAAACAGTTTCGACTGCAAAATCACCCCCGACGAGGTTTTTGCTGTATATGTATGTCGTTTTTCCCATGTTATTGGTGCTTTCAGGAGTGGTTATGGTCAGTTCATCGTTGTCAGTGCGGACTGTCCCGGAATTGTTCGTATTAATGCCCCATCGGCTGGAATTCAACGAAGAAGCCGAAAAACCATCGGTGAAATTTTCGCACTGGGCAGCCGCCGCCCCTCCGTTAACCTTGAGTTCCGGAGGCGAAGCGATCTCATCAACTTCGATGGTTCCGTCCGATTTGACCTTGTAAAAGTTAACGTTGCTCAGGGCAACCGTATTTCCGGATGCCTGGGTTGCCGTAAAGACTATTCTGACAATGTCATTGGTCGTGTTTGCGTTTATAAGAAGACCTGTGGGGTTTTGTATTTCCCCCTGGATGTTGATAGTTCCCGCCTCATTTATCGCGGTCAGAGAACCCGAAGTGTCACCAAAGTCCGGACTGGGGACTCCTATTTTATAGTCTATGTATTTTGCTTTCAGGATTGCCTTGTCGAACTTGAGTTTCAGGGTATATCCCCTAAGCGAGACATTTGTCGGCGGCTTCATTCTCACCATTACCGTAAAATCCTGCCCGGCGGCGGCAGTCGGGGTCGCCGGATCATAAGAGACTTCAATGCTGTCATTGGCTGCCTTTGATTTCTGAGCCGTCTTGTCGCTCAAAAACAAATAGTTCAGCGCCCAAAAAACACCCGCCACGGTGACAATGAAAACTGTCAGTAATTTGAGGGCGTCTTTTTTCATCATGGTTTCAGCGATTTGATTAATATTGTTTTATCGGCCGAACTTACAATGCCGTCACCGTTGAAATCTATATTGGCCGTCGGGGGCAATTTGGCACCGAAAACGGTCGCCGAAACATAATAGAAATAGTCAAGCATGTTGGTTTTGCCGTCTCCGTTCGAGTCTCCTCTGGTCCTCAAATAACTCTGGCACCACTTATTTTTATTGGCGGCGGTCGGGGCGCTTGAGAAAAGGTCGGATCCGAGATTGCAGTTTACCGGATTCGAATAAGTAACGCCTGTTCCGAATTTGTCGAAAAAACAGGTCGTCGCGCAGGTGTTGGCTGTGCTGCAGGTGCAGGAGGTCACGGGCGTCGGAGTCGGATCAACTGTGGCCGCATTAAAGAATTTTGAACAGTTGGCATTATATTTAGACCAAGCGGTCGATCCGGCTTTTTTGAAATACGCGTCCACCTTGATTCTTTTTGGTTTCGGCATGTAATAAGTCCAATTAACGTCGTTCCTGTTTATGTCGTAGAAGTTAATGGTGAGTGTTGCCTGGTTGGTCGATATCTGCCTGGTCTGGACAACGCCGGCAACGTTGGTTCCCGCAACGAATTTTATCGGTTTTGGGGCATTGTTGGTATCCAGATTGTCCATATTATAAAGCCACCAACCGAATTGGACGATATCCGAACTGGTCGACTTTGACGTAACCGTCAGGCTTTCTCCCGCCCCAAGATTCGTATCCGAAAGTGTCGTCGAAGTGCATAGTTCCTCCGTTCCGGGAGTGACCGGAGCAATATTTAAGGGCGGTATCGGAGTGGGTGTTGCTGTAGGTATAACGGTACAGACCTGATTCTGGCAAGTTGCCGAAATTATTTTGCATTCCTTTGTGCATACTTTTCCGGCCGGACATGGTTGACACATCTTGCATGGGGCGCCGTTGGCCAATGCCTTACAATCCCAGGCGCTTGGTTTACATATCCCCGAAGCATCCGGATAAGGCGCCACTCTTGCGCCGTTGTCATACTCACAGAATTGGTCGGCAGGACAGACGGATCCGGAGATTCCCCCACAGGACCCAGTGACAACGTCTTGAGCGGAAGTGTCGATTGGACGTACCGAAGACATAATCATTACAAAGATCAGCGACACTATTCCAAAAACTAAAATTTTTTTCATTGTGTTAGATTACCTTCAAAAGCCTAAACATAAAAAAGCTGACAAAGTAAAAAAGAACCACCTGGAAAACCGGGAGGTAAAGGCTCAGGAATATCGTGACCAACGCCAGGATAAAGAAGGCCTCGTTGTGGATCGACGGCAACAAACCCTTGGTAAAGAGCATCAGGATAATGAGAGTCAAAAGAGCCCGCTTGTCAAACCACCACAATGGCCAACCCAATGCCCAGGCTAATCCTATAAGGACGCCTGCCAGTATGAGGAAAAGCTCCTTCGTGTCAAAATAAAACGGCCCGATATACATAGATTAATATTAGAAACTAATAATATAAATGTCAATCAATTTGGTCAAAATATTCCTTCAAGTTCTTCCTTCGTCGGCGGCGTCTGGTTGACGGGAACCTTTATCTGAATTTCTTTACCGTTAATATTGAACTTGTAAACCTTATATTCGTTACCTAATTCGTCTGTCCTTACCTCGTAAACCTTTATGTCGTTGACTTCGCTTGCGTAAACTCCCTGGCTCAGCTTGGTCATCGGGGCCGACAAGGCGTTGGTTATTTCATCTTGAACCTTTTGAGGTTGGGGAATATTGGCGACCGAAGCTCCGCTGTCGTTTATTTCCGGCCCCGAAGGACTGTTGTTGGTCCGCTTCAGGGGATTTAACGAAGCAACAAATGCAGAAGTATTGCCGATGAAGTTGTTGACCTTATATTTCATGTTTTGCATCGCAAAGGGGTTGATTTTAGGCGTTTTGGCAAGGAATACGTTATTGACGCCAAAATCGGCAATAATATACGCCGCAAGCATGATCACCAATAATTTACCGTAACTCTTGATATTGTTCATTTTATGGAAACCAATAAATTAACTGTCCCCGCACATCTTTCTTGTGTTGAAAATGGTGTGCTCCACACTGTGTCTCCCTTTTTCCTGTACATGACCGTAAAGTGGATCGTTGACAGGAAAGCGCAGTCCAGAGAATCGACATTGCTGAAGTCCTTGGTGTAAAAGTTCGCGCCCGCTGCCGATCCTATTGCGACCTGGCCGATTGATATGGAACTTGTGTTATTCTTCGTAATCTTTCCCGTTATTTCGATTTCGTTGCCGGTATTATTGACCACCGTCACTTTCCTAATTCCCCCGCCATGCACATCGCTGACGCCCGTGCAGTTTACTTGGACATTTTGAGCATTATAACAGCTATACCTGCATTCGTTCCCGGAGGTCGGACATTCCCTCAATATCGTCCCTAAGGAAGAGTTATATATGACCACTCCTCCACAGCGGGCGGTGCCTTTCACAACGTCATCCGGCCTATCGGTAAAATTATACGAGCCGATCTTGGAAGTCGACGTAAAACAGCTCGTTCCTGACGCAACGCCGCTCTGCGGAGTTTCGGGAGTTTGCGTTTTCGGCTTGCAGACCTCTTCAATGATCTCACGTTCGTTCATGTAAGAATTCTGGTTGTTTTTGCACTGGTCCTTGGTTTTGTAGTAATTCGGATAAGCCACCGGATCATAGGATTTTTTTACCATCTTCGAATAGTAAGGTCCGCCCGTTGTATTGGCGGGACAGCTAATAGGAGACGAGCATTCTCCCGCTTGATCCTCTGCCGCCGGCGGATTTACACCAACAGGACAACACATCTTTGAAGCTGTCCGAAAGATCATACTGATTCCATATTGCTTCGCCATTTCTGTGCAATCGGGGCTATTTAAGGCTGGCTTGCATGTGGTTGGAGCCTCCAGTTCTGTCCCGCTGCTGACAGGTGGTTTGTCCGGATTGCCAACGCATATGGATCCCGATCCGGCAGAAGCCAAAGACTGTGTTTCGGCCATTCCGGAACAGTTTCCCACCTTTTGTATGGTTGAATATTTTTCATACCCTGTCGTCGCACAACTGGTATACCCGTCTGTTCCGTCCTTATTACCGGTGAATCCGACAACTTTTGCAACATATTGGGATGCGTCACAACCATACTGGGAGGCGTATAGACCTTGTTTATACACTATACAGCAATATTCAACGCCACCGGGTCCGGTCAATCCTCCGGCTCCCGAGTCGTTGGTGGGATCAGCGCTTGGATTTGCGGAGGCAGGAGCTGCGCCAGGATCACAAGCAACAAATCCCGTTGCGCCATTTGAAGTTGGAGCTCCGGGAATACTAGAGCATTTTTGTACATTTGTATACCCTGTTGTTGCGCAGCTGGTATACCCATCGACTCCCTTGTATGTTCCCGTGTACCCAACAACTTTCACCATTTTTTGGTTCGCCGCGGCACCGTATTGTCCACAACTATACGTCTTGCAACACAATCTATCAGCGGTTAAAACATCGTCTGACGAAGCTGTGGCGGCTTCAGGCTGGGATACCGATGACGACAAGTCTGCAGGACAACATTCCTTTTTTGCTGAATCAAAAACCCAACTTGAATTTATTGCTTTACAGGTAGCGTTTGTATTTGCCGCCACGCATCCCGGACTGACTGTTTGCGCTACAGGGGTAGAAACTGCAGGCTTGCAACAACATGCGCGTTTATCAACTTTATTGTCGGCCTGAGTTCCGGCAAATCCACCGTACGATGGGGCCGCACACAAATCAGTGCAAGTTTTTTGATACGCACCTGTAACTTTTTTGTTTGTGCCACAAGTAAGGGCGTTAACCGCAGTATTGTCGGCCGATAACGGACTAGACGCCGTTGGCTTGCAGCAGCATTTCAATGTTGCCATGTCCTGATTAGGTGAATCATAGGTGTAGCCTGGAATTGCGGCGCACGAATCATAACAACCTACATTTGCCGCGCGTGTAATAATCTTTTTTGTGGTAAGCGGTGTACAGGAAAATGAAGCCCTTGCGCTTGACGCAATATTTTTTTGGTTGTTGGTGAAAATGGATGTGGCTATCGCGGCAACTCCGCCGACAAGCACCAATCCTAGCGTCAATAAGGTAGCAATTTCGCCCCGACGATTTTTCATAATCGTTAAGATTTCAAGACTCAAACAATACCTTTAATATTTGGGCGATATATAACTCGCCCAAATGTCTTATATGAATAAGGTCTTTACATATAATGTATATTAATAATATAAGGAAATCAATATGTTTAACCACCGCTTGAAGATAATCATTTCGATAGTTCTCTCGTTTGCTATTGTTCAGGGAATCTCATACTATACCGATCATCCGGACTTTGCTTCGGTCCAGGCGGAAAACATCAAAGGGTTGTTGTCGGGAATCAAATTTGACTTGTCGGCCATAACCAAGTCAATGACCTTGAACACGGGACCAACCGAACACAATTATCCCAAGGGGTGGAACGAAACCGGAAAAAACTCCATCGACCTTCCGTCAATCTCAAATTATCCAACCGCAACTCCAACGCCAACCCCGCTGCCTAATGTAAATTTTCCGACAAACCCGGTATCCAGGCCGACCTCGGTTCTGTCCAGGACGCCAACCAGGATTCCAACCGCCGTACCAACAGCAACACCAAAGCCAACCAAGACACCGAAGCCAACGCCAACCCCGGCGCTTCCCCCAATAAATGACGACACCCGGCCAGGAACCAGCATGGATGAAATTTTCGACGAAGTCGGAAAAAGAACCTGCTTTCCCCCGGCGCTTCTTAAGGCGTTCCAGCAGGAAGAAACCGGCGCCTGGTTCAAGTTGAACCAACCGGCATCGGTTGTGAAAACCTACAACACATACGGATGGTGGATTGACGGATCCGGCGACCCGTGTTTTGGTTTTGGCTATCATACCCAAACGGGAATCGTCCCTTCGGACAGCGTCAAGGCTGGTACGAGATGCCGCAATGCCGTCGGAAGCACGAATGACATAGGCATCATGGGAATAATCCAGATATCGCAACAGGAGGAAGACGTAACTCGTAAACACACTATAAAGATCCTTCCCAAAAATATTGACAGGAGAGTGCTTTTCGATAACGCCCTCATATTCGCAATCGCCACCCGCAATCGCGTCGGCAACCCGCCGAAGGACTGCAACAATTGGCCGGACGACATGATCAAGCTCGCCGCCGAAAAACATCAGGGGGTTTGCGTCGCGGATTACAAAAACGGCAACACGCGCAACTACTGCACCGATATTTTGAATTTATACAAGCAGTACAAGTAAATCTTCACTTGCATATTTGATTTTTTAAATTTGATACCTTATAATTCAAACTATGTCAGTTAGTAACAAATCTACTAAAAAAGTATCGCTTGAGGATCTACCCGATTTGCTAACAATCCGGGAAGTGGCCGACCTTCTTAGGATATCCCCTTTGACAATAAAACGCTGGGGAAAGAAAAATAAATTACCGGCGATACGAATCAATTCGCGCGGTGATAGGCGTTACCGCAAGGAAGTCGTCCTTAGACTTCTTGGAGTCGAAGAGGAAAAGCAATAAGGACTACTTGGCGTTAGTCATCGGTTTTACCCCGAGCATACGGGAAATGGCAACCAGAATTCCATAAATCCCCTTCCCCGTTTTGTATAGTATTCCCTTAAATCCCGTCGGCTCGATTTTCGGCGCTATCGTTGCCGTCGGCGTTTCGTTACTGGGCATTGCCGACCTCATCGCCTTGAGCATTTCGGCGTCGCCTCCGGACGCTTCGCTTATAACCCTCATCAGTTCTTCTTCCTGTCGGCTAGGCGGTTGATATGGATGATGTTCCGTCATGATCGTGGCTCCGGCTTCCGGGACTTGCGAATGGGTTATTGGTGTATGTTCCGGGCCCAATGGCGTAGCATGCTCAAAGGGATTTTTTAATTCCACATTTGGAGCGGATGTTAGAGTTGACGTTGTTTCGGCGCCTTCTTGCATATGTATATGCTACCAGAAAGTCAGCTCGTTTTTGCCGTAAGGTTTCTGTAGGTCTCGACGATTGTCGCGAAAGCTTGCGGAACTAACCCTTCCTTGTTGAGGATTTCGTTAACCGATGGAATCTTGTCGGCCTTAGCGCCCTTGCTGAAAGACAAAAGAAAATTCATGAGATAATAATTCATCAGGACGTATGTTTTTTCGTTGTCCAATGTCGCGGTCAAAAACCTGACGGTTTCGACAGGATCGTCTTTCTGACCGCTTTTGACAAATTGATTGAATTTTTCGTCCTCGACGCTGACGTCTAATGCTACTTGAAGAACTTTGTAGAAGCCGTTAAGAAAATCATTATTGATCTTTTCTTTATCAGCAGCTTCAAGATAATCACCGTTTAAAAAATCACCGGAGATCCTCATCATCCTGTCGAATAGTTGTTTGCTTGTATCCATATTTTTATGCCGCAGCTGCCGCTCTCTGCCCCCTCATTCCGCCAATGGCTTTGGACATGAAAGAAGCGAATACGTTGTGGACGTCAGCGCCTTCGATCGGCGTTGTTGGGTTGAATACCCTATTTACGAACGTGGCACCTATAAACCCGGCGATGCCTGTGCCAACGTCTATAACACGACCGATAATATTATTGACAACTTTCTTGAACAAAGAGTCTGTGGGGGATCCAAGATTTTCCCTGATCATTTGGTATGTGGGCTTGTTATCGGCGTTGAGCTTTTCCGCGCCGTTTTTGACGAGTGTTCCGGCGTTGTCGGTAACGTCTTTGACGGTCTCGTTAAGGTTTTTTGATATCAAATTGGCGCCACTGTCCTGGACTTCAGGCTGATTTAGGACTTCAGACATGAATCCGGGCTTTCTCACGTCTTGTCCCACATCCTCCGCCAGTTTATCCAATGTACCTTTAAGACCTTTTGCGGCCATTTTCACCAACGGGTTTGGTTCTCTATTTGTCATATGAATTATATTCTAATATATCTTATAGCAAAATGTCAAATTAAGGTTTGGCCGTGAACAGGCCGCTGCCGAAAATGCCTAAAATCATCAATATAAATCCAAGAAGTCCTCCCGCCGGCATTTTTCTTAGAGCCTCGGTGACGCTTGTCGACCCTCCAAGTTTTGCACCGTGCACCGACTCTATAACCTTTCTAATTTCTGCGTTATCGGCGACGGCCGCTTTAGCCGCTTCCACAAAATCAGGGGACGTGGCCATATTCCTCAATGTTGTCTCGGGCAGGTCAAGGTGCAACACTGCCTTTCTTGAAATGGATTTGAATATCGGGATCCGCATGTTCTCCACCAGCTTACCAACGGCCGCTTTATTAGCCGGATTGGTTAAGTAAGCTATGGTCTCGGCACTCAATCCTGATCCGGCACCGTTTCCTGCAATATTAAGTATTCTTTCCATAACTCCCCTCGTCCCGATTGCCGGATTTAATGCATCTTGGAAATCTGCTCGCAGGGCATCCTCGTCTATGACCTGAATATCGATCTTACTCAACTTTGCAAATCTAAATTCACGGATTGTCTTCAAATACCTCAATTCGAAGGCTTTGGTGATTTCCGCCTCGGCCCTGGCTAGCATATCCCCTTCTTTTTTGGCTTTATCGGCCTTGTCGTTTGCGTCCTGGACTGCCTTTTCCCTGTTTGCTTCTTCCAGCCTGGACTTGTACTTGTTCATTGCTTCCTTGGCCGCCTCAGGCATTACGCCGTTCAATTGTTTCATTAATTCGTTTATATTATTGGCAAAAGCCGTTCTGGCATTTATCATATCGGCCTCGGCGGTCGAAACCTTACCGGTCAAGTCTTCGATTTCGGTTGTCAACCTGTCGGCCCTTTCAAAATATTGATTTTGGGTTTCGAGCACTTTGAGCCTTGCCTCGGCGTCGGCTATTTTCTTGGCCAGGCCTGTCGGATCGTTGATCTTGTCTTCAAGATCCTGAGCATCTTTTGTCCATTTTTGGAAAGACTTGTCTTTTGCCAAAGCATCAGATAGCGCCTTGCCCGATTTACCGGCATCGATGTATGACTGTTCCCTATCGGCAATCCTTTGCTCGAGACGCGACCTTTGCTCCTGAAGTCTTGTCATTTCCGAATTAAGCGAAGTAACCTCCCTTTCCTGGGATTGTCTGTCAGCAGCCACCGCCGCCCTGTCTTTTCCGATTGCAAGGATTTGCGCATCAACGGCCGTCATTTCGGTTTGCCGGGTCGTGAGTTGCTTTTTTACGTCCTCGTATTTTGTTTTGGCCGCCTTATAATTTCCAGTTTCCTGAGATATGACTATCTTTTCGACCATCATCCTTCTTCCAAAGGAAGCGGCCCCCATTTCCCTGATCGACTGAATTACTTCGTCTTGTTGAGCTGCAGACATCTTTTTAAAGGCATCATTCCACCCAGGAGTTTGTTCAATTACCGTCTTTATGGCGGCGTTCAATTCCGTCGGGGTTGTAACTGACGGATCCAGGTTGCCCTTTAACGTCGCAATTATGGATTCGAGTCCCTGTGCCAAAGGTTTCAGTTGCGGGTCGGTTACCGCCGAAGCATCCTTAACGTCAAATAACGCGATAAAAAGATTGTCCTTCATGCCCTGGGGAATTTCACGGCCTCCGACGGCATCAACGGTTCCAATGCCCAATTCCCTGACGTGGGTCGCCATCGTCTTGCCTTCGCCTTTTGGTGCGGCGGTCAAAGCCTCCACGGCGACTTTTGCCTTCACCGGACGTATGTCGATTTGATCAGCTGTTACTTCAGCCATATTTAGTGGGACAGACTCTTGAAATAACTTTCAAGTTTATTAATAACCTGTTGCTCCTGCGTTTCCTTCAACTCGGCCTCCATGATCGTGGCCTGGTTCTTCAAGAAAGGATAAAATTCTGCCATCTGCTTCACTAGTAAGGCGAACTGTTCCTTTGTTTCAACGTAATCAAGTGTGTCTAGAAGATCGACGGCCATTTCCTGGATTTTTTTGTAAGGAACTTCACCGGAAACAAGAATATCTGTTATTTGCTCGGAAACGATTGTTTTTAACTTTTTTTTCAGACCAACGACATCCTGAGATTTCACGCTCATAGACTAAATATATCAATAACGAAAAAAGAAAGTCAATAGGATATTAATCAAATTTTTCTAACGACCGTTATATTTTTGTATTACGAAGTTCTTCGGCCGCTTTTTCCGACTCGACAGAGTTGACCATGATGCCGGTCGACAGTTCAAATCCGGCCCTCTCCATAAAACGGGGAATGATCCTCAAATACCAGGATTCGTAGGGATAAATGTAAAAATTGTACCCGAACTCCCTTTTGGAAAAATGGGAATTGCCGACATGTATTTTCTTCAATCTGAGGATTGAAGATAAAAGAATCGATGACAAATATGCTATTTCCTGGTCGTTTAATGATTGAAAATCATTATGTCCCAGAGCCTTAACCCAAACTTCATATGACCACTCTGAATAAACTGGACAATAGGACACGAAAGCATCATTTTGTTCAATTATGTTCTCAACCGGCTGCGAAGATATAGTATCGGTGGGCACGTCATCAGGGATTACGGCGATTTGGGAATGGGAGTGTATCAACGAAGCCCCGGACGAAAGACTCTGGTTGGAAAAGATATACACTTTCCCTTTCTGTTCGTGGGCCTTGAGCCTGTTTATGTAAGTCCTCACTATGTCCTGGATGTGATTTACGGGTAAATCCTGGATATTTTTGTCGTGCGAAGTCGAATGTATGACTACCTCGTGGATATCGGCTATCGGAAAAAGATTCGGCACCACCCTTATGCGCCAGCCCTCTTTATCTGGCTCCCCTTCTCCAACCCGGTAGACTTCGGGGGGGGTATCCTCCTCGTTGCCCGGGCAAAAGGGACATCTGAAAGGTTTACCGTCCATGCCGGTCCTGTTGAGTCTTTTTGGATTGGATACCATCCAATGTCGTCTTGATAAATCGCTCAGGTAATTGGCCATTAATCCAGTATACTACATTAGTATATGCGATTGATTGTCGGGTTGGGAAATCCCGGGGAGAAATATGCCAATAACCGCCACAATGTAGGCTTCATGTTTGTTCAATACTTGGCGGATTTTCTTAAATCCGGTGCGGCCGTCTTCAAAAAAGACAAGTACAGCGACTCCGAGGTTTTTATGATTGAATATAACAGGGACAAAGTTATTATTGCAAAGCCTCAAACTTACATGAATAAGTCGGGTGCGGCCGTCTCCAAACTCATGAATAATTATGAAACGGTGATTGGCGATCTGATTGTGGTGCATGACGACCTGGATATCCCTCTCGGGAAATTGCATATTCAGGTCGGTGTCGGTCCGCAACTCCACAACGGTTTAAAATCGGTTGATGCTACTTTGAAGACAAAAAATTACACCCGCGTGAGGGTTGGAGTCGATGCGCGCACGAAAGAAAATTGGATCAATGGCGAGAGTTATGCCCTCACCGATTTTTTTGAGAACGAAAAAAAAACCTTATACGAACAAGTGTTTCCCAAGATCCGCGATCTCTTAAAATATTCGCATTAAATTCATGATTTTCGTCCCCATCACCCGGGCTATATTAAAAAGCACCTTTACCGTCGGATTGACTTTCCCCGCCTCAATACGAGCCAAGTACGTCCTGTCGATCCCGCACCGGTGAGCCGCCTCTTCTTGCGTCAAGCCGTTTTTACGCCTGAAATCACAAACGCGCTTTCCCAGTTTGGAATAAAGGAAGTTTCCTCTCATAAAATAGAAAATATCAAAACGAATTTTTCCTTGTCCATGGATTATATGCTACAAAAATATTCTTACGGATTATCATAGATAAATATTTTTACTGATATACCATATTTTACCTTTTTAACCTGTCAGGTTAAATATGGATTTTTATAACAATAAATATTAATCAAAAAGTAATTTTTTTATTTGTTTTAGTTTTCTTTGATAATCAATATTGTTTCTTACAAAATCATTATACATTTTTGGATTATTTATCGATATTTCGTTTATTCCTTCCAAGATAAAGCTATCTGAATATTGCCTAAATGAAGAATATTGCCAGTTTTCAGGATCAGATACCAAATACGATGTTACAGGATTCAAGTGAATGTATCTGGAAACATGGAGTAATTGCTCATTATTTCTTATCCTTACGTGTTTAAAACCGGATTGCCAAAGAGGCCCTTTCCTCTTATATTTCAGATTGAAGTACCTGACATAACTATTCTCAACATCGCTAATAAATTTAGATAAACAGTTTTCATCCAATACTTTTACCAACAAATGGTAATGGTCAGGCATTATGCAGTAACAGATGAATTTTAAGTACGCGTCTTTAGTTTGTTGCAAAACGTCTCCATCTAATATCGTTTTATTCTCCTTTATCGCTCTTGATAGGCTTATAGCTTTTGTTTTGTTATTGTAAAATTTTAAAGCCACCAAAAATCTATTGGTATTTTCTGCTTTATCAAAAACCTTGAAGTTTGCAATAGTTTTGTTGAAAACATGGAAAATTTCACCAAAATGAAATTTGATCTTCATGATTTATCTTCTTACTTATAAAAAAATCTGTCAACGGTATATATGCTACAAAATCATATCCTTAGACTGCTACGGAAATCCCCGTTTAACCTGTCAGGTTAAACGGGGGGTGACTTAAAAATTTGCGTGATATTTAAGAAAAACTGCTATAATTCGATAATGGAAAAACGGAAATTGAGGATCCTATACCTCCAGACCTTTCCGCTCTATGGTTCCGGTTCGGGGACCTATGCCAGATATTTGGCCCGCGAAATGTCGCTCCGTCATCACGTCGCCATGGTTATGCCCGACGCAAGACCGCTTCCCGACAGCAATGTCCGTATGTACCCGATGAAAATGCCCTTCAATGTTGCTTTTACCGGCCACCCCGAATGGAAAAACTGCCGGCTTTACCGGGATATCACCAACCGCGAAATCTTGACGATTTATAAAACCTTTTTGAATCATGCAGTCGAGGCGGTCGAGGATTTCCATCCCAACATAATCCATGTCCATCACGCCTTCCCCTTTGCCTGGGCCGCCCGTTTCATAAAATCAACCTACCAAGTACCTTATATCATTACCATTCACGGATCCGAATTGCCGACCGCTCAAAAGGACAAACGCTACATTGCCCTGACGATGGATGCGTTGAGAAAAGCCCGCCGCATTATCCCCAATTCCCATTACACCAAGGATTGGATGCTGGACGTTTTCGGCGACGAGTACCGCGACCAAATCAGGACAATACCAGGAGGCGTCGATATCAATAAATTCAAGAAAGCCAATTTCGCCGACATCGACCGCGAGTTCGGCATCAAGGATGAAAAAGTGGTTGTTTTCGCTGGAAAACTGACAGCCTACAAAGGAGTTAAATACTTGGTCAAAGCCGCCAAGAAAATCAAAGGCAAGGTGATCATTTTGGGTGACGGCCCGGAAAGGAAAAATCTTGAAAAACTAGTTAAGGAGGAAAGGGCCAATAACGTCAAATTCATCGGCCACCTGGGAGCCGACACCAACTTTTTGATAAAATTTTATTCGCGCGCCGACGTTTTCGTTGCCCCTTCAGTTTGGGACGAACCCCTGGGATTGGTCATCCTTGAGGCGATGGCCTGCGAGACCCCGGTTGTCGTAACCCGCAAAGGGGGAATCCCCCTGGCAGTCAAGGACGGGCAAAACGGACTTTTCATACGACCAAGGAATTCCCTTGACATCGCCGAAAAAGTCAATATGCTTTTCGAAAACGAGGCGTTAAGGATGAAGATGGCAAAACGTGCCCGTGAAATCGCCGAGACCAAGTTCTCATGGGAGATAATCGGCAACAGTTTCGAAAACATTTACCAGAAATTTGCCTATTTCAACACTTCAAAACAATCTGCTATCATAAAGTGATGGATAAAATTGCCATAATTCATTTCGCCTATTATCCCAACATCGGAGGTGTCGAAAAATTAATCCAGGACCATACCCATATTTTGGCATCAAGCGGGTACCGGGTAAAAGTATTGACCGGCGACGGCTCCGAAGACCATAAAGGTGTTGAGGTGGTACAGATTGAAGAACTGAAGTCGGTTCTCAATTTCAATCCCGATCTGCAGAGAAAGATCCTCGACCAGGGAACAATAGACGACGACTTTTACAAGCTGTCAGATCTGATCTACTCCAAGATAGAATCAAATCTTGCAGACTGCAGAACGGTGATCGTCCACAACATGATGACGGTCTACCGCAATTTGCCCTTCACATTTGCTTTCAAGAAATATGTCGATCTTCATCCGGAAAAAAAATTCATCGTATGGGTTCATGACCACATGTACATAAAAAACGACAAGGTCATCAGGGAAGAAAAAAAGACCTCGGATTTCGAAGAGAAGCTCATAACCACACCAATGCCAAACGTCGAATACGTAGTTATATCGGAGACTTTCAAAAAAAGCCTCCTTGAAGTCCTCCCTATTGATAAAAAAAGAGTCCGGGTTATCCCCAACGGCATAAATATCAAATCGTTCCTTGAAATCGATGACTCCATATGGAAAATAGTTAATGATAACAGGCTTTTGGAAAAATTCCCCCTGATTCTGGCTCCGGTAAACATCCTTGAAAGGAAGAATCTTGAATACGCCTTGGAAATTGTCGCCGATCTGAAGATCACTTACCCAGGTATCGGCATGGTGATATCCGGCCAGCCTTCAAAACACAGGAATACCGAAGACTATTTATCGAAAATAAAGGCATTGATCGAAAAACTTGGCATCAAGGACAATATCAATTTTGTTTCCGACATGATAGAAAGGTCACTTTTGAACAGCGAAATCAGGGACCTTTACAATCTGGCCGATATGGTATTCTATTTTTCTGCAAGCGAAAATTTCGGCATACCGATTCTTGAAGCCGGGGCAACAAGAACTCCCATATTTACCTCAGACATAGATATTTTCAAGGAAATCGGCAAGTCAAACATCAATATGGTTGACCCCAAGATCCCGGCGTCCAGCACCGCCAGCCAGGTAACCAAATTCATGGAAAATAACCAGGGAGTCAAGCTTTTCAGGGACGTTAAAATGAACTATGATCTTGAGAAAATAATTACAAATCATTTAATTCCGCTTTTATGAAAAGGGTTGCAATCTTGGCTTCAAATAAGTTGAGGATCAGTCAGAATGTTGCCGCTGGGCCGGAAATTTTCGTATATTCGTTCGTGAAAAACTTTATAAAAAACAATAGTGATTTTGAGCTAACCGTATTTTCATCGGGTGATTCGGATATTCCGGTCAAGATCGAGAGTATCAATAAACTTTCGTCCGTAGAAGATGAGAACGTCGGGGAAAAATGGCATAAACTTTATGAACTGACCCTTTTATCAAAGGCGTTTTCGATGCAGGACCAATTCGACCTTTTTCACGTCAACATCGGAAACGGCGAAGTGATCCTGCCTTTTGCCAGTTTTATAAAAAAGCCAGTTTTGGTGACTCTCCATAGCAACCTCGACAATTTAAGGGAAAAAAAATACATGGAGATGTTCAAGAATTACAAAAACATCCACTTCGTTCCGATAAGCAACCAACAAAGAAGCCTTATCAGCGATTTGAACTATGTTGACACGATATACCACGGAATCGATCTTGAGGAATTTGAACTCAGCAACGTTCAAAGCGAGGAGATTTTCTGGATCGGACGGGGTGTTCCCGAAAAGGGGTTGGATATTGCCTTTGACGTCGTAAGAAGCCTGAAAAAGCCTGCCTATTTCTATGTGGCGCCAAGGGAGAGTCAGGAGGTATGGATGAACAACATCCTCACCAAGAACCATACCCTGGCCAAAATAAACTATAATGCCCAAAGAGGCGACGCGATAAACCAATACAAACACTCAAAACTTCTCCTCTTCCCCATCAAGTGGGAAGAACCTTTCGGGTTGGTCATGCTCGAGGCAATGGCCTGCGGGACTCCCGTCGTGGCATTTTCCAGGGGTTCGGTCCCGGAGGTGATCAAAGACGGTAAAACCGGTTTTCTGGTAAATCCGGCCGATGATGATATCCGGGGAGACTGGATTATCAAGAAGACAGGGATCGAGGGATTGAAGGATGCCGTATCAAAAATATACTCGATGACCGAGGACGATTACCAAAAAATGAGGCTGGAATGCAGGAACCACATCAAGGACAATTTCTCGATAGAAAAAATGATCGGAAGATACAAGGAAACATACGATAAAATTGCCGACTAATTATGGCCATGCAATCTATCAAGGACATACTGAAAAAATTCAATCCCATGGAAGACAAGTACATCTCCCGGGAATACCAATCTTTCGGGGTATATATATCCCAAAAACTTTCCGACGAAAACCGGAAAAGCCTTTACATAAAACTGGCCAAAACCACTCCCCGACCCCTTCTTGAAGAGGCCCTAAGGTTTGTGGTCGATTCCAACGCCCGACGCAAAGGCGCTCTTTTCATGTGGAAACTCAAGGAACTCGGAGCCTTTAAAAAATCCCCGACATCTGGTTCTAAATGATCCTTCCGAACTGATATAATTATTCATGCGAGTATTGTTTGCAGTTTGGGAATTGGCTCCTTTTTTTCAGGTTGGCGGACTCGGTGATGTGGCTAAATCCCTTCCCAAAGCCTTATCTCAATGTGATATAGATATAAGGGTAGTTTTGCCATTCTATAAAGCCTTCAAGCTTAGGGGCCAAAGGAGAAAGCTCATGAAACGGATGTCGGTCAAATTCGACGACAGGGATTATGCCGTTAATATCTACAGAATTTCTTTTGTAAACTCCAAAGTTCCTGTGTATTTATTGGAAAATGAGGAATTTTTGAGCATTCCATCAAAGAACACTTTTGCATTTTTTGACCTGGCGGTGATTACAGCCATAAAAAATAACGATTTTGACTGGCAACCCGAAATCATCCACTGCAACGATCACCATACCGGATTCATCCCGTTTTTAGTACGGCATAACGATATGCCCATCAAAACCCTTTTTACAATCCATAACCTTCAGCACAAGGGCGAAACCGACATCGAAACCGTTGAAATGATGGGTATAGAACCAAGCAAATGCCGATTGCTGCAATGGGAAATAAAAAAAATGCGCGTTAACTTTCTCCTGGAGGGGCTTGTCCATTCCGATTACATAAATGCCGTGTCGCCTACTTACGCCAAGGAAATATTGACGGAAGAATACGGCGCTGGCTTGGATGAAATACTGATAGAGATGAAAGACAAGCTATACGGGATTTTAAACGGCATAGATTATGAAAGCCGCAATCCGGAAAAAGATAAAAACCTTACCTATAGATACTCCCTTTCTCGCAATAGGCACGATCGTGATGAAATCTATCCATACCTGGAGGGCAAGAGGTTGAACAAAGCTTTCCTGCAAGACAAACTTGGATTCGAAGTCACCGATAAAAAACCCCTGATAGGATTTATTGGCCGATTGGATGGAGGTCAAAAAGGTCTCGAAATAATCCATAAAATGCTGAGAAGAATCGACTTGAGCCGATATCAATTTGTTTTTTTGGGCACCGGAGAGAAGGACTGGGAAGAACGGTTTAATTGGCTTTTCAGTTTTTATCCCAAAAGCATATATTGCGCCTTTGAATTCGACAAAAGACTGGCTTCGCAGATTTACGCCGGGTCCGATTTTCTGATAATTCCCTCAAAATTCGAGCCTTGCGGTTTGATACAAATGATCGCCATGAGATATGGAACAATACCCGTTGCCCGGGCTACCGGAGGCCTGAAGGATTCGATCATCGACGGCCGGGATGGATACCTTTTCAAAAGGTATACTTCCTATGATCTGGAAAAAACCCTTATGCACGCCGTTTCCGTCTGGGAAGAAGACAAGACTAGACATTTTGAGATGATAAAAAACGCCATGGAAAAGGATTTCTCCTGGGAACAAAGCGCCAAAAAATATATAGCCCTTTACCGCAAATTGATTGACAAGGTCTAAAAATATCCCCAAGCCCAAAAAGCCGTCGAAGTGATTCCTTTCGCTTTCATGAATTCCGATTTTACCAAGACCGAATCATCGTCTTCGAAATGAACAATGTGGTCATAGCCGTTTCCGTCTGAATATGTCACCTTTTTTTCCTTGGAAACGTCGTCGGATGCAATCCGGCAATTTATTTCGTAGCATTTTTTCCCCAGAAACCTGTTTTTTATCTCCGCCAAGGAAATCGAATCGGCATTTTTCAGGGGTTTGCCCTCCTTCATCGTCCAATCATAACCATACATCCCGAACACAACGGTGATTTTCTCCGGTGGGACAACTTTCAGATAATTGTCAATCATCTCCTTAAAGCCTTTAAAAGGATAATTTCCCCCCGGTTCCCCGTAACTTTTGCTGTAATCGTAGGCCATGATCATTATTTCGTCTGAATACATATTTATTGTTTTTAAATCGTACGGACGTTTACGATAAAAAAGATCGCCATACATTGCTACCGCAAACTGCATATCAAGGTCTTTTGCCTGCCCGTAAAGTTCTTTGACTCCTTCGTTGATGCCATGGATCAATTTGTCGGTACCAATGCCATTGATCTCAAGGTCCAAAACAATCCCCTTGATTTTATTAAGTTCGTATTCGCGCAGGTTGGTTTTATTCAAATCCTCAAGCGAATCAACCTTGATGGTAATCCAGAGGTTTTTATCCCGAAGGGCCGATTCGAATACCGGCAATTTGTCCTTTCCGCCAAAATATATCCAGCGGTCATAGCCATTGTGAAGGATCGTCTCCTCCAAAAGGCTCCAGTCCGGTACGAAAATCGATTTGACGGTTTCGTGTTCTTTTGAAGCGATCCAGGGTGTCGCCGTTGCCGCCGGGAGCGTCGGTTTATGGACAGCCTTGTCCTGAGGGGTTTTCTTCGTAATCGGAGTCGAGAGTATGAGGATTATTCCAACCAATGCGAGAGCCACGAGGGTTTTCTTCATCCCTAAAATATACCACAGAGGTTTGTCCTTTTTAGTGAAAGTTGTTTTTTCTTATAAGGACAAAACACAACGGGGAATGATTTTGAATTGCCGTTGACAAAGTATTTATTTTTATTCATAATCAAAATAGGTCATAAGATATTATGAAAATCACACTCTACACTACCACCAATTGTCAGTTTTCCAAGCAGGAAAAGGAGTATCTCACATCGCACACGCTTCAATTCGAGGAAAAGAACCTCGATGCAAACAAGGAATTTTTGACGGAAATGATGACGGTCGGCAACAACTTTGCCGGAACCCCGGTCACCAAGATCGAAAAGGATGACGGAACTATAACCGTTTTGAAAGGTTTCACGCCCGAGGAATTCAATACGACGCTTGGTTTTGAGGAACCGGCCCAAACGGCCGCGCCGACCTCGGAAACGCCAGCTCCAGCCCAGGATGCGGCCTCACCGTCGCCAACGTTAGTTTCCGCCGGTCCTTCTGTTCCCGACATGCCAGACGTGCCCACAGCTTCGTCGCCTGCAGAATCGTCCGCTCCAGTCGCAGCCGCGGAGCCACCTCTTAACGAAGTCCTGAACAAGCTTGAAGATACCATGAACAGCCAGACTGCGCCCCAACCGGATTCAGTTCCCCAGACGCCTGCTGCACCGGCCGCAAACACTCCCCCGGCGGACGCCCCGGCAATTCCCGATTTTCCGGCTGACGCTGCCACTCAACCTGCAAAGTAATAATTTTGGCAGGGGCTGAGGGAATCGGACCCCCATCAAAGGTTTTGGAGACCTCTATTCTGCCGTTGAACTAAGCCCCCTATTTTAAATGTCTTTTCTGTGTTCCCGGGCAGAATTGAACTGCCATCAGAAGATCCGCAATCTCCTATTCTATCCGTTGAACTACGGGAACTATAAGGCATATTTTACTATTTTTTATGCCAAAAGGACACGGCAATAGCTCTTTTGTCACTTCGATAAAGCTAAAATGACGGCGGCGGTAGCAGCGTGGACACCTTGGACTCCCTCCTCTTCAAGTTTTTTGGTGATCTGTTGAAATGCCTTTTCTTTTCCCTTAGCGTGGTATATATCGATTGTTTTGCTAGAAATCGCGTGATCGGAGATATAATCGGCTTCAAAGAAGCGAAGATCACCATGGGATCTGCCGATCGCTTCGCGGAATGATGAAGCCTCCATATTAATGGTGAAATGCTCCTTTTCGAGCCTGTCTCCAAACGTTCTTACAAGATACGTTTCTATATCGTCAGCTTCCTGCAAGATTACGCTTGGCAACTGAATGAGGGCCGTTTCGTATACCGAATTTTTCGGTTCAAATTTTTCTAGGTCTCTCAATTCTACAATGTTGTTATATGATGTCGGAGCATCGGGACGGGTAACGTCAAACGTGAACTTAGGCAACACAACGTGTCCTATATCCGAAAATTTCCTTTGCGTAAATCCCCCGATGTAATGGGCCACCTTACCGACTTCCATGACCGAATCAATAGACGGTACAGCCTTCTTCATTTCACTTATGATTGAAAATGTCAGATCTCCCGGGGCATAGGACATATAGATGGACGAAAAATGATGTTTTTTCAAATTCGAAATCGCGTCCCTGATAAGAGGATTCAATCCGGAGATTATTTCGTCTGAAATTAACGAAAAATCTATAAAATAGATGGGCTCGGCGGTCGGCGAATCGTCTGGAGAGACCAATCTGGTTACCCCCAAATCGGATAGTCTATTTGTTGAGTTGAATGCCTCCAAGAAATCATCAACCGTTTCATCGTGGAAACCCGATCCGTTTCCGTTTTTTCTTGTTATATAAAACATAATGAGATTATCTATTTTAAACATCGTGCCCGGATCGGATTCTATATTTGATATATCGTGATCTTTGAATTTACTCAAAGATTCTCCCAAAGCCTCCAACGGATTTTTGGAAGGCGGCGGATCATTGGCTGGTTGACTATGATTATTCTCGTATGCAGCCCATGCATCAATCGCTTTTTTGATAATAACGTCTCGCCGGCTTCCACCTGTTATCCTTCTGTTAAGCATGTGGTGGGACAGAATATTGGTTAGTGAATAGTTATTGGAAAACAAAATACCGCGTGGAAGATTCTTCCCTTCAAGAGACTTTCTTGTATCGGAAGCCAACTTCTGTGCGGTTTTTGATTTGTATTTTAGATCCTCCCAATCAGGTAAATCTCCATTGCCAACAAATTCTATTTTTCTGTTCAACCACTCGTGCAGTTCATTATCAGCTGTTTGCGGGTCGTCGACGAATAAGGTTAAAAGCTTTTTTATCTGCCTGGTTCTTCTTTCAAACAAGTGAACATCATGAGCCGGAATTTTATGATTTATTAACTTAGATAAATATTCACGTAACTGCTCAATAACGGAAGCATGAATCATTGTTTCAATAACGGCAGTTTGACTCTGTGCATGGACTGTAATAAGCCTTTTCTTTACGCCGTTAGCGCCAACGGTCTCTTCAACTACATAGAGCCGTTTCCTATCTGAAGCAGTTTTGGCATCGCCAACACCCTTGGCGGATGTGTGCTTCAAAAAAAATTCAGGATCGTCGTCAAACCTGATTTGAACATCGGCATCATGCAAAAATATTTCTTTGGGGATTCTTGATGCGGCGTACATAACTTGATTAGTTAGGCTTTTTGGGTCGATGTCCGTTGGTCTGGCGATGATTGGCAACATTCTTTCCGTAAGGATGGCGATATCCTCAGGCTTGATCAAAGCATTCGGTTGCCTTAAGGTGCTGTATCTTGCCTTAATATCCTTGAATATCGAGATCGTAGTTGAATATTGTTCCAGTAGCCTATGCTGGACCTTTATCGTTTCGTTTACCATTCATATATTTTACCAGCTCCCGCCTCCTCCTCCGCCTCCGCCGCCCCCGGAAAACCCTCCGGAAAATCCCGAGGAATGGCCGGTCGTGCTTGTCGTTGGAGTTGCCGCTCGGCTGAAACTGGAAAGGGAAGAATTCATGGAGCTGACGAATATGTAGCTGCTGAAGCGGCCATGGTCATAACTTGAATACCAACTTGGCTGTCGCATATTAAAGTTTTCAAACCGCTTGGCCCAGATCTTTTCGACTCCGAATGCGACCGCATAAGGCAAAAGTTTTTCGAACATGAGCTGCTTGTCGGCCTGGAATTTGAGTTGCCTTTCCTGGCTCGTCAGGAAATTTTTCAGCGATGTGGAAACATTTTTGGCGTTAACCCCGTCGGCGGTCTTCCTTGGCATTACGCGTCCGAAAACAAACGCCACAAAGGCCAAAAACAGGTTTCCGGTAAACAAGGCTATTCCTCCGATTACATAATATATCGTTCGTGTACTTTGCGGATTTTTCGGAAATAATCCTTCAACAACCACGTCCTCGTAAAGGTCCTTTTTTACCGCTTCTACCTCGTCATACAGTTTGGCTTTTTTCAGGCGCAATTCGGTACCGCTTTTAAAGAATTTATCAAGGAGAGTCTGCTCATAAGGCAACAGGGCGTGTTCCTGCTTGGATTTTGGGGTTGTACTTATCAGATAAAAATCTTTTTTTTCGCGTTCCTCTATCCTTATATATCCCCTCCGGGCCAGATCTATTATTGCCGCGGAAACATCCTTAAGGTCGACCGTTTCATCCCCCAAGGTCCCAACCTCGGCCGGCGTCAAAAATCGATTGGTTTTTATGGATTTTGGCGGATCAAACCATGCCGACACGATTCCCGTCGTCCCTTTCGGATCCCTCCCCTCCCTGAACCACTTATAGATAATGTAAACCGGCGCAACCACATACCAGGCGATTCCAGCCAGGATCGCAACCGCGCCAAGGATAAATGCCAGCGCCACCCCGAACGGCGTCTCCCAAAAAGGCGTATAAGGCTTGGGTTCAAGGACGGCCACGGTATTTTTCGGAAAACCGAAAACGATTGTAAAACCCTCCGTGATTCCAAGCTCGTTTGCCGAATTGAAACTTAGGCTATTTCCATTTTTCTTGATGTCGCATTGGACATCGATCGATCCTGATTCCCCGGTATAGCATTTGCCGTTTAACTCCATCTCGGAATCTCCAGGCAGGCTTACTTTGCTTTCGACCCAGGTAATAGGAACTTCCCATCCATTGCCGGTTACGTTCCAATAGAGTTCGTCGTGGTCAGAAAAATACGTCAGGGCGCCGGCCACCCGGTAAGCGATCAAATAATGGTGAGGCCCGGAAATCGTCCTGTTTGGATCACCAATCTTGATGTTTACGTTGTTATCGGCTTCGGTAATCTTGTATTGATACGGATAACCGTTTTCATCGGTGACCGAAAAGCCGGAGAAATCCATCCGGTATTTTTTGCCTTCCTTGTTGGTTTTTATCTGAGGAATATCCCGGTAAATTCCGTGTTTTTCCAGGTATCCAAAATCATAAAGTATATCCTCCTTTACGTCGATTGTGCCATCGCTATTGATCTTTATGTCGGAACTGAAGCTTTTAATCTCTTCGGCGCTTACTAATCCAGGCAGAGCAAAAACGATAATAAAAAAAACCAACGAAAGAAGATATCTTTTCATGTTTTTGATAGGGTCGATCATTATCAGAAAATCTATATATTTTCAAAAAGGATCGACGCTTTCTGATTAATTATTATAGTACAATAATTCAAATGAAATCTCCTATCGGACTGATATTGGGATCGGGCTGGGGAAAGATCTCCACCATCCTGGCCGACAAGCGCGAAGAAAGCTTCGAAAGGGTATTTAAAAACAAAACATCCGTTCCGGGGCACCGGGGTGAAGTAATCAAGGGGAAACTGGACAACAGGGATTTGATCATACTTTCCGGAAGATTCCATACCTATGAAGGGTATACCCCGCATGAGGCGGCCAAAACCGTCAGATACCTTCATAAAAACGGCGTTAAAAAGATTATCATTACCTCGGCATCCGGGGGTTTGAATCCGAAATATGCGGTCGGCGATCTTGTTATCTTGACCGATCTGATTACCCTGCTTTCCCAAAGCCCCCTCCTTGGGCCAAACTTTCAGGATCTGTCCCATCCGTTTTCGGAAGAACTGCAAAATATGGCGAAAAAATCCGCAAAAAGCAATAAAATCAGCTTTAAAAATGGCGTTTACGCTTACGTCAGGGGGCCACATTTTGAGACATTCGCCGACAAAAAGGCTTTGCGGATTTTGGGGGCGGATGCCGTAGGCATGAGTACCGTTCCCGAGGTAATAACCGCCAATAACTTGGGTATGGAGGTATTGGGATTGTCTTTAATTACTAATCTGGCATTTGTGAAACACAACCACATCCAAGTCCTGGCCGCTGCCCAATCACAAGAGGAAAAACTCTATAATTTTTTCCAAACTTTAATTAAATTAATTTAACCTATGGCCATGAAATTCCATAAAGTATCCTGGGAGGAATTGGAAAAACAGTGTCTTGAATTGGCATTGAAGACCAAAAACACAAAGATTAACAGGATCATATGCATATCGCGGGGCGGATTGGTCTGGGCGAGGATGCTGTCTGACCTGCTCTCAATTCCAGTTTCCCACCTTACGGTCGAATCGTACGCCGACCTAAAACAAATCAAGACTCCGATCGTCACCGAATCCCCCACCCATCTTCCGGAAAGAGAAACGTGGCTTGTTGTCGATGAGATATGCGATACCGGAAATACCTTTAAGGTGGTTATTGATCACCTGAAAAAAATACGGACGAAAAAAATATACACTCTCGCCCCTATTATTAAATCCCATTCCAAGTTTATACCTGATTTCTGGGTTGAGAAAATCGACGCCTGGGTGATTTTCCCTTACGAATTGCGCGAAACATACGAAAGTTTTCTGAAAGTATTTAAGTCAAAAAATGAAGCTTTGGACGCACTGAAAAAAAATTTTCAACCGCAAAAAGTGGATTCCGTGGAAAAGCTTATTTAACGAAGATCTGAATTTGAGATTTAGTCTCCGACCGTCAACAGTTTTAGATTTTCGGTCAGCAGTTTTATTGATTCTTCGGCCATTTTTCCGGCATTGATGAGCGCTTCGATCTTGTAGTCGACACCCTCCTGCTCAAGCTTGATCGCCGTTCCCCCAAATATGGCGGCAAAACCCTGCCAGTAGGCGTAAAGATATCTCAAACCCCTTTTTCCATAATCCTGCAGAAAGTTTGATTCCGGCGTAATCGTAGTCACTCTGACTTTCATGTCGTTTAGGGCGTTTAGTCTTCCAAGCCAGTCATATCTTTCTCCAATGAGTGTCTTTTGGTGCTGGTTCAAGAATTCCGAAAAATCGCCTCCTGCGGCTTCGACAAAGCGCCTGAGGTGGGATGAAAAATTGCTATTGATGTTTATTCCCCCCAGTTCATCGGTGATTATCAAAGCATCGATCGGAAGGCCCATCTTTATAAGTTTCTTTACGGCATTCAGGTCGGGTGTATCCATTCTCTTTTCGACATCGGCAAAACTCCATCCCACTCTTTCGTCAAGCGTATATTTGACGCGTTGAAGTGGCCCCATGTCGGTGCGTTCGCCGTATACGGAACCTCCGGCCAATACGTCGTATTCTCCTTTTGCGTTCGGTTCGCCAAAAAGAGCTTTAACGATTGCTTGCTTGCTTTCCAAACCCGGCACGGGTCTTCCCAAAAACATCAGGGCCGAAGTCAAGGCCGCAAACGGGGTCTCGGCTCCGTTTCCGGCTCCATCCAGGTAACCATTGACTCCCACTTCCAAAACGTGTTCGCCTACGGCGGCATCGCCGAAAGCAAATACGGGAACGCCCATCTCTTCGAGTTTTTTAATCAAAGGCCTGACGCGGGACATGTCGTCGGACATGGAATTGGTCATGTCTATGAAGGCGATCGGGATGCGGCCTCGCTCCTTCAGTCTCTTTTCAGCCGTCATGATTCGTCCCATGGCCGAAAAATCGCCTGGCTGGACTGCCTTTTTTGCCTGGTCAAAATCGTTGACGGCAATGGCAAGCGCGGTAGTGGCTTGTGGTGTTTCACTCATATCCTATAGCTATATATTATATCACATTTGTAAGAGAAAATCCAATCAATTACTTGACCATTATCCCTATTAGTGTCGCGACGTTGTTGCCCGACCTGTTTGGCTCGTATTTTATTCCTTTTGCCATCATTACGAATAGAAGCGTCCTGATTTTTCCGCTTATCGAATTGTCAAACCCAAGCAACAAGTCTTGCACGTCAAGATCCATGGCTTTTGCGGTTTTTTTCGCCTCATCATATACTCTCATCTTATCCCATAGCACTCTAAGATAGAACAGCTCAGGCGTCAAATGATCCTGATTGGCGTTGGTAATGAGCGGGCCGAATAATTTAATAAAACTCCTGTCATTGCTGTTAAAAGGCATTACCGACTGAAAATTCATGGCGTCATCCACCGGTTTTTCGGTACCGAAAAACAATGCGTACGGAATCAATTCCTGAACGATCAATGCCTTTATCAAAGGTTCAACCTTTTCCTTAGGGCAGTCGTTTGAGAGTATGTATCTGTACCATTCGCCCTTGCCGTCAAGAAATGACTTGATAGGTGTAGGGAGCGATCCTACAAGCAGGTTGTGTTTGTCCTGCGGATTGCCGGAAACATCGGTCCCGGAGGCAAATTTTGTCCAGTCGGACTGGGCGACGGCATTGAAGACGGATCGTATTTCCTCATTGGCTTTGCTGATATATACCATTTTGCTGAACTCCGCTTCTTTGGCATCCATCTGGCTTTTAAGATTTATTATGCCGGCGTCGGTGAACCTATACTCCTGCATTCTCGACTTCAATGCCATAAATTGCCTCAATTTTTCCTCGTAAGTGCCAAGCTCGTCCAAACGCCTTAACGACGTTGTAAATCCGCCAAGTATCTTCATCTCCTCGTTATCCAATCGCTTGTAGGCCAATTCAATAACCCGCTTGTCGGCGCGGCCGGTTAAACCGGCTAGTATGGATTCAATCGATTTGAAGTCGCCCCATTGAGTCATTTCGCCAAAATATTCAAAGAAATTTGACGGATCGTTCAGGCCGAATCCGTAGAATATCCGCGTTTCCTTGAGATCCTCCCTGGTTTTACGACTGGATCCCCGATATAGAATCAGCGCCGAGAGAACGACTGTTTTGAGTCCCGGCTCTTTGGCAATGGCAGACCATAGAAAGTTGTATTCAGGTTTGTCCAAAGTGGACCAAAGAAAATTAAGAGTATCTTTTAGTCCATGCTCCTCAAGTTTTCTCCAATCTTTTTCGGACAGAAACCTCCCGATCAGGCCAATGGATCTCATTAGCAGTTCTTCCCGTTTTTCGTGCAAGAAATGCGGAGGTCGTTTATAAAGCCCTTTCAACGTTAAAATCGCCCCGGACGGGTTTCCTTTTATTATCTCCTCCTCGATCTTTTCAAAGGCGTTAAAATCCTGGACGACATGGTCAAATCTCTTGCGGTCTTTTTTGACAAGGTTGGCTTTTGCCGCCAGCATCTCTGCTCTATTGCCGTTTACAACCGCAGATGCCAACTTGGCGCGTCGTTCACGCCTTACCCTGTCCCCTTTTACTTTTTTGTATAACCCGGCATCGGTCACAAGGGCAAGGGCAAGCAGGGAATGAAACAACATCGCCTTCTCTGTCGACAAAGGCGGTATCTCGACTTCATACGTTTGTTCGTACTCGTTCCCGAGTTTGTCCTTGATGGTTACCTTGACAACCGACCGACCGTCGACGGCCCTTGGCTTGCAGGTTAAGTTAAAACTAAAGCCTTCAAATTGGGGTACTCCGCATTCCAGTCCGACCTGGTCCAGGCCAAATGCCATCTGCGGTAAGATCGATTGTTTGGCGCCGACCTCTGTTTTTGCGATGTCAATATTTTCATTAGCGTTGTTTATGGTTCCTGAGACCGTTATCAGACCCGTTTGAGGGTCAAGCCGGGGACGCTGCATGCTGATGACGTTTGTAAACGGATCGTAGTTCCCTTCAACGGTCGCGTCCTGACAATTTCCGGCGTTGTCGCATAGGTTAACTTTGGTTCTGTTTTTCCCAAGTTTTGGATTTTTTACGGTCACATCAACGCTTTCCTGAGCCGGTCCGGCCAGATTGTCGCTTACCTGTGCGTGTATCGTCAATTCCCCGCCTCTCGCCTCAAAACCGGTGACACGCGCTTCAGGGGGGATTGTGTCATAGACGACGTTTACGGTCTGCCTTATCGGCGCGGTACAAACCAACTCACCTTTGTACGGCGTGCAGTTCTCGCCTGAAAGCGTGATCGTATAGACCATGTTCGGAGCCTGAAGATTGGAAACAACGAGTCTATTTTCAGGTGAAAACGGATTGTACCACTGGGCTCTTTTCCATTCAAGATTACCCGGGCCGTCCATAAAAGCATCGGGATGATCTTTGTAAAGGTTTTGCGTATCAACGTTAACTTCGGCATTTGGAACGTTCGTATATATTTGAGAAGATGCCGGTGAAATTCCCGGAGCGGGTAGCGAATCGCGTATCTGGGAAACCGTAGGCTCAGGAGCCGAACTGCAGGACGCGATTACCATCAGGCCCAATGCCGGGAGCATTACCCTCAAAAATCTTTTGCCGGCTTCATATTTGTTTGCCATATTGGAGGATTGAGGATAATGTTTATATTATCTTCGAACCGGCTCTTCGCTTCTTTGCCTCTTCGGTGTTTATTTTTTCGGCCGCATCTTTTCCGGCCATGGCCAGCGAATTAATTTCTTGGGTTAATCCGCGCTCGGATAATTCTGTAATCACCCTCGGAGTTATGCTCGTCAACAAGAGTCGTATTTTTCTTCTTTCGGGTGATTGCCTTGTCTGATCGAGCTCCTCGCTTGCAAACTCAACCGCCTGATCTGCTACCGTTCCAAGGATTCCCCTAAGCACAGTGACCAGCGCCAACACCGATTCGTTGCTGGCAAAATTAAGCGCAAATTCGAAAAATCCGTAGTTTTGAGTCAGGTAATCGGTGATGCCTTTTGCATCTATATTTGCCTGGTGGATGGGATTAACATTTACCTTGAGCGTATTCCTCAACATGACAAAAAGGCTCTTATCGGCAAGTTTTGCGTATTCGTCAAGAACAACGGCTCGTTCGTCCCCATTATCCCAGTTCTCTTTCTTCTTGTGTTCATTCATGACCTTTATGACGTTATAGAATATGTCAACATACGCGGCGGAGAATACGTTTCCCGGGCTATAAACTCCGGCTCTTTCATAGATGTCGCTGTCGAGTTTTCTGAATACTTCCCTTCCTTCCGGAGTCCTATAGAATTCCGGCACTTCCCTCAATGTCCATTCCATTAAGGCGGTCATTTCCATATAGATCGCGTTGACTCTTTCCGGAGTCATTTTTCCGCTTGCCAGCTCGTCCCTGAATCCCAAAAGCAGACCCCTTGGGTTTGACAAGTATTTGTCAAACAGGATTTTTATGGTTCTATTGACAACCATTTCCATATTTCTGACCGAGGTATCCAGGAAAAATCTTCCCTTGTCTACTTCAACGTTATACCCCAGCTTCTGGAAATATGGCTTGGACATTATCACCGCCTTGGAATACGAGACGAAGCTTAAAAGGTCCATGAGAGCTCTCGGATTGCTGTCAATCTGTCCGACCAGGTTGGTGATCATGGAATCTATGTGTTTTACCGCTCCTCTTTGGGAGGAACCGTGGTATTCGGGAAGCGAAAAATCGATGTAAAAGACCGAGAGGGCGTTGAGCATTTCCTGCATCGGATTCGGTTGGACGACTAGACTGAAGTTGCTTCTCATCCCGTCGGCATTTTTATCGTTTAGGTTATCGGCAACAATAGAATAGAAGTCGTTAAACTGATTTGCGCTGACTATTTGAGGCCATATTTCGCCCCAGAAAGCAAATGAGGACATAAGTCTTATTCCCGTTCCCCCGCTATTCTCGAACCTGCCGGCAAAATTGACGGCGTCTTTGAGGTTTTTCTCATTTTTCTGAGGATTTGTGGTCGGGTGAAAGAAATCCAACAGATTGTTGACCCACATTGAGGGGTATAATATCGATAATGCCAGTGTCGGTTTCTGGGCTTTTGCCAGATCTATTCCATCGCGCATTGCCGCGCCGTGGGTATACACATAATCCCTGATATGGGCCGGGCTTATTACCGGCATTAGTTCATAACCCTGCTGATTCTTATTGTCATGACGGATCATCCTCAACGACTCGACCATCCCCGACAACATAAGGGTTCTGGCGTACGAGGAAGATACAAGATTTCTGATAGGCCTAAGGCTTGTGTTTTCAAGTTCTCGGTCGTTGGCGATCATTGCGTTGACCATTCGTGCCACATCGGCTTGCGTCAACCCCAGGCTCATCAGGTGCTCAACCGTTACCTGGGTTGTGAATCTTTTTAACGCCTCCGTTTTTCCCGCTCCCATCTGTTCGGCGTAGAGCTCGAGCCTTCTTCGCCCCTGCTGATGAAAGACCGCCGACAAAAAAGGAATAACGGCTGCCTCATTATCCTTGAGCCAGGTTATTCCGTTTTCAAATGATGCTTTAATCTTTCGTTTTGGACTAAAATACACACTTTCCGCGGCTTTTACCACTGCGGCGCTTGTTAGTGAAGTGGCCGCTATTACGTCATTTGCGCTTTTAAGTGCATCCTCTCCCAACGCCTCAACCGCCGTACCGGCTATACCTCCTCCAATCGCTCCAAGAATGGTTTTGACAATTCTGTTTTTGTAAGTTGGATCTATGCTATTTTTGTCCTGAACTTTTCCAACCTGGTATCCTATAGCCGAACCCACCAAAGCATCAAGCGCGGGCCTGAGCATTTGGGGAGGAATGTTCCTTAACCATTCTGCCGCCTGGGAAGGCTCGGAATTGAGAAGGTCGGCTAATATGAAAGGGGCCATAACGGCCGATGGAATTCCAGCCACAGCGGACAACCGTCTTAAAGCCACATCAAAGGTTTCCCTCATTTGCGCCTGACCGATCAGGCCTCGATCAACCAATGCATCGACGTCGTTTATGATGATTGCCAAAAGATTGTAGCCGTTTAGGGAATCCGTAAACCCTTGCGGGTTTTTGTAATCGAAAATGTCGCGCATCGCCATAACCGCTTCGACTGAAAGCGCGGATTGATTTGAAACCCTATTTGGGGACGGGACCATCAATCCGTAATCTGCCGGCCTTGATTTGGGCGTTTTCGTGGTGTAAACGACATCGGCCTCAACCAGCTCATATCCCCGGTTTACCAAATCCGCGTCGCCTTTAAGCACTCCCGAAACCATAAGAAGCGATCCCAAGGAAGTGACCAGTGACTTTTTATTTTTTTCATCAATTTTTGCGGGGACTTCAAGCACTCCGGCCAAACCGGTGTTGAAAAATTTGTTGCGTCCGCGGCTTCCAAGTGAAGGCAGACCGGATTCCCTTCTCTCTCTGACGGTCTTGATGGGGTGTGTTGCTGTTCCGGCGAGATACCTGAAATTATCTTTTACTCTTTCTTTTCTCCTCTGATGTCTTACTGCTTCTGTTGCCATAGTAGCGTATTCTAACATAAATCGATGGAAAAATCAATCTTATAGTATAATTACTATACTTACATAAAAGATGTTTCAGGTACCAAAACGAAAAGTGCATTCTTTTTGAAAAAACCTATAGAATATATTCATATATGTGTATACATCTTGTGCTACCATTTATAAATGCAATACAGCCTCGCCCCGGAAATAAAAAGGCAAATAAAAGTCCTCGTCAAGGAATTGGAATTCAAGCATATCAAAGTCAACCAGATCCACTGCATAAGGAGTTTTGACGCGAAAACCCGTGCCTATGCCAGGATCTGGGGCATGTCGCGCCTTTTCAAGGAGGTGGCTGGACTGGAACCGCATTATATCATCGAGGTCAACGCCAAAAAATTCGATAAATTGCCCGAAAGGGAAAAAATGAAAACGTTAATCCATGAACTTATGCACATACCAAAAACGTTTTCCGGGGCGCTTCTCCCCCACCGCGGACCTCATCATGAGATATCCGACCGCAGAATAGAAAGCATTTTACACAAGGCCGACATAACCCGCTGAATTACTTTCCGCAACAAGTTCCGAGTACTTTTTTGTATTTTCCGTACTTCATTTCGGCGGTGCCGCAGACCGATTTTATGGTTTGCTTGATGGAATCGTTGCCGGTTCTTATGAAGTAATAACTTCCGTTTTTATACTCGTTACTCTGGTCGGTTATGGACGAATAGGCGCAATTTGGTTTGCACCTCATGTCAAATTTGCCGAGATACTTGCCGTTTGCATCGTACATGTCCGATTGACTGCAAAGTTGATCGGATTCTCCGATATATCCTTTCATGTCGACGCAGCAACGGATGTATTTATTTGAAAAAAGCTTCAGATCGGCCACGTTTCCATACCATTTCCAGTCGGTCAAAGGATTCTTGTTCCAGACCTTTCCCGCTTCAAATGTGTGCGAGGGGCATCTGCCCTGATCGCCGGCAATGCTTAAAGAAGCGTATGTGTATTGATACTTTTTGAAACAGTCATCTTTTGTTACCTGGTACAGCTTGTCGTACATCGCTTTCGTCAAAACATTGTTGGGAGCGGCCGCTTTCGGGGCAAAGAAAGTTTTTTGCAGGGTTCCGTATGCCAGAACCGCGGCCAGCAAAATCATTGATCCAACGATCATGGCCAACCTTAGGTTAATCTTCCTCTTGGAGGTTTTTTGAGTTTTCGTAGGCTTTCTTGTTTTTTTCATAAAAGTGCCAAATGCTAATTAAGTACATGATAGGGGCAGAAAACCTGAATATCGACTGAATTATTTTATCTGGGACCAAACCCTTTGGAGTTTGCTCTCAAGCATGATCTTGCCTTCGGTCAGCCGGTTTATCACCTTCATCAATTCGTTGACCGTTTCAACCTCATATAAATTCAGATCCTGGAAGTTATGGATCGCTTCCCTGAAAAGATCCGGGATTTTTGAGGCGATGCCGCCGGTGCTTTTTATACAGATCAGGGGTTTTTCGTAGTCGACCATGATCGAGCTCTTGATCAGAGTCCCGATCCCGCCTCCGACGACTATCGCGATATCAGCCACATAACCCATCAGGTAACTTATGAACTCATGATCCAGATTGGTGTACAAGCCAACGTCGGTATATTCATCAGAGTCTTTCCTGGGCGTCCCCCTGTCGGCCAGGGTCCAAACCGATGCCCCGTTCTTGCGGGCCGATTTGGCAATCCACTGAGGTATGCCTGTTGATCCCGCTGTCAAAATGTTGAACTTTTTTCTTCCCAATTTTTCCCCGATCGAAACACATAACCCCCTCAACAATGTTTTGTTTATCGATGTTGGCATATCAGCCAAGCTGCCTCCGAAAATCGCGATCGTCGGTCTTTTTACGGAATCCATATCCCTATTGATCATCACGTCTATTCCATCTATGGTGACGCTATGGCAGGTGATCGAAACCGTTTTGTTGATCTTCATATGTTTCAATTCTATGACCAACATCTCTGACAAACTTGATGTTTAATCTGACATATATTTGTCATTTAGACAAAAAAGTAATATAATCGTGCCATATGACGGCTCTCATTGCCATTCCTGTCAATACCCTCCATAAAATCTTCATGCCTTGGGTAAACGTCATAAACATCAAGGAATCGGCCTCAATCCTGAATACCTCAAAGTGGAGCCAAAGCTATCGCATCGAACAATTCATAAGCGATAAGGAATTCCTGTCAAAAAACCTTCGCGAATATGAAAGCGTTGGCTTTATAAAGATCGACCCTGACATATTCCCTTTTGACAATTTCAAGGGTTTTGACAGATTCATAAAAATCCAGGCGGGAAGCGGTAAGAAAAATTACGTCGTATTGGTCTCAAACGCCGATTACCTCCTGACAAAATTCCATGAAGTCCTGGGATATATCAACTCCTATGCCATCAACAATTCCAACACCTCATTCCTGTTTTTTTTCGAAAAGAACATCACCCTTCCCGAAATATACCGCAAAATAGATTCTTATCCAGTCTTACTTCAAAACATAATCACCACTCCTCCTTATGAACCGTCCGATATAGACAATTTCATAAGGTACAAGGAGGAAGTTTTCGGCATCACCCTCCCCTCGGCGATCATTGACAGGATAAAAAACAATTGCGGAAAAAGGCTAGGGCTGATAACCCAGTGCATGAGATATTACTCCCTCACCCGTGATGAAAAAAACATCTTTGATCACGACGAGTTGAATCTGAAGGTCAAACTGATTTGGGATGAACTGGAGAACTCCGAAAAAAAACTTCTTATGAAAATCGTAAAGCGAGAATATGACTTCACGCCTGAGGAAAAAGACATAATCGACCATTTCCTGAAAATCCGCTGGCTGGAAAAATCAAAAAAGAACATGTTCAAATTGACAATAACCCTCCTGACGCGCCTTATTGAAAAAAAACTGGCAAAAAAAACTTCAATCGCCCTCAATCCGGACAGAAAAATAACCATCAATGATGTTGTCGTGGATGATTTTTTCTCCCGTCGGGAAAGGAAACTCATTCGAAACCTCCTCAAAGAAAAGAATAGAACTGTTTCGAGGGAGTATGTCGGCAAAACGCTTTGGGACGATGAAGGCGCATATACCGACTGGGCTTTGGATCAGGCCATAAGAAGGCTCCGAAATAAATTCTTTAAACTGGGGATATCCAAGGATATAATAAAAACCAGGAAGAACTCCGGATTCATTTTCCAAGCGTAGATTTTACTGTCGCGATGGCTTCCCTGACCGTTTTCACGAATTCCCCCTTGATGGTTGCTCCAGCGGCATTCTTGTGCCCTCCCCCGCCGAATTTTTTTGCCAACCGGGAGACGTCAAAATCCTTTTTTGAACGGAAACTCATCGACATTTCGCCCTTTTCGTATTCGACTATCGCGACTCCGAAATCCGTTCTCTTGATCCCCCGGAAAAAGAGATCGGCGGCCATTTCCCTGACTCCTTCGGGTTTCCCGTAATCGGCAAAAACTCGATAAGGAACGGCCGACCAGACAAATCCCCCCTCGTCGGTCATCTTTTCCAAAAAGACCCCCAGCAGCTTGATGGTATTGAATTCATAACGTTCGTAGAAATTTTCGCTGATATAATCCTTATCCGCGCCTTTTTCGATCAATTCTGAAACTACCTTCATCGTTCTCTTGCTGTTTTCACTGTATCTCAAAAATACCGTGTCACCGAGAATCCCGGTAAGCAGACATGTTGCCATCTGAGAATTAACGCCAACCCCCCAGTCCGAAAATATCCGGTAAAGAACCTCTGCCGTTGCTGATGCCTCGGTATCAAGGATTTTTAGTTTTTCGTCAAAATCGTTGGTTTGATGGTGGTCGACAACTATGTAATCCATATTTTCGGGCAAACCAATAGTCTTGTCGCCGGTTACCCGGTCGTAACTGCCGGTGTCGGGAACGATAAATAGATCGTAAGGGCTGAAGTCATAGCTTGAGTAATCAATCGCTTCAATTATTTCAGCGCCCTTGATGAAGTGGAAATATTCATTAACCGGTTGACAGCTGACCACCTTGTTTTTCTTACCCATCCCCGTCAGAACCCTGGATAGAGAAAGGGCACTCGAGAAGGAATCATAATCCGCATGCTTATGGATATTTATGACAATGTTGTCGGCTTTTTTGACGCGTTCCAACATCCTAGAGGACAGTTCGTAAAACATAGAGTATAATAATTCTATCAAATGGCTCAATTCATAACCATTGCCGGACCGCAATCGTCGGGCAAGACGACGGCCGTTAATCATTTGAGGAGGAAGCATCCTGATTGGTACTTCCTGGATGTGGTTGATCCTTACACAATCGGGGGCATGCAGCATGCGGGTGCGGCATATACCGACCGCGACCTTCAAACCAACATCATGAAAGTGGAACTTATGAAGCTCAATGCCATGAAAAACAAGGTGAATCCGGTTTTTTTGGCCGAAATGGGCATATTTAGATTAGTTTACGCCCGTTATTTTTATGGCAAAGGGCTTCCTGACGAGTTTTTTGACCAATACATCAACGCCTACGAGGCTTTCGACCCATATCTCGTCTTCATAGATACCAAGCCCGAGATCAGTTTCCACAGAAGGAAAAACCGCTACATCGAGAGGATAAAAAACCGCGGTATAACTGATAAGAAAAAGTTTGACAAAATGCTTAAAAAATACCAGGATACCGTGTTTCACCTGTATCCTTATTGGCTCAAATTTTATGATAGAATCCGTTTCCCAAAAACGCTAATCAAAAATTCGTATATATCCGAACAGGAGTTTCTCAACGAAATCGATAAGGCCGTAAACGGATTCGTATTTTCTTCAAAGTGATCTTCCTTACAATCCATTGAATATGTATCGATCCTATAGTATAATACTCTACTTATGCCCCAAAAAGGTGAATTAGGCGTCCGCACGGATTTTGATGGAGTATGGAACAGGCCGGAAGTCGGAGCCGATGCTTTTGCCCAAATGTATCATGGCTTCATTGCCGGAATGATCGGACTGCCCGTTGTGACCTGGGACAAAATACTCATTGAGGCAAAACAACGTGTCAGGTCGCATCCCTACGACCACGGATGGGTAATTGACGGACAAATTGTCACCCCTTGGTATGTTGACCAATACCAGGAAAACAAGGCCTTCGCCGCCGAAGCAACCAAAATGGTCAGAGAATCAAAAATATTGAAGCCCAGAAATCACGTTCCTTCAGAACAAGAAATTCCAGAATTTCTCAACCAGGCGTTCCAGGCAGCCCACAACAGCATAATCGCTCCGCCTAAACCGGGCGCCAGAAAGGCAATGAAAGACATCATGAAGATAACCGGTGATTTCGGGATCGTTTCCAACTCCGAAACGGAGAACGTACTCAAGGGACTTCTGCAGATTTTCAAGGGAGAGGAAGAAATCGCTTATGGCATGAGATTGATCGGCGACGCCAAAAAGCAAAAAGTGGATAACGGCTTTACAACCATCACAATAAACGGAAAAGAAATAGCGATACCCGCAACCGTTGACTTGAGAAAGGTTCCGAGACAACCTCTGGTGAGACGCAGGCAGCTAATAGAAACACTCGTAAAAGAAGGGACCGATGTTTATATCGAGGATGTTGCCGAATATCTCTATCCCCCGCTCGTCATCGGACTTCAGGGAATACTTCTCAGGTCAAAAAGAACGCGCAACCACGAAATCAGCTTTGTCGCTAATCATCGGTACGACGGAGAAAAAAACGGTTATGTCGCCGAAAGCCTCGACGCTATTGTTGACCACGTGGAAAAACTCGATAGAAAAATGAGACGGATGTGATAAACTTCACCTAACATATGGCCCATTTCATATCCATCGCAGGCCCCCAGTCCGCCGGGAAAACCACCGCATTCAAATATCTTTCCAAAAAATACGCCAAGCGCGGAATCCTGTTCCAGATGGACATGAACCCATACATATTCAAAAAAAGTGATCATCCTAGATACATCTCAACCCAGGATTTCCAGGAAGATCTCAACAGGGAAACCATAAAACTGCTGCAAAGCATAGACAGGAACACGGACGTTATCATGGAAAACGGACCGATGCAGGTCGTCTATATCGAGGCATATTCCGGCAAAAGAAAAGCCGAGGAATATTTCCGGAAATATGTCAAATTGCTGAAGAGCCTCGATCCCGTCATAATCATGGTCGACGCAAAACCGAAGTTGAGTTTCAAAAGGCGCATAAATGAGTATCTGAGGAGGATAAAGAAGCACAAACTCCAAAAACAGGCACAAGCAATACTTGATCAGTATGAGAAAAAGATTGTCGATCTGTACCCTCTTTGGAACAAGTGGTTCAAACGATTCCCGTTCAAGAAAATCCTGATCAAAAATTCCTACAAAAAACAGGGGCAGTTCCTGGCGGAGATAGAAAAAGTCATCAATAAGATATGGCGCACTTCATAACCATAGCCGGGCCTATGTCAGCCGGAAAAACCGCCGTCATGGAATACCTCAAGAAACGCTATCCGTCATGGATTTTTGTCGACGAGATCAACCCCCGGACGATCACAAAAAACGAACTCATCGGCGCAGCGCAAACCTCGGAGGATTTGGAAAAAAAGGTTTTTTCTATGGACATAAAAACCCTCAAAAAAATCGGCATAAACAAAAACGTATTTGTCGAGACCGGCATATTCCACCATGCTTATGCCCTAAGATTTTTCACAAAAAAAGACCAGCGGCTATTTTTCCGCAGGTATCTTGAGATATATAACAGAAGACCGTCTTTTGTCATTTATATAGATACAAAACCTCACGTCAGTTGGAAAAGAAGGAAGAAAAAATATGCGGACCGGATCAAGAAAATGGGAATAACCGATATAGGCAAAACCAAGGCCGAACTGGCCAAATACAAAAAAATTCTCTACGAAATGTACTCCAATTGGACTAGATGCTACGATCAGGTTCCCGTTCCAAAAATAGTCATAAAAAACTCCTACAAAACAGAAAGGCAGTTTTTGAAGGAGGTCGACAAGGTCATCCGATCCTTGATATCTGGTAAGTCTCCTCGACAAAAAAATCCACGCCGTCGGACTTGAGTTTAAAATATCCCAGGTTTCCGATCGAACCTGAGGGAAGGGTTTCATAGGTGCCGAACCCCAAATGGATAAGGAGAGCCCTCATCAACCCTCCGTGGGAAACTATCAGGACAGTTTTGTCCGGATAACCGACCGCCACTTCCCGCAAAAAAGGGATCACCCGGCCGATCATGGATTCGTCGGTTTCCATCCTTGCCTTTTTTTGGTCGTAACCTACCTTGCGGTACTTTTTGAGGAGGGCGACTATCTCCCTGTCGTATTGGCGCCAATCCTTACCTTCAAAAGGCCCGAAGTATCGTTCCCTCAAGGCTTGGGTGGTTTTGACCGCCAGTTGTTTTTCGAGAACAATTATCTCGGCAGTCCGCTTTGCCCTCATAAGATCCGAGGAAAAAACCGCATCAAACTTAACGTTAGTCAATTTTTTGGATAGATCTTCCGCCTGCAAAACACCGGTTTTATTCAATTCAATGTCCGACTGCCCCTGGATTATGCTTTTTACATTCCAGTCGGTTTGACCATGGCGGACTACATATATTTCGCAGTATTGGTTTTTTGCCATTCATTAAGTATATTACAAACCCGCATCAAATCTTTTTCGTTTAAGTGCGGAGCCAAAGGAAGGCCGATTACTTTTCTTTTCCGGCTCCACCGGCAGTCGTCGAGTTCGCATCTCAAAAACAAATCTCTATGTTCGGCAAAATCAAGGAGTTTTCTTGCTTCAATGGCTCCAAAAATCAAAGGGTAACTGCGCAATTCCCTTTTGTCGGATTTCCGGTACTTGGGTTTTTTGAAACCGGACAGATGCCTGTCGTAAAAATTTACCTGTTTTTCATTGATCGCCTTTATTTTCTTGAAATCAATGTGTCGCTGTAAGATGTCAAAAATAGGCCAACCCCTCGCCCCATCCGGATGGTCACCGATCAAGTCGTAACCTTTTTGCATGTAGGCGATCGCCCTCTTTACGTTGCCGATATTCAGGCAAAGCTGCATTAGTGCCCAAAACCAAACTACTTTTACGGAGTAAAACCATGAGCCATTGAAAAGGTCAGGCTTAAAATCCAGAAATCCCTTGCTTCCATAAACAACACTTCCCTGCAACGGCAGCACTTTTCTCAAGGAGTCCACAATCACGTGGTTATTTGCCAGCAGTTTTATTTTTTCCGGTTCAACCACCCTGTGGACGCAGTCTTCGATAAGGATGGCATCCTTTGACAAATATTTTTTCCAGGAAGGGTTTTCAAAAAGTTCATTGGAGATCCCAAAAGGATGAAAGATAATCAAGACTTTTGGGTTTATTTTATTCAAAATGTTAATTATTTGGCGGACGTTTGTTTTAAAATCAATTGATACAGGAAAGTGTTCAACTTTATATCCGTGGGCTTTTATATTACCCTCCACGTCACCGCACCAAAATTCGGGCACCAAGATTACCGAGCCCTTTTTGACCTTTTTTTTCTTTAGGATATCCCAGAGGGCATCCTCAAAAGACATGTAAAAAAGCCGGGCCGAGTTTGAGTCGACCTTGCTCCTTTTTAACCTTAAATATTTATATAGCTGAATCGGGTATGGGCTTTTCATGGTATGAAAAATAAATAATCAATCCGTATGGAGATCAGGCCGGCGGAGAGTGGTTGAGATGTTCCCTTACCGCTTTCATATCTATTTCCATTCTTATGTCGATGAAATTTCCGTCGATGTCCGAATCGCCGTTTATCCAGATTTTCCTTGGGGTAAACCGGTAAACCCGTCTCGGGTAATGCGTCAAAAACTCCTTGACCGCCCTCAATTTATGCTTTTCTCGTGTGTATACCTCCTTCATCCCGACGATCATTTCGACCGGGTTGTGTAGTTCCTTGGCCGACCCCTGCAAATAGATGCCGACTCCGGTACCTGCGGCGCAGGTCGAGTCGTAAATGGTTATAAATACGTTCGGATTATTGCGGACGTTTATTGAGTGCTGGTTTTCTTTCCAGGATAGCCAGTAGAAGTTCAGGTCCCGGTCATAAGCCGTATAGACCGGGGTGTTCCATGGCAGGCCCTCCGGGGTAATCGAGGCGATGTTGATGTACTCTATCCTTTTGATTATTCTTGCGGCGGTAGTAGCAAATTTGTCCATATTATCTTGAGGCTTTGCCCCTGTTTATCACAAATGCCAAGATGTTAACAATTATCATGATCGTCTGGCAACCGATGCAAACCGGGCAAATCACTTTAAGGAGAAACAGCTCCTGGTAAGCGATCCACAGGCAAAAAACCAATCCAAACATTGCCATCACCAACATGATTTTATTCCACCGGAAAATCGAGGAAAGAAATATGACGATATAGCCTATCAGACCGATCAAGGGTGTCGGAATCCCAAATGTCTTCGCAACTCCGCCTGATATGATAGCATCGCAGTTTATAAAGCTGTTTATGGTGCATGGCTGCCACTCCGGTCTGAAAAACTGCTGCCAGAGAAGATAAACAGCAAGAAGGATACCTAAAAACGAGAAAATTTTGACTAGACTGTAAATTGTTTTTGTATTCATGCGGAGGGTACAGGATTTGAACCTGTGGACGGCTATTCACCGTCACGGCTTAGCAAGCCGCTCCATTACCACTCTGGCAACCCTCCTCAATTAACTATAAAAACCTAAGGAGAAAGCTTCATAAAGACCCATTATATTCATTAGTAATTTTACATCATAATACTTAATTGTGCATGTACCTCGATAATCCAACCTTTTTCTTTTATTGTTAGGAGTTGTAATAGTCGATTTGCCAAACTGTTTTAAAGGCACTTCTAACAAGCCGCTCCAAAACAATTTTTCTTTGTTTTCATCATGTGTTGTATGCAATTGCAATCTAATTCTAATTTTACTTTCATCGATTTGAAAACTATTTCTTAAAAGCTCGATAAAGGTCTTCATCATAATACTGTCGCTGTTTGAAAAAGCCAAACAGTTGCTCGATGGATATTTTGAACCTTCGCACCAATATAGCAGGCTCAAAAATATTTTAGCATTGTCTTTTGTTATCTTTAAGTTTTTGAATAGGTAATTCAGTTTGTTCTTATTTTCCTTTTCATACATACGGGCCCTTTTGTAGAAATGGTTGTTAGATCCAATATCTCTAACCCACCGCGAAATGGTGCTGTTGGGTATTTTTAGTTCTTTTTCAATAGCTCTTAATGAAAATCCCCTTTCCCTATATTTTCTTGCTCTGACAACTATCTCTTTATCGTAGAACCTCATAATTCAAGAGTAATGTAAGAACGATCAATTCGCAAGAGTTTATAAACCTTTGCAAAAACGAATAGATGTGGACGAGGAGGGAGTTGAACCCTCACCTCTTGCGAGATACGGTTCTGAACCGTACGCGTATGCCAGTTCCGCCACTCGTCCAAGCCACTCAAATTATAATCGAACGTAAGTGAGATTAAAAGACTAAGATAATCCCTTAAATATTTGGGCGAAACATAACTCGCCCAAATGTCTTATATCACTCTAGTCTCACCATGGACTTGTAAAACCATAGGACATTTAAATATACTGAATATTAAGTCGTATGGATAAACCAGGGTCGCCACTTAATAACAAGTCTTTGCTGATCATTTTCGCCTACGCGCCGGCCGGTTTGGGTCACTTGAGGGTAACGGACGCCCTTTACCACGGGCTTCTCAAGGACGCCGGAACCCCCCTATTGCTTGGCAGCCAGGACACGACGATCACATATTTGCATCGGTTGATGAGCTTGAACCCGATCATACGCCCGATAAGTGAATGGGTCGAGAAAGGCACGGCCGAGGATGCGACGACGGCCATTTACAGGTATCTGCTAAGATCACGGACGGATGTTTTGTATAACCAGCTTTTGACCATCATCGGGGAAAGGTATACCCCTCCAAGCAAGATCCTGGCGGTCGCCACCCATTTTGGCCTCGCCCATCAGATGTCGGCGATAAAAAAGAAGATCGAAAAGCAGCTGAATATCGAAATGAAGCTTGTCGTCCAGGTGACGGATGACTCGCCCCACCATATTTGGTACGTGCCCGGGGCCGACCTCATAGTCGTTCCGAGCGAAAAAACCAAGGAAAACCTGATGAAATACGGCCAGAGGCTGAAATCAAACGTCCCGATTGTCGTGAACTCTTATCCCATAAGCCCAAACCTAAACCGGGACCTTCCCCAGGATAAATTGGCGAACCGCTATGAACAGGTCGACAACAAAAAAACCGCTCCCATAAACGTCATCATCCCCATTTCCGGTGCAGCCGTCGGAACCAGGTATTTTGCCAAGCTCATTACCCATCTCCATAAAAGATCCGACCGTTTCGTCTTCCATATCGTCACCAAGGACGCTCCCTTTACAAGGGATTTCATCATGGAGATAACCGATTTGCCGTATGTCCATCTTTATACCGGCACCGCCGACCGAAAGGTCATCGACAATTATGAATTCGTTTACAAGAATAATGTCATATCACTCGAAATCACCAAACCCAGCGAGCAGTCGTTTAAGGCTTTGATGGATTGCCGGAAGGAAAGCGCCGCCATCCTTCTATTTACCGAGCCTGTCGGGCGGCAGGAATGGGATAACCTTGATTTCCTGAGGCGACACCACCTTATACCGACCAAACTTGAGCAATCCCACCTCTGGAAACTCAACTCAAAAAATCGCATGGTCAGCAAAGCGGTCAAATGGCGAGGGGTTTGTTTGCCTGACGATCCGATTGCGGCCGCGGAATTCATATTTTGGTCTCTAAAATCGGGGATATTCGCCGAAATGGTCAAGTGCCGGATAAAACCCCATAGCGAGGACGAATACAAGCACGAACTGAATCCCGACGGCGTCAAAGCATTTTGGGAAATTGTCAATAATTTGCTAAAGTAAGATTATGAAACTATTATTGTCTTTGCTGCTGCCCCAACTGGCGGGGATTATCGGATCTTTTTTTACGGTTTCCTCCATCCCAACCTGGGACAACACATTGAATAAACCTGGCTTTTCGCCACCCAACTGGTTGTTTGGGCCGGCCTGGTTGACTCTGTACCTTTTGATGGGGGTTTCTCTATACCTGAATTGGAGGAAAAAGAACAAAGCGGCAAAAAGTAACGTCCGCCTATTTTTTATCCATCTTTTCTTCAATATGATTTGGTCTCCGGCATTTTTCGGCCTCAGAAATCCTTTTTTGGGACTGATAATCATATTGGCAATCTGGATATTCATAATCGTCATGATTATTAGGTTCTGGAAAGTAAACAAGACCTCTTCCCTGTTATTGATTCCGTACCTTTTATGGGTTTCGTTTGCGAGCCTGTTGAATTTTTACGTCTGGAAATTAAATTAAATGCTATAATATTGAACTATGGATGAAGCCGTAAAAGTAATCTTGAAAAAACTGGATGACATTGACGCCAGGATCAAAAGCCTGGAAAGTACCGATGGCGGATCCGCAAACGTCAGCGAGCCTGCTAAAAAAATCGAGCGCGATCCCCTTTTCCATAAAGCGGTCGAAGCCATGGAGAAACTTGACGAAATATCCTCAAAACAACTCTCAGAGGCCCTTAAGGTCGACCTTAAACGGGCGGAGGCTATCATGGACCAGCTCGAGGCGGCTGGACTCGGCACTTGCTACATGAAAGAGTCCTAATCTATTTATTCTTACCCGGAAAAAGCGGTTGGCTGTCGAATAGCAATTGTTTTTCTATCAATAGTCTGTAAGCCGTCAAATCGCATGTCCCAGGATCGTCTATATGGCGAGATACTTTTACGTATGCTGTTCCTTTATGCTCCACCTCGCCCTGGAGGGTGATTCTCTGTTCCTTGGTTAATTCGCATTCCTTGTCCGGGCCGTTTTTGTATACCTGCAATACCGTACCGATATATTTGACGTCGCCCTCGGTGGGTATTGCGCCTTCCGTAAGTAAAACGCAGGAAGTCAGGAGCATTGCAGCGGCAAAAAGCCGAAGAACCATCGCCCTCCTGTTAAAGCCTTTCATTTATTTTTTTCTCGAAATCATCCGGGTGGAACCATAGTTGGCCATCCGTGATTGTTTCAGTTGTCTTATGGCTATTAATCAAAGCCAGTTGGAGATATTTTAGCACAGCTTCCACCCAATCTCCTATAACATTTGTGTTAGTAGAATTCGATTGAGCTTTTGGAATAAGCCTAAATGCATTTGGGAATATTCCATAAACCCAGGAGTTGGCGCGCAGGAAACGCGCGTATGCATCATCTTTGTTTGTGACCGGCCTCATCTGAAGGACCTCGTGCCCGACGAAGAGGGTTTGCTTTTTTTTGGGTACCTTAAGGCTCCCTTCATCAAAGAACAGGTTCAGGCAAATCTTGCTTTTCGCCTCCTCTTCACCATACTTTCTTCTTAATCCGAGCACCTGGCCGACCATAAGGGACAGGAACCGCCCCGTATATAACCGTTTTCTTGCGGTGATAATGAAGAGGTCTATGTCGTCGTTCCTTTTTGCGTTCATCATCGAAATGGAGCCCGACAGACCTATTAATTTTATCTGTGGCAAATGCGAAATAAGCCATTTATACGCCCTAAACCTCCAGTCGTTAAGCTTTCTTTTGGATATTGCATTCCGTTGCGAAAGGTTAAAATTATTGCCCTGCATACCATACTCCCCTACAGTATATCTTGTACCACCAACTATGACCTTTATCTTTTTATGACGCTCCATTTTCAAAATTGCCGTTTTAACGGCCTTTCTTGGGGTTTTTTTTGGAAAAAAGGTATATATTTCGTCAAAATCGGGAGGGTAGTCGAATATGGAAAAGTATTTGACGACCGATCTTATGTCCTTCTCCATTTTTGCTCCAGAACCAATTTTGTAAACTCAAATAGACGGATCTGCCTTTTCCACCTCCACGGTTCCGTTGCCAGGCGGAAAAGCCACTCCAATCCTAACTGCCTTATCGGCTTTGGCGCCCTTGGCGTCTTGCCCGAAAGGTAGTTGAAGGCTCCCCCGACCCCGGCACAGACCGTATTATTGAACTTGTCCTTGTGACGCTCTATCCATAATTCCTGGTCCGGTGAACCAAAAGACACCAATACGATTTGGGGCCTATAGTCGGCCACTATTGAAAAAATTCTCTTTTCTTCGATTTTTTTGGGGTTTTTAATGTCGGTGATGCCCGTCACCCCTAAAAAGCTAGCCATGGGAAATCTCGACTTATAGCAGTCAGCTAATGACTCTGCTAAATTTTGTTTTCCACCGATTAGCATCACTCTTAAGCGCATCTTGCCGGCCACCTTTATGAGCTCCTCCATCAGGTCTACTCCCGTTAGCCTTTCGGCAACCTTAATACCTAGCATTTGGGCCGCCAGGACAATCCCGTATCCATCAACGATTGTGATTTGGGCTTCTAGGACAACCTTTTTGAAATCATTATCTTTTGACGCAATCACCATGATTTCCGGGTTAATAGATACTATATGGCAAAAACCACTTGGTGATGATATGTATTTTTTAATTTTATCTAGGATATCTTTTTTTTTGCCCTGGGGAAGTTCAATCCCTAACAGTTTATTTTTGTCCATTATCAAGTGTTTATTATAGGAAATTATTAAAAATAATTAGAATGCTCGGGAACACACTTTTGTTCAAATAATTTATTATTGTTTTTAATTGATTTGATAACTTTTTTTATTAAATTACCTTTGATTTGTGTTTGTTATTTGTGCAAATACTATATTATATCAATTTGACTTTATAAGTATATCTGATACGTCAAATATTACTTGACTAACATTTGAATATAAATACTACCGGATAGCTTGTTTAAAACTATCCAAATTTTCGATTGCCATGCCGACCCCCCTTATGACACAGAACAGAGGCTCGTCAACAACGAAAGAGGAAACACCCGTGTAATAGGTGACATAGCGGTCAATATTTGTCAGCAACGACGATCCTCCGGACAGGACTATCCCCTTGTCGACGATATCGGAGGCTAATTCAGGCGGAGTCTGCGACAAAACTTCCTTAATCCCTTCAAGAATATGTTTTAGTGGTTTGGTAAGGGCGGCTGATACGGCTTTTTCGTCTACTTCGTATATTTTCGGTAAACCTGTCTGGAAGTCCCGGCCCTTAACCTCCATTTTCCTGACTTCCTTCCCTTCCTCCACCAGGGCATTTCCTATTTTCATCTTGACTTCCTCGGCTGTCCTTTCGCCGATAATGAGGTTATGCTTACGCTTGAATTCGTTTATGACGGCCTCGTCCAATTTTGTTCCGGCCACCCTAATGGTTTTGTATACGACCAACTGTCCAAGCGATATGACGGCCACTTCGGTTGTGCCGCCCCCGATGTTGACGATCATGTGCCCGCTGGCCTGGGATATGGGGATTTTGGCGCCGATCGCGGCTGCCAGAGGCTCTTCGATCAAATATACGTTACCTGCCCCTGCCTGACGGCAGGCGGCAACCACCGCCCTTTTTTCAACTTGTGAGGCTCCTCCGGGGATGGAAATCATGACTTCGGGCCAAAACGCCCTCCCTTTGAGGGCCTTTTTAAGAAAATAGGTAATCATCTCGGCGGTCGTTTTGTAGTCGGCTATTACCCCCTCCTTCATCGGTCTTGAGGCCACAATGGTTCCCGGTGTCCTTCCGAGCATTTCGTTGGCGTCATCGCCTACCGCCAAAACCTGGCGGTTTTCCAAAGAGTACGCGACGACGGTCGGCTCGTTTAGGACAATGCCCACCCCTCCGACATAGACTAAGGTATTGGCGGTACCAAGGTCGATACCGATTTTCTTGCGGAAGAACATATCTGTATATTGTATAATATATCCGAACTATATCATATATCAGTCTTTATCCTTGATGGAAATGAAAATATTTTATCGCTTGACTTTTATCCTTGTTTTTCTGGTGATTTTTGGCGCTATAGTCGCTTACGCGCGCGGATACCGGATTGATTTTGACAAAAAATCGCTGACTCCTACCGGGATCATATCCGTAAGCTCCAGTCCCAAAGCCGCCAAAATATTCGTGAACGACGTTCTAAAGGGTGTTACCGACACAAACCTGACCTTGCCCCCGGGAACATACAAGGTTGACATCAAGAAGGATGGATATACCAGCTACAGCAAAGGGGTTAGCCTCAAGGGCGAATTGGTTGTCAGCATCGATGCGCTTCTTTTCCCGGTGAACTCGACTTTCTCCCCGTTGACAAATTTGGGGCTAGTCAAAGCCATACCTGTTGGCGATACCGAAAAGGTGATTATTTTTGTCGACAAGGAGTCAACCGAGGAGGATGCGGAAAAAAGCGGCATTTATCTTTTTGAGGGTGGTCGCAAACCGTTGCCTTTCTTCCCTCCCCTTACGACAATCATTTTGAAAAACAGTTTTCCTCCGGATATGGATTTTTCAAGGGCAAAAGTCACGATTTCTCCCGACGCCAAGGAGGCGATATTCGAATTTGGATTGATCGGCGATTACGCCGATACTCCTCCCGGTTTGGCCTACCTGCTTTCCCTCGAAGACGAAAACCCCACACCGTTTGATGTCAGCCAATCCAAGAAGGCATTGATTGAGGCCTGGAACAAACAAAAACTCGACAATAACCTGAAGGTCCTTGAGACGTATCCGGACGATTTTTACAAGATTGCCTCGGACAGCGTCGAGATCTTGAGCTTTGCGCCTTCCGAAACCAAATTGCTCTATAAGGCAAATAAAAACCTTATCCTGCCCCCGATGATCACTCCTGCCCTCATCGCCACCAATCAAACGCCCGAGCAAAGGAGCCTGGAAAAAGGAAAAATATACGTCTATGACAAGAAGGAAGACAAGAATTACCTAATAACCACGACCGAGCATTTTGCTGATAAAAACGATTCGATTGTAGTACCCAAGGACGACATCCGATGGTATTTCGACTCCCGGCACTTGCTTGTGAACCAGGGGAAAAAGATTGTCGTCATCGATTACGATGACACCAACAAGCAGACTGTTTATTCAGGCCCTTACGACAGTAGTTTTTTCACAACCACCGAAGACGGAAAAATAATCACCCTTTCGAATCTTAATCCCGAGGTCAACAAATGGCCTGATCTCTACCTTATAGGAACAAGGTGATTATTCAGCCTGCCGAACGGCAAACACCAGAAGCCTTCTCAGCGTCGTTCCCAACGGCCAGCAAGTTTGGAGGGTCAGAAATTCACGGTTTGTTTTGCGCGTCAGGTACTGGACCTGGCTCGGGTCGACCACTTCGGTTCCAATGACCTTGTAGACATGCCTTTGACCTTTGTAAAACACGTCGACCTCGTCGTTTTTCTCGAGTTTGTAAAGGAGATAGAAAATCGCATTGTAAGTCCCCACGTTCCAGAAGTAATCGGTCGAATGGGCAAAAAGGAAGACGTGACCTCCTTCGCCCGGGAAAGCGGTGCCTGCGGCATGGGCCACTCCCTTTTGGAGCACGTCTAAATATTCTTTTTCGTTGGTGACGTCAACGTTGCCGATGACCTTTGAATTTGCTCCTATCTTGGGGATGACTATGCTGAAGTTTGGGTCTTGGGGAGTCAGGACTTCGACCGATTTTATGTTAAACGCTTTTGCCAATAACCCCCTGTTGGCGGGCTCGGGCTCCGCTATCCTCATCGTGTCGGCAACGACGTATTTTTTTTCCGTCTTTGTATCCAAGAAATACCTTATTTCTTCCCTTAACGGCCTATAAAAGGTTCTTCCGATCATAAAAAGGGAAGAAAGTAACAGAAAATTTCCGGCCGTGCGAAGTATAAGAATCCTTGCATATTCGCTGGCCTTGATTTTTTCTATGTGGCGGCGGATATGATGGCGGATGAGGTGACGTTTTTTTAGTCTCGTGTAGCTCATTGTGCTCCTAGGCGGAATCGAACCACCATCTAGCCCTTAGGACGGGCCTATTCTATCCATTGAACTATAGGAGCTTAAGGTATGAGATATATTTTAGCAGATTTGATACAATTTAATTCATGTTCATAGTCATTGAAGGCATTGACGGGGCTGGATGCGAGACCCAGGGTAAAAACCTCGTCAGAATATTAACCGATGCCGGAAAAAAAGCCTCCCTCATAAAATATCCCGACTATGAGAGGAACGTCGGCCGCGTAATCAGGGAATTTCTGTACGACAATAAGGATTTGACCCCGGAACAGCAATTCCTTCTTTATACGATGCAGTTTGTGATGGATTCAAAAATGATATCCGAACGACGTGAAGACGAAATCCTCATAGCCGACCGTTATTTTACAACTACCCTCTGCTACCAGACGCTTGAGGGAATAGATGAAAAATTAGCATTGGAATACGCCAAAAACTTTAAGATCGAGGTTCCGGATGCGGTCTATTACCTCAACGTCGATCCCGAAGTCGCCATAGAAAGAAAAGGCGGAGAGGACAAGGAGAAGAACCGCCGGGAAAAGGATTTCGATTTCATCAGGCGTACCCACGTCAAATACGACGATTTGGTCAAAAGGCAGGTCTGGGCCAGGTGGGTGAACATCGACGGAAACAAAGGAATTGAAGAAATAACAAAGGACATATATAATAATTTGGTAAAAGCTTGATACCGTGTTTTCTCGTCGGCTTCACCCCCATGAACGGGGGTACCCCCAAGCCATTGACTTCGAAAACAGATATCTGCGCTTTTCAGCATTATGATAGAAAAAACGCTAATTATAATTAAGCCCGACGCCGTAAAGCGCGGAATGATCGGAACCGTCATTGACACCTTCGAAAAAGCCGGCCTCAAACTGATGGCCGCCAAGATGCTTAAACCCTCGGCCGATGTGATCAAGCATCATTATCCTGGAACCCCCGAATGGATTGCGGAGATGGGCGAAAAAACCCTTTCCTCTTTCAAGCAATCGGGCGCCGACGTGAAAGAAAAAATGGGAACCGACGATCCGGCGAAACTCGGACAGTTCGTTTATGACCGATTGGTCAAATACTGGATGGAGGGGCCGATCGTTGTCATGGTTTGGGCAGGACCCGATGCCGTCCAAATCGCCCGTAAACTACGCGGTCATACCATACCTTTACTGGCTCAAACCGGAACACTCCATTCTGATTATTCCTTTGATTCCTCTACCCTTTCAAGTTCGTTGGACCGGGTGGTCAAAACTTTTGTCCATGCATCAGGGTCGGTCGACGAGGCCAATCGCGAGATCGAATATTGGTTCAAGGGGGTTGAAATGAAAGATTACGAACGTGAAGTTGATGAATTATATTTAAAATAACAAGGTCTCACCTTAAAGGTGAGACCTTATAAGAATATGAAAAAACAAAGAGCTTTACTCATTATCAAACCCGACGGAGTCCAAAGAGGGCTTATCGGCAGAATCATGAGCCGATTTGAAACCGTTGGATTGAAAGTCATAGGCATCAAGTTCGAGTGGGCCAAAAAGGAAAATATTATTGCCCACTATCCCGAAACCGAGGCTTGGTTTGGCAAGGTTGGACAAAGAACTCTATCAAATTACTCCAAAAAGGGCCTTGATGCAAAAACGGTTTTCAAGACCGACGATGCGGTTTCAATCGGCAGAATAGTCAAAGGATGGCTTGTCGACTACATGCAAGAATCCCCAGTGTTTTTGGCGGTTGTTACGGGCTACGATGCCATAGAGATTGTGAGGAAGCTATCCGGTAATACCATCCCCGTCCTGGCCGCACCCGGGACGATACGCGGGGATTTTTCGCACGACACGATCGACCTGGCAAACGAACAGAACAGGCCCTTAAGAAATATCATCCATGCGTCAGACACACCTGAGGATGGCGAAAAGGAAGTCAATCTCTGGTTCAAGCCCGAGGAACTATTCGACTACACCCTTGCCGGGGAAAAATTCATGTATTCCCTTTGACGCCGTTCAGTTTGAATACCCGCTGCATTAATTTGTGAACTTTCCTGTGGAAATCGGTCGCATCTTTGTTATTCGTGAGTATAAAGTCGCAGTAATTGAGACACTTCCCGACCTGCTGCCCGGATTTTCCCTGGCCTATGCCCAGATCGCGGCGGTCTACCTTGACGAAGTCGGCATAAGTCCTCGGATCCCACGGCTTGGCCCTCTTAAGTAACCTTTTGAACCTGAGTTCCCTGTTTGCTTTGACGCCTATGAGAACGAAGTTCGGGTTCTTTTTCAAAAACTCCACTTCCCCGGGATTCCTTATGCCTTCGATGACCACTCTCTCGCTTCCCTTTTTTTGCAGGTATTCTATGGCTTTTTTGGCCAATACGGCGTCGCCTTCTTTGCGCCTCAACTCATCACCCATGTCCTGGAGGGTTTTACGGGTGAATTCCCTGATTTTTTTCTTCTTAAGCTCCTCATGGAGAATTGACGAGAGGGAGAAAGAGACAAAACCGAGTTTTTCCGTGAGATGCTCCACCAGGACCCCCTTTCCGACGGCTATCTGGCCGACAACGCCGACGTAGACAATGTACTTTTTCATTTTCCAAGATTGATCAACTGACGAACGAAATACAAGATAAGGTCTATTATTGACGCCCCGATGGTTGTTTTCTTTTCATATATGACACCCTCCGCCTTGAAATCAAGCTTTTTTTTAAGATTTTCATATTGCGCTTTTATTGAATCGGTATAAGGCAGTTCCACGCCCCCCGTATTTTCCAACAAAATAACCGGACTTTTTTCCTGGGATTCCGTATAGTTTATGATCCTTTTTATGACGAGGTTTTGGTCTACGATTATAACCCGCCCGGTCTTGGCCTCGGAATAAACATGAATCGGCAAAAATGCGATTGTGACCGCAAATAGGATCGTGATAATATGTTTAGCCATTACTCTTGATGTTTTCCTTAACAAATTCATAGGTCAAGTACCAGCTAAATATAAAAAGCATGAATGAAAGGGTGGCGATTTTTATGACGCCATGTATTATTTCCCTGTTGATGTTGTCTACCTCCATCCGATATTCATCCAAAGAAAAATAGCTGAGGAGGGTAAAGTCGTTGTTGCCCACTTTCAAATTGGTTGACTTTATGTATGCCCTTTCGCCCGATAATCCGGCATTTTCTATGAAAAGGGGCGTATGCGGCTTCATAAGTTCCGCAACATATCCGTAGTCTTTCTTGAAATTGCGGCTTTCCGAAAGATTGTATCTGCCGTTGGTGATGAGATTCCCCTGGCTATCCAACAGCACGGAATAAAAACTGTCAAAATACGTGCTGAAATTAAAATCTATAATCATATTTTCGAGACGCTTGCTTCCAATAAGCATGTATTCCATCTCATCGTTTACGTTGGTTACCGGGGCGACAAAGACAACGGAGTAATAATTGGTCACGGAATGCAGTACATCGCTGACGTATGGTTTTTTCATGGTCCTGGCCTTGATGAAGTAGTCCCTTTGGCTATAATCGAATCCGTATGCCGAGTCTTTACGCCCTTCCTCAACTTTTTGTATGTATATTAGTTTGCCGTACCTGTCCACAACGAGAAGATTATCAAACTCATTCTGGTTATTTTCCGCCAAATAGCTGCCGATGAAACTTACGTCTTTGGAGGAAACGTAATAACGCAAATCCCTGTCTTTCGCCAGCCTCTCGATATGTTTGATTTTGTTGGTTATTTTTTCGGTTGTCAGCCTGGCAATGCCTTCCTGATAAAGATCCAGTTTTGATAATGATTTTTTTTCGAAGCTCCGGTCGAGAATCTTACGGCTGGTATTTTTTATTGTTATTAAGAGGAAAAGCAAGAGAAGCAGTAACCCGACAAACGTAAGAACCATGTTCCGTTTCATCACTTTTTGGTACACCTTCATGCTTTTGTGGGCGTTCAATCCAATAATTATATAACAACTTTTTCCTGATGATTGTAAGACTCGTGTTTGATCGTCATATCAATATGAATTCCCATAATTTGGTATAATCGGTAAGCATGAAGATATACTTCACCGCTTCCATTGTCGGGAAAAGCCACTATCTAAAAAACTACACCCAAATCATTAAGATCCTGGAAGATCTTCACCATCAGGTAAAATCCGATCATATAATAGACGTCTCAGAAAACCAAATTAACATGCAGTCAAAATCCGAGCGGGAAAAATTCCACAAAAGGCTCAAAAATTGGATTATGGAGTCGGACTGCATGGTCGTTGAAACCTCTTTTCCCTCAATTAGCGTCGGCTTTGAGATATCGCTCGCCCTCAACCTCGGCAAACCGGTTTTACTGCTCCACACAAACGAAGCGCCTACCCTGCTTTCGAGCTACAATAACGACAAACTCATCTGCGAAAAATATACGCCGTCGACATTGAAAGAGATCATCGGGGATTTCGTCAACTATGCCGGAGGGAAAGCCGACCAAAGATTCACTTTTTTTATAAACCCATCCATTGCCGACTACCTCGAAACCGTTTCCAGGAAAAAAAGGGTGCCAAAATCCGTATATCTTAGACGCCTCATAGAAAAAGAGATCGCCTCCAGCAGCAAATGATGCATAACGGTGATGCATTGCGTGTTTTTGTCGCCGGGTATAGGATGGGTGCGTGAGTGCCGAATCGCCCATCTCCCCTGAATTCGCAAATTACCGCTGGATAGTGATGGATCCGAAGCGGGGCGCACCCTTCAAATTCGCTTTCCCTCTGGTTGACCCGACAATCCCTCTGCAATTAAAAGAAAAAGACACGTCCGCTCCATTTTCCCGTTGGACGTTGGGGAGAAAAAGCAATCCAAACTTTGCGCTGACCGGATGCGGGCTCGAAGGCCACCTATGCGCACTTGATATATTGGCGGTCAGGGATTTTCTGAAAAAATTCCAGGATGACGCTTACTTCATGGTCAAGCATGACGTCGGAGTTAAGCCATTGGACAGATTTCTTCAAGACCCGTCCGAACCTATCAGCACAAAATTTCTCCAAGCCATGCACACTGCTTTCGAAGTTACGCTTGCCAAGGCCAGAGCGGTTCGAGGAATGACCATTAAGGGCGGATACGCATATACGTCGGACGGACAATTCGTCGACTTACGCTATAGGCCCGACAGAATGGCCCGAAGCCGTTCATACGAAGGTTTTATTTATTCCGCACAGCCGATTCTTGAGTGGAAAATCGAACCTGTGGACAGCGGCATATTGACTTTGGATCACGTTATAAAAGACACAGGATCCAAACTCCCAATCGACAGCGAAAGCCTTGGAGCAGACATAGGCACCAATCCGAACCTTAAACTAATTGCCGAGATAGGGAGATTCGGCCATCCGATAATTCCGATTATAATGAATTCGTTATAAGCCGTAGATTTTTGAAATAAAGTCAATCGCCTGCTGGCCATAAAGCGACATGGCCATCGTTCCAATAACCAGAAACGGCCCGAAAGGGATCCGGCTCTTCATCTTTTTTTTGCTCTTGAGAAGCAGGTAGACACCAACAATTGCGCCCGTGACAAATGCGATATACAGAGCAATATAACCAGCTTTCCAACCCAACAAAAACCCGATTGTTGCCGTCAAATAGACGTCGCCCAACCCCATCGCCCTTTCGCGGGAAACATAATAGATCAGGAATATCGGGATTGAAACCATAAGGGAAGAAACCGCCGCCTCTTTGAGAACATTAAGAATATCGGGCGAACCAAAAAGGACGTAGGCCAGGGAGAAAATGAAAAATGAGATCAGCATATAGTCCGATATCAAATGGTACTTGAGATCGGAAATGAATATCACTATCAACGATGACGCCACCCCGGCAACTATCAGGCTTCTTAAAAATTCCATTCCAACATATGCATCCGGCCGGGAAAAAATAAAAAGGAAAACCATACCCGTCAAGGTCTCAACCAGAGGATATTGGAATGACAGCTCCTTATGACAATGGCGGCACTTGCCATCAAGAGTAAAATAAGAAATCACCGGGATCAGGTCGTACCAGTCTATTTTTTTCCCGCAAGAATCGCATCTTGATCGCCCCATTATTGTCTCGTTATGAGGTAACCTGTCGGCTAAAACATTAATAAAAGAGCCTATTGAAGCCCCAAATACAAAAACCGCCGCATCAAGAAAAAATTTTTCCATAATCTAAATCCAGATTAGCAAATATTTATCCCCCCGTCAATCAGACCTATAATCAAGAAAAACTTATGGCTTTATAAGGCCACAAATGGTAAACCAGCGCTTTAGGCAATATAAACTAATCCTGGATATATTTACCCGGATCAAATTTGCCCCAAAGCCTCTCGGGAACCCACAAATTCCTGAAATGCCTGAATTCATTCCAGCCGACTGAGAGAATCTTTGACTCTACGCCCTTTCCGATCAAATAAAGGGCCATTTCCTTGGGTGCAGGGTCGCTAGCTGTTTGCCCATAGATAATGACCGTCTTTCCCTTTAGGCCTTTTAGGTTTCCTATGACTTCGTCTTTTGCCATGACTGCCCCCCTGACGTGACCAAGATTATAGTCCTGGCTCGAACGAGTGTCCAAGATGATTATCCGCGCCAACTTGTCATCCATCAGTCCCGTCAATTCCATCGGATCCATATAGATGCTGATTGCCGTTTCCAAAGCCTTTTTAAGATCCTCTTTTGACGCCTTTTTTATGGCTATCTTTACGGGTTTATTGGCCTTGGGCATGACCCTGATAAATGAAACCAGCCTGCTGACTGCCATAAATATAATCAGGGCGGCAAAAAAACCGTATACGAACGGCATAAAAATGGTTTTGATGAATTCCGGTTTTTGGACGCTTTCCTTTACGGAGGCCCGTTTTTTTCGTTTGATCATTCGTATCTTAGGGCGTTAAGGGCCGATGTCCTCTTGGCTCGGTAGGCCGGGTACAGGCCGGTCAACAAGCCGACGATGAACGCCGAAATAATAATAAATATAACAAATGTCGGTGGAAGATAGTTGAGTTGAAGGAATCCCTGCCCCTGGCTAATCGCTATGATGGAAACCAATACCGAGAGGATTGTTCCCACGAGCGACCCAAACAGAAGGCCGCCGATTCCGCCCGAAAGACCCATAATCATCGCCTCGGCCAAAAATAGGTCCTGAACTTCATCGGAAACCATCCCTATGGCTTTCATGCCTCCGGTCTCGCGGGTGCGCTCCAGGAGGGATACCGTTAGGGTATTGAACATGCCCAATGATGCAACCCCCAAAGCGACCATACCGAGGATTGCCAGGAGAATTCTAAGATTGGCAAATAAGCTTTCTATCTGTTTTACCGTATCAAACGTCGAGTTGGTTCTGAAGCCCATGGTTTCGATGTCTTTTCGAACTTTGGGCAGGTCTTTCTGGTTTTTCAATATCATTTTGAATTGGGAGAAGTTCTTGACCCCGAGCTTGTAAAGATCGTCAAACGGAATATAAAAGTAAGTATTGTCCATATCGTCGACAACACCCATAATCTTGTATTCGACATCGGTCGTGAAAACCTTGCTCTCGATATCGGGCATCAGTGATTTGACGATTATGAAAGAGCTTTTGAATGTCGTGCCGATAGCTTTGTTGACGTCAATCCCCAGCAGGTTGAGGAATCCTGATGAAACTACGGCCGATCCGTCGGGCGTGTGTTCGAATTTCAAGGTCTTGGCCTCTTTGACCTTTGCCGAATCCGAGGCTTGGAGTGAGATCGTCTCAAGACCGCTTTCGTCGGATGCGACAACAACCGCATCGTAGAGAGCGGCTGAATCCGTCGATACTGAAGCTTCGTCTGTGGCAGACGGCGCACTGTTCAATGCCAAAGTCGCGCTTTCCGTCGACTCGCCCAATACCGACCCGAAGTCGAACTGGCTTATGAGTTGTACATCTCTCAAGGGGATGCACCCCATTTGCCACTCGTGCCGGCCGTAATCGTCGAATTTAGGACTGATCGTATCATCGGCCCTCCTGTCGTATAGGGGCATTTTTCCCTCCACCCATTTACCCAAGAAAAGGTTCTTTTTGCGATCATATCCGATCCGCCCGTTTTCTGAGAATGGATAGTAGTCCCCTCCCCAAACCTGCTCACCTTCCATCCCGCCTTCGACTCTGGTCGTATAACCCAGGATCTTTGAGTTTATTGTGCACTCTTCCCAAACCGCGGCTGGTTTCTCCGGCAGGATATTGAAAGTTGTTTTACCGGAAACAACCTTGCTGCCAAAGGCGGATTCGATCAACGAAGACGAAGCACCGGCCACCTGACCCTTTTCTTCTATTTTCCCGATTTTTTCGTTTATTGTATTATTGTTCGCGAATGGCTTGCCTTTGATGAACTTGGTATTTATGCCGTTTATTAGGTAGTCACGTGGCACGGCGTAAACCAGAACGTCCGTTTGGGCGCGGTTGAAGTTGATGCGGCCAACGACCGAGATAACCGGCAAGGCCTTTGAGTTCTCCTTGAAAGCCTCTATTTTTTTGAACACATCCTCGTTAAGCCTTAATGCCGTATTCTCACCGGCTGATATGTCCAGCATCTTGAGTTCGTCAAGACGGGCGACCTTGTTGATTATCAGCCTTTCTATCCCGTACCCCAAAGACAACAAAAGAACTATCGCGCCGACGCCGACAGACATGCCAAGGATGGTTATGAACGACCTGGTTTTCTTGATCATCATGTTCCTGTAGGCAAGCTCGATGAGATAAATCCTCTTGACTTCCGAAGGCCTCGCCGTTTCCAGCCTGTCGATTATCTTGTTGGTGAATCCTCCCAGTTTTTTATCATAAAGGTCCCCCAGCAGGGTGAATCCTTTTCCCAGTAGAGGCATCCTTTTGAAGAAACTGAAAATTTTCCCTATGAGAAAGGTCAAAAGCAGCAGGAAAAAAGTCGAAAACAAATAAATGGCTTTGGTTATGACAGGAACTGCCTTTATGGCTGCGTTCACCATCTGCGGCCAATTCCTGGGGTTGATTATTTCCTTGATTTTCATGTCAAATTTTCAACTTCTTCAAAAAATCACGATCGCGAACATTGGCATCGACCACTCCATTAATCTGTTTTTTGCTGCCCAGAGTTTTGGAATTAAAATTGCCTTTTGGCGTAAACTCTTCGACCACTTCCCCATCGAGCATGTGGTAGATTTTTGTCGCGTATTTCAGATACTCCAGATCATGGGTAACCATGACTATGGTCTTGCCAAGGTCAACCAACTTCAAGAACGTTTCCAATAATTCACGTCCGGAAACCGTATCGAGATTACCTGTTGGTTCGTCGGCGACGATCATTACCGGATCGATCGATAGCGCCCTTGCCAAGCTAACCTTCTGTTGCTGACCTCCAGAAAGTTCGTTCGGCATGTAGGTTGCCCATTTGTCCATCCCGACCAGTTCCAAATTCTTGTGCGACCTGGACTCTATCTCCTTGGCGTCAAGATCCAATAAATGGAGTGGAAAGCTGACATTTTCGATAATGCTTAAGGCCGATATCCACAAAGGTTGCTGATAAACCATCCCGACCCGGTGACGGCGGTAAAGCGCCCGTTCGTCATCGGTCATTTTATAAAAATCCTTGCCCTCGACCTGGACTTCTCCCGTTGTCGGCGGCTCCAACCCGAGAATGCAGTGGAGGAAGGTCGATTTTCCGCATCCGGAGGGCCCGAAAATGATGACGAATTCGCCTTCGCCGACCTTGACGTTTATTCCTTTAAGGACCTGGATTTCCGAATCCCTCATCGCGAACGATTTTTTGAGGTCGATCGTCTCGATGATGGTTTTTTTGGAATTGGTTTTCATGTTTTATCTGTTAATTCTCAAATTATTCAAAAACCCGAATGTCTCGGACAGGTTGTCTATCACCAAATTAAGGGCGTCTTTCGTCGATTTTGGCGTAATTATTACTGTATCAAAAGACTGGCCGATATTGTTGACCTTATCCTTGGAAATCGCCCTCAAATGGTAGATTTTGGCCGGTGTCAGGCCGGTGATCGTTACTGTGTGGTTTTGGGTCAGGTTGCTGTCCTCCTGGGTCGTCTGTCCGTACGAGGTGCCCGTTCCCTGGGCGTATTCGACCTGGGTGGTTGAGGGTTCATCCGTGTCCCAGGAGACGACAATCTGAGCACGGGCCGTTTCGCCGACCCCGACGATTGTCGACTCGACATTCATGTTCTGGATTTCGGGCGCCCGCATGTCCTGGGAGGTTTTCAGTTTCCGGCTAACAATCGTCGCTTCGTTTCCGGCCGAATCCTTGCCCTTTATGTCGATCGTATAATCGGTCGAGTCAATGAGGTTCTTGATAACCACTTCGTGATTTTTCTTCAAGGCAAGGTTTATTTGATCAAGGGCTTTTTCCGGGCTTCCGGTCGGATAATAGGTAACGATGGACGAGATTAACGTATTGGACGACCAGACCAGTCTCAAAGTTGCCGTCGGCATCCCGGCCACCTGCTGGACTTTGAGGTTCAATATCTTGGGCGTCGGCAAGGTCTCGAAGGTATAATCGTCTGAGTCATAGGCATTGCCCTCGGAGTCCTCCCCGGTTATTTTAAGGTGATAAAGCGTCCCCTCAGTCAAACCTGAGAGCGCGATCGTGTAGGTCGACTCGTTGGTCGAGGTCGAGATACTTTCGGCCGCCCCGTAATTGACCGTCTTACCGTAATTCAAGGTTGCCTTGACGGCATTGGCGATCGTGAAATTGACGTAAAGCGAGTTTATGTTGACCCCCGAAAACTTAACCGAGGAAACATGCGGTGCGGGACTGGTAACGAACGTGAATTCATCTGATGATCCGCTATTACCATCCTCGTCTGTCCACTGGACTTTGTAGTAATAGGTCGTTCCCGGATCAAGACCGGTCAGGCTTATCGTATGCGAGGTCACTTGGGTGGAAGAACCTACCTCGTCGCCGTAACTGCCTGATGTTTTACCGTATTTTACGAACGAGTTCGCGGTGCGCGACGTCGACCAGGAAACGGTGGCGCTTTTGGTTTTGACCGATACGGTAGGATCTCCCGACAAGGTCGGTGCCACTCGCCACCTTCCGTCGGGGTAAAGGCCGACCGTGTCTGAAGCCGCCGAACATTCGTTGGTTGAATCACAGGCCTTGACGCAGTAATACTTCTTTGTCTGGGTGAGGCCGGTGTCAACGTATGAGGTCTGTGTAGTTGAGGCAACGTAATTAAAGTCGGCGTAATTACTCGTACAAACAGAGTCTTCAACCGCAGACCGATAGATTTTATATGACGCAACCCCCGATCCGCTTGCTTCAGGCGGGTCCCAAGACAAAGCCAGACGCCAGCTTGAGGTTTCCTTTATCGAAACATCGGAGATGTCGATGTTTCTCGCTGTTCCGGGAGCTGAAGTGTCGGCGGTGAAAGTTACCTGGGCGTAATTTGTATAGTCTATGTTGCCGGCCTCGTCTTTGGTAACGACATATAATTTATTTGCTCCTTTTTGGGTGGCATACGCATCTGTTGACAAATACGTATCTGACAGGCCGATTTCATTGACGTTGTTGCCCGTTGGCAATGCATTGATTGAGTAATAATATCTTAAGCCTGACTCCGAACCTGAAAAAGATTCGGGGGCATCCCATGCGAAGGCAAACTGGTTTACTGTATTCGATGACGAATCCGTTGGATATGTGACTCTCAGGTTTGTGGGCTTGGAAGGCGCCTCACCCGAGTATTTATATATCTGGGTTGCATAAGTTGAGGCATAGTTTCCGGCGGCATCACGCGCACGGACGTAAAAAGTGTTACTCTCCCCACTCTCATACGCCAGAACGGCGCTTGCGGTTGCCGTCCCTTGGCCATCTATTTCAGTAATACAGGATTCGCTTGAATAAGCAATGTTTCCGTCCGTTTCCCCCGTTTTGTATTTATAGCAGAAAGATGCGATGCCAGAGGCACTGTCCGTTGCCCCTTTCATCGTAAAGTCAAAGTCATTAACCGATGTGTATCCGGGCGGATTGACGCTTATGGTAACCGGATTTGTCGGTGCATCGTTATCAAACTTGTATACGAATGGTTGCCAGTTTGAGGCGGCAAAATTGCCGTCATCATCCACGGACTGGATGCGAAGATAGTAAGTCTCCCCGGACGTAAGATTTGAGGCGGTATATGAAGTCGCTGTCGTCAATGTGCCCGAAGTTGAGGCGTCGGCCGCAGAATTCGTGCCGAAATAAACATAGTAACCGGCAATGCCCGATCCCCCGGTTCCGTCGGTTGCCCCTCCAACGGCATCGGCATCCGGCCAGTCGAAATTGGGAGCCGTGTGGTTGTACCAGGTGTTGGTCGTAATTGAAGCGCTTTGGGTACTGGTCGAATAGGCGTTAAGGGTTGTCGGATTCGTTGGAGAATTTACGTCCTGGTAGTAGTAGATGGTGTAGTCTGAGATCGTCCCGGAATATATCCCGTCCGCCGAAGTCATGGAAAACTTTATCTTGACGTACCGGGCGGCCGGCGAGTTTATTTTGTATGTGTATGTCGTTCCGACCGATTTGACCTCAGAGGCTTCGGACCAGTCGGACCACGTACTGTTGTCTGATGAACTTTGTGTGTATACCGTTAGCGTGGAATTAGTTGCCGACGTATACGTTACATTGATATTGGCATATTTGTAGGTGGCGGTCAGATCGTGGGACGGGGATATGTAATTACCGCTTTCTTCAAATGAAGACGTTGACGTTTGCATCACGTACGTATAAAGTCCGTTCGAAAAAGTGTTTGTGCCCGGACCGGCTATAACAAAAATTTTGTCCGCCCCATTTGAAGCGGCCGATCCACCTTGACTAATTTGCGCCGGAGCATTGGCAATTGCGGTCCAGGTATTGCCGGATACGGAATAACGGAAACATTCGTTGGAATTGCCGCCGCGGCAGCTGTAAAGATAATCCCCTCCTGAATCAACCAGGAATCCATCGTTGTAGATGGTCTTGCCGGTCGGCAAATCGGCAACAGCCGGATCGCTCCAGGCAGGAGTACCCGATAGCGGTCCATATCTGTAAAAACCCAACTGATTGTTGCCCCGAAGCGCATACAGATAATCGTTTTTGATGACAAGATCGGCTCCGTAACCCATAGTGGCCGGGGTGTTGGTCAAAACCGACCATTTGGCGCCTGGTGTTCCCTGAGTATCGAAACGATGGAAATTCTGGGTACTTCCACCCCTTACCCAATAGATGTACCGGCTGCCGTCATATTCCATGGCTACACCGGTATTGACATCGTACGGGGGCGGGTCACTCGCCTCTTCGCTCCAGGCATCGGTTGCCACGTCGTAAACGAAGAATTTCCGATTGTAAATATTTGCGGTCGCATAGATCTTGTTGTTTGTGGAATCGTAAACCAGTTCCGCACCGTAGTAGAATCCTGACGGTGCGTCGGCCATCCTTACCGTATCGCCGGTTGCGCCGTTGTAACGGATAAACAGATTGTCCCAGTTGCCCCGGGTAATATAATAGTTGTTGCCGTCACCGCGGACGATGTCCGCCCCGTAATTGAACGTCCGGTAGTCGGTGCCCCGGAACAGGCTATCAAATAGCCCGACCGTTGGAATGAGCCAGGAATCGTCGGCAATATTGTATTTATAGAAAGTCGTCACGTTGGCGCCTCTCAAAACATACAGGTTCCCGGATATGTTGACGATAGACGCCCCGTATCCAAAAACGGCTGGAGCTTCGCTTAACGTCGACCAGGTCCGGCTTGACACGTCGTATTTGTAAAAATACGGCTTGTCCCAACCGGGTAGGTAATAAACCGAGTCACTGGTTTCATCGTATTCTATCCGTCCGCCGTAATAGGTGAGAGCCGGAGTATTCGGGAGAGGCGTCCAGGAATTTGTGGATATGTTATAGGACGCAAAACCCGATCTGGTATTGCCCTGGATTGCATAGATCGTCCCCGAACCGTCATACGCCAAATCTCCTCCGTATCCGACCAGATTGTTTGTCTGGGTGGTTGGCGACCCGAAGTCGGTATTGGCCAGGGTATCCCAGGTATCAGACAGGGTATCATAACGCAGGAAGGCATCGTCGTTGCCTCCCCTGATCATGTATATATATTGGTTTTCATCGTACTCAAGAGATGCGCCTGTACCTGCCGCCTGCGGACTGTTGGCGGCCGCTTCGTCGCTCCAGGTATTGGCGGAAATGTCGTATCTCCAGAACGAACTGGTATTAGCTCCCCTTAAAGCAAACAAGTATCCGGCCGGTCCGTTTTCTATCGATCCTCCGTAACTGACGCTTGCCGGAGTGTTGGCTTTCGATGACCAGACGTCGGTAGCCATATCGTATTCGTAAAAGTTTTGGCTATTCCCCCTTAAGGCATAAATCTTGTTGCTCGATGAAACATGGGCCATGTCCGCGCCGTTATAAATCGTGCCCGGGGCGACGCTCAGTCTTTCCTGCTGCCAGAAGCCGCTTTTGGATTCAAGTTTGATTTCGTCGCCCGTTACCGACACATCCGTTGCCGTGCCGGAAAAATCCGAGGTCGATGTTTGGGTCACGGTTTGGGGCGGCGATACGCCTGTATAAGTATAGGTAAAACCTGTTGTGGCAGATGAAATATTCCCGGACGTGTCTTTTGTTTTCAAGCGCAGGTAATACGTAATTCCGTTCGTCATCTGGAGGGTGGCCGTATAATTGGCGGTTGTCTGGTAATTGCCTGAAACCGCCGGATCGGCCGAACTTGAAGTTCCGTAGTAGACGTAATAGCCGGCAACGTTGGTTTCGGTGTCGGAGGCTCCCGTCCAGCTGAAATAGGGCTGATGATACTGATAACTGCCGCCCGATGTTATATCCACTCCGCCGACCGCCTGGGATTTTCCGGTAAAGGTTGTCGGATTTGATGGCGCATTTTCATCGCCCGTATAGTTTATGGTCAATGAGGAAATCACCGGTGTTGCTGATCGGTCGGTTGTGGCCGTTAAAGTGGCTCTGATTTGCATGTATCTGGCGGCCGGAGACTGGATGGAACTGCCGCTTAATGCCTGCCAGTTTGACCAGGTTACCCCGTTGCTTCCGGATCTGGTTTCCAGGGAAATGGACGAATCACCGGGAGTCGTTGCTGACGACGAGAGCGAAGTCCATGAAGAAACATGCGACAAATCGATCGCCCCCGAAGTCCAGGTTCCTGAAACCGGATAGTTATAGGAGGAGACCGTAAAACTGTTCAACTGGGTAATGTTCTGTCCGGATATCGTATAAAAATTACCGCTTCCGTCCGTTTCAAGACTTCCACCGTTATAGGGGCCGATATCATATGCATAATTGGTTTGGATATTCGGCAGTCTTCTCCAACTGTTACCCGCTATCGAATATTCCCAGAACTGGTCTTTGTAATAACCGGCTTGTAAGTACAACTTGCCGTTGTAGTGGGCCATGTCGGTTCCCCAGTTCGGGGCAAACGGCAGGCTGCTTATGACTGACCAGCTGTTTCCCGAAACCGTATATTTCAATAAGTTATTGCGTCCGTATCCCGGTATCAGATAGAGATTGGTACCGTCCGAGACGAGCCTTGATCCGTAGCTGGCTTCGCTGTTGTCTGGCAAATCTGCAACCGACGCATCGTCCCATGAGTCACCCGAAATGCTGTACCGCCAGAACGAGGCGGTATTTCCGCCTCTTGCCGCATACAAATAATCCCCGGACCCTGTATATGCCAAACTGCCGCCGTAGCTGACGTTGGCTGAGGTATCCGCCCTGGTTGTCCAGGAATTGCCGGCAACGTCGTAATAGGCAAAATTTCTGGTGTTGCTTCCGCGGAAAAAGTATATTTTGCCCCCGGCCTGGACCCCTTTGGTGTCGTCATTTAACGTCCAGTTGGTATTGTTGGCAAGGGTCGACCATGTCGAATTGGAAAGATTGTATCCGTACAGATTCTGCGAGTTGTTTCCACGGGCAAAGTACAGATAGCCGTTGTAATAGACAAGGTCGGCGCCAGACCCCGGAGTATTGGGCAAATCCGTGTTTCCGACAAACGAATTGGTTGCAGGGTTATATTTCCACATGTCGTATGTCCCGTTGCCCCTGAAAACGTAAATGTACCCGTCCGCGCTATTGTAAACGTTTCCGACGTATCTTGTTGTTTGCGGAGCATTGGTCAACACCGACCATGCATTGGATGTGATATTGTATTTATAGTAGGTGTTTGTATTTATTCCCCGTAAAACAAAGAGCTCATCGTTTTTTATGGTTATTGTCGTGTCTTCGTTGAATGTTGCAGGGGAGGCCGCCAACGCCGAACCGCCCGTCGTCGTCGTATACCAGGTGTTGGCCGAAATGTTATACCGGTACATGGTTGTCGTACTGTATCCGCGGGTTACGTAAAGATTGCCGCCGTAATATGCCATCCCTGCCCCCGAGTAGATTGCCGCTGCCGGACTCGATAGCGTTGACCAAGTGTCATCTGAGGGGTCATACTTCCAAAAATCCTGCGTGGCCGAACCTCTCAATAAATAAATGTAGGTTCCGTCGGTTGTTGCCGTTGAGCCGTTCCAAATAAGGTCTTTGAGATTCTCAAGATCTTCCCACGTGTTGGTGGAAATGGAATAGCGGCTGAACTCCAGCTGATATCCTCCGTAGGCGGCATATATATAGTCGCCCAATACTGTAAGACTCGCCCCCGGATAGGCGTAATGGGGCGCCGAGGCAAGCGTTTGCCACCGATTTTCGGACGGCAGATACCTGACAAAACGGTTGTCCGCGTTATGAAGGAGATACACGTAGTTACCATCCGAAGCTATGGCAGCCTGATCCCCAAGCGCCATTGCCGGAGTGTTCCATACCCTGGCATTCCATGTCCCATCGGACGCAAGCTTGATCTCGCCTTCTTTGGATTTGGATTCGACTCCGTTATAATAGCCGCCGTCGAAATCCACCCGTTCGGTAATAGTCCTGCTTGCCGCCTGAACGGATCTTGTTCCTCCGGCGTTAAACCAGAATATTCCCGCCTGCTGCAGCACTAGGTTTAGGGCCGTAACAAAGACCAGCAATTTATGTAAAAACTTTTTAGTCTTCATGTTGATAAAATTTCATCGGTAATTTCCCTGAGCTTTTCCCTGGATATCAATTTTTCGTTCAGTTTCCAATTCAATCCCCTACCGCCTTCCGACCTTCCCCAGGGCAATAATAGTTTTTGGTCGCCGAAGTCGCGCCTCGATAAAGATGAAAATATTCCCCCAAGGGCTTTACCGCTCTTACCAATTTTTTTAAAGGAATTTGAGGAGGTTAGACTTAAACTGCTACTTTTTGAGAGCAAGTTTAGGGCTTTCAGCTGATGAATACTAAGTCTTCTGATTATGTTATCGATGGATTTTATCATTAGGGGCAAAAATGGCAACTCTTACACAGAGCGTTAATTTGAGTATATGTTATCCATTTATTCCATGTCAAGTATATATTTCAAAAATTCTATTACATTTACACGTTCTATTCTTTCTATTTATTTTAAATGTTCTTTGTCTTCTATTTCTTCTACTGTTTGCATTACATGCATAATGACATAAATGCCTTTTAAGACCAATAAAACGTTCATATATTGGTTTTTAATTGTCCTGACGGCCTCTTATTTGAAAATTAATTTGAACAATTATCGTAGTTTACCCATATAAACATGGAGACGCATATTGCGTCATTATCTATTTACTTTTTTGCATTAAGGTCTACAATTAGGTTTGCAGGCATATGAAAAATGTAATGTTTCCCATCATTCTGACCGCGGTAATTTTTTTCTTCGCCGGTTTTTTTCTTCAACTGTCTCTAAAAGGCAAGGGAGAGCGGGTTTCGATAACGAGATTCGCCCATAATAGCCTCACCAATCCTCTATTGGATTGCGAGATCTATAACGACGACCCCTCGACAAAGGTCAATAGCCTCAAAAGGAAAGTTAGCAACCTTGTTCAAGACCGACCTTTTTCAGTCGATTCAGTATCCGTGTATTATCGGGATCTCAACAACGGGCCAACTTTCGGAATAAACGAAAATGACAAGTTCGCACCCGCCAGCCTCCTTAAAGTACCCCTGATGATCGCCTACCTCAAAAAGACGGAAACCGACCCTACGCTGCTTTCCCAAAAGATCAATTATTCCGGTTCGCACCAATTGAAGGAAAACCTTCCAAAATCAGAAACGCTGACAATGGGTGAAAATTACACGGTCGATGATCTTTTATTCAGAATGATTGCCCTTTCGGATAATCTCGCGTTTGAAACACTACTGAGTCGAATCGATATATCAGACGTTAAAACGACCCACAAAGACCTGGATATAATATACCCCGATCAAGAAACACCCGACGATTACATAACCGTAAAGTCGTACGCCGGATTATTCAGGGTCCTCTTTAATGCCACTTACTTAAGTCGCCCTATGTCGGAAAAGGCGCTCAAATACCTGACCAAGAGCGATTTCCATTTTGGGATACAGACCGGAATTCCCAAGAATGTCACATCGGCTCTTAAATTTGGCTTACGTGAAATAAACGACGAAGGGTTTATACAGATTCATGATTGCGGAATTGTCTATCATGAGAAGAGTCCATATTTGCTTTGCATAATGACCAAGGGGAACGACAAAAACGAACTGGTCAAAATCATAAGCAAAATATCGAAGTACATATACGATAATGTCGGACAGTAACGAGATTACACTTCTAGAACGTCTTCAAAATCCGAGTCATTCTTAAACGGTCCTATGATCGAAAAATTGAGGTTCCTGTTGACGAATATTTCCCTTGCCAGATTGTTGATGTCTTTGGCGGTCACCTTCATAATCTTCCTGATCGTCTCCTCAGGTGACTGGACGCTGTTTTGAAGAAGCTTTCTCGTGCCGAAGAAGGATGCGATGTTGGATGAATCCTCAAGAGATAGCATCAATCGTCCCCTTATCAGTTCCTTGGCGCGGTTTATTTCATCCTCCCCTATCTCGGCTGTAACCGCTTTTCTGTGTTCCGCAAGTATTGTTTTTATCGCTTCCCTTACTTTTTCCAGGTTATTGGTGACTCCAGCCTGGGTAACAATATTGCCGCAATCCTCGTATAGTTCGCTCCCGGTTGAGATATAGTAACAAAGCCCCCTTCTCTCCCTAACCTGTATGAAGAGGCGCGAGGACATACCTCCGCCCAATATAGCCGAAAGCACGCTCAAGACGTATTTCCTGTCGTCCTTGAAAGAGAAGGCCCTGAACCCCAAACACATATGGGCCTGCTCCGTCTTCTTGTATCTTACGAGTATTTGAGGCTTAGACTGGCTCTCTTTTATAGTAACATATTTAGTACGTTCGCTGTTTTTCCAAAATGCGAATTTATCTTTTATGAGTTCCAGATACTTTTGCCTGTCTTTCAGTCCTCCGGCGACTATCAGGACCGAGTTGTCCGGATGATAAAGGCTCTTTATGTAATCAACAAACGTGTTTCTGTCGAATTTGCTTATTGTTTCCTTGGTTCCGGCGATATCGAATCCAAGGGGGTTGCCACCGTAAAGCAGTCCTTCGAATATCTCGCCGACCTTCCGCTGCGGCATATCTTCATACATGTTGATCTCTTCCGAAATGACGCCTTTTTCCCTCTCGATTTCCTCGGGATCCAGTTTGGGATTCAAAACCATATCCGATATTACGTCTATCACTGTTGGAAAATGCTCGTTCGTTGATTTTATCCAATAACCGGTATGATCCTTGGAAGTGAAGGCGTTGAAAACGCCGCCCTTTCCCTCGATCGTCGAGGAAATGACAAAGGAATTAGCATACTTTTTGCTGCCCTTGAAGGCCATATGCTCGAAAAAGTGGGCAATGCCATTGTTTTTTTCATTCTCATACCTAGATCCCGCCCCAACCAACAGGAGGGTAGTGATTGTCGGGAAGGTCTTCGTGTCGACAAAAATCACCTTCAGGCCGTTTTCCAACAAATATTCTTCCGGTTTCATCCCTAAATTATACACGGGATTTCTATATTGACAATAAAAACTAAAACGACTAACCTTGGTTTAGGGACATGAGCATCATAAAAAAACTTCTCGATTCATCGATCTGGATTATTTTTTTCTTTTGCGTCACTTTTTCGCTCCTCACCGTTGTCGCACAAAATGCTTTACCGGGTGATACCTTTTATGGTTTCAAACTGGCGTACGAAAAAGTCCTCTTTGCGGCAAGCCGCTTCATCAACAGGCAAGTTGACTTGCAGATCGAATACGTCGGGAGACGTTTCAATGAATCGAGCCAGGTTTTGACGTCAAAACACGGCAAGGAAAGCCTGGACAGGCTGGACAAGGAGGTTCTGTCCACCGCCGACACGATTTCGATGATTCAGGATCCTACGCAAAAACAACAGGCGGCCAAGAAATATATCTCCCAACTCAATAGCATATCAACCGGCCTGGTGGAACAGAAGCAAATCATAACGACAAACGCCGCTCCTGCGGCTAGCCCGACCACAACCGCAACGGCGGTCAATACCTCCGAGATATCCCAGCAAATAGATACGACCCAATCAACCATCCAGCAAACCATCAATCAAATGGAAAATATAACCCAAGAGTCAGCCTCTCCGACGCCCGCCCCAACCAACACACCGGTCCCCACGGCGACTTCAACGCCCATGCCCACAATCCCGCCCACCGCAACCCCGACGGCCGTTCCGACCACGGAGCCAACCTCGACTCCAACCACAGCACCCACCCCGGCTAATCCCAATTCGTGCTCCCTATATAACCCGTTATACATAAGCGTCAGCCAGGAGGGGGAGCAAAAATGCAATATATGCGGGTCATACAGCGAATGCAAGGCAAATCACCCAAATGAGACGTACTACAAAGATCAAAGCGGCGGGGTAAATCCGGATTGTTCACAAACATGCGATAAGGATTAATCCTGTTATCGTTGACAACGCGGTTTGAAAAGACTAACCTTACCTTTGAAGCCATGAGCAATACCAGGAAATTTTTTGATAACGCAACGTGGGTCGTATTTTTTGGATCGATCATCTTTTCACTCCTCACTGTCGTCGCCCAAAACACCTTGCCCGGAGATTTCCTGTACGAATTCAAGTTGGGTTACGAAAAAGCCATGCTGGCTTCCAGCCGATTCATCAATAAGAGTATCGACCTGCAGATAGAATATGTTGGTAGACGCTTTAACGAGACAACCAAAGTCCTTGCTTCAAAAGAAGGAAAGGAAAGCTTGAGCAGGTTGAATACCGAGGTGGAATCAACCGCCTATTCGATTACGATGATGGAGGATCCTGAGGAAAAACAGCAGGCGGCCGAGAAATACATCACCCAGCTCAATGCAATCTCAAGCGGCCTGGGGGAACAAAAACAAAACTTCATTAACAATACCGTCCCGAATACCGGCACCCTGTCCGACAGCCAGGCAAATCCAATATCAAACACCGCCACAACTGATAATTACCAGCCGGCTGCCACCTCATTCGGCAGCAGCCAGATTGTCACCGAAATCGACAACACCCAGTCCACCATCGAACAAACCATTCAGCAAATGGAGAATATAACCCAAGACGCAACGTCCACAAACCCTTCGCCGACCTCAATACCGCAACCGACATCCGCCCCCACCTCGGCACCGATCGCCACCCCGACAACTGCGCCGCGCTCCCAGACCGTGAAAGACCGGGCAAAAGAGTGGTGCGAAAATAATCCCGTAGCATGTGAGCGGGCCAAACAAAGAAGGCAGGAAGATGATTGACCCCATATTTTACTCATAAAGTTACAATAAATACGCTATAATATGAACTCAAAGGGTCCATAGTTCAATTGGGTTGTGCAGTCCCGATTGAATCGGGATTGGTTCTGGATTAAGCTTTTGTTTATGTACTTTGTTTACATTTTGCAAAGTATAAAAGACAAATCCTATTATATCGGTCATACGGGACATATTGAGAGCCGATTAAAGGAACACAATTTTGGTCGAACCGGTTATACGAGTTTAAAAAGACCTTGGAAGCTAGTTCATAAACGGAAGTTTGTAAATAGGAGTCAGGCAATTATAATGGAGAAGTACCTTAAAAAATTGAAGAGTAAAATTGCTCTTGAAAAAATAATTGGGTCGGTGGGTCCATAGCTCAACTGGTAGAGCAGCAGCCTTTTAAGCTGTTGGTTCTGGGTTCGAGTCCCAGTGGACTCACCCAATTATTTTTTCTTCCCAACCTATAAGAGCAGTCCCGATTGAATCGGGATTGGTTCTGGGTTCGAGTCCCAGTGGACTCACATTTTTTCCCCGAAGTAATCTACCTGCCCCTTTCTCTCTTTTTCGTGGAGCAATTCCAGAACCTTGTCAAGTACTTGTGGGGGTATTCTGCCGTTATGTCTGCCAACCGCTTCGAATGTATTTATCTGGAGGTCGCCGAACAATATTGCAGCCAGGTAGTCGCGGGTTTTTTCATCAAAATCCAATCCCCCGTCCCTTATGGCAACAAAAACCTTATCAAGTGCCAAGGCTTTGGAACGAACGTCAATCGTTAAGAGGAGCCGCCTGTCGACGAATTGATCAAGTTTTGATTTGTCCTTATGGGTCAAATGATGGATCAACATGCTCCCAAACAAGTCTCCGGCAATTTCAACCGTGCCCTCATAGTATCCATCCCGTATTTGACTGGTTGCAGGATTTGAAAACCTGGCCATAAGTTCCAAGGCGCGGTATTGATCTCGGGGATGGGCTTTTTCCACCAGGTTTCTTCTGTAATTTCCGTCTGAAAGGTAATTTATCATCAATTTCCGACTCTCACCACGCCATTTTTCAATATCAGAATAGCGGAAGATCCAGTTTTTGAAGTTTATGCCAATCGAGAAGTCATGTTTTCGTCCGAACGTTAATAAACGCTCTGTTGAAACCATATGAAGGCCTATTTTATCAATAAAATAAACGATTTTCCATCACTGCGCAGTTGAAACCGTCGGCGAAACAGCCGGAGTCGGGGTTGGAGATTCCCTGGTTTGATAGTAGAAATTCCTGATCAGCGTTACCTCATCATCTGATTGGCTACTCTTGATTTTAATTTCGAGGGTCTTTGGGCCCGGCGCAAGATTGTACAGACAAATATCCTTGTCGGTATAGTCGGACCAGACTCCCCCATCTAACCGATACGACCAAACGACGCTGCAGTAGTCACCGGCCTGATAAGCTACCTTGATGCAAACCGGATTGTTGGTCATCAACTGCCCATCCGTTGGGCTGGCAATCCTTACCGGACCTACCTCCTTCGCGCACTCCTTCGCGATTGTCGGCGACGGGGTAAAAGTAGGCGTGGCCGACGCTTCCTTGTCGTTTACTTTTTCCGTGATAACAATTATTTTCTCGGTCGGGGCGGCGGTTATGATCGGCGTCGGGTTAACTTTCTCTTCGTTTTTTTTACTATTGTTGAGGTTGGCGATATTGCTAATGAGGACGGTCAATAAAACCGGCACCGTCAGGATTGCGGTTATGAATTCCACATACCTCTTTTTGTCGGGCAGTCCCCTGTACCAGGTTCTAACCCTACCCAAGATTTTTTCCATACGAAGTAATGAAATTATAACCGATAAGGTCAAAAGACTCAAATCGTGCCTTGAATGGTCAAAGACCGATTTGGGGCGCAACCGCCTTCATGGAGTTGAGGCAGATTTCGACGAATTTTTCGATCGGCAAATTAAGTCCCGAGGGATCGGCACATTTTTTTATGTCCTCCCGTCGGGTTCCGGCGGCAAATTTTGGCTGTTTCAACAGTCTCTTGACGACAGACGAAACTTTAACGTCAGAAAGTTTTCTTGATGGATAAACAAACGCTACCGCCATGATAAGTCCTGTCAGCGAATCGGCGCAGAAAATCGACCATTCGGCTTTGTTTTTTGGCGAATAACCCGTCAAATCAGGCGCATGGGCTTTTATGAGGTTGTGAACGGTTTCCGATATCGTCAAACCGTATTTTTGCAGGACCTCAAGGGTTTTTTGTGGGTGGGTTGCCTTGTATTCGCCGGAATAGTCTATGTCGTGCAAAAAACCTGACAGCATCCAATCGTCTTTCGCCGGTTCATCCGCCCCAAGCAACCCCTGCGATTGGAAATAGTCGTAAAGACCGCCCATGCAGGCCTCAAGGGCCAAGGAGTGGTTATATACATTGGTCTCCAATTGTGTTTTCAGGGCATCAATATATTTTTGTTTATCCATTTTATTTGACGATAATGTTTAATATCTTTCCGGGAACATAAATGACCCGGTATTCCTTGCCTTCAATGTATTTTTTTACCTTTTCCTCGGAAACCGCCAGCTGCTCAACGGCTCTTTGATCCTTGACCTGACCGCTCCGAACTTTTATTGTGGCGCGGAGCTTTCCCATCACCTGGACGGGAATTACGACCTCGGCTGCGGCAATTTCCGCTTCCATTTTCGGCCAGTCGGAAACATGTATCGAAACGGTTTGTTTAAATATTTCGCTCCATATTTCCTCGGACATGAATGGCGCAAACGGCGCCAATACTTTCAGGAACTTTTGGGCATCCTCACTTGACAAGCCCTTGGGATTCTTTTCCCAGTCGTTCAAAAATTCCATCATTGCGGCAATAGACGTATTGAATTTTACTTCCGGAATGTCCGAGGTTATTTTCCTGACGGTTTTCTGGAGCTTGGCTACCAGGTTGGAATCTGATTTTTCTCCGAATACGGCCGTATGAAATAGATCCCATACTCGTTTTACGAAACGGTATGACCCTTGCAGGGCTTTAGTCGACCAGGGAATTTCGGTATTGAAAGGCGCCATAAACATCTCATAAATCCTCAAAGCGTCGGCGCCGTATTCTTTAACGACATCATCGGGGTTGATGACGTTGCCGTATGACTTGCTCATTTTCCGGTGGTCTTCGGCCAGGATCATCCCCTGATTCCTCAATTTCATGAACGGCTCCTTGAAATCCAAAAGCTTCATGTCGTAGAGGGCCTTTACCCAGAAACGCGAGTACAGAAGATGCAAAACAGCATGTTCCGCACCCCCCAAATACCAATCGACCGGCTGCCATTTTTTCATCGCATCAAAGCTCCACGCCTCGTTGCCGTTTTTCGGGTCGGCAAAACGAAGGAAATACCAGCACGATCCCGCCCAGTTGGGCATGGTATCGGTTTCCCTCTTGGCCAGACCGCCACACTTGGGACATTTCGTATTTACCCAATCTTCAACCGTAGACAAAGGCGATTCACCTGCTGGCCCCGGCTCATATGACTTCAAATATGGTAGCTTTAACGGTAGTTCGCTTTCGGGAACCGGCTGCCAACCACACTTAACGCACTGGACCATCGGGATCGGTTCCCCCCAGTATCTTTGGCGGGAAAAAATCCAGTCCCTCAAATGGTAGCTGACGATTCTTTTGCCGTATTTCTTTTCTTCCATATAGTCCATGACCTTCTTCGTCGCATCATGAATGTTCATCCCGTCCAAGAATTCGGAATTAACCATTGTCCCCTCTTCCTCCTGCACCTGCTCTCTTTTAGTAATCGGGCTTTTATCTCCGTTTTTACTGACAACAACCCTTAAGACGTCTATGCCAAAAGTGGTCGCAAAATCGTAATCCCTTAAGTCATGCCCCGGAACTCCGACGACCGCCCCGGTACCGAAGTTTGATAATACAAAATCAGAAACCCATATAGGCATTTCACGTCCGTTTAAGTTATTAATCGCATAAAAACCTGTGAACACACCAGTTTTTTTTGTCCCCTCTTCCTGTCTTTCTATTTCCGACTTTGAAAGCGATATCCCAACGTATTTTTTGATTTCAACGACGTCGGTTTTATCCGATTTCAGTTTTCCTTCAATAATTTTCTTTACGAAACCGTGTTCCGGCGCCAAGACAACGAAAGTGGCGCCGAAGTTGGTGTCGGGGCGGGTTGTGAAACAGGTAACCGTCTCTTCGCTGTCCTTGATTTTGTAGGTAATGTTTATCCCCTCCTTGCGGCCAATCCAGTTTCGTTGCATGGCCAAAATGCCTTCCGGCCAATCCAGACCCTTCAAATCCTCTAACAACCTATCCCCATAGGAAGTTATCTTAAATATCCACTGAGGTAAATCTTTCTTGGTTATCTTATTACCGCACCTCTCATGAGTGCCGTTAGGAAGGACTTCTTCTTCAGCCAGACCGGTTTTACAGGAGGGACAGTAGTTAATAGGCGTGTCTTTTTTGTACAGAAGACCCATTTTGTAGAACTTTTGGAAAAGCCACTGCGTCCATTTGTAGTATTCCGGATCCGTTGTCGTAAATTCCCGGTCCCAATCATAGGAAAAGCCCAATGATTTCATCTGGCGTTTGAAGGTTGCTATATGCTCCGGGACCATATCCATCGGGTTTTTCTTCGCTTTGATGGCAGCGTTTTCGGCCGGCAGGCCGAATGCGTCCCACCCCATCGGGTGCAGGACCGAATAACCGCTCATTCTGTAGTACCTGGCAACCACATCGGTGCCGGTATAATTACGGACGTGACCAACATGAAGTCCTGCGCCTGAAGGATACGGGAACATCGCCAAAACAAATTGCTTCTTTCCGCCTTCTTTGGCTTTATAAGTCTTATCGCTGTCCCACTTTTCAACCCATTTCCTTTCGAATTCATCCGGTTGATATTTTCTTGCCATAAGTGTTATTTTAGCAAAGTTCACTCGAACTTTTCCAAGATTTTCAGAACATCAGATTTTTTTTCTTCATCGACCGTGACCGCGACCACTCCCAAGCGCCAATGCCCGTAAAGAACCAGGCTTCCAAGCGGTGCCAAAAGAATCGCCGGCAAAGTCAGGAGATCTTCCTCCCCTTCGATTATGACCGTCTGCGATTCGGATGTGGTCAACCAGGCGTTTATGGATTTATTGATCGCCCTTGCCGCATCCGGGGTTATCGTTCCCGGCGGATTTGATAATAAGGCCTCACCCTCCAAAGACGACTTATTATCAAGAAGGGCTCTTCTGGATCTGAAGTCAATTATTTTCACGTCCGGTATAAAACCGTTTTTGGCAAGGCTTCCGGCAATGATGTCGCCCACCGCAATCGTCATGGCCGGTTTATCTCTTTTGATCAACGCGATTGATTTTTTGGCTGTCTGGTTTTCGTTTTTCAGATTACCCCTGATTACCCTGCCCAAAGGTCTTCTTAATTCCTCCTTCAAAGCCTCGGGAAGGGATAGTTTTTTTTCAAAAACCTTTAAGTAAACCTTTCCCTCGCGGTCGATCATCCCCTCTCTTATCCTTTCCGAAGATATCATTTTCCCATCTTGCGCCAAAACGTCGCCGACAAGAACCGTTTTTAAGGGGGGGACATTGTTCTCGATCCTCATTCTGTTTATTTTTAAGGCGTTCGGAAGGGTTTGCCCGGAAACAACAATTGCCGATACGTTTTTTTTCGTATCCAATGGCCCGGAAAAAACGCTAAAGGAAATCAATTTCGCTTTGGAAGTCCAATTTTTAGAAGCTAGATATTCTCGAACGGATTTTTTTCTTTTAAAAAATGGTTCAATTACATTGGACAGTTTTTTACCTTTATACAGTTCTTGCGTTGCAATGCCAACCGTCACTTTTTTTCCAACGGTAAATGCCTTATCGATTAACGCTTTATGCCCTTTGTGGAAACGGTCAAAGGTTCCGCCCAATACAACGTGATCCAAATTCTCGGTCAGGTTTTCGGAAATGAATTTTATGAGATATTGGGGGACCCGTTTCTGCCAATTGCCGTTTTCCAGGAGAAGTTTCCTGATCTTTTCCCCTTCGTACAGATATCTTTTGTAGTAAGGAACCCTCAGTACCTTATATCCGCCCTTCTCCATTATCCTATTAACCCACTCATTGTTCCCGACGACAATATCGAAGTCGCCGGCGCGATCCTTGACGTTCGCCAACCATTTTTCATCGTTGAAAAAGTCATCCAACGCCACTATCCTTTCGACTCTAATTTCCATGTTCTCCTTATAAAAAACCGATTTCAGGATTTTTTCGCGGGCTCTCCAGTCCAAAGGATTATTGCCGTCGTAAATGTTGGCGCTGCCTATTCCGACGACAATTTCATCGGCAACCTCCAGGGCTTTTTTTATCAGGTAAAGGTGCCCGAGATGAAACGGCTGGAACCGGCCAATTAGTAAGGCTTTTTTGTATTTCCGCATCCCAAATAGTATACTATATCAATGAAAATATCGCTTTCCATCAATCCGGAATTGGAAGCCAATCGCATCGTTTCCTTTTTAAAAAGAACGGTCAAAAGAACTGCCATAGACCGTGTCGTCATCGGTCTTTCGGGAGGCGTGGACTCGGCAACGGCCTTTGTTTTACTGACAAGGGTTTACAAAAAGGAAAACATCTACCCGGCCATCCTTAACTTTTACCCAAAGGACAACAATCCCGTAAAGAGGATGATTCACGACGCCGATATCCCTAAGGAAAATGTTCTTGATATATCGATCAAGCCGATCGTAATGGAAATCGAGAAAAGGCTCATCGTCGACGACCATGTCAGGAAGGGCAACCTTATGGCACGGGTGAGGATGATTACCCTTTTCGACCGGGCCAAGAAAGTTAAAGGCCTGGTAGCCGGCACCGAAAACAAGTCGGAAAAACTTTTGGGATACTACACCAGATACGGTGACGCGGCATCCGACATCGAACCCATTAATCACCTATATAAAACCCAGGTCTACGAACTGGCTAAATATCTCAAGGTGCCCGACGAGATACGGAAGGCAAAGCCGACGGCGGGCTTGTGGGATGGCCAGACGGACGAAAGCGAATTAGGATTCACCTACCGCGAAGCCGATCAAGTCCTATTCCTCTACCATGACAAAAAAGTCAGATTGGAAAAAATCGTCAAGTCAGGCTTCAAGAATGCCGAAAAAATAATCTCTAGATATTTGTCCAACCGATTCAAAATGTCCGTCCCCTATTCACTCTGACGATTATTTAATGAAGACCTCGACGACGATAAAAACGGCATAAAAAAGAAGCAAAAGCTTCCCTTCGCGGCGGGATATGTCCTGTTTACTTCTTGAAAACCAATAGAAAAGCCCCAGCCCAAGAAGCATCATCATCATGGTTTTGTAGGAATACGAGTCTATGTTTATTCTCGACCCGTTTATAAGGGTAAAAATGCCAAAAAACAGGGTATTGGCGGCCGCCGACCCCAAGTAGTCGCCTAGAGCCACTTCCCTTTTGCCGGCCATGACCGCTCTTATTGCCAGACTCAATTCCGGGATGTTGGTGCCCACAGACAGAACGATTATGCTTATCAAAAATGACGACACCGAAAACATGTTGGCAAAGTAAATCGTTTGCGTCACTATGATATGGCTCGAGAGAAAAACCAGGGTTGCCGCCAAAACCAATTCCGCCAAGTTTTCAATGGTGTGCTTGTCCTTTAATTCATTTATTTCCTCACGAACGTTAGTTAGTAACCCATTCTTTTTTTCAATATAGAAAAACAGGATCCCGTACATCAGTATCAAGAAAACGCTTTCAGTCCGGGTCAGCAGGTTGTCGGCTATAAGAAATGTCGGGGCCGCCACAACCAGAAGCGAAAATATCAGATTGTCCGGAGTCAACTGATGAACCATCTTGACGCCGTTTCCCAAAACGGCCAATAAGGGGATGACAAGTATGAAAAGAACCAGGGACGCCCCCAGGAGGTTTCCGACAAATATTCCGGGCTTGGACTGGATGATGGAGTTCAAGCCGACGGCAAATTCCGGTATCGAAGTCAGAATTCCAAGAACAAAAAAGGAAACGGCGAAGGATGAAAGCTTCAGTCGTTTGGTGAACCTTGATAAGGAATCCACGATGACCCCGCTGGCGTACCAGATGACAAAAAAAGAAAACACGTAAGTTATGATATTGATCACAACCACCATAATATTATGGTAACACAAAAAAAGGCCGGAGTTTATCCGGCCTTTTCGTTTCTTCATGTGTTAAGCCTGGGTCTCGTCCGCGGTTGCGGAAGGCTCAGCTGCTTGAGCGGTTTCCTTGGGTGGTCTTGCCTCGGAAACGACCAATTTCCTGCCCTTGAAGTCCTGTTGATGGAACATCTCGATGGCACGCTTTGCTTCGTCTTCCGTTTCCATTTCAACAAAACCAAATCCCTTCGATCGACCCGAGTCCCTGAACTTTATGACCATGGCGGAAACGACATTTCCGGCTTGGGTGAACTGGGTTTTAAGTTCCTCATCGTTGACTTCGTATAATAAATTGCCGACGTAAAGTTTTTTATTCATTAGAAATCACCTCCTGTCAAAAAATATAAATTTTAAAGAAGTTGAATCCGATAAGACTGATGCTGGCATAGCAAAAAATCGATAGCTTTTATTTTAGCAAATTAATCCCGACTGTCAAATAACTACAGGGCGACTTTGAATAGACTTCCGTCTTCCCAATGGCGCCCGAGGAACAACTCCATTAGCCTTTCGTAATCCGGATTCATGTCGGTGACAAAAAACTCCCTGGCGGCTTTTTTTTCCAGTTTTTTTTCGATTTCGGGATGATTCAGGAGGTACTCCTTGAGTTTTTCTGCCACTATTTTCCCTTCGGAAATAACCGTTATTCCGGGACCGACGGCTTGCTCTATCTCCCGCTTCAACAGTTCATAGTGGGTGCAAGCGAGGATCAGACCCTCTATATCCTTCACTACAAGATCCTGGAGATACTCCTTGAGTATCAGATCCAAAACCTTCCTGTTTTTTGATCCGTCCTCTATAAAAGGTACAAGTAGCGGGCAGGCCTGTTGGAAAATCTCGGATTCGGGAAGGATCTTCTTGATTTCCCTGACAAATGCCTCGGAATTGACGGTCGCTTTTGTTCCGATTATTCCGATTTTTTTATAATGTTTCTCGGCCATCGATTCGACGACTGGCTTCACTACCCCAAGAACTCGGCGGCCCGGATATTTTCCGGGCAAATACTCTCGTTGGATGCGTCTTAGAGAGGTTGTGGTCGAGGTATTGCAGGCAATTATGACAAGCTGGCAATTTTTTTTAAAAAGAAAGTTTACCGCTTCCCTAGTGAATTCGTATATGATTTCAGGCGACCTATTGCCGTAAGGAACCCTGGCGTTGTCCCCGAGATAAATATAGTTATACTGCGGAAGCTGATTTAGAAGTTCCTTCAGGATTGTCAATCCTCCCAAGCCCGAATCAAAAACACCGATTTTCATCGCGTTATCTGGAAGCTTTTAACCTGTTCCAGGAGTTTTTTGGCTTCGGCATTTTCCTCGAAATGGCGCCTGACCGGCTCAATGAGCTGATCCAAGAGGTCGGCTAGAGTTGATTTTATATCCATCGGATGGACTTCTCGATCGGCAAAGGTCTTTTCAAGTTCCCCGTATGTTTTAAAGGACAGGTTTCCGCCGAATTTTTCCGGGCGTTCGATTTTAACTTCGGTTATCCCCAATCTTTCAAGGGACTCGAAAATAATGTATTTGTAATATTCAAGGATCGGATTTTCTTTGGTATCCCCTTCCAAACAATAGGCCTTGTTTATTTTTCTTTTTATGTCCGCTTTCGTATCGGTCATAAATATCGCCGAATCGGGCATCGACTTGCTCATTTTCCGCTCGATTGTTCGCCTTATAGCGCTTTCCGACGGGCCCATTTCAACCTGCCAGGTTGAATGGGGGGCCTTGGAAAGGCCCATTAGCATGTGGTGGGAAACGACGACCGGTTTCCAGTATCCCAGGATCGGTCCGACCTCACGCGCCAACATATTAACCTTTCTCTGGTCCATCCCCAGTTGGGTGATTTTGGCCCCCAACTTGAAAATGTCGGCCACCTGCATACAGGAATAAATAATGTGCGCGCCTGTCAGTTTTTCCAGTGATTCCTCCCGTCCCATCATTTCGGCCGTCCTGATAAATCTTTTTAATGCGTTCGATTTGCCTACCTGGACAACCAGTTTCCAGTAATCGGGATCGCGGGCCATGTCCGATGCCCACAGGAATTCGACTCTGGAAAGATCCATTCCCGAAGCTCGCCATACTTCAATAAAATAACGTCCGACGGTTTTTATCTTTTCCAGGTCCCCGCCCATCTTGTTGTTGGCCATGGCGTGCCAGTCGGCCACCCACATCTTGAACCTGATACCGGCCTTGATCATCTTGTTGACGTTTATGGCGCGCAGGATTCCCTGGGCGATGTGTATCTGGCCTGACGGCTCGAAGCCGTCATAGGCGATAAGCTCCTCCCCGCCTTCAAGAAGCTTTTTCAATTCATCCTCTTGGATGATTTCCTCACCGACCTGTTTGATCAAATCAATCCTGCTTTGTGTATCCATGTTTTTATTATACAAATTTGTAATTTACTTTAAAGCCGCTTTGAGATCACCTATCAGTTCATCGATATTTTCCGTGCCCACCGATAACCGGAAAAAACTCGCTCCAACCGGGTTTGCCAACGTCATCATTGATCCGGGATGGAGGATTGTTGAGGCGGTTCCCCCGAAACTCTGGGCGATCCCGATTTTTTTGAGCCGCTTGAGAAAAACTTTTGGTCTCAACCCCTTTGCCAGAATAAAAGATACTAATCCCGACATACCGGGAAAACTGACTTTATCTACCTTAGGATGATCTTTTAGGAATTGCGCTATCCTCACGGCATTTTTTTGATGCTTTTCCATCCTCAAGGACAAAGTTTCAATGCCCCGATCGACCAAGTGGCAGCTTAAGGGCGAAAGGATAGCTCCCGTCGTCCTCTGTACGAATCCGAGTCTTTCGAACAATTGACTGTCATTGATCATTAAAGCTCCGCCCGTTACATCGTGGCTTCCGCTTATGAATTTGGTCAAGCTATGAACCACGATGTCGGCCCCCTCGTTCAACGGGTTTCTGAAAAGAGGGGTGGCGATCGTATTGTCGACAACTATCAAGACGCCTCTTCCTTTTGCCGTATCAACCACCCGCGCAACGTCAACGACTTCGAGGTTGGGATTGGTAATCGTCTCAAAAAAAACCATTCTCGTTTCCGGCTTCATGGAATTTTTTAATTCCCGGGCATCATTGAAATTGGCCATGCCAAATGACACTCCAAAACCTTTCATTATCTTGTCAAGGATCCTGTGTGTCCCCTCATATATTTCACGATGGCATAAGACGTGATCGCCACTTTTCAAAAGCATCAAAAGGCTCGTGACCGCCGCCGACCCCGAGGAAAAAGCCAAGGCGTATTTGGCATTTTCAACATCTGCCAGTTTTTTTTCCAGGGCAAGCCGGGTGGGATCGTCCACCCGGCTGTACCCCCATTGGCTCGGCTTTTTCTGCAAAAAAGTGGCCGACAGGAAGACCGGCGTATTTATCGGTATAAGATTGTTTCTGTTTTTCATGCTTTATTGGGAAATTTTTTTAATACGACGTTGTGCCTGTTGCAGACCAAAGGCGGATCATGGCTGTCATTCCCTTTTCGGCTCGCAATTTCTACCACCTCAAATCCATCCGCCTCCCAGGTTTTTTTATGGTCCTCGATCGTCCTGAACCACTCCCCGTGTCCCTGTTCGTCCTCCCCGAATACGACAAAACTCCGATCCGGCTCGATCTCCATAATAAGACCCCTCAAAGACTCGACATCGAGTTCCGGAAAAGCCTCATGGAGTTCCTTAAGGTCGTAAATGTTTTCCCCAAGAGCTTTGACGACCTCATCGCCGACAATTGCCTTCATTTCATCGAAGCCGATAATGCGTCTGTTTTCCGACTCCGCAAGGAAATCGCTGGTTGTAATGTTGACAATCGATACAGCCCCCGGCTTCAATATTCTTGACGCCTCCAGGTCTATTTGCCGGTCAATTTGGGGCGGACAGCAATTGCCGATATGATCTCTGAGGTTAAAATCCTGGGAGGCGCCGGCGAGTCCTGTGTCCCGGGCATCCTGGAGCAGGCATTTTACCTCGTCAAGCCCGGATCGTTCAATTTCCGAAAATATTCCATCGCTCAAGTCGATGGCGGTTGTCGACACCTTCCCGGCACCCAATCCCTTTAACAGTTTCTGGAAATCCGATGGTCCGTCGGCAGTCGAGATTCCGAGAATTGTGACATTTAAATCACGTCCGCCAATATCCTGACTTAAGGACTGGACTGAATTCATCCTCGCCAAAAACGCAATATTGACACCGACGGTCGGCGTTCGGTTGATGACTTCGCTGCTCAAACCAAGTCTTTCAAAAAGTTTTTGGGTGTCAACGTAACCATTGGCCGACCGGAATTGGTGGCCATCGCTAAACCCCTTAATTTCATTATTCATATTTAAAAAAAATAATTATTAATAAAAACCCGCCTGGTCGGCGGGGGTTAGATTTAAAAATCAGGCATGAAACGGCGCCCCGCCGTAAAGCAGTTGATGATAGTAGTAGCTGGTTGTTCTTACGATAAACTCGTTTATTTCCATACCTAGTGGATTTGATCCATCAACTTCTTAAGTCTATCCATTGATAATTGCTGCTTTGCGTCGGTCCGGGCGGTGTCAGGATGGGGATGGGCTTCAATTATAAACCCGTCAAATAACCCTGTATTACTTGCTTCCAAAGTGATTCCTATGACGTTTTCGACATTGCCCCCTATGTGGGACGGATCAATCAGCATTGGCAAACCGGTTTGCTCTTTAACTCTCCTGACCATTTCCCAATCGGGGATGTTCCTTAGACCATTGGGGTTGTCGTGCCCGTTGGGGTGAAATCCCCGATGAACCATAATCATCCTGTCTGGGGGTAATCCAACCGATTCCAGGTGCTTGACGATTCCTATCCAGTGTTTCTCATCGGCCCAGGGCTGGTTTTTCACCAATAACTTAACCTGTTCGGGTGCATTTCTCACAAGGCTCCTCCCTATTGCCTTCTGCACCCGGTCGTTCTGATTCCTTGAACCCAACCACATCATCACCCTTTCCGGATCGCCGCCGTTTTCCTCGATTCCCTTTATCACTTTAATAACATGTTCCGGCTGAAGGACTTCGGTCGCAACCGTCATCCCCATCCGGGTAATCTCGGATCCCCAGGGGGCCGCTTTCTTGCCGACGCCATCCCATCCCGGCTGAGTTCTGGGCTTCCACCAGCAGCCGCGCACGACATCAACCCCGATATTTTGCAAAGCCCTTGCCGCTTCGAGCATCTGGCCTTTTGATTCGGCCGCGCAAGGTCCGGCCACCCTAATTTCTCCTATCATATAAACTAAAAAACCCCGCACTTGGCGGGGTGAATTTTTAATGTTTTTGCATCAAAATCCCTCCCGCGAATCGGGATAAAAGTAAAAATAAAACAATATTGATTGCTGGTTATTTTTCATATATACAAAAAAACCCGCCTTTCGGCGGGGCGCTTGTCTGACTCTTATTCAGTCACAACAACTACCTCCGCCACACGCGGCAAAGTAAAAATAGTTGTTGACTGAAATTCTCATAAGATAAAGTTGATTATACATTAAGTATGTTAAATGTCAAACAGGAAATTCGATATTTATTGCATGTTTAAGTACCAAGGAATTCCAAAAAATATCATTGTTTTATGCAAGCGGTTGTAATGTAGGTCTGATCAATCGTCCCCGTCGCCTCCCAAAGACAGCTTGCGGTTCTTACCGAGTCGACTTGTGCAGATGTCAACCTCTTAAGACCGTTTTGGCTCATGTAATAAGGAACGGTGTAATTTATAAAATGAGTACTGCAAGTTATATCGGTGGCTTTATATCCGTCGGGACAGGTTAGAGAAATTTTTTGCATCTGGTCGTTTACCTTTGTTGTTTTGGTTAATCCGTCTCCGGGATTATAGCTAAAATTATATATATTGAACTTGTCAGGTAAAGTATTGACTGGTTTTGTTGCCAATGTCAACGTGTCATAGGCGGGCAGCTTAAAATAATTTTTGTCGCAGACAACGTTCAATGTTATGTTAAAAGGCGAATCCGCTCCAAAGCTACAGACACCATAATAGATGTCACTACTCAATGCTCCTTTGCTGCATCCCATCCAATTTACATCCTTTCTTGCATTATCTTTATTTTTAAACTGTACATCTCTGACGCCGTATCCTGCTGGACATTCGAGTTGAAAGGTTTGGTATTTGTAACTGGGATAGTAATTATTACCCGTCAATCCCGAACGAGTTAATTCGAACGCGTCTAAGTTTTGTTGCAATGCCGAATTACTGTCAGTAAAAATTGGCGGCGATGCGCTTTGATTAGGACTTTGGGTTGGTGTAGAAGGTACAGGCGTATTTGTCGGAATCTTCTTGTTCTGGTAGGCGACAATATTGGAAATGCTTTCCGATAAAGGAACCAGGGCTACGTTAGTGCTCGCCAAACCGTAATTACAGGGTTCAGTGTTGCAAACGGCATTGTAGCCCTCCTGATTTACAAAATCTCCCTGGTCATTACTATTTTCTATAGTCGAATATATCCTGAAATAGGAACCGGTTTCATCCGATTCGTAGAAGTAACTTTCCTGCGACTTGGGATCGGTTGGGATTTTTTGCATGTAGATTCTTACGTCACAGCCTTTTGGAGAACAGATGCTGTCACTTGAGTAGAATTCCGACAACAAAGGGTATCGGTTATTGTCGTTATAGAACGACTCCAAAGCCATGCTTATATTCTGCAAGTCGTTTCTTCTCCTCGCATCCCTGCCTTTTTTGATAGAATTGATAAAATTCCCGGTAATAAAGGCTGTAAAAGTAGCGACAATCGATAACGCAATAATTATTTCTACTAAAGTAAAGGATCTTCTCAATTTAAATACAGATTAACGGTAATTGTAAGAAATATCAAGAAGATTATGGCTTGCTTTTTGTGATTTTTTATACCACAATGATTCTATATATGTTAATTAGCCCGAACCCCGTAATAGTTTCCGACTCGTGGGTAAAGGATTACGAACAGCTTTACAGGGATTCGGTGTCCCACCCTGTCGCCTTCTGGGAGAACATTGCCCGGGAACTCTACTGGTTCAAGCCTTGGGATAAGGGTCTTGAATGGAACTTTCCCTATGCCAGATGGTTTGTCGGGGGGCAAACCAACATCGCCTTCAACTCCCTGGACCGCTGGATGAAAACCCCGGTTGCAGACAAGAAAGCTCTCATTTGGATAGGCCAGGACATGAGCGAGAGGATCTTTACCTACAGGCAACTCAATGAGGAGGTTAACCGGTTCGCCAACGGGTTGAAATCATTGGGTGTCAAGAAGGGAGATAAGGTCACCATTTATTTGCCCCGCATCCCGGAACAGTTTATCGCCATGCTCGCCTGCATGACAATCGGCGCCGTTCATTCGGTAGTCTATTCGGGTTTTTCGGCCGAAGCCCTCAAAAACCGCTTGGAGGACGCTCAAGCAAAGATCCTAATCTGTTCGGACGGATACCCGTACGGAAAAAAATATATAGAATCAAAAAAAACCGTCGATGAGGTCGTCGCCGTCTTGCCAAAAGTTGAGAAAGTCATCGTCGTTAAAAGGGGTAACGGCCAGGTAAACATGAAAGTCGGACGCGACATCTGGTGGCACGATCTAGTGGCAAAGCAGGATACGCTATGCCCGACTGCCATGATGGAGGCAACCGACCCGGCGTTCATTCTCTACACTTCAGGGTCGACCGGAAAACCAAAGGGCGTCCTCCATGCCCATGGCGGCTATATGGTCGGAGTTTACGCCACTCTAAAATTTGTTTTCGATATTAAACCGGACGACATCTTCTGGTCAACCGCCGATGCCGGATGGATCACCGGGCACTCATACATCCTGTATGGCCCGCTCATCAACGGCATCACCACCTTCGTTTATGAAGGAACGCCCGATTTCCCAGACATTGAAGTATGGTGGAAGCTCATCGACAAATACAAGGTCACCAAATTCTACACCGCACCGACCGCAATCCGCGCCCTGATGAAGTTCGGCGAAGACCATCTGAAGAAATACGATCTCTCGTCGCTGAAGATACTCGGATCCGTTGGCGAACCAATCAACCCCGAAGCCTGGCTTTGGTTTTATAAAAATGTCGGACGTGAAAAAATTCCTATTATTGATACTTGGTGGCAAACGGAAACCGGAATGCATATGATTACACCCGTCCCGTCCATGCCTTTAAAACCCGGTAGCGCGTGCAAACCTTTTTTTGGCGTCGAGGCGGCGGTCGTCAACGATAAGGGTGAAGACGTTCCCGTCAATACCCAAGGTTACCTTGTCATAAAAAAGCCCTGGCCGTCAATGCTTCTTGACGTATATAATAATCCCGCCCGCTACAAGGAAACCTATTTCCAGAAAATACCGGGCGTTTATTTTTCAGGCGATTCGGCGAAGATTGACGAAGACGGTTATTACTGGATTGTCGGCAGAAACGACGACGTGATAAAAGTTTCCGGTCACCGTTTGGGTTCGGCTGAGCTCGAGAGTGCCTTCGTTTCCAACCCGAAAGTAGCCGAAGCGGCGGTCATCGGAAAACCCCACGAAGTCAAGGGCGAGTCGATCAAGGCCTTCGTTATTTTGAAGCACGGCGTGACCCCGACCGATGAACTGAAAAAGGAATTGGCCGTGCAGGTCAGGATGCAGATCGGGCCGATCGCCACTCCGGACGAAATAGATTTTGTCGAAAAACTGCCAAAAACCCGATCGGGAAAAATCATGAGGAGAGTTTTAAAGGCCCAAGAATTGGGATTGCCGGTCGGCGATACTTCAACTCTTGACGATTAGTTATGGCGACGACCCGAGAGGCATCAAATCAGTCAACGATCCGCTTAAAAACCGCTTCGGAACAGCCTACGGCATTATGGAATGCCCTAACCGGTCTGGCGATTTCCGTTACTTCCAGGAGACCTAGCCTGATAAATGGCATTAGCGCTCCGCAGGTAATCTTGGATCAGAAGGACGTCGAAGCCATTAAATTCATCAATGAGAATTCCACCCCGGATGAATTGGTTGATTTGATTTTCGCCAAACCGCCTTTCATTTATGCGTCTATGCAGGACAATCCCGAAAATACTCTGATAATGGTCAAGCCGCCAAGTGCAATCGTGTTCACCCCGGCGCCGGAAAAAGACATGCGGTTGGCCGACTCGGCCCTTACCCTTCCCGAGGGCCTTAATAATCTGCAGATCGGAGGATTAAGAGACAGGATACTTTTAACCTGCGCCAGTTTTCTGAAAGCCGGAAGGATTACCGATGGATTTACCGAAAAAAGAATTAATGACAGGAGTCTGTGGGCAATCGGGATAAATGAGACCCTTGGACACGTTACCAAACATGAAACCAATGCCAAAAATTACGACTGGAGCACCTCTTTCAACGACCGGTGGAATAATGACCGTTATAAGAATAGTAAAAGAACGGCAGTCATCATGAATCTTCAGATGGCCAAGATGCTCCAACTCCCCGCCGACATCCAAGCGCGGATTGACGCCGCAATCTTTAAAGTTGAGGCCGGAAACCGGATCTTTGCGGCGGGCGAAATCGATAAAGGCGTCGACATGATCGCCGAAGCCTGCGCGGATTTGGTTGGATATTTCAAGACATCTTCCACCTAACCTATGATTTTTGATACTCTGTCAAAAAGTTTTGCCTGGTCGATAGGCCTCCCCAAGGTCTGATTTTCAAGGGAGTATCTGTATATTTCGCTCATAACCTTCCTCAAGACATTGAACTCCGTCCCCTGGAATTCTTCACCGGACCAAACCAGCTTATGTATCTTATTAGTCCTTAAAAGTGCCCTTTTTGACAACAGGAATTCCTGCAGCAACCAATCGTGGTAATCCAGGCGCTCCCCTTGATTCTTGAAATTCCCCTTTCCGAATATATGCTCCAGGTTGGTTCCCCCATCACGGCGTTTTTCCGCCAGGTGTTTAACCTGCTTTTTCAGAAAGGCCATTTCCGCTTCCTCGTTGAGGACGCCGAAATCTTGCTCTCCAAAAAGCTTGTTTCTTTCATGGGCGTTGCTCATGAAACTCACCCCCAATTCAAGATCGACGTAACTTCCCCTTATGTTTACGGGTACGGAATGGATATCCGACAATGCTTTATTGATCCTGTGGGCATATCTGGTATTGTTCAGCAAGTTGCTTTTGACACCGACGTAGAAAGTCCCTCCCCTTCGTCCGATTTCGACTCTATCCATCAGGCCATCGCCCAACCTGTCTTTCAGCAACCCGTACAACGATATGATGGCCATATCCGCCTCCGGGTAACTGACAATATCGTTCATCTCCCTTACGAATTTAAGGTCAAAGCAATATACGTCCCGGTACTGCGGCAAGCGCGCGACAAACTCCGACGGGGTATAGACTATATTTGCAAAAAGCTTGTCAAACAACCTGTTTTCCAGACTTTTCCTTAATTCCGCCCTTTGAACATCGTTGTAGTAACTTCCCCGGATAATGTCTACGTATGGAGCGATCGCCGGGAACCTGTTCGCCATGTATATGAGCTTTGAACCGTCGGAAATACTTTCGGAAGAATACGCCGGGGATATCGGCGTGCTTATGAAGTCCTGAAGGTTGGGCAACTTCATGACCATTTTTATCTGTTCTTCCGAAAGCAATTGCCCCCTTCTCATAAACTGATCAAATATCTCCCTTTCCTCCCCCGATTCCGGCCTTTCGCTGATCTCAACCACGTCGCCGTTGTCCTTTTGTTTAAGTTTTATCGGCTTCCTCTCTACCGGGTCATCCGGAGAAAGACCTTTTTTAAAAAAACCTGCCAAATCGGCCAATTGGAATCTCGACGAAATCTCCGTTTTTAGCTTTTCCAAGGCCGATCTGTCAAAATCGCCGATCAGGGAAATGCAGAATTCGTCGCCACCATAACGGCACAGGTCGACCGACGTGTTTCTGATGGATGTAATATTTCCCAACTTGAATTTGACGACAGCTTCAAGAAGGGCTTTGGCGAATTTGTTTAAAACGTAGTCGCCCGCCCCTGCCTTGTCGGCAAAGTGCATGTCGGAGAGATCCATCATGACGAAAGCCGCCTTAGTGTCGGGGTTTTCATCAATTGATTCCAAGAAGTTGGCTATCATCGACGACCTATTCAAAGCCCTGACCGGACCCTCCTCCAATGGCTTCGATTCTCCGGCAGGCCTGTAGCCGACCCTTCTGTTTAGGCCGTTGTCATAACTAACCCTATCAAGCAATGTCGACCTCAGGGCATAAAAACTCATCGGTTCGGACGGCATTGCGCGAGGTTCAACCTTATTCACTATTGGGTTAAATATTTGTTAATCTTAAATTAACGGGTTTTAAATCCTTAGATTATGAAAAGAGAAATCAGCAAACTCTGCCGGTTGATCCGTCACGATATCCTCGCATCAACATCATCCGCCGGTTCTGGTCATCCGACCTCGAGCCTTTCTTCGGTGGAACTTTTGGCAAGTTTGTTTTTTGGCGGCTTTTACCACTTTGACATAAAAAATCCAAAATCCCCAGGCAACGACAGATTCATATTGTCAAAAGGGCACGCCTCACCGCTTCTTTATTCATTGTATCACGCTGCGGGAGCTCTTGACGGAAAAAGATTGAATACCCTGAGAAAATTCGGAAGCGATCTCGAAGGACACCCAAATCCCCGTTTCCCCTACGTTGATGTTGCCACCGGAAGCTTGGGACAGGGACTTTCAAACGGCGTCGGCATGTCTCTCGGCATAAATTTAAGGATTGCCCAGGGCGATCTGGAATCGCAAAGGACGCCAAAGGTTTGGGTTCTCATGGGCGACTCGGAAATGGCCGAAGGACAGGTCTGGGAAGCGATCGAAACCGCTTCCTTCTATAAACTAAGTAACCTCGTCGGCATAATAGACGTCAACCGCCTGGGACAGCAGGGCGAGACCAAGCAAGGATGGGATATTCGCGATTACCAAAAAAAACTTGACGCCTTCGGATGGAAAACGCTCGTTATCAACAACGGACACAATATCGAAGAAATATCCAGGGCATATGCAGAAATAGAAAATAAACGGACGATAAATATGCAGAAACCGACCATGATCATCGCCCGGACAATCAAAGGGAAAGGGGTTAGTTTTCTTGAGGACAAGGATAATTGGCACGGAAAGGCTTTAAATAAAATCCAACTCGTTGCGGCACTCAAGGAAATAAGGCCGATACCAAAAAAACTGAAAGGAAAAATCACGCCTCCTACTTTTAAACCGATAAAACAAACCGGGAAAAAAAGCGAAATGCTTAACAATCTCATTTCCAGGTTGGCGGTCTACTCTCTTTCGCATAATTCTCTGACCCAAATCCCGACGCGGGAAGCCTTCGGCAATGCCTTGGTTGAGCTCGGACGGAAAAACAGGCGAGTCGTTGTCTTGGATGCCGAAGTCGCCAACTCGACATACGAAAATTTTTTCCAGAAGCAATTCCCCGACCGTTTTTTCGAGATGTTCATCGCCGAGGAGAATATGATGGGGGTGGGCGTCGGTCTTTCAAAAGTCGGTTTCATCCCATTTGTATCGACATTCGCCGCCTTCATGACGCAATGCTTCGACCAGATAAGGATGGCCCAATATTCAAGGGCTAACCTGAAGATCGTCGGTTCGCACGCCGGGGTTTCCATAGGCGAGGACGGGCCGTCCCAAATGGGACTGGAGGACATCGCCATGATGAGGAGCATACTTAAAAGCGTGGTTCTTTATCCGTCGGATGCCAGTTCAACAAGAAAGCTTACTCACCTGATGGCCGATAGCCCGGGTATTTTTTATCTCAGAACGACGCGCGGCAAGACACCGGTCATATACGACGAGAGCGAGGAATTTGAAATCGGGGGGTTCAAGATCCATGATTCACATGCGAAGGGAAAAGCCAAAGCCCTGATAATCGCCGCGGGAATCACCCTGCACGAAGCCCTTCTGGCCCAAAAAAAACTTGACAGCGAAAAAATTCCGACAACGGTTGTCGACCTCTACTCGGTAAAACCTCTGGACGGCGATGCCTTGATGCGTTTGGCAAAAAAATCCGGAACGACCATAGTTGTCGAGGATCATTACCCGTATGGCGGCATTGGCGATGCGGTCGCCTCGGCTGGCATTAAATTTACTCACCTATGCGTTCACAAGACCCCCATGTCGGGCACTCCCGCGGAGCTGCTGCGTTATGAAGGAATCGACTCATTCGCCATCATCGAGGCCGTCAAAGAAAGACTGTTTGAATAGAGTCTGGAAAACTACAGTTTTACCGTCTTCTTCACTAGCCTTACCCCCAAAAGCACCATGAAAGATATCAAAAGAAACTGAAAGTAGATGTTGGTGTCGACAGGACTTATCCGGAAAAGCGAGGCCGTAAATGGATGGCTGAGAATTCCGAATTGGAGGACGATTGGCACCAGGAAAGAGATCACGAAGAGCGGTCTAAATAAATGCGCCAGGTTCTGGTGGATGTGCCTGTGACTTAGCCAAAGGTCTATGAATACAAAGGACTGGATCATTGTCAGGACGGAAAAAGCGGCTGTTTTTCCGAGGTCGAGCTTGAGCCAGACGGAATATATGAAATACGAAACGGTTACCAGAATCGCCCCAACGAGTCCCACCCAAACAATGTAATGCTGGTCTTTCTTTTTCAAAAGGACCATTTCTTTTTCCGGGGTTATGGACATGAGGTTCGGGTCGCGCGGTGAAAAAGCCAGCATCAACGCCGGCAATCCGTCAGTGACCAGGTTTATGTATAGGAGTTGTATCGGGTAAAACAGAGTGGGCAAACCCAATAACAGTCCAATTATGAGGGCAATCGCCTCTGACACATTGCACGACAGGAGATACTTTATGGCGTTTTTTATGCTGTTGATTATCCCCCGCCCCTCCTCAATGGCCGTAACAATGGTTGCAAAATTATCATCGGTTATGACCATGTCGGCCGTTTCGCGGGCCACGTCGGTTCCGATAAGTCCCATCGCCACCCCGACGTCAGCTTGCTTCAGGGCGATCGCGTCATTGACTCCGTCGCCGGTCACGCCGACCACTTCCCCCAACCGCTGGTAAAGTTTGACAATCCTATGTTTTTGGAAAGGATTTGTCCTGGCAAAAATCTTGACTTTGGGGAGGATTTTTATAAGTTCGTCGTCGGTGTATTCCTCGACCTGGGAACCGGTCAGGATGTCATCGCCGTCTTCCAACAGACCCGTGGATACGCCTATTGCCTCGGCGGTTTTCTCGCTGTCGCCGGTGACCATTACGATCTTTATGCCGGCTCGCTTTGCCTTGGAAATCGCCTCGTTGACCTCCGGGCGCGGAGCATCATGGATAGCTACCATTCCCAAAAACGTTCCGTCATTATAGGAAAAAGCCAATACCCTCAATCCCTGACTCGCCCATTCGACAATTACTTTTTCCAATTTTTCACGTTCGCTTGAAGTAAGGTTTTTTTCCGTTTTCCCGGAAAGTATTCTTTTTGACTGGGAAAGAATCGACTCCGGAGCCCCTTTGGAAAATACCGTTTTGATCTTTATGTCGTTTTTCTCAACCTGAACCGACATCATCTTGGTAACACTGTTGAAAGGATCCTCTTTCAGGAGTTTCCATTGCTTGCGGAATTCATCGATCTCGACGCCTTTTTTTTGCGCGAGATACAGAAGCGCGCCTTCGGTCGGATCCCCCAGAACATCCCAGCTGCCGTGGTCGTGGGTATAGACCAGGGAGGCGGTTGAACACAATATACCGTTCGTAACCATGAGATTGAACGGGTGGTTTGCGAGCTCGGGCAAACTGTTTTCCTGGTATTTTTTTCCGTCCACATAGACTTCCTTTACCTGCATTCTGTTGGTCGTCAAAGTTCCGGTTTTGTCCGTTGCTATGAGGGTTATGCTACCTAAGGCTTCTATCGCCGATAGGCGCCTTAAGATGGCTTTTTTGCCGGCCATTCTTTTCATACCGATAGAAAGGGTGATGGTCATAACGGCCGGCAACCCTTCGGGAACAACGGCAACGGCAAGCGATATGGCCAAAAGGAAAGCCGGGAAATACCCCGAACCCTCGGCCATCGATATAACAAACACCAGCAGGGATAATCCGATTCCGCCGATTCCGATGAACCTTGTCAGGTCGGATAATTTTTTCTGGAGAGGCGTTTGCCCCTCGACAATCGACGAAAGATTTTTGGCGATCATGCCGAATTTCGTCAGGTCGCCGGTTTTGGTTACATTAATGATGCCCCGGCCTCGCGAAACGATTGTCCCGGAGTAAACCTCGTCTTTAAGTTTTTTCCCGATGGCCAGCGATTCGCCGGTCAAAGCAGATTCGTTTACCTCCAAATTAATGGTCTCAATCACGTGTCCGTCAGCCGGCAGCTTGACACCTTCTTCTATATACACTATGTCGCCCGGAACCAAAAATTTGCTGTCTATCTCAACTTGCTGGCCGTCGCGGATCACCCGGACTTTCGTCACCGTCATTTCCTTGAGGGCCTTCAACGATTGCTCGGCCTTCGCCTCCTGATACAGCCCGAAAAAAGCGTTAAGAATGACGATAGCGATTATCAACCCCCCGTCAATCCCCTCGCCCAAAAAGTAAGATAAAACTGCCGCAGCGATTAGGAGGATTGTCAAAAAGTTATTAAACTGTTCAAAAAATTTTATAAGGATATTCTTTTTGGGAGGCTCCGAAATTGTATTGTATCCGTATTGTTTTAGAAATGATTCTGCCTGGGATCCTGTCAGCCCTTTCATATCAGTTTCTTGGTTTTAACTTGTCATATGTTTCCTCCATAGTCTTTATGATCTCATCAATAATGGAAGTCGCCTCGCCGAAAGTGATCGCCTTTACGTTATGGGGAAAGTAATGGAAAATCTGGTTTCTCCCCTTTTTCCAGACATCCCAGATTTTTTCCGCCAGGCCGGTTCCGGCTTTTTGTTCTATCTTGAAGTAGAGGGACCTGTTTCCCAGTTTGGGCAACAGATTCGGAGACATCAGTTTACCCAACCTCAGGTGGTCCGATATGTAATCAAGATGCGAAATAAACTTCACGTCCCTGAAAACCTGCTTCAAAAAACCCTCGTAAGCCTTTGCAAACGGAAAAACCAGGAAGGAATAGTCCTTGAATTGGTAGGCATTGTCCTTGATGATGTCCTCCATGAGGTATTGCCCCTCCCTTATGAGGTCCTTTTGGTTCTGGGACAGGTATATCCAAAAGTCACTTGTTCTCAAAACCAACTTCCCCATTTTATCCATATAAAAACCCTCTAAAATAATTTGACATTTAATAAAAAAAGCGAAATATCTGTTTTCGAGTCAATGCCGTGGACGACCCATCGGGTGACGGCGACGAGAAAACACGATATTAAGCTTTTTTAAAAGCCTATGTTTCAATATTATCAAATTATGGTATACTTTCCTACATGAAGAAGTTGTATCAAATGATACAGGACAACGTTCTTCCGACATTCCTCAAGGATAGGGAGCCCCTTTTGAAGGGCCCTTTGCCCGTCATAACAATCTCCCGTGAAATGGGATCCGGAGGCAAGGCCATCGCCAACCTGGTCGCCAAAAGACTCGGCAGCAAATGGAAAGTATATGACCAAGAGATTATCGACGAAATCGCCAAGGAGGCCCATCTGGAAAAGAAACTCGTCAAATCGATTGACGAAAAAAGACTGCCCCTGGCCGACGAACTCATAATGGAAATATTCGGGCGCCGTTTCATGAACATGTCCGGCTATTACAAGCACCTGGTCAGGGTTTTGTCGCTCATTGGGCAGCATGGGCATGCGATTGTACTGGGAAGGGGCGCCAACTTCATTTTTCCACAAGCCCTGAAAATAAGGGTGATCTGCGAGATGTCCCAGCGGGTCGCCTGGGAAATGACTTACGAAGGCATATCGCGGGCTGAAGCCGTAAGACGGATAGAAGATTCGGACGAGGAAAGGAAAAGCTTTGTCCAAACACTATTCAACCACGACCAGAGAAAAGCCCATCATTACGATATGGTGATAAGAACGGGGCCAAACCTTATGATTGAAGATGCGACAGACCTTATTGTCGAACTCGCCAAAAGAAGATTCAGGGTTTGAAAACAATTCACCTGCCTAAATCCAGCTTCAACGAAGGACTCATCGTTGACTTCATGAACGCCTTTAGAATGTGTTTTGTTCCAACGGCTTCAATAAAAGCCTGGGCGTTTTCAACAAGATTTTTGTCTTCCATACTTGCCTTTCCGATCATCTGGTGAACGAGCGGAAATTTCGGCTCGGTTTTCCATCTCGTGGTTCCGCCCGAAAATTTTTTGACCAACTCCTCCGGTTTTGGGGAAATGGTGCCGGCTTTTGGATTGGGCATCAAACCCTTAGGCCCCAGGATCTTGGCGAATTTGGCCAGTTTGGGCATGAACGAAGGGTGGGTAACCAAGATGTCAAAATCAATCTTTCCGGACTCGAGTTTTTCGAGCAATTTATCATCAACGACAGCCACCTTGACTGTGCGTCCGGTTGAATGGGGAAAAGTGACTTCGCCTTTGAGACCGGTTTCATCAACGTTGAAATGGAGCTCGACAGTTTCGTCGAACTTGGTTGTCTTCATTTCGCGGACAAGTTTAACGGCCTCGGGTAATGAATATGCTTTATTTTTGTCGGCCATTTTTACAACTTTCTGGTATTTTTTGCCGCGAACACGCGCCTCAACCTTGACCGCTTTCTTTTCTTTTTTAGGCTCTGTTATCTTTTCTTCTTTGATCTCTTCAACCTTTGCATCTTCCTTCACTTCCTTCTTTTTCTCAAGCTTTTTTTGGGCTGCTTTTTCCTTTTGCTCTTTCTTCTGAGCTTCCTCAACTTCCTCTAATCCCAATATTCTAGTTTTTACTTTTCCCATTTTTTACAAACGTTTAGAATTAATAAATATTAAAGCGAAAATACCTGTTTAAAGCGAGTTTAGTCGGCAAGCGCAGCGGCTCGCGAAAAACACGGTATTGAGCTTTTAAGGTTCTTATTGTTCTACATCTATTCCCATGCTTCGGGCCGTCCCGGCAACAATTTTTTTGGCGGCCGACACATCGTTGGCGTTCAAATCGCCCATTTTTTCCTTGGCAATTTCCTCAATCTGCACTTTCGTGAGTTTTCCGACTTTTTCCGTATTCGGACGTCCTGAAGCTTTTGCCAATGCCAGCTTCTTTTTGATCATCGCGGCGACAGGCGGAAGCTTGGTGATAAAAGTAAAGCTTCTGTCCTCATAAACCGTAATGACGGCCGGGATAACCTGACCCTTGAGTTTTGCGGTCCTTGCGTTATATTCCTTGATGAAATCCATAATGGGAATTCCATGCTGACCCAACGCCGGTCCAACCGGCGGTGCCGGTGTTGCCTCCCCTGCGGGAAGATTCAGTTTGACGAGTGTTTTGACTTTTTTTGCCATATTGCTTTATGAAGGTCTCACCTTTAAGGTGAGACCTTATTATGTTATAACTTGGTAACTTGCAAAAAATCTAATTCCACAGGTGTTTCTCTGTCGAAAATGGAAACCAAAACCTTGACTTTCCCTCTTTGTTCGTCGATTGCTTCAATCGTTCCCAGGAAATCGGCAAACGGCCCTTCCGTGATCTTGACCGCTTCACCGACCGAGAACTTGGCTTTGAACTTCGGTTGCTCCTGGGTAACGAATTTCATGATGGCATCGACTTCCTTTTCCGATATCGGGGTAGGCTTCAATCCTGCTCCAACAAATCCGGTGACGCCTTCGGTGGTGCGGACTACAAGCCATGAATCGTCATCCAAGACCATCTTTACGAGAATATATCCGGGAAAAACCTTTTCCGTGGCTTTTTGCTTTTTGCCTTTTTTGACAACGACGATTTCGCGGGTCGGGATAACGACGTCAAAAATCTTGTCCTCGACTCCCAAGGATTTCACTCTCTGTTCGAGTGCCGATTTTACGCGTTGTTCGTAAGATGTTTGGATATGGATAACATACCACTTGGCTTCGGGGTTAACCGGAACATTTGTTTTAAGAGCTTCATCCTGCTCCTTATTGATCTGATCTTGATTCATAGTGTAGACGAGGCATTATCTGAATTTTGTAACAAATTCGAGACCCTTCGCCAAAAGAATATCTATTATACCTATATACAGTCCGATAATCAAGGACACTCCAATGACAATCGTTGTCAGCCTGACAGTGTCTCTACGGGTCGGCCAAGTGACTTTTTTGAGTTCGTCCATGACGTCCCCGGTGAAATTCTTTTTGATATTTGCGGCATCCGCCATTCGCATATTGTAACACAAAATGCCCAGCCTTAAAGCATAATTTGTTCGGGTGCCGAGATTGAAGGCTTTCCAACTGCGCACAGGCGGTTTTTCCAGCCTGCCGCTGGCCGCCAAGCACAGATTGGAAAACAATCAAGGCAGGCCTCCGAACAAATTTGATATATTTATTTTATGTCCAAGGAAATCGTCCATTCCCTTATTCTCATCATTGCGGTGCTTCTCACTTTTGTATTTCCGCACACCCCTTTGGCCGCTTATGACCTGCAGATATCCGCCGTTCTATTTATGTTCCTATATATAGCAAAAAGATATCTCATAAAGAGAGTCTCCTATTCCAGATTGTTGGAATCGGTTATTTTTACCCTAATCACCTTGGGGATAGTCAATTCGACCGGCGGCATAAACTCACCCTTTTTCTTTTTGACCTATTTTCTCCTGTTTTCATTGAGCTTGATGCTTGAGCCGGTCATTTCCATAACAATCACGCTGACGCTGATTGTCTTTTTCCTTCTCATGGTTCCGCAAGGCCAGGACATCAAGACGCTCCTGCCGATAATCTCGATGGCTTTCCTTACGCCTTTTGCCATGTATATGGGCCAGGAACATATCGAGGCCCAGAAATCAAAAATCAAAAATGAGCGCCTGCAGGCGGACACTTTCCTTTTTATGTCACTGATGTTGAAAAACCACCTCAAAAACATCAGGGAGGCGGTTGAGAATTTTGTTGGGGATCGCGAACTTGACATCATCAAAAAATCTAGTCATAGGATGGAAAAACTCATTGAGAAGTTCGAGAAGAACTAAAATGGTCAATAAAACCTTGGTTTCATTATTGGCCGTCGCATTATTCCTTTTGATAGGCGTTGGCGTATCGGCGGTATCCATGGAATCGCCCCGGTTTCAGATAAAAAATGCCAATGTCAACTCGGCATCAGGTGACAAATCATCCTCCGGTTATAAATTGTCGGATACGATCGGGCAAACCGCCGCCGGGCAATTCTCATCGGCAGGATACGTGGTGAAGGCCGGGTTCCAATATATTCACTCGATCATCCCCTTCCAGTTCTCGATTTCCGATACCAACATCAGCCTGAATACGCTCGTCCCGAATACGCCCGCAACCGCAACCACCGTCCTTTCGGTAAGTTTTGGCTCGGCCGGCCAATACCAGGTAACCGCCATTGAGGAGGGAACATTGCGGACTCTTACCGAGACCAATTCTATCCCCGACACCGAGTGCGACGGCGGTGTCGATACCTGCACCGAGACGACGGCAAAAACCTGGACATCAAATTCGGCATACGGATTCGGATACAATATGGACGGAAACGACATCCCCGCAGATTTTTTGTCGACCGATTATTTCAGGCCTTTCCCCGACCGGACCGCCGCCGAAGCACCCGCGGTCGTCATGTCCTCGGCAGACGTCGGACGAAACCGCCAGGCGACGATGACATTCAAGGCAAATATATCATCAGTGCAACCCGCAGGAAGTTATCAAACGATCGTTAATTTTGTGGCAACGCCGGGATTTTAAAATGTCAAAAATAAACTATTTTATTGCAACTGCCGCCGTAATTGTTTTTATGTCTATTGCCGCACCGATGGCCTTTGCCCAACAGGTCTCGCTTTCCATCTCACCACCCATAATCGAGGCGGCGATGAAACCCGGAAAATCGATCATGATCGCCTACAATCTCAAAAACAGCGGGGACCCGATGATAATAACGACAAAAGTCGTCAGTTTCGAGCCGCGCGACAATTTCGGTAACGTTAGGCTCAAAAACGATGCCGTCGGCCCGGTCAGGTTTTCCCTTGACAACGCCAACCTTCAGCTTGGGCAGCCGTTTTTCCTCAATACCGGAGCCACCCAACAACTGCTTGTCAGGATGAGGTTGCCGGAAAACATCCCCAACGGAGACCACTACTATTCCCTGTTGGCTGAAACCATTGCCCCAACAACAATAGAGGGAATTGCCTCCTCGCGCGCCAAGGCCACGATCGCATCCAATATACTGATAACGGTCACCGATTCAGGGATTATCGACATCAAGCCTAAAATCACCATTTTTGAAACCCTGTCCAGGCTAAAATTAAATTTTTTCGGAAAAACCTTAAAGATATTTGACAGCCTCGATAAAATACCGGTTGTCCTCTATCTGGAAAACAAGGGCTCAAACAAGATCGTCCCCAACGGAAAGATTACCTTGAGGGGCAGCTTCGGCCAGACGGCCGAATACGAAATAATCCCAAAGAACGTCCTGACCAATTCCCAACGGTTGCTTGAGGCAACTCCTTCGGCAGTCGTATCCGCCGACAACCAGGTCCCGGCGACAATGACGCTTGAAGGTCTTTTCTTCGGTCGCTACAGTCTTTCAAGCGATATTAATTTCGGCGACAATTCTCCAACCGTATTCGCCTCGACCTCGTTTTTCGCTTTTCCCTTCAAGATATCCGCAGCAATCGTTCTTCTTATAGCCGTGACCGTATATCTGACCAAGAGGTTCTCCCGCAATGAGGATGAGGATGAGAATTAACGGGTATATCAAGGTTTTCTTCGAGACCGGATGATCCAATTTGGTATTTTGTAGCACATAGTCCCTGGACACCAATTATTTGACATGTTGAAATATTGCATATGGCGATTAAGTTTGGTGTCCAAAAAATAAGAAAGTACTGGCTTGAGGTAATACTGATTTCTTTGAGCGTCCTGATAACTGTCTCATCATTGCTTCTATATACGAATGACCGCGGCGCGATCTCCGCCGTCGAAGAAGAGCCTTTGCCTGGAAAAACTCCCAAAAAAGTCGACAAGAAATACGTCGATCTTTCCGGATCAGTAAAAAATCCAGGGCTATATGAAGCCTCAGATAACGAAAGACTCGACAGCGTCATAAAACGCGCCGGCGGATTGACCGAAGATGCGGATAAGGATTTTTTTTCAAGAAACTACAATCTTTCTGATATCCTTGTTGACAGGCAAAAGATATATATACCTTCAATTTGGGATGTTAGAAACGGCTATTTTATAGAGGAACAGCACAAAATCAGTGCCGATCAGACTACGGAAAAGTCGAGGATAACGGAAGCCAAGATCGACGTCAATGAGGCAACCAGGGAAGAGCTCGAAACCCTTCCGGGCATAGGGCAGGTCACCTCACAAAGGATAATCGACAATAGACCATATGGGGCTTTGCAGGAACTCGTAGACAAGAAATCAATCAGCCAGAAAATGCTAGAAAACATTAACGACTTGATCACGTTTTGAAATGGCTTTTTCCCCATCATATTTCAGTTCCGTCATCGACGGTTACCTGCCGGAACCCCATTCATCGCTTTTAAACGGAATATTGTTCGGGACGGAACTTAAAACCGCCAAGTACTTTATTAACGAGATTAAGGTCGTTGGACTGCTCCATTTGGTGGTATTATCCGGAGCCAATATCACTATGATTGCGGCGATTACGGGTTACTTGACGCGTATATTTAGCAAACGTGCATCCTTATTGATAACTATACTAACCATTATTTTGTTCACCATATTTGTAGGACCAAAAGCCCCGATTGTCAGAGCTGCCATAATGGGTTCATTTACGTACGTAGCTATTTTGACAGGAAGGAAGAGCGTTACAGTTTATTCGCTATTTTTGTCCCTGCTTATTATTTTACTGATCCGCCCCGCTTGGCTGACAACCATTTCCTTTTGGTTGTCCTATGCGGCGACCTTTGGCATTATCCTTTTTTCAGGAACCAAAACCAAGCAGCCGATCATTAAGGAATTAAGAACCTCTCTCGCCGCCCAGTTATTTACCACACCGATTATTTTTATTTGCTTCAGGCAAATTTCGTTCATATCCCCGCTTTCCAACCTGTTGATTGCCCCGGTCGTCCCCTTTTTGATGATCTTCGGATTCCTGACCGGTGTTTTGGGAAAGATAGACTACTTTCTTGGGCTAATCCCGTCATTTGTATGTTATGGTCTTTTGGCGTATGTGATTTGGGTTATCCATTGGCTATCCCAAATTCCGGGAGCGTTTAAACAATTCTGAAATGGAAGAACTGCCCGTTACCGCCAAATCCATGGTTGTCGCCATCGTCCTATCGATTGTTGTCCTGATCTGGAATATCGGCCGAACCGGAGACGGAACCAGGATAGTCTTCTGCGACGTCGGCCAGGGAAACGCGGCCTATATAAGGACTCGGAATGGCTTGGATATTGTCGTTGATACCGGACCGGACAAGAGCGTTCTTTCGTGCCTGGGGAAATACATGCCTTTTTACGACAGAAGTATCGAACTCATGATAATAACCCATCCGGATTCCGATCATTACGGCGGAGCCGCCTTTCTGATAAAAAGGTATAAGGTAGGCCGGATCATCATCAACAACCTGAATAAGACCGATTCCCGGTTCGTCAAATTTATCGCCGATGTCAAATCTCTGAAAATACCGGTAAAGGGGCACTTTTCGGGAGATAAGATAGACCTTCAAGACGGTCAAATCATATTTTATTGGCCGCCCGTAGATTTTATGTTAAAAAACGACAACGATGCCAGTCTCGTGTTGGGATACCGCCATGGTAATTTTAGCTTGTTGTTTACGGGAGATTGTATGGCCGAGGTGTTCAACTGGTTGGATTATCGCGACATAGGCCGTGTGGATATCGTTGTGGTTCCGCATCATGGCTCACGCAATGGTCTAACCGAGAAATTTCTGAGGTTGGCAGAACCCAAGGTTGCAGTGATAAGTGTCGGTAAAAACAACCGATTCGGACATCCCGCAAAAACAACTTTAGATCTTCTTGAAGGCAAAAAAATAAAAATAATGCGGACGGATAAAAATGGAGATATTATTTTTAAAATTAACCCAAACGACTCATCCCAGAAGAATGCTTTTTATTTCGCGGAATATGTTCCAACCTTCGTACCCGATCCAGCTGTCCCCCATTAGCTCCTTCGGCAATCCGGGATCCAACCTCAAAAGCACGATATATTCCGACACGATTTTTCTGAACTTGTCGCTTTTCTCGTCGCCGGTAGATAATATCTCGTGCCATTTCTTGAAAAGCTCGCGGTATGTCTTGTCCAGGTCGGATTTGCCCCAGACCTTTTCAATCAGAATGTCCCGTTCGCCGAAAACCGGCGTGCCTTCAAATGCCTGAATATACTTTTCTTCCTCCTTTTGGGAAACCATTGATTTGAGGGTTTCGATTACGGGGTGTGGCGTCAACCAGAAAGACCTGTGCCATGGTCCGAGACCCCAGCCCTGCATTTCGCGGCGCAGGCGATCCCTGATTTCCCTCTTGTTTTCCGGTATCTCGTAAGAGATTATCCTCCATTTGCCGTCCCAACTGTTTTTTAGGTATCTGAAGAAGGCAAATTCCAGGCAGAGCTCATCGAATCCTTTTTGCGTGAGTTTGTATGTATTGTCTGTTTCGGTTTTTTCGATTGATCCTTCTTTAATCAAAGCGGAAAGCGTTCCCCTGGTCTTCTGATTGAGAGTCAAGTCAAATATCTTCTGCACTGTTTCGTTCAAGGTAACCGCATTAAAATCAACGCCCGCAACTAAAAATAAGGATAACAAAATCTTCGTCCGTCTTTCTTTTACCCCCATACAACTAACAATGTAACAGACGGAAAAAATTCTGTCAAGAGCAAAAGGCTTGGAGCGAACTAATAGTGAAAAAGTGCAAGATTTTCTTACAATTTACCCTTGACAATTTATTTATTAATATTCATAATGAAATTCATGAAGCGAAAGTGGATTATTTTTCTTTTGGCATTTTTACAAGCCAACTACCTGTTCTTTTTCAGGATTCCCGCATGGATTCCGGGTGAAACCGCAAACTTCACCAACGCAACCGATACGTTGAGCAACGCCCGCTTCTCCTACAGGGCGGGAGTTGCATCCGGAGGGGCGGGAGCATCCATTGTTACGATCGATTCAACCGGCAATGCCGACAACGACACGGATCATTTGTTTCCTAAGGATGTCGTTTGTTTTGCAGGCGCCACCCTTGACGGATGTTACGGTCAGGCGACCTATACCGTTGCCAATATCATAAGCGGCACCAGCTTCAACTTTACCCCGCCGTTGGGCGGAACCGCCCTGGGAGCGGCCGATTTGGCGATTTCAACACAGTCGGCCATCCACACCCTGTCGTTTACTTTGGCAAATGCCGTTCCTTCAACCGGTGATATATACATAACGATACCGGCCGTCGATGCAAATACCGTTACCAATGATTATTTCCCCGATACAGCCAACACCGTTGCCGCGAATGGTTTCGACCTCGGCGGCGTCGGCACCGGCGACATAACGGTTGGAAGCTCCGGATGCAATAATAACTGGACCGTTTCCACGGTCACTGCCGGGACGGCATCGACTGACCACACCGTCCTTATAGACAGGCATACCGATACTTGTGCTGCGGGTTCGACAATCACGGTGACAATCGGCGATGCAAGCAATAAATTGATCAACCCTGCCCCGGCCAACGACACCACAACTCCCAATCACACCCAGGGAGTATCCGATGTGTATACCTTAAATGTCAAAACCAGGGACGGCGGCGATAACACTTTGGACCAAAGCAATATCAAGGTTGCCGTTGTCGAGGGTGTTTTGGTTTCGGCGACCGTCGATGAGACGTTGTCGTTTACCGTGGCTGGCACAAGCCCGGGTTCGTATTGCGGACAGACAACCGACGTTACCACGACCGCCACGTCGGTGCCATGGGGAACGATTTCCAATTTTGCCGCATTCCAGGAAGCCGCCCAAACGCTGACGGTGTCAACCAACGCCGACTCGGGATACTCGGTTAAGGTTGAGGAAAACGACCAGATGGGCAAGGATGGAATTGCCTGTACCGGCGCCTCTGCCGGGGAATCGGTCAACTGCATCCAGGACACGACTTGCGACGGAGATGCCTGCACCGAGTCCACATCCGCCGACTGGACAAGCACCGCTAAATATGGATTGGGCTATTCTTTGGCCAATTCATCGGGCACAGACGCCGCTTTTGCCTACAACGAATCTTCGAGGGCATTTTCATCGAAGCAATTTGCCGATCAGGAAGCAACCGAAACCAAACAAACAGTCATGTCCAATGCCGGCCCTGTGGCCTCAAGCGCCATCAATCTGTGTTATAGGTTGAACGTATCGGCTACCCAGCCGGCCGGATACTATTACAACAAGGTCAAGTTTACGGCCACGGCCACGTTCTAATGACATAAGACATTAAAAAAATTATGAAAAACGGAATATTGAAAATACTGGCGCTGATACTGATCCTCTATACCTCCTATTTCTCCTTCGTGACTACGGCACAAGCCCAGTCGTCGATCCCGTTGATGGTCATGCCGGCCAGGCAGGTGGTAGAAGTCGATCCGGGAGAGAAAAAAGTGATGACTTTCAACTTCTACAACCAGTCGGACGATCCTATAACCGGCTTTTTCCAAGCTTCAGATTTTATAGTCCAGGACAATAACGGAACACCCAAATTGATCGAGAACCCGGCCGACGCACCGGTCAAGTATGCCGCGTCCAATTGGTTCAGCCTGCTTTACGATCGGGCTACCCTGCCGGCTCACGACAAAGTTTCGGTTCAGGCCGCAATCGACGTCCCCTCCGATGCTCATCCGGGAGGCAGATACGTGGCGGTATTTTTCGAGCAGGGAAACAATGTTGCCAGAAATAACGGCCGAGTTGAGGAGGTAGGGGTCGGAACTTCGAGCCGTATCGTTTCCCTGGTGTACATCAAAGTCAAGGGGCAAACTTCAGAGAAAGCCCTCGTTTCCAGGTTCTTCACTACGTCCTTCTATGAATACGGGCCGATCGTCGTTGATACCGACATTCTTAATCGAGGAGATTATCATATTAATCCAAATGGCGTTTTGAGCCTTTCCAACATGTTTGGCGGCCTGATCGACCAGGTTAGGTTGAAATCGCAGAACGTATTCCCAGACACCTACCGGTCATATAAAAACGAGTTGGGCAGCAAATGGATGATGGGCCGCTATAAGGTAGACTTGACGGCCGCCTACGGCGAAAAGGGACAAGCCCTGGTCGCCAGCACCTACGTCTGGGTCTTCCCCTGGAGGGTGGCCGCAGTCATCATATTGACAATAACCGTCGCCTACCTGGCCTTGAGCAACCTGTTCAAGAACCTTGCCAATAAGGAGTCCAGCCTCGAAGCTGAGATCGCCAAGGAAAAGGAAGAAATCGAAAAATTGAAAGAGGCCCTGAGAAAAAAAAGGGAATAAGCTTCTGATATACTCAAATAAATGAAACGTTCGTTATTGGTATTTCTCCTGGTATTCAGCATTCCATTTCAAATAGTCTATCTGTACGGCAAAAGCGATAACGAAATGGCGGACGTTGCCGGCATACAGACCAGGGAACCGGAAGAGATTGTCAACTGGATCGCCATTGGAGACTACAGATTCACGCTTTTTGGTTACACCTCCCCATTCGCGGTCGTCAGCTTTGACGGCCAGGGGATTCACGACGAAACGATCGCCAACTCAAAGGGTTACTTTGAAATGGCCAACCGGTTCTCGCCTTTTTCTCCCCGCGAGGCTTGCTTGAGCTCCAAAGACCAACTTGGGAGAATTTCGTCCCCTGTCTGCCTGCCTCCATTCCCGACCAAATACACGGTATCGATCGGTCCGGTAATAATCCCACCCACCCTGTCCCTCGATAAGGACGTCTACTATGTCGACGATCAGATCAAGCTATCGGGCCAAACCGTGCCCAACAGTGAAGTGAACCTGTCGGTTTTCACGAAGGACTCTCCTCCAAAAGGTCAGTCCTTTATAAGGACTGACCTTATTAAGACTGTGGAGGCCTTCTCGTTCCCGGAACTGACCTCCAAAAGCGATTCTGCGGGCAATTTTAGCCTTTCCCTACCGTCGGGCAACCCGCAGTCTTTCAGGATTTTCGCCCAGACGGATTTCAAGAAAGACCAATCGGGGGAAAGTATCAAGCTCAACTTCCAGGTTTATCCTGTCTGGATGGTTATAGTCAAGTTTTTCTCATTTATTGTGGGGGCCATTAAATCAAGACTCGTTGAGATCATGATCGCCTTGGAGTTAGCCTACCTGTTTTGGTGGATGTTCCGGTACTGGCTTCACCCTTACAAAATGAACAGGAGCTTAATGTTGAGGCCAAGCGAAGCGATCGAGGTCATGGAACAATCCAAAGACATAATTCCTTATGTCGCGCCGCCGTTGCCGGCAGTGGAATCTCAATTGAAGGACAAGTGAGCCTTTTGTTTTAGGGCCGTATCATCAACTTTCACCTCTAAATAGTATTCCCCCGCCTTTGAGGCCGATATGTCAAAGTAGGCCTTACCATAACCGTCTGTCAGGCCCTGAATCGCCTCGATATTAAGGGCGCTGTCGGGACTGACAAAAACATTTTTCCCCAAAACCCCCAAGCCCTGGTTGTTTAGAATAAAAACCGTTAAACGTATTTTTTCCTGTCCGTTGGCTCTAGCGGCCAATGGGGTAACGAACACATAAGAGTTCTCGGGGGAAAAAGTAGTGATTGTAACGGACGCTCTGGTGTTAAAAAACTTAACCTCATAAAGCCCAAAAGCCACGCTAAACCCTATCAAAACAATAGCTAAAAGTAACAAAAAAGGCAATTTTTTGACCATCAATTTTCATGATAATAGAAGCGATTTGTTAAGTCAAATGCGGTGTTTGCATTACTATAGGTAGCGCTTTACCAATACCCATGACACCACAGATAGTTACCGGATTGATGTGATAATCTAAATCGTTAAGATTAAAATTTAGCAGTTAAATATCCTAACTGACAAAATCGACAAAATAACGCCGAAAAAGATGATTTTCACGAAATACCGGAAAAATTATGACAATATCGTGGATCATTGATAGCAAAAAATAGTCAAAATGAACAGAACCACCTTACACTCGGTTCTTCCTTAAAAGAATAATGTTGGAAAAATTTCGATGCCAGACAAAACACTTAACCCCCACTTCGAGTGGTTTGTAAATAGTTCGATACCCTAACTAAAAAGTCGTCTGTTTTATTATAGGGTTATTGATATATTTATATATATTAAAGTAAGTAAAAATATTATGCGGTAATTATATTAAATGTGATTAAATATTAATATAGGACTACTCAAATAACAGCCACGAAATATATCAAAATACCATCTAAATACCTCTTGACATCATTATTAATATTGTTTTAAGATTAATTTGTATGCCAAAAGGGTATAATCTTTATAATCTAGAGCCACAATTCCGAAATTTCCTCTCTGCGGAAAACATTTCTCCGGTGACTCTAAAAAACTACCTGTCCGACTTCAGGCATTTCTCCGGCTGGATAGAGCTTTATAGCAAGACAAACGCCGATAGTGGCCGGAACAAGGCTGAAGACACCGAAATTGACGGGGTTATAACAGTAGACTCCATTTCCCTTTACCGAAGCTACCTCGTGGAGAATAAATTACCTCACAAGACCATTAACAGACGCCTTTCAACCATAAGGAAATTCTGTGTTTTTTGCATATCCCAGGGTTGGATGAAGGAAAATCCAGCCAAGAGAATAAGTAATATAGGCCAGCATACAGAGGAGGTTTCAGCTTTGTTGAGCGCTCCAAAGTTGGAGCCCGAAAAGCCTTCCTTTATGCAAATTGGGGCCTCATTGGGCCATAATATCGTTAGTTCAATAAGAAAATTCTTCAGAGATGTATTCGTCAGGCCGAACGAACCAAACCGCTTCAGCTTCGGCCTCCAGCACTACATCGCATTCCTGATAATCCTGATTTTTGTCGCCATCCTGGGCGCCGGAATCTATAACCAGTTCTTCAATAAGTCAAAGACCAGCTTTGCCTACCCGACTACACTGACCAAAGCGGGGCGTTTATTGTCGTTTCAGGGAAGATTGACCGATTCACTGGGCAATCCGATAACAACCGCAACCAATGTCAGCTTTAACCTCTACAATGTTTCAACCGGGGGCACCGCGCTATATACGGCAGGACCGTGTTCGCTGACGCCGGACCAGGATGGGATAATAAATGTTTTGATTGGCGGATCGGGCTATCTCCCCACACCCCCAACCTCAACCTACAACGCCGTCTGCGGCAGCGAGATCGACTCATCAATCTTCTCGGAAAACGCCAATGTATATCTTGGGGTCACAGTAGCCTCCGATGCCGAGATGACCCCGCGCCAGCAAATCGCCAATGTCGGATATGCCATAAACTCGGAAACCCTCCAGGGCTTGCCTCCAGGCACGGATGCCGCCTCGATCCCTTATATCAATTCCGACGGAAACCTGCTAATCTCAACCAGCAATCCGGATATCGCCTCGACCTACACGTCGGCGACCTTTACAATCTCAAGCGCAAATTCGACAACTATCCAGTCGGCAGGCTCCGGAGACGTAACTTTGCAGGCGACGGAAAGCGGAACTCTGAAGTTCAGGACGGCCGGTGGCGACGACACCTATACGCGAATGATCGTAACCAATACCGGTGAGGTCGGTATTGGCGACCTGACGCCCTCGGCGACCCTAACAGTCGGAAACGGCGACCTTTTCCAAGTGGCTGGCGCAACCGGCAACATAACGACGGCCGGCGACCTGGCCGTCAACGGAGGCGATATCACAACCTCGGGAACCACTCTTAACATAACCACGGCCGATGGAGGGACAACCAACTTCGTATCGGGATCAGACACCTTGGCTGCGATAAAGGATCAGGGAACTTACGCTTTCTGGAATCTGGCCGGGAAAACCACGACCGGCGATCCGGCCACCTGTAGCGAGGGCGACATATACTACAACGCGACAGACGATTCCATTAAGATCTGCCATGCCGGAAACACGTGGGAAGCGCTTGATGGCGGAGGAAGCGGCACTTCGGTCTGGAGCGATCTATTGTCGCCTACCGCCAATCTCCTCCTTAATATGGGCACCTACAAGACGGAGTTCAACTGGGATACCGGGACCGGAACGGATGATCTATTTTCGTTAACGACCGACGCATCATCCAATGGAACCGGTTCTCTGGTGAACATCCAGACCGGTACCGGCTCAACGGTCAACCCCTTAAGGGTTAGGGCTGGGGCTACCGAAAGCCTCTATGTCAACAGCAGCGGGTTTGTTGGAGTTGGGACAACCGGACCGGACAGGAAGCTGGATGTCCTTGACGCCAGCAATCCCCAACTCCGCCTCACCCAAGCCGACGGAACGACTTATGCCGATTTGCAGGTTGACGCTTCGGGCAATTTAAACATTGATGCGACGGGAACCAAAACCGTCCTGGCCGACGACTTGCAGGTGAGCGGCAACGACATCCTCGACTCCGGGGCGACCATCAGGCTGAATCTTGGCGCGACTACAACCCTGACCAATACGACAACCACCCTTTCGGGAACGGCAACCCTCAACGCCGCAAGCCTTACCAATTTCAATACCGCCGCGTCGCTTGCCATGGGTTCGACGACTGCCCTAACCTTAGGCGGCAACTCGACCATTTACGGCGGATCAGGCGCTTCCCAAACCCTGACATTGGATTCGACATCAGATGTCACCAAGGGCAACCTGCAGTTCTTTTCATCCTCAAACACCCTCTCACCGACCGGAACCCTGACGTTGGCAGGCGCAATTAACCTGCCAAATTCCAATTCGATTACCGGCGTTTCAAATTATCTCCAGCTCAACAACGGTATTTCCGTTGGCGGCGGTACGACATATTATTTGGATACATCCGGTAACCTGAATGCCAATAACATTTCAACAGGAGGCACCCAAAGGATATCTTCGGCCGGTAATTTGACCAACATCGGAACCACCCAATTCAACGGCGTCACCTATACCTGGCCGGGTGCCGACGGAACCAATGGATATGTATTAAAGACCAATGGCCTGGGGACTCTTTCGTGGGCTGCCGAAGCCGGTGGTGTAAATTACTGGGCGTTGGCCAACGGATCGCTTTATCCCGTAAATTCTACGCTCGACCTTTTTATAGGAGGAACCGCCTCGGATTCGGCTAAATTCGCCTTCATTAACGTCGACTCAGGCAACCCGACGGCCTCGATTTCCGGCAACCTTGCAATCGCCGCCCCAACCGGCGCCAACCCAGCAACAACCTATAGCGCCCTAAACGGCGGCACAATCAATTTCCAAACGTCTGTTGGAGGTGACGCGGGACTGTTAAGCAGATTGTTTATCGACAATAACGGTTATGTCGGCGTCGGAGACAATACGCCTACTGCCCTATTTACCGTCGGAAGCGGAGATAAATTCCAGGTCGACGGAAACGGCAACGTCATTAAATTAAACAACGTCGATTACTCGTGGCCTTCGTCGCAAGGGGCTGCCAACACGGTTCTCCAGAATAACGGCTCGGGCACCCTTTCGTGGTACGACATAAACCAAAGCTCCGATGCCGGCCCCTGGACAGTCGCCAATGGCTCCATATATCCGGATAATTCCACGCTCGACGCTTTTATTGGTGGAATAGCAACAACAAGCGCCAAGTTTGCTTTTCTTAACGTAAATAACGGTACCCCAACGGCCTCAGTTGCCGGATCTTTGGCGAACGTGTCGACATTTATAGACGGTAACGGAAACCTGTCAACCACCAATAGACAGGATCTGGTGCTGGGAAATTCTGCAACCTACAACTCAACCGGAAATATCCTCTTAAATCCAAATGGTACGGGTAATGTTGGTGTAGGAACATCAAATCCATCTACCCCGCTAAACGTCGTAGGTACGATAAGAGCGGAAAATTCCACCACCGCGTATGTTGATGTTTACTCAACTGCCGCGGTTGATTCCATATATCGTTGGGCTACGAATAACGTAATGAGGTGGTCAATGGGAGTTGATCACTCCGATGCCACAAAATTAATGATAAGTACCGGTTCAAATCTTGCCTCGCCTAAATTTACTGTCGATACCAGTGGAAACGTTGGTATTGCAACCACTTCGCCCGATCGTAAATTGGAAGTTTTTGACGACACAAATCCACAATTAAGGTTGTCACAGACTGATTCAACTACCTACGCCGATTTCCAGATGGACAGCAACGGCGACCTTATTATGAATGTCGACGGGCAAACAAACCAGCTGGTATTGGACAACGGTGGCCACGTTGGCATCGGTACAACCGCCCCTCTCCAAAAACTATCAATCCAACAGGATGCGGCGGCCGACCTTTTCGGAATATACGATGGGGCCAATAATAATTCCCTGCTTTTGGCCGATGGCGGAACCGCGACCTTCAAGCCCTCGGCTTTCGATTACGCCTATAACTGTAGCAACGGCGCCACCGCCAACTGCGGATCGGGCGTATATACCGATAATTCAGCTGAAGCCAAGACGATCGCCGGCACACCTTTTACGGTCTTAGCCGATAACAACGATGAATTCTATGTCGGCTTGGATCATAAGTTTGCGACCGTCTATTTTGATTTTGCCGCTCCTCTGACCGGGACGGCGCCGGTATTGGCAACCCAATACTACAACGGATCTTGGAGCGCCTTGACGGTTACTGACAACACGTCGGCCATGACCCAAGACGGAAGCATCACGTTTACGGCGCCGTCAAACTGGACAACCACGGCGATCAATGGCCAGACCAAATACTGGGTAAGGTTCTCTATTACGTATTCAGGGCTTTCAACAGCCCCAACCGCCTACTCGGTCTCCCCAACGACCGGAAGCCGGTTCTACGTCTACGGACAATCGGGCGACACATATCCGGCTTTGTATGTGAATGACAAGGGAAATGTAGGAATGGGCAACGTTTCGCCAAGCTACAAACTCGACGTCTCAGGAGTCGTCGGCGCCAACTACTATGTAGATAATGACAATCCCAACTACGGCATCGACCCGGCCGGAACCACCAATTTCGGCGGATATTCCCTGAAAGTCACCGGAGGCGCCTTGCTGGCATACGACTCTGGGAAAGTTGGTGTCGGCAACCAGACACCGACCGGGAAACTTGACGTCAAGGGATTCGTCCCCGGAAAGGCCCTGACAATCCTCGACGAACTTGGCGATCAGGCGATTTTCACCGCCTCGGCTTCGGGCGTCAGCCGGTTCACCATAAACAACGAAGGAAGCGTTACCCTTTACGGAATACAAAGCGCCGCAACGACCATTGCCGGTACGATATATTTCGACGTCGGCACGGTCGACAACAGCGGAATAAATAAGGACGACCCGCACCACTTGTCAACCGGTGACCTTTACCTTTTCGGGCAGGATGCCGCCTGGCACAGGATCGCCCTTGACATGACCAAATATACCTCAACGGCCGCGAATATCACTAACCAGTCGTATATCGAAATTGCCCATAACCAAAGCACTTTCGACATATCCCTGACCGGCTGGGTAAAGGACACGCTCACCAACCTTTGGAAAAGCATTTCCAATTTCACAACGACCGTTAAACGCGCGCTTAATAACGAGTTCAATCCCGAATTTACCCAGAAGCAAAAAGTAACGTCCGTGACTTTGAACCGCAATCAAGGGAACTTCGGAACCGGAAACGATGGAGCGATATCGATAGCCGGAACTACCAATATAAACACTCAAAATGCAATTGCCGGAAGAAGCTGCGCCGACGGAGGTGACGCGGTAAATTATTCCGTGTCCGCATTCGCCGGAGACGGAACATATGTCGACCTGACAACTTCCCCGTCTTATCCATCCTGCATAAATGTCGACGACGAAGTCCTGATAATCAACCTCCAGGGTTCCTGGACCTCGACCAATCCGAACCTCGGAAACTGGGAAACGTTAAGAGTTCAGAGCGTAACCGGCAGCCGCATATATTTCAAAACCGCCAAGACAAAGTATTACGGCGGAGGTGTTAGCGACGACTCCGGAATCGGCACCACAAATGGAACTCAAAGGGTAATGCTCCAAAGGGTACCAAACTACACAAACGTTACAATCGGTGCCGCAGGAAACTTCGCGCCAAGTGCCTACAATAGCACGAAAGGTGGCGTCATGTTCTTCAGGGCAACCGGAACGGTTTCGGTTGCGGGTGGAGGGATACTCCACTCGGCGGCCCGGGGATGGCAGGGAGGTGCGACATATTCAACCTGGTACGGAGGTAACGGTGGAG